>JAVXND010000033.1:0-28354 GCA_036645955.1 Clostridia bacterium | reverse complement strand
GAGAACCTCCTGTTAAGTTGATTGAGTGTGCTGAAAACATGGGTGCTTGGCAGACCTTGCGAGTGGGAACGAATGCATTGTGAGAGCTACTGCACCGGCGGTACGGTATCGCTGATATCAAAGATGACAACCCCATCTTTAATGATAAGCAAGGGGAGATAAACGGGGGTGATGGAAGAAGTGATGGGTATTGTGTAGGTGACAGCAATAATGACGCTTTCGTTGGTGCGGCCTTCTTTATCTAAGATGGCTTTGCATTCGGTGCAGTCATTAATTAACCCCCGTTTTGCAACGCCCCACATGATGCGTTCGTTGCTTTTTGGAGCTGAAAAAGCCAACTTGAGAACGTTTTCTTCATCTTCAAACGTATTGTATACATACAGACCATTGGAATAATTATATTTACAATCCAGGTTAATTTTGTCGATTACATTAGTGAAAAGGTAATCCAAAATATGGCGCGAATCGACGCTGATGGCGGAGGCGCAGGAACCGAACAGAACAACAAGGGTGATAGCGAGAGACAGCAGTTTTTTACATGCGGGCATGTGAGAACCTCCTGTTAAGTTGATTGAGTGTGCTGAGTGCTCAGCGGAGCAATGGGGGAGCGGAGCACAACGAGAACGAAACGTTGAGAATGGCAGTTCCTGCTGGTGACAAAGTGATTTTGAGCTGCCTTGGCAAGGGAATCATCGGGTTTTGGTTACGCTTGCTTTGGATATAGGGCATCGTTAATGTTGAAAACCACAATGCCATCTTTAATGGTAAGCAAAGGAATGATAACGGGATAGTTTTCGTTCCCTATGTTGTAGGTAACGGAAATAATGACACTTTCATTGGTTCGACCTTCTTGGTCTATGAGGGCTTTGCTTTCGGCGCATGCTTCTGTTAAGAGGTGGATATCTATTTTCCATTCCCCTTGTCCTTCGTTTTGATCAAGTGGAGAAATAGCTGATTCATAACCAGCTTTGGATTGTGCAATGTTGTACACGTACATACCATCTGCATACAGGTATGTACATTTGTCTTTATAAGTCTGCATTTTTTCCTCGTAGAGGTAGCCAAGAATATATTCCGAATCGACGCTGATGGCGGAGGCGCAGGAACCAAACAGAACAACAAGGGTGATGGCGAGGGACAGCAGCTTTTTACATGCGGGCATGTGAGAACCTCCTGTTAAGTTGATTGAGTGTGCTGAAAGTATAGCATGAAATAAAGCGATTGTAAATCATGAGTAGGGTGACAAAAGCACATTTTCACCTTGTTGTGTACCATCCATTGTGCTGATTTCCTCTTTCTTGTACAATGGATGGTACTTTGTTCACCTAAAATGTGCTTTTGGCATCCGTAACAAATCATAGGACGAATGCGAATGTCAGCATATAAAAGCGGGGAGGAAGACAAATGGCAGAGCAAGCGAAAGATGGCAGCCTTATATTTGACACAAAAATTGATACAACGGGGTTTGAAAAGGACATTGAAAAGCTTGGTAAAACAGAGCTTGATTTGAATGTAAATGTAGATACAACGGTTGTAAAGGAAACATTTGAGAGCTTTGGCACGTCCGCTGTTACGTTGGATTTATCCACAACTGCCGCTGTGCAGCAGTATCGTGAAACGGTTGCATCAATGGAGCAGCGGGAAATTGAAACGAAAATAACGCTGAATGTTGAGAGCGTAGAAGATGCAATAAATGCTTATGAGCCGCCAACCAAAGAGCTTGCGATTGATGTAGCGGTGGATGACATAGAGGAGCCTTTGGGCAAGCTAAGCGAAAAACTGGTCGGATGGAAACAGAAAATGGCGGGTGTTCTTGAAGATACGGTAAAAGGCTTGATTGGAAACGGTTTGCAGGACATGGCGGTGCAGCTATACGAAAGTTTAAAGGACGCTGCGGACATGGGTGACAAGGTGGATAAGCAAAGCCAAGCAATGGGCTTATCTTGCGAGGGCTATCAGGAATGGGGGTATATCCTCAAGCAAAATGGCACGGATATTCAGAACTTGCAGGGTGGCATGTCCATACTTAACACGGTGCTGAAAAAGGCGGCTACGGGCAATAAGGATGCATCGATACAATTTGAAAAGCTTGGGCTAAATGTGGGAAAGCTCAATAGTATGAGCCGAGAAGATGCTTTTGAAACCATCGTGACGGCGTTGCAGGGTGTGAAGGATGAGGGTGAAAAGGCGGCGCTTGCTACCGCACTATTTGGAGACAGCGCAAATGATCTGTTGCCGACATTGAATCAAACAGTGGAGGAAACTGCGGCACTTAAGCGGGAGGCGCATGATTTGGGCGCGGTGATGAGTGACGAGGGGGTAGATGCATCGGTTAAAATGAATGAGGAATTGGGAAAGATGCAGACTGCATGGCAGGGATTGTCTACGCAACTAATGACCCTTGTGATGCCGCTGTTTACGGGTATTTTTGATACGGTTAGCAAGGTGGTTGGAGGGATTGCAAGCTTGTTTGGCGGATCTGGCAAGGTGGGGCTAAGCGAGGAAGTCCGTGCAACTATTACGGATTTTGAGAACGTAAAGCAAGAAATTAATGATATCAAAACCAATTATAGTACGGCTATGGTTGAGATTGAAGTGAAATATCGAAAATCAAAGGAATTGGTTGCTGAGCTAGAAGCGCTAATACAAGGAAAAGCCAGCGCGGAAGAGATAAAGACTGTCTGTACAGCGCTTGTTACTTTATATCCTGGGTTAAAAGGATATATGGGAGAGGGGGGTATCATAAGTGCTGAAAGAGGACAGCTTGAAGGATTAATTGAAAAATGGAAAAAGCTAGATGAACAAATTGCTTTTTCGAATATGGTCATTCAAATTGAAGGACATCGTTCTGAGATGAAGAACAAGGTGGACATGTATCAAGAAATGTATGATGATGCATATAAAAAATGGACAACGGCTAAAGAGAGCGTTGAAGCAATTAACAAGCTGACAAGCGATTTTGGGCACTTGGAATTGTTTGACATATATGACAATGCGGATATTGCGGAAAGACAACAAAAGGCAGCGCAGGAGTTTGCCAAAAATTTTGAAGAGATGTTTAAGTCTATTGACAAGAGTGACATTCCCAATATCAACGAATTGATTTTTACGATGACGCCTGAAGCGATGGCTGCTGACCAGGAAGCGTCAGATCATATGACGCTCCTAACCCAGCGTATGAACGATAAATTGTATGAAATGCAAGAAATTGCAAAACAATCAATGGAAAGTGCGAGTGCTGACGCAACAGGAATTTATGAATTGATAGAAAAAGGAACTGCAGAATGCGCGAATGCGGCTATTGAAGTTGAAGCACTGCAAAAAGTGGCGCTTAAAAAAGCTGGAATGACGCAAGAACAGATAAATCAAGCAGTCAAAAATGGGAAAACGGTAGAGGGACTATATAACGACATGCTCAAAAAAGCGGGCATTGGAACGGGTGCACTAGAAGCAGACAATGCCAGGCAATCAAATGTTGTTAAGAACATGGAAAACAACCTAGATGACGTAAAAACAATTACTGATGAAACAGACGATGTAGTTATTGCACAACAGAAGGAAATTGACCAGCTATCCACCCAAGCCCTCACAGTTGAGGAATTAACCACTAAAATTAATGAAGCGACCACGGCAGGCGTTGCGGCACAAACCCAGCTTGCCGCCGCAAAAACAGCAGTGACTGCGGATGCTCAAACCATTCTGACGGACATGACCACTTTCATCACCGCGCTTGGTGTGGATGTGGCTGCCATGGTGCAAACCATGAATGATATTGTTGCTGATGGCGAGATCGGCGCGGCGGAGGCGGGCAAAGCTTTTGCACAGGGCGCGGCGCGGGGGTACAGAGCCGAAACACCGCTTCGGGATGCTGTGGAGGATATCATCAGGCAGGCAATCAGCCATATGAATGGATTTTTGCAGGCGTTTTGCGGTGTGGGCGCAAGCATGGTGCAAAGCATTGCGGATGGCGTAACGGCGGAGGGGGGCGTACTTCAAAGTGCCATGAGGGGCGTGGTTGCCAATGCGCTGGCGGCGGCACAAAACGCAATGGGGAGCGCGGCGAGCTTGGGCAGGGTGAACCGTTGGTATCCCAAGCGCACAGGCCTTGAATACGTACCCTACGACGAATATCCCGCGCTTTTGCATAAGGGCGAGAGCGTGCTGACTGCCGCCGAAGCGGCGCTATGGCGCGGGGGACAAACCGCAGTGCGGGAGAGTGCGGCAGCATCGGCAGTGCTGGATTACCACGCGCTTGCATCCGCCATATGGGAGGCGGCGCCAGAGGGGCAAGCGCCTGTGATAGCCCTTGACGGCGCGGTGGTGGGGCGCATGGTGGAGCCCTATGTGAGCAGCTTGCAGGGGGACCGAGTGAAAAGCGGGAGGTTTGGTTGATGTACGAGGTATGGCTGAACGGCAGGGGCTTGCAGGACATCAGTGCAAGCATACGCATTGTGGATGTGCAGGAGGAAACGCCCAAGCTTCAAGTGCAGCTGATCGACCTATGCCATTTGGACGGGCAGCGGATGGCCAGCCGAAGAACGCAATCGCGCAAGGTGAAGGTGCGCTTTGTGGTGCGGGAGGAGGAGCCCCTGCGCAGAAGGCTGTTACTGGATGAAGTGCTGCGGTGGGTAGCGGACGGCCAGCTCACCACCAGCGCAAGGGAGGGGCAGTACATAGAGGTGAAGTACACGACACTTCCCAACCTATCCAGCGTGAAGGGCTGGGCGGAGGTGCTGGAGGTGACCTTTACGGCACTTGCGCCCTACTGGCAGGCAAGCGACGAAACCGCCGCAGAGGTGCAGACAGAGGCGAATGCCGTCAAAAGCGGAACGCTTTGTCCCCCCGGGACGGCGGGCAGTGCGTTTTTGACCTTCCGCATGCACAACCTGAGCACAGAAGTGATTCAGACCGCGAGCGTTGCCGTGAATGGGCGCTCGTTTTTGTTTACGGAGCTTGGGCTGGAAGCGGGAAAAACGCTGGTTTGCGATTATGATGCAAACGGTTTTTTGCGCCTCATGGCAGAGGGTGAAAGCAAGATGAACAAGCGCACGGGTGCAAGCGCGGACAATTTGGTGCTGGGGCTTTGCCAGAGCAACACCATTTCGGTGCAAACAGATCGTGCGGCAAAAGTCACGCTCTGTGCAAGGGGGCAATGGCTATGACGGAAAGCGTGAGCATTCCCCTACCGCAGGTATTTGACGCGCAAATGAACCCCATCAAGCGCGTAAACCCCACCAAGGTAAGCTATAAGGCGAGCTTGACACCGCTTTCCACCGCCAGCATGACGCTTGAGGGGGAAAGCGTACAGCAGGGACAGCTTGTGCGGTTGTTTGAAAGCTACGGAAGCATCGGGGTGTTTCGCGTGAGCAAGACAGAGGAGGCCTATGAGCAAAGCGAGCGGCAAACCGTAACCTTGGAGCATGTGCTATGCACCCTTGGGGATACGGTGATACCGACCTATTACGAGTTTGGCGGCGTAGGCGTAAGCACGAGGCAGGCGCTTGTGGGGCTATTAAGCAAGCAAAGCAAGCAGGATTGGATTTTGGGCGATTGCGATTTTACGGAGTACTTTCAATACAGCGTTGAAAATGAGTATCTGATTAACGCGGTGCTTTCGGTGGCGAAGCCCCTTGCGGGGGATTATCAATGGGCCTTTGATACGGACGGCTACCCCTTTATTTTATCGCTGAAAAAGGCGGACACCGCCCCCAGCACGGAGCTGCGCTTGGGGCGCAATGTGCAAAGCGTGAAGCGCACGGTGGACCGCAGTGACCTGCGCACGCGGCTTTACCCGCGCGGGTATGGCGAAGGGGTGAATCAGCTGGGCATACGGGATGTAAACAACGGCGTGGATTATGTGGAGAAGAACACGGCGGTCTGGGGCGTGGTGGAGGATGTATACCCCGACACGGCCATTACGGAGGCGGCCACGCTCAAGGCGGCCGCGCTTGCGGCGCTTGAAACGCTATGCAATCCAAGGGTGATTACCGAAATTACCGCAGATGATGTATACACCCTCACAGAGGAACCCATGGATGCGCTCAGGCTGGGGCGGTTGGCGCGCGTGCCCATGCCAGAGTACGGCATCAGCCTAGAGGAGCGCATTGTGGAGGTGAGCAAGCAGGATGTATACGGTCAGCCGCACAAGGCGACGGTAACGCTATGCAACCAGAAAAGCGATGTAACGGGAGATGCGGCGGAGCTGATCCGCAAAACGCGGATTGGGGAGCTGTACAGCCAAGGCAGTACCTGCCTGTATGCCCTATCCTTTGCGGACAATTGCGACGAGGGGCATCCGCTCAAGGTGCGCATCCCTGTGGACAGAAACGCGGCAAGCATCAACGAGCTGCGCATGACCTTTGATTTGGGCAGGTTCCGTTCCACCAGCAGAGGCGCGGCGAGCGGCGGGGGCAAAACCAGCGGGGGCGGCGGCGGGGCGGCGCTATCGGAGGAGGCCAAGGTCACCAGCTACAGCACCACAACCACAGGCCCCAAGGATATGGGCTACGACAACACCCAAACGGCTTATGTGAGCACCCCCGCAGAGGGGAAGCTTCACAGGCACTCGTTGCCGCATGACCACAATGTGACCATCCGCATGACCATCCCTGCGCTATCGTTTCAGGTGCCTGGGCACAGCCATTCACTGCCGGATCACACGCACCACATGGAATACGGGGTATATGAAGCAGCTGAAACGGCGAGCGCCGTTGCGGTGAGCATTGACGGGCAGGAGGTGCCTCGCGGCATCAGCGATACAAAGGATTTTGACGCGGTTGCCTATATGGGCAAGGACAGCGCGGGGCGCATTACGCGCGGCTGGCACACCCTTACCTTTACGCCCAATGCCATGGCGCGCATCAGCGGCACGGTGTACATCAAAACCTTTGTGACGGCTTTTAGCGGGGGCAATTATTAAGGAGGGAAGCGAATGGAAAAACTAACCATTCCAATGCGGTATACGGTGGATTTGGACAAGCCCACACGAGAATTGCGGCTGGACGCGCCGCTTGTGAAGGGCGACAAGGCCGCGCATGTGCTGATTGTGACCGTAGAGCGCGGCGGGGCGGCGTTTATGCTTGCGGGGGTGAGCTGTATAGGCTATGCGGTGCTTGCCAACAGGCAAACCGTGGTGATACAAGGCACGGCGGCGGGGAACGAAGCGCGGGTGCTATTGCCTGCGGCGTGCTACAGCGTGCCCGGGCGCATCAGTTTATTGGTTCAGCTGGCTGTGGAAGGTGAACAGCTAACGCCTTTATGCTTGAGCGGCAATGTATGCGCGGGCGCAACGGAAGCGGTGATTGATCCCGGGGCGATTGTGCCGAACCTGGGGGAGCTGCTGGCCATGGTTGCAGAGGTGAAGGCGGCGATAGAAAGGGCGGATACTGCGGCGGGGGGCGCGGATGCGGCGGCGGGACGGGCGGATGCGGCGGGTGGAAGAGCGGATGCGGCGGGTGGAAGAGCGGATGCGGCGGCGGGGGGCGCTGATGCGGCGGCGGGACGTGCTGATGCGGCGGTAGTGCGTGCGGATGCGGCGGTGAAGGCGGCGGTTGGGCGTGCAGATGCGGCGGCGGGAGGCGCTGATGCGGCGGCGGGGCGTGCGGATGCGGCGGTAGTACGTGCGGATGTGGCGGTGAATGCGGCGGTTGGGCGTGCGGATGCAGCGGCGGGGCGTGCGGGGAGCGTTGCGGATGCGGTGGCCAAGGCTGAAGAATTGCGCGGGACGGTTGAGGCGGCACGGGTTACGGCGGAAAAGGCGCGGGTTGCGGCAGAGGGTACGCGGGAGACGGTGGAGGCGGCGCGGGTTACGGCTGAAAAGGGGCGGGTCAGCGAGGAAGCGGCGCGGGTTACGGCGGAAGGTGCGAGGCAGAGCAGCACAGCGGCGGCCATACGCTCCGCCAACACGGCTACGAGCGCGGCAGATGCGGCGGCGGGGCGTGCGGATGCATCGGCAGGGGCGGCAGCTGCAGCGGGGGCAGCGGCCACGGCGGCGGCAGGCGCCATTGACGGCATGACCGTATCGGCCAAGGATGTGCCGGCAGGCGAGCCAGTCAGCGCGGTGATCAGCGATGCGAGCGGGCACAAGCACATTGAATTTGGGCTGCGGCAGGGAGAGCGCGGCGCAAAGGGTGAAAGCGGCGCAAATACAGCGCTTGCGCCCGGGTTGTTTGGGCTTTATGTGAGCGAGGCTGGGCGGCTGATGCTGGTACACAACGACAATGAGCCTGTGCCGCCGTTGGGCATTGATGATAGAGGGCATTTGGTGTATCGGATTTCGTAGGCGGGCGGCGGGGTTGTTTGCGGTGGTGGGTTGGATGATGGGTTGAAGAATGAAATGAACAGGAGAGAGGGGCGTTACGGATGGGACAGATTTTGGATTTAGGGAAGGTAATAGGGCCGCAGGGGCCAAAGGGGGATGTAGGTGCGGTAGGGCCGCAGGGGCCGAAAGGGGATGCAGGGGCGGCGGGGGCGCAAGGGATTCAAGGGGCAAAGGGTGATACGGGAGCGAAGGGTGAACCGGGTGCTGCGGGAGCACAGGGGGTGCAAGGGGCGAAGGGTGACACGGGTGCTGCGGGAGCTGCAGGAGCGAAGGGTGAACCGGGTGCTGCGGGCGCACAGGGGGTAAAGGGTGACACGGGAGCACAGGGGGCACAGGGGCCGAAGGGTGACACGGGAGCTGTGGGTGCGCGGGGCGCAGAGGGTGCGCCGGGTGTCACGCCTACGTTTACCATCGATGCAAACGGGCATTTGATTGCAACCTATCGGTAAGGGGCGGGGCGTGGGTGGAAACGTTTGAGAGGTGGTCAAGAACGGTCGATATAAGGGGAGCGGGGTGACCATTCCGCATGGGGGCGAACATTGCAAGGTGGGGGCGGACACCATGTATGGTGTCCCTACAGGGGACGGGATGCATACAGAGGGACGGCGTGGCCATTTCGCAGGGGACGAAAGAAAACGATGCACGCAAAAGCCTGTGCATGCAGACCCATGCATCCAAGCCCCCACCTTCCAATGCCGCGTCCAAATGCGGCGTTAGCAGCGCAGATCAAAAACCCTGCGAATGAACGGCGAGGATCAGGGCGAGCGTGGGCGGTACCCGTACCGCCCAAATAGCGAGCCCCCTCGCCGTTCATCCGCATTAGGGGGTTTTTGATCGGAGTCGCGTGCCGCTGTTTTCTGCAAACTCTTTTGCGCCAAAAGAGTTTGTGCCCGTGTGGGGGGCAGTCCCCACGCCAGTCGCGCGGAAGGGCACTTCCGAAATCCGTCCCCCGCCCCGTGTGGGGGGATAGGATGCAATGTGTCCCCTGCGAGTGGGGGGCGAACGCAAACTGGGCGGACACCATATATGGTGTCCCTACAGGGGACGGCACAAGGTGGCAGCGAGAGGGGCGAGGCGAAGCGCAGGGGGGGCAGACAACGGTGGCGCATCCGCAAGGTGTGTGAGCGCGCATCCACAGGAGGGTGTGAGCGCGTACCAGCGAAGTGCGCGTACCAGCGAGGGTGTGAGTGCGTGTACGCAAAGTGTGAGCGCGTACCAGCGAGGGTGTGAGCGCGTGCACGCGAGAGTGTGAGTGCGTACCAGCGAGAGTGTGAGTGCGTGTACGCAAAGTGTGAGCGCGTGCCAGCGAGGGTGTGAGCGCGTGCACGCGAAGTGTGAGTGCGTGCACGCGAGGGTGTGAGTGTGTGCACGCGAGGGTGTGAGTGTGTGCGCGCGAGAGTGTGAGTGCATATCCACAGGAGGGCAGTGTGCATCCACAGGGAGGGCAGGGTGCATTCGATAACAAAGGAGGCGGTGAATGGCAATGGCCATTACAACGGTTGATTTAGGCAATGTGAAAGGCTCCGCAGGCGCAGACGGCAAAAGCGCCTACGAAGTAGCGGTTGCGGGCGGGTTTTCTGGGTCGCAGGCCGCATGGATTGCATCGCTCAAGGGGGCGCAGGGAGCACAAGGGGTGAAGGGCGACACTGGCGCTAGAGGCGCTACAGGCGGCGTGGGCGCTACAGGGGCAAAAGGCACGGACGGGCTCACCACGAGCGTAAACGGGGTTGCGCAGGTAAGCGGAAATGTGGCGCTTACAGGCGCGAACATCCCATTGAGCGGCACGGATGCGCAAAAGCTGGATGGGGTGATAGGCGGCAAGCTCAGCAAAGCTGATGTGGTGAATGATTTGGTCACCACCGTAGCGGGCAAGGCGCTGGACGCGAGGCAGGGAAAGGTGCTGGGCGATTGGCACGATGAAGCAATGACGATGCTTGATGGTCGCACGCTAAAGCCAACGCTGCTGATGAGCTGCAATTGGAATAGCGGCTCGGTGACCGTTCAGGGATCGAATCGCTATCATGTGTTCTTAATTGCAATGGAGGGCTGGCGGCCTGCCATTGCAATCAAAAATCCACGAGCGCCCACTATCTCGAATATAGTTGTCTTTGCCTGTCATGCAAATGCAGAGGCGCTTACCCTTTCGAGCTACTACATTGAGTTCAACGGGATTGTTTGGACAATCCCAGAGTCCTGCTGGAAAGGACTTCAAATGACGGCGGCGGGTGCTGTAAAATCAGTTTGGATAGCACCCATAACGCACATTTACGGACTTCTATAAGGGAGGTGCAGCATGGCAAGTTATCATGTAATGGTGGATGCTACGGGGCGCATAGGGGCGACAAGCGCGGATTTTCACCTTGGCGAAGGGGAACTGCTGGTGGATTTTCCCGCAGGGTTCGATTTTAACAAGCAAGCGGATTACAAAGTGATCGGCGGGGCGCTGGTGCTGGAGCCGTTGCCTGCGGTTGCGGTTCCGCCTACGCCCATTGACGATTTGACGGCGGTCACGGTGGATCACGAATACAGGCTCATTATGATGGAAATGGGGGTGAATGGAAATGTTGTACCGACTGTGTAAAAGCATGATTGCAAAGGGGTTCACGGTGGGGCTGGTGGAAAAGCTGGATGTGTTTTTTGCCATGGGCAAATTGACGCAAGAGGAATACACGGAGCTGAGCGCGTTGATTACGCCTGCTGGAAAGACGGTGTAATGTCGCGAAGGGGCGGGGCGAAAAGGGGGGCGGGCTTCGGCTCGTCCCTTTGTGGGGATGGGGGGGTGCCTTGTTCGGACGGGCGGTTGAAGGGGGTTTCCGTTGAGGATTCGCGGCAAATGAGAGACGGTGGAGCGCATTGAATGGATGGGGTTGGCTGGTCGGGCTGTGTGGGTGGGTATTCGCGGGTGTGCTTGCGGGGGCTTGCTGGGCATTGATTGGGTACGGCTGGCACAGGCGCGATGAAGGCAAAAAGGGAAAGAGGGGGCTGGACGATTGAAAAGCATCAGCAATGCGGAGCTCGTGCACGCGGGGCAAGAGCTACTTGCGGAGGCGACACGGAGGACGATTCCGTATGTGAAAGGCGGCATGTCGCTGGCGGGGATGGACTGTCAGGGGCTGGTTGAATATCTGCTGATCCAGTGCGGGGTGAGCCGCAAGGAATGCGGACTGGCGGGGAGCAATTCGCATTGGCGAAAGAGTTTGAAGTGGAGCGGCACGCCCGAAGAGGCTGTAAAGCTATTTGGTTGCGTGCCTGCGGGGGCTTGTCTGTTCATCTGGACTGAGGATGATTCGGGCGCGCCTGCGCAATACCGTGGGGACGGGTACGGGGACGCAAACCACATGGGGCTGTTTTTGGGCGGAAGGTCTGCGGTGCATGCGAGCGCATCCAGGGAATGTGTGGCGGAGAGCGTGTTTCGCGGGAAAACGATACCTAACGGGGGTTGGAACCGTGTGGGGTTGCTCAAGTGGGTGCGGTACGGCACGAAGTGGGAGGCTGGGACGGAAGGCGGGGGCGAAGGGATCGAGGACGGGAACGGCGGGGGTGGCGGCGATGCTGGGCGCGATGATGCTGACGGGGCGAACGGAGATGTTGTTGGCGGTGGTGGCGGTAGCGGTGGCGGCGGCTCTCATCCTGTGGACGTATCGGAGTTTTACACGGTGAAGCGTGGTTGCAAGGGCGGGGCTGTGAGGCGATTGCAGACTTGGCTATGCGATTTGGGGTACGACATTGGGGCGAGCGGCGTTGACGGGGATTTTGGGGCGGCGACATTGGAGGCTGTGAGGCGGTTTCAAGAGGAAAAGGGGCTGGTTGCGGACGGTGTGGTTGGGCAAAGGACTTGGGCGGCGCTGGCGGAGGCGCGATGGGGCGCGATGGGGATGGCGTGAGCGCGGGGTGCGAGGGCGTGAGCGCGGGGAAGTGATATGGCAACGCTTTTGGATGCGGGGATGAAGTGGGTTGAACGCGCAATGGGCGGACACCATGTATGGTGTCCCTACGGGGATTGCGGCATTTGGGAGAGCGATGGGCTTTGGCGGAGAGGTGGGAGGCTATCAAAAGCCTACGGAAGATAAGGGCAGGATGCAAAGCGAGGTGGAGGGCTTGGGGGACACGGTCATTGTGGGGGTGCTATCGTTGCTGGGGACGCTGGCAGGGTCGTTGCTGGGGATATTGTCGGCGAACAAGCTGACAAATTACCGCATCAGGCAATTGGAGGTGAAGGTGGACAAGCACAATCAATTGTCGGAATGGAAAATTGAGGCGATCGGGCGAATGGATCTGATTGACGAAAAGATTGAGGTGGCGAACCACCGCATTGCCGATTTGGAGCGGGATTGAATGGAACAAAAGAAAGAGGGGCTAGGGTATGAAAAAGTGGATTGAGAAGGTCGGCGCGGCGCTGGGGGCGGTTTGGGGGCGGCTGACAAGCAGCAAGGTGGCTTGGATGGCGTTGCCTGCTGGCATTGCACAGGTGGTGCTGGCGGTGAGCGGCGTGGATGTGGGGCCTACTATGGAGGCTGTGTTTGCGGGGGTGTGGACTGTGCTGGCTGTGTTTTTGGCGGCTAACAATCCGACGGACAAGGCGGGGTTTTGATTGCGTTTGTTGAAAGCAAAAAAACATAGGCTGACCGCAAGAAATCAACCGATGTTTGTATAAACGTATACATACTTTCAATTTAGCAGTTGTATGTTTTCCTACCTAAACTATACCATTATTCTTATGAAAATTCAACTTGAAATTTTACAATTTGCATCCATGGATGTGCGAAACCGCTTGTTGTGAAAGGTATACGTTTCCGCAAAAACACCCAAGCATGCCATTGTCTGACGCTTGGTACCCAAAGGCGGTGATACCCATTGATGCATTGCTAGAAATGATCAAAGATAAGGCTGGTTGCTACTACATGTCCGATTTGCATGAAAAGCCTTTGAGCAAACAAGCAAAAATGAAAATTGCGGAAATTCCTGCTGAACGCTTTTCATTAGAAGAATGGATTCAAGCGGTTACTTATATTTTAAATTGCTCATGCCATTGCACCACGGTTGAAGAGGCCAGAGCACAGTTGCTAGAGAGCAAATAAAAAAACTCGCAAACAAAAACGGGATCCGTCGCGGCGTATTGCCATGACAGACCCCGTTTTTTTGTTTGCAAAAAGGTTGGCTATTCATGCGCGATTTGTGAAAAGGCTACGATAAGGTCGGCCAAATCCTCAGGCTTGCGGCCATCGCTGCGGAGCATTAAATCGTAATTGCCGCGTAAGCCCCAATTGCCGTCGGCAAAGAAATTGTAGTAGTTTTTGCGCTGCTTATCCACCTTGCGCACCAGCTCCTTTGCTTGGTCGTACGCTATGCTTTCCACACGCATGATGCGTTCAATGCGCTTTTCAATGGAGGCGTACACATAGACATGCACCACATTGGGCAAGGCCTTGAGCACATAATCAGCACAGCGCCCAACAATCACGCAGGAACCTTCTTGAGATAGCTTGGTGATGGCATCAAACTGCGCTAAAAACAAACGCTGGTTGATGGGCATCTGCAACCCAAGCGACGCTGCGCCCAAAGGCACGCCAGCGCTGGAAGCACCCGTAAGCATGCCGCCTAGGCCTACACGCTCATCGTGCGTTTTAAAAAGCTCCTCACAAAGACCGCTGTCGTTAGAGGCACGTGTTAAAATCTCCTTGTCATAAAAAGGAATGTTGAGTTTTTTTGCTACCAGCGTGCCTACCTCACGCCCTCCGCTGCCGTATTCTCTGCCAATGGTAATGATGGATCGTTCTGTATTCATATGCGATAACTCCTTTTAAGGTTTGCATTTATCCTGCTTTTCTTATTATTATACATCACCTTGCGCGAAAGTTCAATGAAAACGTTAAGCTTTGATTGACATTCCCATGAACCGCTGATAAAATGAGCACAATCCAAGAGTGAAAGGGTGGAAGTAGATGTTGGAAGAAAGTATTCGCACAGGGCTAACCTTTGACGATGTGCTGCTGGTGCCTCGGGCGAGCCATGTGCTGCCGCGTGATGTAGACACCTCAACCATGCTGACCCCAACCATCAAGCTTAACGTGCCGCTTTTGTCGGCAGCAATGGATACAGTCACCGATGCGCGGCTGGCCATTGCAATGGCGCGTGAGGGTGGTTTGGGCATAATTCACAAGAACATGACTGTTGAAGAACAGGCGGGACAGGTGGATAAGGTGAAGCGCAGTGAGCATGGCGTGATCACCGATCCGTTTTTTCTTTCGCCTGACCACCTCGTGCGCGACGCGGAAGTGCTTATGTCGCGC
Source organism: Clostridia bacterium (assembly GCA_036645955.1). Taxonomy (GTDB): domain Bacteria; phylum Bacillota; class Clostridia; order Christensenellales; family Aristaeellaceae; genus Limiplasma. The sequence goes on along the minus strand of JAVXND010000033.1, from coordinate 13,744 downwards.
TACCGCATTTCAGGGGTACCCATCACGCGCGGCAAAAAGCTGGTGGGCATTTTAACCAACCGTGACCTTCGCTTTGAAACCGACGATAGCCGCCGCATTGAAGAGGTCATGACCAGCAAGAACCTGATTACCGCGCCTGTGGGCACTACACTCGAAACGGCAAAGGCCATTTTGGCGGCGCATCGCATTGAAAAGCTCCCCATTGTGAATGACCAATTTGAACTTTGCGGCTTGATTACCATCAAGGATATTGAGAAAACCACCAAATATCCCAATTCCGCAAAGGATTTAAAGGGGCGCTTGCTCTGCGGCGCGGCGGTGGGTGTAACCAAGGATGCTATGCAACGCGTGGAAGCGCTTGTGAAGGCCAAGGTAGATGTGATTTCCATCGACACGGCACATGGGCATAACATAGATGTGATCCACAGGCTGAGCGAGATTCGTGCCGCGTTCCCCGAGCTGCCGATTATTGCGGGCAATGTGGCAACCGCCGCCGCTACGCATGACCTGATTGCCGCCGGCGCAAGCTGCGTAAAGGTGGGCATTGGTCCGGGCAGCATATGCACCACGCGCATTATTGCGGGCATCGGCGTGCCGCAGCTTACCGCCATTGCGGACTGTGCAAAGGAAGCGGACAAGTTTGGCATTCCCATTATTGCAGATGGCGGCGTCAAATACTCAGGCGACATTGCCAAGGCCATTGCAGGCGGCGCTACCGCGGTGATGATTGGCAGCCTATTTGCGGGCGTGGACGAAAGCCCCGGAGATATGGAAATTTACCAAGGCCGCAGCTTTAAGGTGTACCGCGGCATGGGCAGCATTGGCGCTATGGCGCAAGCTCACGGCTCCAGCGATCGGTATTTTCAGGAGCCGGATAAGAAGCTTGTGCCCGAGGGCGTGGAAGGCCGCGTGCCCTACAAAGGCGCTTTGGCAGATACGGTGTACCAGCTTGTGGGCGGCTTGCGCAGCAGCATGGGTTATTGCGGCGCGGAAGACATTGCCAGCATGCGCAGGGATAGCGAGTTTATTCGCATCACGGGCGCTGGCTTGCAGGAAAGCCATCCGCACGATATTGCCATTACCAAGGAAAGCCCGAACTATTCGAGAATGGATTAATGCGCACAGCGCAAAAGGTGGGCTATACGGATGCGAACACCTTTTCGCGGGATTATAAGCGCTACTTTGGTACAAGCCCTGCCAAACATCGGGAGGATGGGCGGGAAGAATGAGGGAAAAAACCGCCGCTTGCTGCGCCTGAGGAAGGCGCGGGGAGCGGCGGCTTTTTATGCGGGGCTTTGCTGTAAGCAAGGGTTGCAGTCAAATATACTTCACAGAATCGCCTTGGGCGGGTATGGTTCTTTTACATCGGTACGGTTGAGCAGATAATCCACACTGGTTTGGAAGAAATCTGCCAGCACGATCAAATCGCTTGAGGATGGGAACCGTTCCCCGCGTTCATACTTGGACAACAAGCTTTGATCAATGCCTGTGGAAATATGTAACGCCGTTTGGGATAGATGTCTCTGATTGCGCAAATCCTTCAAATGGCTCATACGGTCCTCTCCTTTTAGGACAGTATGTCATTAAACGACTTGACTAATAGGAAAAATAGTCCTAAAATGTAAACGCGCAGCTGCAAGGAGGATCAAAATGGACTATCGCTATATGGGAGAGCAAATAGGTAAACACCGCAGAGAACAGGGACGCACACAGGCATGGCTTGCGGAGAAAACCGATGTGTCTACATCCTTCATTGGACATATTGAGCGTGGAACTCGCAAAGCTAGCCTTGAAACATTGGGGAAAATTTGCGTAGCCCTGAGTTGCACTATGGATGTGATTGCAATGCCACCGCATGGAAACATGCTGTTGAATGGATATTCGCAGGACGAACTCGCACAGGGCATGAGGCTGTTGGAGGCCGCGCTGGCTATGAGCAGGCGTTGAGCACAGCCGCCTATTCCCCTAGCACCTTTTTCATAAACCTTTGTGTGGAAATACCCGCAGGGCGGTTGTATCGCCCCAGCGAAAACAGGCAATCGGGGTTGCGTGTGATGGAATTGAGCCGCTCAAAGCAACTCAGGGTAGCGCAGAAGCCCAATTCGCGCAAAATGCGTTCGCCTTCCTGATCCACAAAACCATAGGGGTAGGTGAAGGTGCTCGGCGTAATGCCTGCGTGCTCGCTCAGCGCGCGCTGCATGCGCATCACATCGGTGTGGAGCACGCTTTCGTATTGCGCCAACGCTTCACCCGCTTTGCGGGTAATGCCTCTTCGCCCGTCGGTTTGGTGCAAATTGTAGGAGTGATTTTGAATTTCAAAGCAACCAGAGGCATGCAAGGTGCCTATGTCCTTCCATGTGACATAGGCGTATTGCGGGTTTGGGTCCTTTTGACGCTCGGCCGCTTCCACAAACGCGCCCACCACGGACAGCACCGCCGTTGCCTTGTGCTTTAACAAAATGGGCAAGGCATAGCTCAGGTTGTTGAGGTGCCCATCGTCAAAGGTGATCATAACGGGCTTTTCAGGCAGAGCGGTACCATCAAATACATAGGCGATGAGGTCATGCATGAGGATGGTTTGATAGCCTTGCTTTTGCAGATACACCAAATCCGCTTCAAACACATCAGGGGAAAGCACATATTCATTGGCGCGGGCGGGGTTTTTTAGCAGGCTATGATACATGAGAATGGGCAGTGTGATGGGGGCGGCAGCTGTGGATGCATTTGTGGCTGTATTTGTGGCTGAAAGGGCGGCGGAGGGCTTGCCTGCGGGGACGCAAAGCTTAAAGCACAAAGCGAAGCAGCAGCAAATTGCCAATATCATCCATTCAAAGCCGAGGCGTTTTTTAGGCATTGTTTCACCACCATCCTTACGTAACGGTATGCGCAGGAATGGGGAATATGCAAAAAGAACCGTTGCCACGGCGGCAACGGTTCTTTTTTGAAGATTTGCTTTATGCGGCGGGTTTTTCTGCCGCGGGGATAACGCCTTCTTCACGCAGTTTATCGGCATTGAGGCTTTCAATATTGGGGGTACGGCCGTCTTCGCTGGTGGGGATGGCAATCACGCCATCGCGCACAAGCTGATAGATGGTTTCGGCATCGGGGTCGGATAGATCAATGCCGACGAGCTTCCAGTTATCATCGCAATGGGGAACCAGCTCGCCCATTTTCTGTGCGTATACGCTGATTAAATCGCGGACGGCGGGGGTATCGGAGAGCTGCACGGTGGAATCAAACACGAGGCTGTCCTTGTCGAGCAGACCAGCGGTGACCAATCCGCCGTAGCGGTAGTTGTTCAGCGCCAATACCAGGGGCTGATCGTCCTTGAGCGGCTCGCCTTTAAACATCAGGTTCACAATGCGCTCGCCCACAGGCTTGGATAGGTCGATTTCGTAATTGACGCCTGCAAACATATCGTAGTTGTACATGCGGATTTCGGGATTGAAGGAGATGGTTACATCGCCTGGCGTGAAGGCGTTGAAGTAAGCACCTGCCTGTTTTTCCATAATGGCCTTGAGCTGTGCGCCGGTGAGCTTGGCGGCCATCAGGGTGTTATCGTACTTATAAACGTTCACAGCGTCTTTTTTCTTGTAGTCGCCCTTGACCAAATCGCTCTTGGAGCTAAAGAGGGCGGCCAAGGATACGTCGGCGCCTGTGTAGAAGAGCTGAACTTCGTTAATCAAGTCCACAAGTGCGGTATCTTGAATTTGTGCGGTGGGGATGCCAGGCAGATCGTGCCAGTTTAAGCTGGGCAGGAAGTTATCCGCTACGGTGCCGACCACGGTGTTGGCTTCCATAACGCTGGCATCGTGTACATAGCGCGCGGCAAGCAAAATGGCGGGATCTTCTTCAAAATCAGCGCTTACAATCAGCTCGGGCAATTTTTCAACGATTTTGAATTTGTCGCCGTCCTTTTGCAGTTTGATGGTAAGCTTGGCAAGGTTGGTGCCGTTGGAGCCAGGCTCCAGGATGGCTACGCCGTTTTCACGCACTTCGGCAAAGGCTTCGTGCGCATGACCAATCATAAAAGCGTCCACCTCGGGGTAAGCGTCGGCTACCTCGTACATGCCTGCGGTGTCATATTCGCCGTCCTTGCCATAGTGAACAATGCCGATCAGCACATCCACCTGCGGGCGAAGCTCGGCCACCATGGTTTTGGTTTCGTCCATGGGGGTTGTAAAGGTCATGAGGTTATAGTGCTCGGGGTTGGAGGCTTCCCACTGCGTGATGTGGGGCGCATTAATGCCGAACAAACCTACCTTAACGCCCTTTACTTCACGAATGACATAGGGCTTTTGCCAGCGCGTGCCATCCTCTTGATAGGCGTTGGCAATGAGCGCATCGCCCTGAAAGTGGGAAATGGCGCGGGTAAGCATGGAAAATTCATAGTTGAATTCGTGGTTGCCCAGGTTCCATACATCATAGTCCATGAGGTTCATGATGCCGATCATGGGGTGAACCAAATCGTTATTGAAAAGTGAAATCATGTTGCCTTGCAGGGTGTCTCCGCAATCCACCAACAGCAATTCGGGGTCCTTTTCCCGCTCTGCTTTGACAATGGTGGAAATTCGCGCAAGACCAGAGCCTTTGGTGGCCGCGTCAACCGCATAATCGTAGCTTGCGATGGAGCCGTGCAAATCACTGCTTTCCAGTATGGTAAGCGTGATTGCGTCCTCTGTGGCGAGGGCGGCAGGGGTGAAAAGGGTCAGGAGCAAGGTAAGAGCCAAAAACAACGCAGACAGTTTCCGAGTGATCTTCATGTGATGAGTCCCTCCTATTCATGCTTGTGACATTCGTTTTTTACCAACGTATCACGTGTGTAACCATTATAACAGAAGGAGAAGGAAAAATCAACAAAACAAAGAACAAAAAACGGTAAAATATTGCCTAAAAGTGTCGAGGCTGGTCGAACATTGCTTTTGGACTACTCAAGCAAAGCATAGTAGGGTTGATCGCTGTACTCAAAATCGTAAATCAAATAAAAATCATCTTGATAAACAAGATTTCCGTCATCGGCCAAAGGCGTTTGCAGGTACATTTCATTTTCTGGCGCTAAAAGCAACAAGAATACGCGTTTGTTTTCAATAAAGGCTTCTTCATGATGGTTTTTGTTGGTCAGCCATTGGAAATAAGACAGGCTTGCATTGGCGTTATCAATCACCAAGGGAATCATGGGAATATGTCCGCTTGTCATGTTGGTGACGATATTTGCATTCCAAAAGGTGGCATAGCCAACTTCGTAACCATTGCTTGTGAGGAAATCCACAGCACCTTCTAAGTCCTGTGCGGCATGAACGTTTTGATAGCCCAAACCTTCATAAGTGACCTGCTTGTCAGTGGGATGAATAAAATAAGCATTGTTGAACAATCCGTTGGAAACAACAAGGATGCAAGCCGCTGTGAGGATCCATTTTTCAACAGAGGCACAACGATCCTTGTATTCCTCGATCAGGCAGGCCAACAAAGGAATGGCCCATACCACCGCAGGAATGAGATAAAGACTGTACACCGCCTGCTGACCCCAAAAAACAAAGGTTGTAAGCATGACCAAAACGGCAAAAGGAAACATGACGCGGGTAAAGCAAGCGGCTGTAGAAAAGGGCGGAGGATTGGGAGCGCATACAGGCTTGCAGGAAAATTGCTTTATGCCCGCAAAGGTGAGAAAAAGCATGACAAACAGTCCGCCTATGGCCAATATACCGGGCAGTGAAAACAGCACCCTGCCCGTTTGATAGCCGAATTGCGAAAAATAATCGCCTATCATGGCTGCCAAGCGTTCCGCAGTTGGCGTGGCGGTGATGACCTGATCAAAATGTTTGAATGAATAAAGTGTGCTCAGGATATTGTTATTGATCAGATAGCCGATGGTGCCCATGGCACAGATGAGCAGCGACAGGAGAATGAGACCCCATTTGGAAAGGAAACCCTCGGGGCTTTCATCCGTGCGCAGTTTTTCTTTTTTCCAAGTAACAAATATGGAGGCGAGAACTAGCGGAGCCATGGTGATCATCAGCTGACGCACACCATTGAGGCCTGAAAGCAAGGCTAGGAGCAGCAGCGCCGCAATACGAAGCCATTGCTTGAAGCTGCTTTCTGCTGAGCGGTAATGATTTACGACGGAAATAAGCATGCCCACCAAAAAAAACCCGATGGCAATAAAGGGAAGGTAATATGCATGATAGAGCACAATGCGTCCATATTTGATGCTAAAGGGCAATATGAGCATAGCGGCGCTATAAAAAGTAGCTTTTCTGCCCAATTTTGTTTGCTTGCACAAATAAAAATAAGACCAAAGCATAATGCCTTGTAAAAGAATGCTGCCCACAAAACGCACAGTATGCCAATTGGTAAATATTTTCATAAGCGGAGCAAAGATCAAGTTTGTATGAATGACCATAAGCTCGGTGGAATAAATCCAGTTTTGAGATAAAACAGCATTTTCCTTTGAAAGAAGGTCTGCAAGAACCAGTATGCTTGAATCGTCACTATCGAGTATGTTATTTGCATAAAAATAGGAAGTGATCCATGTGAAAGCAAGCGCTAAAACAAATACGATGATGGGAAGCAATTTGACGAAATTCCGGAGAAGTTTTTTTTCGCTTGTGGGTGTGCGTAACATTGCATAGCCTCCATTAACAAAATAAAGAACAAAAAAACAGTGAATAATCGCCTGACATGGTCGGAGATAGTCGATTACTGCACGTAAAACTGAAAAAAGTGAATGTTCCCATATTCATCATAAATGGAGTAATCTACATCAGCTGAAATGTTTTCGGCAATGTAATTCATGATAAGCGTTGGCGGAGGATCCAAAACGCCGCTGGCCAAGCAAACATCCTCGCGTAAAAAGGTGTCGGCGGGAAAATTCAGCAAATCAATGCCGAATTTTGCAAATTGCTCAATGCTATCCGCTGAACGCATGGGCCATCCGCCCCAAAAGGTAACGTTGTGGGGAATGCCTGCGGAAACATCGGGAAAAAGACGGGTATCGATTGCAAGGGAGCCGTCAAAAATAAAGAGGACATCGGGGTTGGCCAGCGCATATTCATCCAAATCGGCCGTGGGGGAGCCTAGCTCCAGGGCTAGCTCAGGCTTTTTGCTAAGCGAAGGCAGAATTCCGCGAAGATAGTAAGCGGTTTGCGCACAGCACAGCAGTGTAAACACGCAAAACAGCAAAGCAAAGGCGCGGGGAGCGCGTGCGGTGCTATTTGCGGCGGCTTTTGCTTGCCAAACGCTTTGCAGCTGTGCAAAGCGCAGGGGCAGGCAGTGGGGAAGAAAGGCCATGAGCATGGCGGCAAACGGCAAAAAGGGCATGAGAAACGCGCGCAAGGGCAAGCGGCCTTCAAAGGCTAAATAAAATACCATCACGCCAAACAGCGCACAGGCAAGCAATAGCGCGCTTAACAGGGAAAGCCGTTGCCCGCGCCTGAAAAGCAAGCTGATAGCACAGAAGATCAATACGAAAAATACAAGGGAAAGGGAACGCATGGTTATGACATCGGATTTTTTCAGATTCTTGATGGTATGCCATGCGCGCTGGCATTCGACCTGAAGGGGGGCGGCAAATTGCTGACGCTGATAAGCGTCCAACTGTTGAAAGGCCTCGCTGGAGATTTGCGGTTCCAAAAAGAACCACCCTGCTGCCAGGTTGCGTGTGTTTTCACTCCAACCAACCTTTTCCAATTCTTCGTTGGGAATACCGTTTAAGGTATAGTAATCCATGATACCTGCGTTGGCATCCTGCCATGCCAAAAAAGGCTCCGCATGGTTTCCTTTGATTTCCAATTGACGCGCGCCCATCAGCCCGCCAAGCGCAAGCACAATGAGCAAAACAGAAGTGAGAATGGGCTTGAGCGGCCTTTTTTTGTGCTTGCCAAAGCCAAAGTGGAAAACAGATACCATGGCAACGCTTAACCCGCAAAAGGCGAGAATGGGCAGCAAGGTCACTTGGCGCAGGGCATAGGCGAGCACGACGGGCAGAAGCGCCAACAGCATGCCCCTCACAATTTCCCCATCGGAGGCATGCTCAAAGCGTATGGAGAAGATTTGAAGCACAGCCGCCGCGCCTAGCACAGCGGCGGTGACGGTAAAGGTGATGTGAACCATGTTGGGAAGCCCAAAGCAAACCAAAAAGAGCAATGCAAACAGCGTTCCCAGCCAAAAGGAATGCCCGTGCTTGAGAAAGCACTGGATGATGCTTTTGCCAATGAGGGTGCAGGCAAAAACCAGCAAAGCAATTTGCAGTACGGAAAACCATGCTACTTGAGGAAAGGCAAGCCCCAGCCAATGCAGGGGCCATGCCAAAAGCCCGTGTATAAACAGGTTAAAATGCGCGGGTACGCCTGTTTCGTAGCCCATAAAGGAGCGCAAAATGGCGGTGTCATCGTTGCCTGCATACCGAAAATCCAGAAGGAAAGCCGCTATGGCCAGTAAGGAAAGTGAGATCGTGAGCGCAGCAAGCCACGCCATGCCGCGCAAGCGTTTTTCGTTCATCAAAAGACCTTTCTCTATAGAAGGGGAGGGGGGAAACAGGGACTGCTTATAAAGGCAGGGGTGGGGAGGAGGGATGGGTGCTTTGGCTTGAACAATCGGTCTCGCTGGGGCTGACGGCGGGCGCTGAGCGCTGCCCTTCCGCAACCTCAATCAAATAGGGAGGTCTGCGGCGGGAGGAATCAAAGGTACGCCACAGGTAAGCGCCTAACAAGCCCAGCGTGAGCATGATTATGCCGAAGCTCAGCAAATTAAAAATGAACATCATGGTCCAGCCGCTCACCGCTACGCGGCCAGACAGCTTGCTCACCAGCGCGTCCAGCGCCCAAAGGGCGGAGCCTAGCACCGAGAGCACCCCCATGCCCGTTACGCAGGTGATGGGCAGGGTGGAGAAGCTAAACAGCGTATCGGCTACCAGCTTCAACTTCTTTTTGAGGGTCCAACGGCTTTTGCCGATGGTGCGTTCGCGGCGAACATAGGTAACCGTAGCGGTGCGAAAGCCGCTCCATAAAATTTGACCTGTCAAAGCGCTGTTGGGCTCGTCGAACTGCTTGAGCACCTCAATCACCTTGCGATCAAGCAAAAACACGTCAAAGCCCTTTTTGGGCATGTTGGGCAGGGCGAATTTGCGGGTCATGGCATAATATGCATCGGCAAACCATTCCTGCGAGCGGCTTTCCTCACGCCCCTCGCGCACGGCCAGCACCACGTTGTTGCCCTCGCGCCAGCGTGCGACCATTTCCAAAATCATTTCGGTTGGCTCCTGCAAATCGGCGGCTTTGACCACGGCACAATCGCCTGTGGCTTGTGAAAGGCCGCACAGCACCGCCGCGTCACTGCCAAAATTGCGGGAGAGCTTAAACAGCCGAATGTGCGGATCAAGCGCGGCCAATTGCTGCATGACTGCGTAGCTTTGGTCTGCGGAGCCGTCGTCCACCAGCACAAGCTCGTATTCATAATCAATCACATCAATGATTTTGCGCTTGATATCCTCATAAAGCGGCGGCAGGTTTTCGGCGTTAAAATAGACGGGGATTACAATGGAGAGCTTGGGCATGCTTGGCTCGCCTCCTTTACAAAGTCAGCGTAATCGCGAATGTATTCAGAGCCGTCATAATGCTCGCTGGCCAGCACCAGCAAAACGGAATCCTCTGAAAAATCATACATATCCTTCCATACCATGCGGGGCAAATAAATGCCTGTGTGCGGGCGGCTGATGACATAAATGGCTTCGTTGCCCAGCCCGTCGCACACGCGCACCTTGCTTTGTCCCGCCACGTTGATCAGCACAAATTCTGTACGGCGGTTGGCGTGCCTGCCGCGCATCACATCCGCATCGGAGCCGTAGATATAGAATACCCGTTTGATTTCAAAAGGAACGTCCTGCATGCCTTCTACCACAACCAAATGCCCGCGTTCATCGCCATGCTGAGGAAATTCAAGCGTTTTGACACCGTTTAAGCTCATGTGAAGGACTCCGTTTCTACCGCCTTAGGGGGGTAATATTTGGTATAGATACGGTTGAGCGAGTGAAGGGAGCCGTAGCCCTCCTTGTTTTGCATGAGCCCAACGTTTAGCACGCGGCCGCGGTCATGCGTGGAGGTGCCCAGCGAAAGGCGTTCACAGCCGCGCTCAAGCGCGTAGCGAAGGACGCTGTCGTACAAAAAGGTGGAGGGCGTGTAAGCACGCAAAGCGGGGTCGGTGGCCAAGTACTGCGTATGAAGCGTGCGGGTTTGGCGGAAATAGAACAGACAGGCCCCTGCAACCCATGCGCCGAAAGGGTCGCGAACGCCCAAAAAGGCAATTTCATCCTTGAGGCGGTCGCTTTGAAATTCGAGCAATTCCGCAAGCGTATGAACGGGCTTTGCGTCAAACTTTTGAAGGTTTAAGCAAAGCAAATCATAAAATGCGGTGATTTCTGGGGCGGAACGCAGCTCCTGATAGTGAAGCTCCGCCTTTTCGCATTTTTTCAGGTCGTAGCGCTTGTTGAAGGAATAGGCGGCGCGAAGCTCCTCGTAGCTGCGCCCGAGAAGCGGCAGGTAGGCGGCAATTTCCAATTCGTCGGTATAGCCCGCGTGGTAGAGCGCGTATTGGAGCACATCGCTTGGAAAAGCGGAAAACAGGTCGGAGGTAAGCTTTAGCTCTGCGCAGGCATAGGTGGTTTGCCAGTATGCATCGAGCAGAGCAACAAGGTCAATCAGCTTTTGGGCATGCGCAAGGTTGGGTGAAAGAATCAGCCCGCCAAAGGTACTGCCGGGGTGTGAGCGCAGAACGCGCTTGCCCTCCGCCATGCAATCCGCCGCAGGGCACAGGGCCACAAGCTCATTGCCTTGATAAACCATGAGGGAAGCATCGTGAAAGCGCCCCTCGGGGTGATAGCTTAAAAAGCGCCGTGTTTGCAGAAAGGTGCCGTTTGCGGATTGCTCCATAACAAAGCGATCCCAGCTCGGCGCATGCTCCTGCGCATAGGGTACAAGGGTGAATTTGGGGTTCATAGAGGCTCCTTTGCTCGCGGGGGTCACGCCTGAAAGGCATTGACGGTTTCAATCACGCGGCTTTGCTCGTTTTGGGTAAGGCCGTTAAACATGGGCAGGCTCAAAACCTCATTTGCATATTGCTCGGCAATGGGGAAGTCGCCCGCGTGGTAACCAAGCGCGTGATAGGCGTTGCTTAAATGCGGCGGAATGGGGTAGTGAATTTCACTGCCGATGTCATGCGCGGCTAAAAAGGCGCGCAGGGCGTTTCGGTGGGGGCTGTGAATGACAAATTGGTGCCAAGTGCAGCTGGCATGCGGGCGCACCGCGGGCAAGGTGAGGAACCTTGCGGAAAGCTCGGACAAATAGCGCTCTGCAATGGCTTCACGCTCGGCGGTAAGCTCGTTTAAATGGGCAAGCTTTACGCGCAAAAGCCCCGCTTGAAGCTCGTCCAGTCGGCTATTTGCGCCGACCACTTCGTTTTGGTACTTTTGGCGGCTGCCGTAGTTGCGAAACGCGCGGCAGGCATCCGCCAGCGCATCGCTATTGGTGATGATGCAACCCGCATCCCCAAAGGCACCGAGGTTTTTTGTGGGGTAAAAGCTATAACAGCCAATGTCCCCAAAGGTGCCTGCCTGCCGCCCCAAAAAGGTACTGCCATGGCTTTGGGCGCAGTCCTCCACCACGCGCAGGTCATGCGCATGGGCAATGTCCATGATTTTGGACATGTCACAGGTTTGACCGTAGAGATGCACGGGCAAAATGGCTTTTGTGCGAGGCGTGACAGCGGCCTCCAGCTTGCTTGCATCGAGATTGTTGTATTCGTCTGGCTCCACAAAAACAGGGGTTGCGCCATTGACTGTAATGGCCATTACGCAAGCGATGTAGGCGTTTGAGCACACAATGACCTCGTCCCCCGCGCCCACATGAAGCAGACGCAGTGCAATCCAGAGCGCATCCAAGCCGCTGGCCAAGCCAACGCAGTGCTTTGCGCCTGTATAGGTGGAAAATTCTTGCTCAAAGGCCTTGCACTGTTCGCCCAGTACATACCATCCACTGCGAAGCACCTCAAGCGCGCGCGCCTCGTATTCGGCGGCGTGCAATTCGTAGGGACGTTTTAAATCGTTAGCGGGAATCATCATAAACTTTCTTCTTTCGGCGACCCGCAATCAGGTATGCGGACACGGTCATTATTATAGGTTGAAAACTAAATTATGTCAATGAAAATGGGCGCTGCTTGATAAACTAATGCAATTGTGTTATGATTTTTTCGCTCGAAAAACGGGCAAAAAGGAGACGAAGGCATGCGCAGAATCCTGATGACCACACTGGCACTTTTCTTGTTTTTCTCCACCTTGACCGCCGCCCATGCGGATGCTTTAAGCGGACAGCGCTACGATGTGTTTCTCCAATATTATGATGAAAACATTGCGTTCATTGATGAAAACGACAATCGCCATTTGCTGCCGCTGGTGATTGCCAAACGAAATTCAGACGAAAACGACGGCCGCCTGTACTATGAGCTTTTTGGCGATGTGCTAAGCATGACCGTGCGCACCGACCCAACGGGGGAAGTGATTGAGCTTTGCCAGATTATCCTTACCGCGCCGCAGGGCATGGAGTACGGCAACAGCCTGTATCTTGACTTTTCCATATCGGGGTATCACAGCTATGCCCTGCTCATGGCCATGAGTGCAGAACCTACCGCCCTCAAGCGCTACGAGCTGGTGAACACGGTGGTGAACGGCATGAAGGAAGCCAATGGCAAATTTGTAACGCAGGTGGGGCTGTACACCCTTACCTGTACGCGGGAAAACGGCACCGCCACCCTCACCTTTGAGCATACCTTGGCGCTGGGAACCCCCGAGCCGCAAACAAAGCCCAGCAATACGGCGGCACCGCAGGAAACGGATGGGCCGCAGGAAACAGATGTGCCGCAGGAAACAGATCAGCCTGATGCCAACGTGGAAGAGGATACCATGGGGCTGGGGTGATCCTCATCTTGCGCTAAAACGCAGCAGGGCGGACACGATTGCTCGTGTCCGCCCTGTTTTCGTTAGTGCGCCTGGCATGGGCGATAACTAGGGGGTGAAAGACCCCTGAGGGCTATGGTAGTAGGAACCTCTAGCCAAAGGCAAGGGTGTCCGTCGCGAGGCGGAATCTGAAGAAATACCTCAAGAGCGGCGTCATGGAAAACGGAATTGTCACAGCAACGGAAGAAGGTTCGCCGCAAGGTGGCCCACTGTCGCCGTTGCTGGCGAATATCTACTTGGATGTTTTCGATAAGGAAATGGAAGGTAGAGGCGTTCGTTTTGTACGATACGCGGATGATATTGTCGTATTTGCCAAAAGCAGGAGAGCGGCCATGCGGATGCTGGAAAGCTGTCGGTCATACCTTGAAAAGAAATTACTGCTCAAGGTAAACATAGATAAAAGCTATACCACAACCGTGTATTCCAAGAGATTCAAATTCTTGAGCTTTACGCTGGGAAAGAATGGAGAGGGCATCTATATCCAGGTTCACCCAAAAGCCCTGCGTAAATGCAAGCAGAAGTTGAAAGTGCTCACGCGCCGCAATCGAGGACGAAGCGTCCGCGACATCATGGAACAAGTCAAGGTCTACATCCGTGGCTGGCTTGGGTATTTCTACATCGCAAAGATGAAAAGTCTGCTCATGCAGTTGGAGCAATGGTTGCGTAGAAGATTACGTATGTACATCTGGAAGAAATGGAAGAAACCAAGGACGAAAGTGAAAGCCTTGTGCAAGTTGGGCATTC
>JAVXND010000032.1:0-28560 GCA_036645955.1 Clostridia bacterium | reverse complement strand
TTTCTGCAAACTCTTTTGCGCCAAAAGAGTTTGTGCGGGTCGTAGGGGCGCATAGCCCCTACATTACTGGCGCGGAAGGGCACTTCCGTAATAGAGGGCGATTCCCCCCGCGGGGAAATGCAGCGGCGCGGAAAGCCATTTCCGCAATCCCCCGCTCCCCCCGCAGGGGACACAGCAGCGCGGAAAGCCATTTCCGCATTTTGTTTAACCACAAGGGATGGCAAAATCACGCGCTCCATGGTATAATTTTGCATGGACTTCATTGCACATTGAACCCGAAAGGATGCGTTTCATGGATATTCAAACCATACTCTGTCAAGAATTTCACTTAAAAACCACGCAATGTGAAAATTTACTGCGCTTGATTGATGAGGGAAACACCATTCCCTTTATAGCGCGTTATCGCAAGGAGCAAACCGATTCGCTGGACGATCAGGTGCTGCGCGAGATTTATGAACGGCTGCAATATCTGCGTGGGCTAGACAAGCGACGCTTGGAAATTGAAACGGCCTTACGCGATCAGGGCAATTTGACGGACGAGCTATCCTCAAAGCTAGCCGCAAGCACAACGCTGGCGGAGCTTGAGGACATTTACCGCCCCTATAAGCCCAAAAGGCGCACGCGTGCAACCATCGCCAAAGAAAAGGGACTGGAACCGCTTGCTTTGCGTTTGCTGATGCAAAATGAAACAAAAGGAACGCTGGAGGAGCTTGCGGCTCCCTTTATCAACGAGGAAAAAGGGGTTGCTGGTGCGGAAGAGGCGTTACAGGGCGCACGCGACATTCTTTCCGAGCAAATGAGCGACGATGCGGACGCGCGTAAAACCTTGCGAGCGCTTACGTTCCAAACTGGAATCATCGAAAGCCGCAAAACAAAGGATGACGATAGCGTCTACAACATGTATTATGAGTTTTCCCAAGAGGTGCGCACCATTCCGGGGCATCGCATTTTGGCCATCAATCGTGGGGAGCGTGAAGAGTTTTTAAAGGTGAATGTGCGCATGGACGATGTAGCCTCCGTAAGGGTGCTTGCAAAGGCCTTTGTGCGCGAGGGAAGCATCACCACCCCACAGGTGCAGCTGACCACGCAGGACGCATGGGATCGCCTTCTGAAGCCAAGCATTGAACGCGAGGTGCGTACGGAGCTAACCGACCGTGCGGGTACAGCCGCCATTCAGGTGTTTGGAAAAAATCTGCATCAATTGCTCATGGCTCCGCCTGTCAAGGGACAGGTTACCCTTGGGGTTGATCCGGGCTTTCGTACAGGCTGTAAGCTAGCGGTGGTGGACGAAAACGGAAAGGTGCTGGCCACAGGCGTGGGGCATTTTACCTTGCCGGGGCAGGACATGGCCAAGGCGCGCGCCCGTCAGGAGGTGCTGGCGCTTTGCCGCAAGCATAGCGTAACGGCCATTGCCATTGGCAACGGCACGGCTTCGCGTGAGGCGGAGCAGTTTGTTGCCTCCCTGCTGCCTGATTTGCCTGAGGGCGTGGCTTATATGATTGTGAGCGAGGCGGGCGCATCGGTTTATTCTGCCAGCAAGCTGGCCGCAGAGGAATTTCCTCAATTCGACGTGTCCTTGCGCAGTGCGGTTAGCATCGCCAGGCGCATGCAGGATCCGCTGGCGGAGCTTGTCAAAATTGACCCCAAGGCCATTGGCGTGGGGCAGTATCAGCATGATTTGAAGGAAAGCCAGTTGGAAGAAGCGTTGGATGGCGTGGTGGAGGGCTGTGTAAACAGCGTGGGGGTGGAGGTGTCAACCGCTTCCCCGTCCTTGCTGTCCCATGTGGCGGGCATAGGCCCTGCACTTGCGAAAAACATTGTGGCTTTCCGCGAGGAAAACGGCATTACAAGCCGCGCACAGCTCAAAAAAGTGCCCAAGCTTGGCCCGAAGGCTTTTGAACAATGTGCGGGTTTTCTGCGCGTGAGAGATGGGAAAAACGTTCTGGATGCCACCGCGGTACACCCTGAAAGCTACGATGCGGCCAAGGCATTGCTTGCAACGCTTGGTTATCAGCTGTCGGATGTGCGGGAACGCAAGCTGGATGATTTGCAAAAAAGGGTGGAGGAACGCGGACTGCCTGCGCTTGCGCAAGAGCTGAATGTGGGCATTCCCACCCTGAAGGACATTGCGCGCGAGCTTGGCAAGCCGGGGCGCGACCCGCGGGACGACTTGCCCAAGCCTGTTTTGCGCACAGATGTGCTGGACATCAAGGACTTGGCCGCTGGTATGGAGCTCATGGGTACGGTGCGTAACGTCATCGACTTTGGCGCCTTTGTGGACATAGGCGTGCATCAGGATGGGCTGGTGCATATCAGCCGCATGGTGAATCGCTTTATCAAGCACCCCGCTGAGGTGGTCAAGGTGGGGGATGTGATTAAGGTGTGGGTGGTTGAGGTGGATCAAAAGAAGCAGAGAATTGCACTGACCATGCTTGCGCCAAAGGCTTAAAAACATTCAGCAAAGCAATGCCAAAATGCGCCCTTCGTTTTTTATTTGTTCTTTACACAAAAAGAACTTGACACAAACGAAAAGGACGGTACAATAGACATGAAATCGGGTGTGAAGCTAGCTTTCCATCCGATGGAATAGAGGCGCGGCTGTTCAACAGTACCGCGCGGTAGCCCCTCAAAGGGTGATGACCGCGCGCGAAAGGGAAAGCCGCCGAAACGAAAGGCTTATTTGAGAAAGCTTCTCGTTGGGCAGCGAAAGAAAATTTCGTTGACTGTCACGGCAGGTGTCGTGGTGCGCTATTCGATGATTTTTATCTTTCACATAGATAGAAGCAGCGAAGGCGTAAACCTTCGCTGCTTTTTCTATTGCGGAACGGTCAAGACTGTTCCCTGCATCCAAAAAAACGATTTGAGGGGGATTTTACCAATGAAAAAGAAAATTGCGTTGATTCTGGCTGTGCTGATGACCTTGTCCTGCTTATCTGCTGTGGCGGAAGGCACCTTCCGTGTGGGCATGGAGTGCAACTATACGCCCTTTAACTGGACGCAAACAAAGCCCAGCGAGTTTAGCGTGCCCATTGAGGGCGGCGGCGGGTATGCGGATGGCTATGACGTGCAAATTGCCAAAAAAATCGCGGAGGGTCTTGGCAAAGAGCTTGTGATTGTGAAAACCGAATGGGACGGCCTGCCCATGGGCGTTATCAGCTCTGCGTTTGATGCGATTATTGCGGGCATGAGCCCCACAGCCGAGCGCAAGGCAACATTGGATTTTACCGATGCTTATTACACCAGCGAGCTTGTGGTGGTGGTGAAGAAGGACGGGGCTTATGCAGGTGCAAAAGCGTTGGAGGATTTAAGCGGCGCAACCATTACGGGACAGCTCAACACCTTTCACTATTCCGTGATCAGCCAAATTCCCAGCGTGAATGTAGCTACCGCCATGAAAACCTTTCCTGCCATGATTGTTGCACTGCGAAGCGGCGGGGTGGATGGCTATGTAGCGGAGCGTCCGGGCGCGGAAGCAGATGTTGCCGCCAATCCTGATTTGACCTATGTGGCTTTTGAAGCGGGCAAGGGCTTTACGGCATCAGAAAATGACGTATCCATTGCGGTGGGGCTTAAAAAGGATAGCGAACTGCTTGCGCCCATCAACGAAGTGCTGGCTGGCATTGATGCGCAGGAGCGTTTGCAGATTATGCTGGACGCTACCACACGCCAACCTCTGAACCAATAGCGCATAAAGGAGTACATTGCCAATGTCTTTTCCAACAAGCTTTTTTGGCTGGGTGGGTCTGATTCTGGAGCAATATTGGCCGCTCTTTGTAAGCGGTGTAGGGGTTACCTTGCTTGTGGCGCTTACGGGTACGGTCATTGGCTTTTTGCTGGGGCTGTTGGTGGCCATTTTGCGCACAATTCCCATATCCCCCAAGGCTTCATTGCTAAAACGCATTCCCATGAAGGCAATGTCCCTATTGCTGGGGGTGTACATTGAAGTGTTTCGCGGCACGCCTATGATCGTGCAAGCCATGGTTATTTACTATGGCAGTATGCTTCTGGGTATGCGCATGAACGTGATGGTGGCCGCCATCTTCATTGTATCCATCAATACGGGCGCTTACATGGCGGAAATCATCCGCGGCGGTATCATCAGCGTGGACAAAGGCCAAAAGGAAGCCGCGCACGCCATAGGCATGACGCATTGGCAAAGCATGGTGCATGTGGTTCTGCCGCAGGCGGTGCGCAACATCATGCCCTCCATAGGCAATGAGTTTGTTGTCAACATCAAGGATTCCAGCGTTTTGAACGTGATTTCGCTCAATGAGCTATTCTTTGTGAGCAGCTCAGCGGCGGGCACCTATATGCGCTACTTTGAGGTGTTTTTCATTACCGCGTGCATTTACTTAACGCTTACCTTTACCATAACGCGCCTACTGCGCCTGCTGGAACACAAGATGGACGGCAAGGTTAACTACACCATCTATGGCTCGCAAAGCGATAGCAAGAGCAGTATCCTGCTCAAAAAGGAAGGCGGTGTACCCCTTGACTGAGCAGCAGTACCCTGCTATTTTAAGCGTGGAGCATCTTCAAAAGAGCTTTGGCAAGCATGAGGTGCTCAAGGACATTTCTTTTTCCGTTAACCAAGGCGATGTGGTCAGCATCATTGGTTCGTCGGGCAGCGGCAAGAGCACGCTGCTGCGCTGTATTAACTTTTTGGAAGAGCCTACCGCAGGAACCATTCGTTTTCAAGGCAAAAATGCGGAAACTGAATGGAGCCGCGCGGAGTATCATGCCAAGGTGGGCATGGTGTTTCAAAGCTTTAATTTGTTTGCCAATATGACTGCGCTTGAAAACTGCATATCGGGGCAGCGGCGTGTGCTCAAGCGTGAAAAAAAAGAAGCACAGGAAAAAGCGCTGTTTTATTTGGATAAGGTGGGCATGTCCCCCTACCGCGACGCTCGCCCCGCCCAGCTTTCAGGCGGACAAAAACAGCGTGTCGCCATTGCCAGAGCCCTTGCCATGGACCCCGAGGTGCTGCTGTTTGACGAGCCAACCAGTGCCCTTGACCCTGAAATGGTGGGCGATGTGCTGGACGTGATGCGCGGCTTGGCTCATTCGGGGCTTACCATGCTGGTGGTTACGCACGAAATGGCTTTTGCGCGTGATGTGAGCGGGCGTGTGATCTTTATGGATGCAGGCGTGATTGCGGAAGACGACGCGCCGTCTGAAATTTTTGTCAATCCAAAGCAACCGCGCACACGCGAGTTTTTAAGCAGGGTTTTGGGTGGCTGATTTCATACTCATCTTGCGCTAAAATGCAAGATGAGTATAAAAAGGGATGGTTTCCGATCGGAACCATCCCTTTGCTGTTAGTGCTGTAACCCTCGTATATGCGCATCCATTGCGGCGGCGGCGCTTTTTCCCGCCCCCATGGCCAGTATGACCGTGGCCGCGCCTGTAACCGCATCGCCGCCTGCATATACGCCCTCGCGGCTGGTAAGCCCATGCTCATTCTTGATGACAATACAACCATGCGGATTCACCTCTAGGCCGGGGGTGGTATTGTGAAGCAATGGGTTCGGGCTTGTGCCAATGGACATGATCATCGTATCCACATCCAGCACAAATTCGCTGTGCTCCTTGACCAGCGGACGGCGGCGGCCGCTTTGATCAGGTTCGCCTAATGTCATTTCCACGCATTTGAGGCCGCAAACAAAGCCGTTTTCATCGCCAAGGACCTCAACAGGGTTGCAGAGGGTTTTAAACAGAATGCCCTCTTCTTTGGCATGCTCCACTTCCTCGTGACGTGCGGGCAGCTCCTCCATGCCGCGGCGGTAAACAATGGAAACCTCTTGAGCGCCTAAGCGTTTGGCACAGCGAGCCGCATCCATGGCAACATTGCCGCCGCCAACCACCGCTACGCGTTTGGAGCGCAGTATGGGGGTTGCGCTGTTTGGCAAATAGGCCTTCATCAAATTGATTCGGGTGAGGTATTCGTTGGCACTGTACACACCCTTGAGGCTTTCGCCCGGAATGTTCATAAAGCTAGGCAAACCTGCGCCGCTGCCGATGAACAGCGCTTCATAGCCCATTTCAAACAGCTCGTCAACTGTGAGGGTTTTGCCTATGACGGTGTTGCATTCAATGCGCACACCCAGCGCTTTCAGACCGTCGATTTCGTAATTTACAATTTCCTTTGGCAAACGAAACTCGGGAATGCCATAGCTTAGCACACCGCCCGCAAGGTGCAGTGCCTCATAAATGGTCACCTCATAGCCAAGCCTCGCCAAATCGCCCGCACAGGTTAAACCGCTAGGGCCGGCGCCGATGATGGCGGCTTTGTGACCGTTTGGCGCAGGCTTTTGAGGGGCCGGGGCCGCGTGGGTTCTATGCCAATCCGCAACAAAACGCTCCAAACGCCCAATGCCTACGCTTTCACCCTTGAGTGCGCGCACACAGCGCCCTTCACATTGGCTTTCCTGAGGGCAAACACGGCCGCATACAGCAGGCAGAGAGCTTGCGCGGGTGAGTACCTGAAATGCGCCTTCCATGTCTTCATTGGCCACGCACTCAATGAATGCAGGAATGTCAATGGCAACGGGACAGGCGCTGACGCAAGGCTTGTTTTTGCAATGCAGACAGCGCTTTGCTTCGTTTACAGCCATTTCGTAGGAATAGCCCAATGCAACCTCGCTAAAATTCTGGTTGCGAATGTCGGGCTCTTGCACAGGCATTGGGGTCTTTTTTGCATCCATGTTAGGCATTGCCTTTGCCCTCCTGTTCGTAGAGATGGCAAGCGGCTTCGCGGGCATGTGCTTCAAAATCGCGGTACATGCTGCCGCGTGCCATGGCCTCGTCAAAATCCACCAGGTGGCCGTCAAAATCGGGACCATCCACACAGGCAAATTTGGTTTTTCCGCCTACGCTGAGGCGGCAGCCGCCGCACATGCCAGTGCCGTCAATCATGATGGGGTTCATGCTTACGGTGGTTTTGATATGATACTTTTGGGTTACCTTGCAAACAAATTTCATCATCACCAGCGGGCCGATGGCAATGACCTCGTCGTATTGATTGCCTGCCAAAATGAGCGCTTCAAGAGCGGCAGTAACAAGGCCTTTCTCGCCGTAGCTGCCATCGTCGGTCATCAGGCGAAGCTCATCGCTTGCCAAACGAAAATCCTCCTCCAGAATCACAAGCTCCTTGGAGCGAAAGCCCACAATGCTATGCACCGTACAGCCGAGGTTGTGGAGCTTTTTGGCAATGGGGTAAGCAATGGCACAGCCAACACCGCCGCCCACAATACAAACCTTTGCAAGCGCCTCTGTGCGGCTTGGCATGCCTAGGGGACCCACCAAGTCCTGCAAGCATTCGCCTTGCTTGAGCGTGCCAAGCTCCATGGTGCCTGCGCCTACAAGCTGGTAAATGAGCGTGACAGTGCCTGCCTCACGGTCAAAATCGGCGATGGTCAGGGGAATGCGCTCACTTTCGTTCTTGGCGCGCAAAATAATAAATTGCCCAGGCTCTGCCTTTTTTGCAATCAAGGGCGCTTTGACTATGATTTTTTCAACGGTTGCATTCAGCGCCTGCTTCTGTAAAATCTCAAACACCGACGGTTCCCTCCGTGTTTTTTGCCAGCGCGACGCATTCAATTTCCACCAAGCCGCCCTTGGGCAAGGCCGCTACCTGAACACAGCTGCGCGCAGGGTAATCGCTCTTGAAAAAACCTTGGTATACGGTGTTTACAATGGAAAAATCAGCGAGATCAGCCACAAAGACTGTTGTTTTTAGAATGCTTGCATATGTAAGGCCAGCCTGTGCCAGAATTTCGCCGAGATTGCGCATGGCTTGATCGGTTTGCGCTTCCACGCCTATCGCCAGTGCGCCCGTTGCAGGATCAATGCCGAGCTGCCCAGAGGTGAAGAGCATGCCGCCTGCTTGAATTGCCTGCGAATAGGGGCCGATGGCCGCAGGTGCTTTGGCTGAATGGATTACAGCTTTTTTCATGGAAATTCTCCTTTCGATTGAAGCCGAATATTTTTTGACATCCGCATTCACATGTACACTTCATTCTATCATTGGTAGGGTACGGTGTAAAGAACATGAGGGAGTAATCTGTAAATTAACACAGAAAAGTAACAAAAAAGCCGCTTGTGTGGTCAAAAAAACACAATAAATGATTCAAGGTTGACGAAATGCCTTGTTTTGTTGTAGAATACGCATATACTTAGGAATTGAATAGGAGGGTCATACATATGATAGCTGATCATAAAATTTGGATTGGAACAGGCGACGATCAAAAACCTGTTTATCTTTTGCCGCAAATGGCCAATCGCCATGGGCTGATTGCAGGTGCAACAGGCACAGGAAAAACGGTTTCGCTCAAGGTGCTGGCAGAAGGCTTCTCCGATTTGGGCGTGCCTGTTTTTTTGGGCGATATCAAGGGCGATTTAAGCGGCATGGTCAAACCGGGCGAGCAAACCGATCAAATTGCGGCACGTTTAATGAAAGTTGGCGTAACGGAATTTAAGCACGAGAGCTATCCCACGGTTTTTTGGGATGTGTACGGCAAAGAAGGGCATGCGGTTCGTGCAACGGTGAGCGAAATGGGGCCGCTGCTGTTAAGCCGCATGCTCAACCTAAACGAAACACAAACGGGCGTGCTCAGCATCCTTTTCCGCGTAGCGGATGATGAGGGCATGCTGTTGCTTGACATTAAGGACATCAAGGCAATGCTCGCCTATGTGGGCGAAAACGCAAGCAAATACACTTTGAACTATGGCAATGTAAGCAAAGCAACCATCGGCGCTATTCAACGCGCGGTTGCGGTGCTGGAAGATCAGGGCGGGGATCAGTTTTTTGGAGAGCCCGCACTTAAAATTACGGACTGGATGCAGCAGGACGAGGACGGCCGCGGAAACATCAACATTTTGAGCTGTGACAAGCTGTTTTTAAGCCCTGTGATGTATTCCACATTCCTTTTGTGGATGCTTTCCGATTTGTACGAAACCTTGCCGGAGCAGGGTGATTCAGACAAACCGCGCATGGTGTTTTTCTTTGATGAAGCGCATTTGCTGTTTGACGACTGCAGCAAGCAGCTCATGGACAAAATTGAGCAGGTTGTACGGCTGATTCGCAGCAAGGGCGTGGGCGTTTACTTCATTACCCAAAGCCCCGCCGACATTCCCATGAGCATTTTGGGGCAACTGGGCAACCGTGTACAGCACGCCTTGCGCGCGTTTACACCCTTGGATCAAAAGGCGGTAAAGGTGGCGGCGCAAACCTTCCGCGCCAACCCTGCGTTTAGCACGGAGGATGCCATTACCAAGCTGCAAACGGGCGAGGCGCTTTTATCCTTTTTGGATGAAACAGGCGCTCCGGGCGTTGTGACACGCGCGACCATATTGCCCCCCCAAAGCTCCATGGGTGCAATCAGCGCAACGCTTCGCCAAACCTTTATTGACACCAGCCCCTTTAGCGGTGTATACGATCAAACGGTTGACCGTAATAGCGCGTATGAATACCTTGCCGGCAAGCTTACTGAAGCGGCCGCACCACAGGTGGCCCCCATGCAGGCCGCGCCAGTTGCCATGCCTGTGCAAGCGGCTATGCCTGTGCAAGCCGCCATGCCAGCAGCACCCATGGCCGCACCCGTTGCCGCACCCTCACAGGGCTTTATGGTGTTTGACCCCACCACGGGGCAATATGTGCAAAAGCAATTGGACACCATGGCCGCGGCAACACCTCCAGCAGTGCCGCAGATGGTGCAAGCGCCCGCCCCAACGGCACAGCCAGCGCCTGCTCAGCTTCAAAATGTGCTTGTGCTTGATCCCACAACGGGACAGTATGTACAAAAAACGATGAGCATGGTGCTTGATCCTGCGACGGGCCGTTATGTGCCGGTTCCGACTGCGGCAGACGAAAAAGCGGCAAAAGAAGCGGCAATCGCGCAAGCCAAAGCGGACAAAGCCGCGGCAGCAGCCGAAAAGGAACGCGTGATGCAGGAACGCCGTGAGAAAGCGGATTCATTGCGCGACGAGCGTGCGGATCGGGCACGTTCTAACAACAGTGTGCTGGGCCGCATTAAAAACACGGCCATTTCCACGGTTACACGTACCCTTACAAGCGAATTAACGCGCGGCTTAATGGGAACCCTTACAGGGAAACGCCGTCGCTAACTAAATGCACACAGAAGAAGCGCAATGCAATGCGGCATGAATACCGCAATGCGTTGCGCTTCTTTTTTGATGCGTATGTCAATGCTGTGAAACGGATGCACAAGCAAATTTCTGACTGTATTCATCATACAGCGCCGTTAATGCCTTCATGCTTTCCGCTTGGGTAAAGCACTGTTCTTTGATAAGACAGTTAAAGTAGAAATCCTTAAACTCCTGTGTAAAGTCGGGGTAGTTAAGATAAATATCGGCGGTAATATAGTTGCGCAAATCGTAATCGCACTTGGAATCTACGAGCGTTAGCCCGCGATCCTCATAACCGATGATGGTATATTTTGGAAAGATTGTTTTTTTGAGGAGGTGGGGGTGAAGAAAAGGGCTTGAACCCGCATTATGAAGAAAAATGTGCATGATTTCCAAACGCTCTTGCGGTGTATAATCTCGAAATCCAATAAAATGATCTGCGCTATGCCCAGTTTCTAAAAATTGGCGGCAGCCGTCGAGGGTTACAATGACATAATTATCTTTTTTCTTATGATAAAAGTTTTGGAATCGTTGTTCAAAAATGGGCTCAAGCTTCGCAACCATAGCCAGGGTGATGTCGGGCGGAAACAACGCCTTGTCGCGAAATGCACGGAGGGTAATGCTCGTGGGGATCATTTGGTAGCAGATATCATAGCCGTAAAAATAGGTTGCACGCCCAAGCTCGCGGTTTAGTGCGTTGGCAAGCAAGGTGGTATAATCAGCGGTGGTTGATTGCACTTCCCGCAGCCATATTGGCGCGGGTGAAATATCCTCTGTGATCAGCTGTAAAAAGCTATAAAAGCCAGAACGGGCTGTACCGATAAATTCATAAGCGAAATCGCGGTTTTTAATCACAAAAAAGGACTCGATATGCCGACCGTTTTTTTCAGCCTGTATGACCAACAGGTTGCCGCTAATATATTGCGCGGTAAGGGCGGAGGCTTTTTCTGCATCGCCTGTAATGCCGTAGGGCAGGTATCGGCGATCAAACAAAATGGGTGAAACGCAGTAGATGAGGCTGGCCGCATCACAGCCGGGCAATGAAAGATGCGTGTAGTGACGCATTTTGATATCGCCTTCACATTGGCTGAAAAGGTCGGCCAGTTCATGAAACAAAGAGCGAAAGCATGAGTTCACACACAGAATACGAATCTTTTGAGCGCCGTGAAAGACGCGCAATTTAGATGCAAGGGTTTTTCCGTCGGGCAATTGGATTTTTGGATAGCTCGGGCAAGGCTTTTCATTGATCAGCAGGTCAATGGCTTCATTTGTAAGATAGCGCTTGATTCCATATTGACTGACCATCAACGCTTTTTGGAGCAGCTCCAAATCTTCCGCAGTAAAAATTTGCGCTTTGCATAGTGCTTGAAATACAAGCTCGCGTTTGGCAGGGGTAATGTCTTCTTCAAGCGCTTTTTTAAGGTCAGCCTTGCAACC
Source organism: Clostridia bacterium (assembly GCA_036645955.1). Taxonomy (GTDB): domain Bacteria; phylum Bacillota; class Clostridia; order Christensenellales; family Aristaeellaceae; genus Limiplasma. The sequence goes on along the minus strand of JAVXND010000032.1, from coordinate 16,977 downwards.
AAGCTCTGTCCCCAGCTTACTGGCAAAAAGCTTGTGCTCCTTTAGAAGAACCTTGAGGCATTGACCAAAGGTCGGCGGTATCTGCATATATGAACTGGTCTCCTTACTTACCTTCCGTCGTAAACGGATTTATTTACCACAACGCATTATAACATGAAAATGAGGAAAATAAAGAGGCGATAGGTTGGGTGCTACCATTTTGCTTTTGAAGCGCTATTGACAGCATTTTGATGATCCGCATCTATTTTTTGCGTGCCATGTGTTTTGCTGTTTTTGAAATGGATGCAGAAGTGGCCTTCAAAGCCGTTGGAAATGGTTGTGGTTCCATGGGGCATGCCGTTCATGGAGGCGGCATATACATGGCCGTTATACTGAACCAAAATGGGGCGACGATCCCAGCTCCATGAGCCGCCGTAAATGCTTTTCATGGCGGCGGTATCATCAGCGGTGCGGGGTTCTGCGTCTAAGTGGTTCACACCCGACCAGCGCACGGCTTGAAAGGTTTTTCCTGTACGAACGTCCTTGACGGTAAATTTAGCATTTTTGGGAATAACGGAGGAAACGTTGTCCTTGAACCAATCGAGCACTTCGGTTTGGTGCTTTTTACCGCCTGAAGAGGAGGAACCTTCGTCTTGCTTTGTGGCATCCTTGCCAAAAATGACACGAATGGTGCCTGCGCCTGCAATGCCGTCCTGGGTCATGCCGCGATTTTTTTGCAGGCGCTTTACTGCTGTTGTGGTGCCTGCACCAAAGTTGCCGTCGATGGTACTATTGTAATAGCCCAGGCACTCCAATGCCTGCTGAAGCTTTACAACATTGGTTCCGCTATCGCCCTCCTTGGTGGCAGAGGGCGCGGAGCCTATTTCAGAAATGCTTTTGACAGTTTTGTATTTAGAAGCCGAGGGAGCCGCGCTTGGGGTTTTGCTGGGCGTACCTGCGGAACCGGGATCGGGCTGTGTGGTCATGGAAACCTTGGAACAGCTTCCAAACAAAGCCTTGACGGTGGAACGGCCTGCAACGCCATCAGCTTCAAGCTTATGGTCCTGTTGATAACCCTGCACAGCGCTGGTTGTTCCTTCGCCGTAAGCGCCGTCGAGCTTGCCTTTGTAGTAGCCCAGCTCCTTTAGCTTTTGCTGAAGCTTTTTTACGTCGCTGTTGTGATCGCCGATACGCATGGCACCAGGCGGGGTTACACTTGAAGAGGGCTTGCTTTCTTGGTTGATGGAGCTGTTTTTGCTCACGGATACGTATTTTTTCATGACATAACCTGTGTAAATACCATAGTTGATTTTATACCAATCGCCTGAGGAATTCAAAAGCACAACTTCGTCGCCCTTGGGCAGTGTTTGAAGTGCGCGGGAATCCTTATCGGCAGATTTACGCAATATAACTTTTGCAGATAAAACGCCGGTTTCTTCTGCATTGGCTTTTGAGATGGGAGCAATGCCGCCCATGAGCATGGCGAGCATAATCAGCAAACAAAAGATGCTTTTCATCATGGAACCAAGCGTGGCTTGCGCTTTCATAACCTTCACTGGAAGTAATCCCCTTTCTTCATACCTTATGAACCGACATTAATATATTACGAAATTATTAAAAAGTCAAGACAAAATGACGCAATGTTACATAGTTTTCGACTTCCAAAATAAAGAATTTCTGATATCTTTGCAGTAAAGTGGGGGAAGCTATTGACGAAAACGAAAATCAAGATTACACTGTCATGGTGTTCATTGTTCATTCATATATCTGTTTATTTTGGGCACATTGAAAAAGGTAAGGGGTACGTTTTTGTATGAAGGAAATTAATGGTACGATAACGCTGGCTTATGTGGAGGAGGACAATAAGCAGCGTGTGATTTTTCGAGCTGTTCCGCTTTGCACGCGCGAAGGCAATACCTTCCACGGCAGTGCGGAGGATTTTCCTGATGAAGGCAGCTTGAGAATTGTGCCCGATAAGCGGGAGCAGAGCACCTTTAAAGAGAGAATGCGTGAAATCGGCGGCTTGTGTGCTGTACAGCTTTCCAGTGACGGCAAGGAGCTTGTAAAAGTTCGTCAAAACCGTAACTATGCGCCAGATGCAGGCGAAAAAAATCAATTTGCCATCTATTCCGATGTGATCTGTGAATTCACGCAGGATGGCTGCTTTGAAGTAATTCAGGCGGGTGATGTCCTCCAAAATACGCTGACGCCTCAGGTGCTTATTTTGAAAAACAAAATGCTTTATGGCCCTGTGGATGCGCAGGAAGCGGCAACAACGGTTGTTGAAGAGCTAAAACCTTTTGGCAACGACCGCTTTTTATTGCACGCCATCGAAACCCCTGCTTTGGGCAAGCATCTTGTTTGCTGGGATCCAGAAGCTACCATGAACTGGAGACAGCGCAGAAGCACGCTGCGCAGCCGTGAGCGCGCAGCCGCGCAAGCGGCGGAGCCAGAAGCCAGCCCAGCGGCACAGCCTTTGAAATGTGAACCTCAAGCGACGGAGCAGAGCAAAGGATTGCAAAAGGATCATGCCTGCGAACGTGCCAAAAAGGCTACAGAACCGATTGCCGCAAAAATAGCGGTGCCAGCTGCGCCGCCAGCTGCGGCAAACGAAACCATCGAATCTGCCAAGAAGCAAGAAACCGTTATTTCGCAACCAAAAGAGAGTTCCGATTCCGCTAAAAAGCAAACCACCACGGATCATGTGGAGCAGATTCGCGTAGAGCCTCGCACACGCCGTGTAGAGCGCGCCGCGGAGATCCTCAAACAGGAGGAAGAAGTGAAAAAAACCCAACACGAAGCAGCCGATGCCACCAAGGAGCATGAAACCGTGCTTCCCATTGGCACAAGACTCGATATTCTGGATACGGAAATGCCATTTGACCAACAAATTTCCCGCCTTGCCCAACCCTTGAGCGAAAGCGCCAATCGCCTTACGGGCGATGCGGAGGAGCCTCAGGAGGAGCCGGAGGAAGCGGTATCCCATTTTTTTGGAACGCCTCTTACCCATACGCCGGTTCGCTTAACGCGCACAGCGGTGCACCCCGATCCTGTTCATCATGTGGTAGAACAGCAAATGCGCCACCAGCGTGATGATGTCATGGGTGCGGAAATTGGGTCGGGAGCTTATCACATCATTGATAACCCCATCGACAATTTGCAAAGCAGTGTGGAATATGTTTGGCAGAATGTGGATATGCGCCAGCAGTCCATATCCATGCTCATGCAAAACGAGAGCTTTGTAAGCGACATGGTCAATGCTTTCCGCCGCGGCGGCATAAACCTGCAAGCCTCTGCCGCCGCACAGGAACAGCTTTCCGAAATTGAAGCAGAGCGTTTAAGCCTGCTCATGCAGCTTGAAACCGCTAAAAACAACGAAAAGAATTATCGCGAAGCCGCCATTGCATCGCTTGCTCAAAAAAGGCGAGACGAGGTAGAACGCTTAAAGCGCGATATTGCTGACCTACAGGATGCAAAGAAAAAGCTTAGCGAAGCGGCCAGCGTTTTAAGCACTGGCACAGCGGAGAAGGTAACGGAATTCCTAGCCACGCGCATGAGCTGCTTAAGCGGCGCGGGAGAACAGCGCGTATTACTTGCGCCTGTCATGGGCAATCACTTCACACAGCCACAGCTTTTGGAAGCGCTTCGCAAGCACATGAACGAAAGAGGCTTTAGCTTGAGTGAGGATGAAGCAACTGGCCTCCTCATTCACTTTGCCTTGTGCGATGCACTTTGCTTCCGTGCGCAAACGGTTCAGGATGCAAAGCTTTTTGCCGATGTGCTTGTGGAAAGCCTAGGCCTGCAGAGCGTATCCGCAGTGATTTGTCCAGGCGCATATGTGGAAATGATCAGCCTGCTGCCAGAAAACAACCGTCGCACGCCCACCATTACCATACAGCCTGTTGGCACCGAAACCATGTCTGTTTTCGGCCATAAAACTTTGTTCTTGGCAGATGCACACACGGTTCACACCAGCGGGGAAGCCATGTATCCTGTGATTGACGTTCCGCCCATGAGCAAGTGCTCAAAGAGCGCAGCCATGGCTTGGGTACCTGCTTCACCTGCGGCGCTCTCTTCCTTTACGGATATTTGCGCGGATGCAAAGCCCATGCTAAAGGAAGCGGAGAAATGGTTTGCCAGCCTGAAGCAAGACCTGCACCAAGCCAATTGCAATCTGCCTGAAGCCATTTTATCTGCCATGTACGCCTTTATTGAGGTGGCATCCGGCAAGGTTCGCGGAGGCTTCCTATCTGCGGCTGATACCGCTGTGTGCCATTGGCTGATACCTCTGCTCACGCCAAGCCTCAACGATCCTTCCAAGCTTTCCGCCGCGCTAGGGGGATTGCCGCGCACAATGAACAAGCTCGGCATCCTTTAATCACAAAGCAAAATGAACAGCTCGTTGGCTGAATGAAAAAAACACCATGCCATGGCGGGAAATCCGCATGGCATGGTGTTTTGCATAGCTGCTAGGGCTGAGGGTACAAAAAGGCATTTAAGTCCTGACTCTCTTTTGCCCAATCCGTTGGAAGCAATACATTGTGCAAATTGACAACCTTCCTGTTAGCGTCTTGAGGAAAACGCATTTCCTTGAGATGCACGTCTGGATTGCTTAAAAAACTTCCAGCAAGAAGCAGAGCGCCCGCAACGTCAATGTTGGTTTGTACATAGGGGAGCATTTGAGGGGCAAGCTCAGCAAGCTTGGCAAAGCCCATTGTCTGGGCTTTTTGCATACAAGCGGATAGTACCTTGCGTTGCCGCTCCGTGCGAGCAATATCGCTGGTGGGTCCTGCGTCAAAATCGCGCCAGCCGGCATATTCCAAAATGGATTTGCCTGAAAGGTGCTTATGCCCCGCAGTACGGAAAAGCTGAGGCATTGCCTCGCGCTCCTCCTTTGTGATTTCCAAATCAAGGCCGCCCATCAAATCAACCACCTTGCGAAGCCCCTCCTTGTCAATGGCCATGTAGTACTCGATGTGCAGATCAAACAAGCTGTTGACGCTGGCCAATGTCAATGCAGGACCGCCAAAAAACGCGGTCACACACAGCTTGTTGATACCGGGCGCGGTTGTGTACGCACTGCTAATGTCCGTAGCGGTATCCCTATCTATGGAAGCAAGAGCAATTTCACCGTTTGTGGGATTGACGGATGCCACCATAATGGCATCCGCTCGTCCAGCCTCTGATTTTTCTGTATCAGACAAGCCTTTTTCATCAATGCCAAGCAACAGGACGCTAAAAAAATTGGTTTCGCCAATGGCGGAGGTGGTCCAGCAAAGCACAAGACAGCAGCTGATGAAAAGGAGCAAGAACCGTTTAAACATAGTAGAAACCTCCAAACAATACAGAATATGGTGAAACACCAAGAAAAAGAAAATGTAAAAATACAAGAGAAAAAAACAAATATTGGAATTTAACAGCTGGGACGGAAATTCCAATAGAAACGACGAAAGTATAACAAAATAAAGGCATAAGGTCAAGGCTGGAATGAAGAAACATCCAAAAATAAAGCATGCCACAAATAGATTTGGACTTGCTTTTTAAGAAAAATAGTATATAATGGGTTTGGTTGGAAGAACCAGAGTGGTCTCTTACTAAAATATGAATGTGAGGTTTTCCACAATGAAAAAGGTCATTTCTGTACTGTTGGTACTCTCCTTATGCTTGAGCGTTGGCTTGGCATTGGCGACCAATGCTGAAACTGGCGAAGTCAACGGCGTTAAGGATGGCGCAATCACTGTGTACGATGGCGTACAGTACAAGCAAATCGCCGCGGGCGAAGCACTACACGGCGCAAAAGCCGGCACCGAAGCAAAGGCCGCTGTTGCTGCCCTGCTTACTGGACTTGCAGCAGATACCAATGTAAAATCCTTCAAAATCGCTGGTGTTGATGCAAAGGCAATGGATGTTCTCAAAGATGAATCCGATGACGTAAAGGTAAGCGCAATCTTGACATTCCTTGGCTTCTTCAAGGCTGACGAGCAGGCCGATGACGTGAAGGCTGCTGTTGCAAAGCTGAAGGATGCCGGCATTAACGCAACCGAAACACCCGCTACTGCAATCACCTTCGAAGGCAAGGATGCGGAGCTCCGCACCATCACCATCGAAGTAGAAGGCAAAGACGGCGCAAAGACCTACGAGCGTTTCAACTTCGTGCGCATCGTTGGCGAAACCGAATGGAAGCTTGTTACCATTAGCAATTCTGTTCAGTAATTTACATGGAAATGGGGGAGGCACGCATTCTTAGGGTGCGGCCTCCCTTTTTTCAGCTTGTTTTGGAAGGGACTTATCAAAATGCAAAACAAAGAACACGTTTCAGTAAAATCACCCATGCGGATGGCTTCAAAATGTCTTGCGATTTTGTTGCTGCTGTGCATTCCGTTTTGCGGCGGAATGGCGGAAAAAAGCACGCAAGAGATTGTACCTGCCGAAACACCCAATGCTTTTTATGAAGATTCCTCAGCCATGCGTGACATTTCATGGGAAATGACCGTGCAGGAGGTTGCACAAGCAGAAGGTGTTCAAGCTGGGAAAAAGACGGTTGTGGTCAAGGATGGCGTAACGCTGTACTTAAACGATGTCAGCAAGCTCACCTATGCGTTTGAGGAGGGGCTGTTGGTTTCACGCACCTTTACATTAAAAAATCGCAAGGATTATGATTCGGCGCTTTATTCCGTTTTTATGCGCTACGGCCCGCCCTTTATGCTTGTCAAAAAAAATGCGACATGGGAATTGATGGACATGCAAATCAGTGCAGTTTACCAAAAAAAACCGACCATTACCTTTACGGTCAAGCGCAGCAAGGAAAAAGAAAACTAAGGAAAAGGTTTGCTGTTCGAATTGAAACCGCTGATAGAATGTGATAAACTTAGCGACATGTCCCACACCCTTTATGTAAGGTAGAGCGGACGAAGAGGAGGATGATTTCCTATGCAAAGGTTGGAACGGCCATTTCCTTTTGTGATAACGACATTGGTCAGTCTATCGTTTCTCCTGTTGGGTCTGCTGTTCATGCCCACTGCTACGGCGGAATTGGCAGGCAATTTGCGTGTCGCCAACACATATGATCGCCATGGACAGGTGCTTACGTCCACCTTTGTAGACGATGCCGGCAATGCCGTGATTGCGGAAAACAAAGGGTACGCAACGGTTCGCTATACCTATAAAAACACGTCCCGCATTGTGCTTGAAGAGTTTTTGGACTTGGAAGGCAAAGTGGTCAACAGCTTAGACGACGGCTATGCAACCATTGAACAAAGCTGGAACAATCGCCAGCAGATGACCGAAAGAAACTATTTAAACGCTTTGGGCAAGCCTGCCCTAGGACCAGACGGCTATGCAACCGAAAAAAACGAGTACTCCTACAAACGCATATTGAGCACCGCGCATTTTGATGCAAAGGGGAAACCCGTCAGCAATGTCGATAAGGGCATTTACGCACGCATCGAGTATACTTATGAACCTAAATTTGGAATATTGACCGCACAGACCTATTTTGATGAAAAAGGCGATCCAACCAATTGCAAGGATGGCTGGGCACGGCTGGAAAACACCTATCTCCGCAGCACCATTACAGGCAGCCGTTATTTTGACGCGGCAGGAAAACCTGTGATCAACCGCAAACTCGGTTATGCATCTTGCGAGCAAACCTACGAAGATAACATTTTAATCAAAACAACCTATTTAGATCAGTTTGACAAGCCGATTGTCAATCGGGCATTGGGCTATGCCTCCTGCACTTATGAATATCAATATAAAAATCTTCCCATCCGTATTTATTATTTTGATGAATCTGGAAAACCATGCCAAACAAAGCAAGGCTATCATTCCGTTTCTTATGAATATGATCGGGTAGGCAGAGTAAACGTAGAATGCTATTTTGATTCCAAAGGAAACAGAATGGCTTGCCGTGATGGCTATTCGCGCGTGGAACGTCAATATACAACCCTCAACTCCGTTACAAACGAAGCCTTTTTTGATGAAAAAGATCAAAAAATCGTTCCCAAGGGAAAGGGCTATTTTAAAGCAAAATACAACTATAACAGCCACAATCAAAAAACAGTGGCTACCTATTATGATACAGAAGCACAGGAAATTTTGTTACCTGAAGGCTATTCGCATATTAAATATACCTATGAACGCGTTACAGATCAACAAAGCAAGCTCGTTGAGGAACGCTACTTTGACCCCACAGGGGCTTTGAGCTATACGCAGGATGGTTACTGTGCTGTTACGTACCAATATAATGATGATTTGAATGTGACGAGCAAAACGTTTTTAAATGCGGAGCTTGTTCCTGCCCTTACCAAAAATCAATATGCGATGATCCAATATACCTACTATGGCAATCATGTGGCTACCCTTTCTTATTTTGGCGCTGACGGCAAGCCCGTGCGCAGTGTGGACGGCTATCACAGCGTACTGTATCGGTACAATGAAAAAGGGCTGGTTTCGCGTGAAACCTATTTGGATGAGCGCGGTTTGCCCGTTTATTGCGCAAAGGGCTATGCGATACTGGAACGCACCTATACCGAAAACGATTTAACCCTTGAAGAGGTTTATTTTGACAAAGACGGCTCTGCCATCAAAGCCAGAGAGGGCTATGCCTATGTCAAGCGGGAATATGACGAACGCGAAAACTTGTCCCTGCTTACCTATTACGATCAGGCCAATCGGATTTGCATGCTTCCATGGGGCTATGCGCAAATTCGATATCAATATGATGCGTATGACCGCATTGTAGAGCAAGCCTATTTGGATATGCAGGGGCAGCTTGTGCTCAACTCACAAGGGTACGCCATTTCGCAAAGCACCTATGACCAGCGCGGTAATATCACACAGGAGCGTTACTTAGGTGTGTCACGGGAGCTTGTCAATACCACTGGCGGTTATGCGACCATTGCCAAAGCTTATAATGCATATGGCTTTTTAACAGAGCAAAGGTACCTTGACAAAATGGGCGCCGCAGTGGTTACGCGCAGCGGATACGGCAGCTTGCGCCGCGCATATGACAGCAGAGGCAATGTGATCCAAGAAAGCTATTTTGACGAAAAAAACAAACCCATTCTATTAGCGGCAGGGTATTGTGCCGTTGTGCGTGAATACGACCCATTGGATCAAAAAACGGTGGAGTACACGCTTGATCTTTATGGGAAAAAAACCAAGTGTCGGGATGGCTATGCCATGGCCAAAAGCACTTATGAAAACGGCAGAGAGGTAACGCGCGCGTACTTTGACGAAAATGAAGCCCCGACCCTTTGCAAGGATGGCTATCATCAGTCCCAAATGTCTTATGATGTGGCAGGTAACGTTACAAAAATCGTCTATCAAAATATGAACAAGCGGCCTGTGCTAAGCTTAAAGGGCTATGCGCAGGTACAGCGTACGTACGATGCCAACCGCTGGATCACGGGTGAAATGTATTTTGATACCACGGGCAAGCCTGTGAGCTGTCCGGCGGGATACATGGGGGTTCGCCGAAGCTATGATATGCTGGGAAATATAACCGAGGAAAGCTATCTGGATCCCGCCGGCGTACCGCTTATGTCTGCGGAGGGCTATGCGAGCAAGCATTTGGTTTATGATGAATGGCGCAACGTGGTTTCTGAAAACTATTTGGATGCGCAGGGCAACCCCACCTATGCAAGCCTAGGCTATGCGGCACTTCAAAACCAATACGATACAAAGGGCAACCTATTAGGAACGAGCTATTTTGATTTGAACATGCAGCCTAGAGCAAATAGCGAAGGCTATGCTTCCCTTACCATTGCCTATGGTGCTGACGGGAAGCCTGCGCGTAAGGATTACTTGGGAATAGATGGAAAGCCAGTGCTCACCCTCCATGGGTATGCAACCGTGCTTCTTCAATATGATGCGCAGGGGAATTGTTTACAGGAAGACTATTTGGATGAAAAAGCACAGCCTGTGGATAATGACTTGGGCTATATGTGCAAGCGTATGCAGTATGATGAGCAAAACCGAATTGTGAAGGAAAGCTATCAAAGCGAGCGGGGCGAGCTAACGCCAAACGGCTATGCGGCTATGACCTACGCCTATGATTTGCGGGGAAACCTCATTCAAACCACCTATTTAGGGCTGGACGATCAGCCAATATCAAGCTTGAGCGGTTATGCAACCGTAAAAATGGTTTATGACAACGAAAAACAATTGAAAAAGCTTTCATACTTAGATGAGCAGGGGAAGGCAATCACCTGTGCGGGCGGCTATGCGGGTTACCAAATGGAGCGCTCTGCGCAAACCATGGAGGTATTCGTTACCTATTTTGGGGCGGATGGTCAACCTGTGCGTACCCGCAGCGGATATGCATGCATACGTCAAAAGCTGGATCAAAATGGGCGTGTGGTTCATGAAAGCTATTATGCGCAGGATGGCGTAACGCCTGCGCTCATGCTCAATGCCAACCAAGCGGCTTATGTGTATGATGTGTATGGGAACCGCATATCGCAAAGCTATTTTGACGCGAACAATCAACCGATGGCCTGTTCAAATGGTTATGCAAAAATGGACCGCAGTTTTGATCAATTGCACAATATCACCGCTGAATATTATTATGGGGTGGATGGCAAGCGTTCAAAATCGCTCAGCGGCTATGCCGGCTTTGCCAAAAGCTATGATGCGCTTGATAATGTGCTGAGCGAGCAATATTACGATCAGAACGGCCAGCCTATGCTGATTAATGAATGCTACGCGTCCATTACCCGCGCCTATACCACTCAAGGCCAGCTACTTGAGGAAGCCTATTTTGACGAGAAGCAGCAGCCTGTGAACTTGCCAAGCGGTTATGCAAAAGTGGTAAATACCTACGCAGGTCAAGATCAACTGCTGACAAAAACATATTACGATTCGCAGGAACAGCTTGTAAAAGGTCCTGATGGCTTTGCAAGCGTTCACTACACCTATGATGAGCGCGGAAACGCGATCAAAACAGAGTACTTTGCCCCCACAGGTAAATACTGCTACGCAGCTGGCGGCTATGCCATAGCAGAAATGCAGTATGATGAAAATGACAATGCAACCAGAGAGGCTTATTTTTCTGGTGCCATGCGTTCCGTGCGCTGCTATGCAGGTTATGCGGTTTTGCTGCGAGAGTATGACGCAAGAGACAATTTGCTGAAGGAATCTTACATGGATGACAGCGAACAGCTCTTGATAACCCCTGCGGGTTATGCGGGCATTCGTTACACCTACGACGAGCAGGATCATCAGCTTACAAAAACATTTTTTGATGTTGCGGGCGAAGCAGTCATAGCGGGAAAGCCCCTTCGCTATTCAACCCTGTACAAGGAGTATGATGAACGGGGGGACATGGTTCGCCTGTGCTACTTGGATACGGAATCCAAACCCATGACCAGCAGCGACGGCTACGCCATGCTAACCTGCCTTTATGACCGATATCATCAGGTGATTGAGCAAAGCTTTTTTGATCCGAGCGGTCTCCCTGCAACGAGCGTGGAATATTGCTACAGCACCGTGCGCAAGCAATACGACGAGGTGGGCAATGTGGTTTGGGAAGCATATTATGATGCAAACAAACAGCCAACGCTTTGTGAAGAAGGCTATGCGGGAATCAACTGCGAATACAACGGAAATGGCTTGGTGGCGAAGGAAACCCGATACAATGCACAGCAACAGATTATGATGACGGAAGACGGCTATGCATCGGTCATGCGTGAATACGATCTTTTTGAACACATCAGCAGTGAGCGGTACTATGATTCAAACGGTCAGCCCATTATGAATGCACTGGGCTATGCGCATCTCACCCGCATATCGGACGAGCAAGGGCGTGTTTTGAGCGAGCGTTATTATGATCTTGCAGACGCACCTGTGCTTAATAGCTATGGCATTGCTGGTTTTGATAACCAATACCAATACATTGCTGGTTTTGATAACCAATACCAACACGATGAAGAAAAGAAAAAGCTTGTGGGCAGCCGCTGTTTAGGCCTTGATGAACAGCCCATTCTAAACAAGCTAGGTTACTATGAGGTTGCGTGGACATACAGCGATAGTGATCAGATGCTTACAGAGCAATACTTGGGCTTAAACGGGGAGCCAGTGGCTTGTACCTATGGCTATGCTCAAATAGCGCGCATAGTGAACCCGAGCGGTTGGGTGCTGAGGGAATCGTACCTTGGCCTTCAGGGTGAATATGCGATTAATCAGCAGGTGAGCTATGCAATACGAATGCTGACCTATAACAATAATGGTCAGCTGGTGGAGGAAAAGTTCTGCGACAGCAATGACCGCTTGATGACATTGCCCAATGGAATTGCCTTTGTTGAGTATGCTTACGATGAAAACGGAATTTTACAGCAAACCGAATATACGGATATGTCGGGGGTTACACTAAATATTGCGGATGAAGATTTTTATGTAAGCGACATAGAAACAGAGGTGGCGCTGTTTGCACGTCAAAAACAATAATGCGAATTCCTACAGAACTTGCGCCGCTTACTGGCTTTGCAGAATTGTGCCACGAATTGGCAGATAAAGAACGGGGAAAAGACAGAAAACGGGAATTTGCGGTTGCGACGGGAGCGTAAACGTGCTATAATATTAACGTATCTTGTTACAAATGGTAAAGTTATGTAAAATTTCCAAAGCGGTGGAGAACACTAATAATGATGTGAGAGGAAGTTGTTTTGCACGAATGCATGGGATGTGGGTTGGATGAAAAACCTTCAGCTGATCTGCAATAATTTTCAGTGCACTTTATCTTTTCCCTTCAAGAAGGAGCGGTTGGGTCAATATGATTGTGAGGAGTGAGGCTCATTGAGAAGAAACACTCGTAGACGAAAGAGCGGCAAGCGTTATCTCCGTGGTAGCGTATGGTTTTGGTTATTGCCTCTTCTTCTAATGGTTCCGATAGGCTTTGGCTTTGCATTTGGATTTCAGCTGCTGCTATCTAAATTGCTCACGCTTGTACAACTAACTGTGAAGCTGGTGGTGATGACGTGAACAATGAACCAACAAAACGCGACTGTGATGTAATCGATTTTGATCATTTTGATGGGCTGAGTACTGCCATGGAAAATGCGGCAATCTCAGATATTCAAAAAGACGGTGAATCAACAGATTTCCAGAAAGGCCATTCACGAAATCACATCCGCAAGCATACTGTGGCGGCACTCGTCTGTAGCCTCTTAGGCGCCATTTTGTTTGCTTGCTTTGTGGTACTGTTCTCCTTTACACAATGCGGTTTTGATGCGCAAGCGCATAAGAAAATTGCTACTTCCGGCTCTGCCATTGCGGCACAGCGCAAATTGCTTACGGAAAAGATGACACAGCTTAGTCAAAAAGAGGCTTTTGATGAGGCGGTTGTGCTGGAAGCCATAAGCGATGGTGATTTGGCTGATTATACCTCAGCATGCTCAAGCTGGTTGTGGGAGGGCGTGCTGAAATCTTCCAAGACGGACATGCCCGCTTGGCAAACCGCTAAGATTGAAACTGCTTTAAAGGCAGATCCGGTTTTTCTTGCGGCGCACCCCACAGATGCGGAAGCTGCCGCAAAGCTCGCCTACAAGCTAGGAACCGTAACGAGCAAAGTGGTATTTCCCCTACAGCCCGCAATCACCTCCATGGCTTTGCAGTTTTTGGAAAGCACCAATTTACTTCCCAAATTGCGGATTGCGGAACTTATCCTCTTTGTGATTGCCGTGCTATTGCTGCTTTTCCCACTGATGATATTGCGCAAAATGCATCGGCTTGCGCTCTGGTACATGGGCATAGGACTGCTGTTTAGCGGGATGCTGGTATTTGTGTTTCGCCGCTTGCTTGAAAGTGCTCGATTTGGGCATGTGCTGGCAAATGCAAACGAAGCGCTGGGTTTTCAAGCAGAGTACATACTGGCTAACATTTATCAAACCATGGAGATTTCGTCTGGTGTGCTTTTGGGGGTCGGCGCAATTTGTGCAATGATTTACCTCATTTGGCGTAGCTACATCATTCGCTATTCCCATTACGAACTCCAATCTTACATCTAGCTCTTTGAAGAGGTAGATATCTCATATTTTTCGCATTTGCTGATGCTATGGAACGGGAGAGTTGGAATGCAAGAGATTAGTATCAAGGATATCCTGGCCATTCTGAAAAAGAATTTGGTATGGCTGATCATTATCCCAGTTGTGACTGCGGCAGCGGCATGGTTTTACTTTCGGCTACAGCCCAATGAGTACACGGCGAGTACGAAGCTGTATGTACTGATGGACTATACCGATTCTACAGGGCAGATTCATTACGATTCCTCTACCAGCGCGCAGTTCGCGGGTGACTTCAAAGAGCTGATTACCACCCAAAATGTGCTTGTAGAAACGGCGAAGCAGTTGGGCGGCGATGTGGAAATGTTTGAGGACATGACCATTGACATTTCATCTGTTTCAGGCACGCGAATTTTGGCGGTTGATGTAACCACGACTACACCAGAGCTAAGCTTGAAGGTTAGCAATACCATCAGCAATGTGTTTGTGGCCTATATTCGCCAAATCATGAAGACGGACACGGTAAGCGTGGCGGCAGAAGCCACCATGCCGGAAGAACCATCAGGCCCCGCAAGGCTTCGCAATACATTGCTTGCGTATATTGTGGGCATGGTTGCGGTGGTCGGCATACTTCTAGCCGTTAAAATGCTGGATAGCACGCTTCACACATCAGATGAAATTGAGCAGACGTTAGAGCTTCCTGTGCTCGCCAGCATTTGTGATTATAAGGCGGAAATCGGACGTTTCCTTGATAAGGAGCGAGAACGCATTCCGCTTTCAGACGTGGTTTCCGGCGCTACGCAAGAAAACCTCAAGACCTTGGCGACCAACGTGCAGTTTGCCACCATGGGCAATCACATGCGCTCCCTCATGATTACCTCCTGCATGAGCACGGAGGGCAAGAGCACACTTACGCTGATGCTTGCCGAGTCGCTGGCGGATGAAGGCTTTAAGGTGCTTGTGTGCGATATGGACGTGAGGCGGCCAAGCATTGGCCGCTATGTAGGCGTTCGGAACCGTATGGATATTTTTGACTACATGACGGGCAAAGCGGGGCTTCGTGAAATTGTGGTGCGCACTGCCAAAAAGAACGTGTTCTTCATGGATTGCCGTCACCAGATTAACAATGCTTCGCAAATTGTCAACTACCCTAAATTTGATGATTTTCTAAAAGCAGTATATAGCAATTTCGACTATGTGCTGTTTGACACTTCGCCTCTTGGCATGTTTATCGATGCCGCTGTGCTATCCAAAAAGATTGATGGAACGTTGCTTGTGGTAGGTACAGGCATG
Source organism: Clostridia bacterium (assembly GCA_036645955.1). Classification (GTDB taxonomy): domain Bacteria; phylum Bacillota; class Clostridia; order Christensenellales; family Aristaeellaceae; genus Limiplasma. Next base: position 1,705 of record JAVXND010000032.1, on the reverse strand, counting down.
GTGGAACGAGCATTAGCACAAGAGGTTGTCGGGCAATTGCGCAAAGCGGATGCCAACATTATCGGAGTTGCCCTCAATTATGTTGACAAAGGTAAAAATAGCTATTACTATGGAAAGTATGGATATGATACCTACGGATACGGGAACCCCAACCGTTCGAAACAGTCCAGCAAGAGCGTAAAATCCAGCAAAGCGGCAAGCAGCAGCAATGCGGGGGAAAGCGCAGGAGCAAGACAAAGCATGAATGGTTTTGTGCCAGAGGGGTTTGATCCGAGGGTGGATTCCAAGCAACCGCAACCAAGCGGCAAGGAGGTATAGAACCATTCTTACAGATATCCATTGTCACGTTCTGCCGGGTATTGATGATGGTTCACCTTCACCAGAGGTTACCAAGCGGATGTTTGAGCAAGCGGCTTTGTGCGGTGTAGGCAAGATCATTGCAACCCCTCACGCTAGGCATCATGTGGATTTTCAGGCGATACGCGCCGCTTACGATTCGGTTGCCGACTATGCCAAGGAGTATGGCATTGAACTGCTGATTGGCTTTGAACTCAGGTTTGATCTGCTTCTGAAGCTAAACGCAAAGCAGCTTCAAATGTATTGCGGGTCAAGCCGCAATAACCTGCTCATTGAGTTTCGAAACGGCCCCATCCCACCCCAATGGGAATACACGCTTTGCGAGCTGATTCAGTCTGGATACCATGTGATCATTGCCCATCCCGAAAGATACCCATTTATTCAAAGCCATCCTGAAATGGCGGCGGAAATGCGGCGGTACGGCTGCGAAATGCAACTGGATGCGCTAAGCTACTTGGCACGTCCGTGGGACACGCAAAGAAAAACGTTTTTGAAACTGCTAAAGAGCGGCTGGGCGGATTACATTGCCAGCGATGCTCACAGCCCAGAGGACTACACGAATTACGGAATTGTTCTCCAGAAGCTTCAAAAGCGGAACTTACAGGAACAGTGAAAGCCAGCCGGTACGGATTGTCCGATGGGGGAAGCTGTGAAGCATAGCCATGGAAAAAGCTACTATTCAGCAGAATAATAGCAGTGGCGAAGCTAACCCATTTTACGGTTGGTTGGCAGCATTTGAGAGGGTAGGTGAAGAAAATGGAAATCATCAACTGTATCTTTTGCTTTACGCCAAAACAGCGATATATTGAAGTGGGACTTTCGCAGGTTTACGATTGTAAAGTGACCAATCCGCAGATTATTCAGAAAAAGTGGGTCAAGGGCAAACAGAAGCTGCTCAAGCATCCATTGCTTCCCGGATATTTGTTTATCACATCCGAACAGGAGCTTGAGCTATCCATGGTTCGGCAAATCAACGGGGTGATCAAGGTGCTGCGCTACGATTATGGCGCAAGCCGACTTGCGCCTGCTGATGAGGCCTTTGCTCGGTGGCTCTTAAAGTATGATGGTACCTTGGGCATGTCCAAAGCCATACGTGAGGGCGATCACATAAAAGTGGTGGATGGGCCGTTGCTGGATTATGCGGGTACCATTACGCGGGTGAACAAACAGCGGCAAAGAGCTGAAGTTGAGTTCGTTTTTGATAATGTAACGCGCAGGATTTGGCTGGGGTTTGATTGGGTTGAGGATGCGTGAATGATTGAGGCGGAGCATTAGTTGGGGGGAAGATGGAATCTGTTATAGCGCCAAAAATTAGGCGACATAATGGCTTGATTATTGGGCACTTCCT
>JAVXND010000031.1:0-28765 GCA_036645955.1 Clostridia bacterium | reverse complement strand
ACATATGACTTTGCGAATGATGCTCGCCCTGACAGGCGTTATGTCCCACACATCATCACATGGGACGAGGTGAAATAATATGCTCAAGGAAATCAAGCAGACGCTGTCAAGCAGCTGTAGGATTAGTGGAGCAAGTCATTCTGTGAAAAAAAGCATTTCTATCGTTTTGGTTGTTGCGGTCTGCGTTTCTATGATGAATGGCGCACTTGCCAAGCAGGGGTACCACAGCATTCAGGAGGTTCGGGAGCAGGTTCCAAAGCGCTGGACGCAAAGCTATGAAACCAAGTGGCGTACCATTGACATTGACGTGCGCCCAACCGTTCCCGATGCAGAGACCATGCCTGTTCTAAAGGTGGAAGCCTCCTATTGGCAGCCGGAGGCAAATGGCCTTGACGAGCGATGGAAGTCCTATCAACTCGGATTTTTTGGCTATGTCTGCGGCGATCTTGTTGAAGACGCAAAAGCGTCAAAAGGGAAGCTGAAGGAAACATTTTTCACCCCGCCTTACGATGATGAAAAAGCTTATCTATATGAATCGGAATTCACCCTCCGCGACGCATTGGACTGGTTAGGCCAATTGCTGGAGGAAGCAAAGCTTACCTCTGTTGATTTTCGTATTGAAACGCCGCAGTTCCTCAGCGTATCGGATTATTTTAACAAAAAAGGAGAACTGATTGCGGGAGTGTCAAATTATGGACTTGAATTTTCCCAACACCTTCATGGCATTCCCATACTCAATCATTTCTATAGCGGCAAAGAACGCTTCCCAGACGGAGAGCCCTCATTATTTCCATATTTGAGTGTGTATTGTAAGTCGCGGGACTCGGCGCTTATCAATGGCAACTTTGTGATCGAAACAGAACAGCTGGAAGAAGACATCCCGCTCTGCAGCTACTCCGTAATCCAAACTGCATTGGAAGAAGAAATCGCAAGCGGCCGCCTTCGCCGGGTTTTCGACATGGATCTGGGGTATGTGCTGTTCAACGAGCCGGGCGCAATCCAAACAGAGGAAACAGACTATGGAATGAAACTGCCTGTTTATGCCGTTCCCGCGTGGCGTGTGAACTGCTATGCTGTGAAGGATGGCAAGACCGAGCTTCGGGATGATATGGGTCAAGACGTTATGGAACGGGGCACGAGGGAGTATGGTGCACTGATCATCAATGCCCAAACCGGAGAAGTATATGACCGCTTTGGTCAGCCAAGGCACAGTGCTGATTACGCGGGTTTTCTGAGCTGGAAAGACGTTGGCGGCAAGTTATGATACGGTCTTGACCGTTCCCTACAGCATTAAATACGCAAGGGTCACATACAACCCCAAGCAAAACATGAGCAGACCAAAGCTGATGGAGCGCGTAAGGCTTTTCAGCTGTGCGCCCGCTTCCTTTCGCCCTGCGGCGAAGGAGGTTACGAAATTGGTTTCAATGGGGTTTTTGCGCCGAAGGGTTTTGTTAATCATGCGCATGAATGCGTTCATACAGCTTCCCAGCGCATAGGTGAAGCGCGAGCCTACGGGGATGGGCTTAGGCGGTTTGACGGGCGAAAGCGCAAGCTTGCGCGTGGCAAGGGCAATGCTGTCCAGCGAGCGATCCAGCACATGCGCAAGCAAGCCGCCCAAAGCATGGAGCACGTAAACCATGCCATCCATCAAGCGATCCATGCCATAGGCAAGGCCATAGCCTACCAGACTTAAAAGCTTGAGCAGGGGACGGTAGAACCCATCCTCCAAATCCAGCGATTTTGGAAACCGATCCAAATAACGAACGGCACCATCCCTGCCCTTTTCCGTTAACAAAATGCGCATGAGCACATAGAAAACGCCGCCAGCGAATAGCGATTTGCCAGCGCCCAAAAGGTTTGCGGGGCTGAAATAGGCAATGGCGGAGGCAGGCGGCACCGCGCCCAAAAAGGAAGCGCTGAGCGTGCCGACACTTGTGAGAAATTGCGGAAACAAGCCAATGGCGGGAATCATGGCGGCGCAAAGGGCGAGCGCCGTGCTTGAAAAGGGGGATAGCGCTTTCTTTTGCGCATCAAAGCTCGCCTGCTCCGTGGGGTGCTTTTGCCAAAACAAGCAAATATAGAGCTTGAGCATGTAGCAAAGCGTGAGCCCGCCTGTTAATACAAATGCCCATTCGGAAATTTCATACACGAGGGGATTGGCACCAGCTTCGCGCAGAAGGGCAATGTATTCAAGCAAGCCCTCATGCAATAGGGATTTGCTCGCGTAGCCGCTAAAGAGGGGCACGCCGCTGATGCCAAGCAGACCCATTAAGAACGCGAAATGAAGCACGGGCTTTTTGCGGCCGTAGCCGCGGATATCGTCCAGCATCAGCTTGTGCGTGTTCATGGCCACCACGCCCGCGCATAGGAAGAGCACCAGCTTAAACAGCGAGTGATTGAGCATATGCCCCACGGTGCCGATGGCCGCAAGCGTGTTGTTTTGTCCAAGCAAGCCGCATAAGCCCACGCCCACCATGATAAACCCAATTTGGCTAAGCGACGAGCAGGCCAGCGTGCGCTTTAAATTGACGGAAAACAGCGCCAGCAACGCGCCCAACAGCATGGTGATCACGCCCAAGCGTAAAATGAGATCCGCAAAGGCGGTACTGCCGCGCATGAGCACACAGGTGAGCACCAGCATGCCAAACACACCAACCTTGGTGAGCATGCCAGAGAGCAGTGCGCTTGCAGGCGCGGGCGCAACGGGATGCGCCTTGGGAAGCCAAATGTGCAATGGGAAGGAGCCTGCCTTTGCGCCAAAGCCGAACAAAATCAGCAGGGACGGAAGCCAAAGCGCTTCCATTTTGGCGGCTTGCGCCATGGCTGGCAGGCTTGCAAAGCTGGCGGTAACCAGGTCGATTGGCAATAGAAACAGCCCCATCAGCATCACAAGCCCGCCGATGACGGCAATATAGAGATAGGTTTGCGCGGCACGCATGGCTTGCGGGGTTTCCTCCTGCGCCACCCATGGGTAGCTGGCAAACGAAACCACCTCAAAGAACAAGAAGGTGCTGTAAAGTGTGTCGGATAAAAACAACCCGACGGTTGCGCCAAGGGTAATCAGCGTAAAAAACGTGTAGCGCCCTACGTTTTGGGAGCGCTTGAAATAATCCAAGCTGAAGATGGAGGTAACCAGCCACATAAAGCCCGCGATGGCGGCGTAAAGCGCACGGAAGCCGTCCGCGCAAAGCGAAAGCCCAAGCCCGCAGAAACCATCCCATTGAAAAAAAGAGGCTTTGCCGCTGAGTACGTGAGTCAAAATCAAAATGAGCAGGCCAAGCGTTGCGGCACTGGTAAGCACGAGCACCCACAGGGCGCGGCAAGGCTTTTTGCGCCCTGCCCCATAGGCAATGGGGGCGCAGAGGATTGGCAATAGCGCCGCAAGCAATAAAATCGGATTTCCTTGCATCTGCATTGGCTCCTTTCCTTAAATCAACCCACCCGCAACCTGTCCCAAATAGTTTGCCACGGGTGCGGAGAAGAACACAAGCGCGAGCATGAGCACGCAGAGAATGAGCAGCGGAAGCTTCATACAAAGCCCGGGATCGTAGCTTTTGCTTGCAAGCCCTGCATTTGGCGAGAGCGGCAGTACATAAGCAGATACGGCTGGCACCAGCAGATAAATGGCGGTGAGCACGGCCGAAAGCAGCAGCACAACCATGCCTGCAATGCCCAAGGGGTTGCCGCTCAGCAAGCCTGCTGTGGCCAGCGCCCACTTGCTTTGAAAGCCTACAAACGGCGGAATGCCCACCAGCTCAATGGCGCAGAAGGTGAAAATGGCCATTGTTACGGGCATGCGGCGGCTCATGCCGCGCAAATCCTCCACATAGCTTTTACCCGTTTGAACCATGATGGCACCCACACAGCTAAACAGCGATAGCTTCATCAGCGAGTGAAACACCATGTGCATCAGCCCCCCGCGAAGCCCCTCGGGGGTTAACAGCATTACGCCAAAGAGTACATAGCTCAAATTGCTCATGGTGGAATAGGCAAGGCGGCGCTTGAGATGCTGTTCGCGCACAGCCATGACACTGCCCACCAAAATGGTAAGAAGGGCAAGGCAAAGGCAGACCGTTTGCGCCCAGCTATTGCGCAAAAGCCCTGCGCCAAAGCAATAATACGTGAGGCGGATGACTGCAAATACCCCCGCGTTCACCACCGCAACCGCATGCAGTAAAGCGGTGACGGGCGTAGGCGCAACGCTTGCGGTGGGCAGCCAGCCGTTGAGGGGAAAAACAGCGGCCTTTGCGCCAAAGCCCAAAAAGCCCAGCATGAACATGGGCAGCAGGAGCGAAAGCGGAGCGCCTTGCAAAGCGGGTATACCGCCGGCGGTAAAATTGGAGTTGCCGCTGAAATGAATGACGGTTATGAGCGAAAGAAAGGCAAGCGAAGCACCGCCCAGCAGATAATAGACATATTTCCGCCCCGCATAAACCCTTTGGGCGCGCATGCCGTGCATGACCAAAAACAGGGTGGAAAACGTGAGCAATTCATAAAAAATGTACAGCGTCATTAAATCTTCCGCAAATGCAATGCCCAGCGTAACGCCGTAGCTTAGCAGATAGTAACCAAAGAAGGTGTTTTCGCCGCCCTCGTGCCGCATGTACTCCAAGGCGTAAAGCGTGGCGAGCGGCCAAAGCAAAGCAAGAAGCGCCGCAAAAATGCGCCCCAGCCCATCCAGCTTAAAGCTGATGGTAAGCTGTTTGGCAAGCTTGAGCAGTGTAACGGGCTGTGTGCCTGATGCAAACAGGCAGTACACAACGCAGGCAGAGGTGAGCAGGGTAAAAAACATGAGGATGGCATTGCGAACCGCGCGGCTTTTGGGCTTTGTTAAAAACAGCAGAGCCGCGCCCGCAAAGGGCAGACCAATGGAAAGCAGTAGCATGGTTGGCCGCCCCCTTTACAGAATGCTTGAGGCAATGGCTTCCGCTGCGGTTTGAAGCAGGGAGGGCCACAACCCAAGCACAACGGTCAGCACGGCCAGAAGAACAAGGGGGAGCCACATGCTGGCTGTTACCTCCGTGCGGGGGTAGGCAGCTTGCGCCGCGCCCTCCTCATGCCCAGGGAAGAAGCCGTTAATGCTGATGGGCAGCAAATAAGCGGCTGTCAGCAATGCGGAAATGAGCAAAACCACGGGGCCAAGCCAGCTGAACACAGGCAGGGCACTGCCCAAAGCGCCCTGCGCCAATTGCCATTTGCTTAAAAAACCGCTCAAGGGAGGCACGCCCACCAAGCCGAGGCTGGCCAGCGTGAAGCACCAAAGCGTGATGGGCATTTGCTTGCCGATGCCGCGCAGGTCGCGCACATCGGTTTTGCCGGTTTTGCAGATGATGGCACCCGCACACAGGAAGAGCGCGTTTTTCATGATGCTGTGGAAATACAAATGAAGCATTGCGCCCGTAAACGCCGCCTGATTGAGCAAAAACAAACCAAAGAGAATGTAGCTCACCTGCGAAACAGTGGAATAGGCCAGCCGCTTCTTGAGCCCATTGACCCGCAAAGCCATCATCGACCCCATAAAAACGGTGATGAGGGAAAGCGTCAGCAATGCGGTTTGCACCCATGTGCCGCGTACAAAATCAGGCCCCACCACATAATACAGCACGCGGATAATGCACAGCACACCCATTTTGGTAATCACGCCGCTTAAAACCGCGCTGGCAGGCGCGGGTGCGGCGGGGTGCGCGGTGGGCAGCCAGCCATGCATGGGAAACAAGCCTGCTTTGGTACCAAAGCCAAGAATGGTAATGAACAGCGCCCACAAAAGCATGCCGCCCTGCGCGGTAAGCACCGCGGGGTCCAGCGAACCACCCGCCACAAACAAAGGCGATTGTGCGTGCGCGGTAAAGAAGAAGATGCCAAAAAGCCCCATCATAGCGCCTGCGATGGAATAGATTAAGTACTTGATGCCTGCCGCAACGGCTTCCTTGGTCATGCTGTGCAAAACAAGCGCCAAGGAAAGCAGGGTCATCATTTCAAAGCAGAGGTACATGGTAACCAAGGTGCCCGCAAAGCTGATGCCGAGCAGTGCGCCCAGGGTAAGCAGGTAGAAGGTGTAATAGCGCCGCTGTGCGCCGTCCTTGGCCATGTAGCCAAAGGAAAATGCGCCCGAATTGAGCCACATAGCGGAAATGAGCAACGAAAACAGCCGCCCAAGCGCATCGGAGCGCAACACAATGGGCAGGGCTTCGGTAATGGTAAACAGGGTGAGCATGCCATCCCCTGTAAAGCAAAGCGCAATGTTGAGCGCAAGCGTTGCAACAAGCGCTGTGAGCACAAAGGCATGGCGCGGCTTGTCACGGTTGAGCGCGGGCACGAACCAGCAAAGCGCCGCGCACAAAATGGGAAACAGCGGCGTGAGCACCAATAAAATAGCTTGCATTTTCTTGCTTCCCCCTTATGAAAACATACTAAGGCCGCGTGTAATGGCCATCACAATAGGCTGTGCCAGCAAACCCACCAGCAGGTTGAGCACCACAAAGCCCCACATGGCGGCGGTGGACAGGCGGCTTTTTTGAAAGGGCACCGCCACCGCATCCGCGCGCGGAGGGCGGTAGAGCGTAATGAAGGTTTTCATGAAATACAGGACGTTTAGCAATGTGCTAAGCGCCAGCGCAATGAGCAGAATCCATTGCCGCACCCCGCCGCGTGAAAGCGCGGCTTCGCTTAAATAGAGCTTGCTTACAAAGCCGCCCAATATGGGCACGCCCACAAGGCTTAGCGCGGCGATGGAAAAAGCCACGCCCGCCGTGCGGTAGCGAAAGCCCGCGCCGCGCAGGTCGGAAAAGCGCTTGCTATTGCCGGAAGCATCCGAAAGCCCGGAGGCGGCAATAAACAGCGTGCTCTTTGCCACAGAATGCATGAGCAAATGGTACAGCGCCGCCACAAAGCCAAGCTCCGTGCCAAGCCCGAGGCCTGCATAAATATAGCCGATTTGCGCCACGGAGCTAAACGCGATCATGCGGCGCAAATCGTTGCTATGCATGGCGTTAAGGCTGCCCATGATCATGCTGGTTACCCCAAAGATGAGCAGGAGGTTCAGCGCATGGTTTTCCAGTACCAGCTCCAGCCCAATAACGCGGTAAAAGATTTTAATCAGCAGAAATAGGTACGCCTTGCTGACAATACTGCTCAGCACCGCGCTGGAGGTGGGCGTGGTATAGCCGTAAGCATCGGGCAGCCAGGTGTGAAAGGGAAACACCGCGCTTTTAATGCCCAAGCCCACAAAAAACAGCCCGATGATAACGGTAAGCGGAAGCTCGTATTCGCCCGTTTGGTGAAAGGCCAACAGGGTTTCATGTATGTTTTCCATCAGCAAATGACCTGTGATGTTGTATGTGATGGAAATGGCAATCAACAGCAAGCCAGATGCCAGCAGGTTCATAATCATATAGCGCATGGCAGAAACCAGCGTGCGCCCGTTTTGCCTGAGCATGATGAGCGCACAAGCCCCAATGGTCATGATTTCGATAAAAACATAAGCGGTAAACAGGTCGTTGGTGTAGAGCATGGACATCATCGCGGCAAAAACCAAGTCGAGCATGACGCACACGAGGTTCAGTTTATCTGGGTCGGTATGCTCCTCCAGCTTTTTCATGCCGCCCAAAACGCTTAACAGCATTACCAAGCTAAAGACCACCGCCAGCAACGCTTCCAACACACCTGCGCGAAGCTCGTTGCCCCATGGCGCGGGAAAATGCCCCATCATGAAGGTGTAGCTTTGGCCGTAGTCCAGCAAAAAAACGAGCAGCCATGTGCTGAGCAAGCACACCACGGCGGCCAGCGAAGCCGTCCACCATTTGGCCACGCGGGAGGGCAGCATGGCAGATACAATGGCGCTGACCATGCAAAGCATGATGGAAAAGAACGGAACGTTTTGCACAAACTGCATTACTTGTCCTCTCCCTTCATGAGCAAGGTGATGCGATCCAAATCCAGCGTATGATAGCGGCGGTAAAGGCGAATGGTGAGGGCAAGCATGAGCGCGGTAACGCTGACGCTTACCACAATGCCTGTGAGCACCAAGCCGCTGGGGATGGGGTTGACGTAGTGAGCGGCGGAGGTCGCACCATTGGTGAGGATGGGCGCGGTTCGCCCGTCAATATAGCCAACGGAGGTTAAAAACAGGTAAACGGCCGTATCCATGATGTTTAGTCCGATGATTTTCTTGATCAAATTGCGTTGCAGGAGCAAGGCGGTAAAGCCAATGCCAAACAGCAGCACAGCGACGATTTCTTCCAAATGCTCTGTGAAAAGGGTTTGGAGCAAGCTACATACCTCCCTTGCGAAACAGCGTGTAGAAGGCGTACATGGTACACATAACAATCAAGCCCACGCAAAAGTTGAGCGGCAGGATCAGGCCAGAGGAGAGGATCGCGCCTGGAATGCCAAGCGGTATGCCGCTTTCCATATGGTTTGCGCCCATGTAAAACGAGTAGCTTTTAAGCCCCGCATAAGTCATGAGCGAAAGGAAGGTGATCCAGCGGAAGGTTTTGAAGGTAAAAAAGCGCTCTGTTTTTTGAAAGCCAAAGGCGTTGAGGTACAAAATGAGCCCTGCGCCCATAATGGCGCCGCCGCTAAAGCCCCCGCCGGGGCTCAGGTGCCCGTTTAAGATGACGTACATGCCAAAGAGCAAAATGATGGGCGTGAGCACACGCGCCGCAAGCTGTAGAATCACATCGTTTTTTGGCTCGTGATGGCGGTCGTCGTATTCGGCTTCCAGCATGGCTTTGGAAGGATGGTCGGGCGAAAGCTCACCAAGCTTGAGCAACAAAATGACGCTGCAGGCCGCCGCAAACAGCACGGTGGATTCGCCAAAGGTGTCAAAAGCGCGGTAGTCTAAAATCATGCCTGCCACAAAGTTCACAGCGCCTGTTTCCTCAATGCCGCTTTCAATATAGCGGCGGGAAACCTCGTTGTTGTAGGGGTTGCTGGCCGCGCCGAAGGGCGGAAGCGCTACAATGGTGCGCAGTAAAAACAGCACAACGGCCAAGCATACCAGCACGGCAAGCGTGCGGTAAATGCGGTTAAGCCATTTAAGACCCTGATGCTGTGACCATTCGTGCAGGCGTGCATATTGGCGTTGCTCGGTTTCCAGCGCGGTTAAGCGCTTTTGCTCAAGTGCCGCTTCCTCCTGCGCGTATAGCTCGGGGTGCAGGTCGTGCAGGGCGCGGGTGGAAAGCTCCGTTACACCGCGCTCAATTTGCGCGTCCAGCGGGTTTTCATCCTCCGTCATCCAAAGCCGAAAACGGTTTGCAAGCGTGAGGCGGGGTTTATTGCTCTTTGTCATGCTCGCCCTCCTTTGTGGGTTGAATGGCATGGATTTTTTTAAGCGTGATGAAGAAAAGCACGCTGGTAACCCCCGCGCCTACGGCCGCTTCTGTAATGGCCAGATCGGGGGATTCAAGCAGCATCCATACGATGCTCATGAGCAGGCTGTAGGCCATAAAAATAATCACGCTTACCAACAGCTTTTTGCTCAGGCAGGTTGCAATGGCGCAAATGAGCAAAAAGCCCAGCACAATATAGGTAAAGAGATTGTTCATAGCCGATGCACCTCCATTTGCTCCTCGGGGTGTTCATTGCTGGTTAGCTCAAGGCGTGCAATGAGGTGACTGCCCGTGGGGCTGGTCACCCACAAAAACGCGGTCACCAGCAGGTACTTGAGTATGAGCCAGCCATCGTTAGCGCTGATGCACAGGGCAAGCTCAATGAGCAGTAAACCAAGCGAATCCCCCATGGAGGCGGCGTGCATGCGGTTTAATACATAGTGAAAACGGTATTGCGCCACCACGCCTGTGGTGAGCAGAAACAGCCCGACCGCCATAAAGGCAACGGTCAGCCAAAAACGAAACCAATCAAGCATCGGTGGACACCTCCTGCTTCGCTTCCTGCTGGGCTTCCTGCTTGCGCTGTTCGCGATATTCCAGCGCAACGCCCATGTATACCTTGCACAGCACCACCACTGCCAAAAAGCCCAGAAGCGCGTAAATCAGCGCCACATCGGCCAAATAGCCCTCGCCTAACATCATGGCCAAAATGCAGATCATGCAAAGGGTCATGGTACAGATCATGTTGATGGAAACCACGCGATCCGCAATGCGCGGCCCCCTGATGGCGCGAAACAGGCAAAGCAGGGTAAGCACGCTTAAACAGATGAGCGTGAGGGTGTACAGCGTGTGGTAAGCATTTTCAAGCGTCATTTTTTGGATCCCCTTCCTCAAGCGCAAGCAGGCGGCTTTGAAACGCCAAGCTTTCAATGCCTTCGCTAAAGCTCTTGTCCAAGCAATGAACGGTCAGCTCATCCCCCTGCATGGACACGGTGATGGTGCCTGGGGTTAGGGTGATGGAATCCGCAAGCACACTTTTGACAATGGGGCCCTTGAGCGGGGTGCGGAAGGTAACCAGCTGCGGCTTGATTTGCGCAGGATGGCGGCTATACACAATGCGTGTGAGCGCCATGTTTGATTTGACAATTTCGCTGAGCAGCAGCCCCAAATAAGCTAACATTTTGGGAATGCGCCGAAGTGCGGCAAGGTCTTTTTTGGGGCTGTAATCCAGAAAAGCGCAGCAAAAGGCGTACAAAAGCGCGGACAAAACCGCGCCGAAGGCGGCAATCTCCCATGTCAAACGGCCGTTAAACACCACCCAGAGCAAAAAAAACACAAAAAACATAGGTTTCCTTCCTTAAGCATAATATGAAGCTGTTAGGTTTGGATCAAGTTCGTATTGTACGCTGTGGGCGAATAAAAGTCAACTCATTGGAAAATGTCGGACGCTGTATAAGCAGCAAGCGGGGCGATGCTATGCATCGCCCCGCTTGCTTGCTACCATGGTTACTTATTTAATAGAGCCCTCCACCATGCCCTTGATGATGTACTTTTGCGCAAAGATGAAGAGCACAATCACGGGAAGCATGGCGAGCATGGCGCTTGTTAAAATCAGATCCCACTGCTTGACATAGGAGCCTGCGAACGAGGTTACCGCAAGGGGGATGGTTTGAACCGCGCCGTTTGAGCCTAAAAACAACAGCGGCAGGAGGTAATCGTTCCAAATCCAGATGCCGTTTAGAATCAGCACCGTAATGCACACGGGCTGCAGCAGGGGCAGTACAATTTTAAAGAAGGTAAGCGCTTGACTGCAGCCGTCAATGGTTGCGGCTTCCTCCAGCTCCAGCGGCACGCCCTTGATAAAGCCGTGTAAAATAAACACGGACATGGAACAGCCAAAGCCGAGGTAGGCAAAAACAATGCCCTGATAGGTGCCCAGCAACGGAATGTGGATGAAATCCCCAAAGATGCGCATCCAGCGAACCAGCGGGAACATAACCACTTGAAACGGAATGACCATGGCCGCAACAAACATCATAAACAGCGCGGTTGACCATTTGCTTTTGTTGCGCACCAGCACCCACGCGCACATGGCGGAAAAAAGCAGAATCACCATCAGCGAAACAACGGTGATAATGGCAGAATCCAAAAAAGCGCCCAGATAATCCGTGGTGGGGTTATTGAAGATGGTGGCGATATTGGCACCCATCTGCGCCCAGTTTTGAGGCCACGAAATGGGGCTGTAGATGATTTCCTTTGCGGTTTTAGCGGAGTTGAGCACAACTAGCAAAAAGGGAACCATGAACAGCAAAAACAGCAATACGGCAAATACTTCCAGCGCAATCATGCCTATTTTGGCGCTTGTGTTTTTTTTGGCAGACGACCTGCCCAGCGTAAGCGGTTGATTTTTTGGACTCATTATGCTTCAACCTCCTTGCGCTTGTTAAGGTAGACTTGAAGCAATGAAAATACCACCAACACAATGAAGAACACAACGGCCTTGGCTTGCCCCTCGGCCATTTTGTTGGCGGCGTTGGCGGTGTTATAAATATCCATGGCAAGCAATTGGCTGGCTTTCACCACCTTGCCCGCAAAGCGCACGCTGGGGCCGCCGTTGGTGAGGGTGAAGTTCATATCGAATTGCTTAAAGGAATTGGTAAGCGTGAGGAACAGGGAAATGGTAAAGGCGCTGGCCATCATCGGCATTAAAATTCTGCGCACGCGCGTGAAGTAATTGGCACCGTCCACGCTGGCGGCTTCCATAATGCTATCGGAAATGGATTGAATGGCGGCTACGTAAATCATCATGATATAACCGGCATATTGCCAAGTGTTGACAAGGGACATGGCCCAAATAACGGTGCCAGAGCCTGCGATTAAGGATTTTTGGAGGAAGGGAATGTTCAGGTTTGCCCCGATCACGGTAAATACGTTGTTAAAGAGGAACTGCCAAATGTAGCCAAGCACAATGCCGCCAATCAGGTTTGGCACGAAAAAGCCCGCGCGGTATAGGTTGCGAAGCTTTACACGGCTGGTGGCCAGCAGGGAAAGCAAAAAGCTGACCACGTTTACAATGGCTACGTTGATAAGCGTATAGGCGATGGTGATTATGAAGGAATAAATAAACTGCGGCTCCTTAAACATGCCTTGAAAGTTCGCAAGACCCACCCATTGAATGGCGGGGTTGATGCCGTTCCAGTCAGTCATGGAATAGTATATACCCAAAATGAACGGGCAAATAATGACCATGATAAAGGCGAAAACACACGGAAACAGGAACAAAAAGTCCGTTATGCCTTTTCTTTTCACTTTGTTGGCCTCCATCCTCACAAAATTCGGACTTCTTGCCCGAGGGAACCATAGTCAAAGAGGGGGAACCGCTGAGAGCGGCTCCCCCAGGGGGTGAGTGGTTTGATTACTTTTTCAGAGATTCCACAGCCGCGGTGATATCGGCAATAAAGGTGTCCACATTGGAAGCATCCTGTGCAAAGAGGTCAAAGATGGGGCCCAAGGTGTTTTGGCCAAAGCCGTCTGGCATAAAGCCGAAATACCAGTTGTGGTTGCCGCCCTTAGCGTTTGCTTCCACAAGCGCCTTGGAGAACTGACCGGTGGGCAGAATGGAAACGGACTTGAAGGCGGGCACCATGCCAGCTTTTTCAACCATGTACTTTGCGCCTTCTTCGGTGGTGGCCATATAATCCAAGAAAGCGATGGCGGCCTTTTGCTCAGCTTCGGTAGCGTTTTTGTTTACGCAATAGAAGCTCGGGGCGGCCAAGAGCAGACCAGTTTCGGGGGTTTCGGTGTAGCAATGGGGGATATAGCTCATTTTGAAGGTAGCGCCAAGCTGAGCCATGTTGGGGTCAATCCAGTTGCCCTGATGGATGAAGGCGGTCTTTTGCGCCGCAAACGAAGCAACCTGATTATCGTAGTTGCCATTGGTGAGGATTTCTTGATCCGCAAAGTCGAACAGGAGCTTGACATAGTTGGCGTATTGCGCCAAGCGCTCTGCGTCTACTTTGCCTTCCAAGGTCATATCACGGATGGAGGTGTCGGCATAATCCAAGCCGCCCGCCAAATACGTGTTCCAGCTGTGGTTGCCTGTGACCCACCACATGCCGCCTGCAATGGAGGTAGCCATGGAAACCACTGCGTCCAAGCCCAAATCAGCTTTCATGCCGTCCAGCTTTTCGAAAGCGGCTTTGACTGCGGAGAAGGTGGTCAAGGTTGCGGGATCAATGCCAGCTTTTTCAAGAATTTCCGCATTGTAGCCCAAGCCGTAGCCTTCAATGGCCACGGGGAAACCAACGGCTTTGCCGTCATCGCCGATAAAGGCCAAATCGGTGTCCTTTACCCAAGCGGAATCGGTCATGTCAGCCATGTTGTCTTTCCAAATATCGTAGCCGCCCTTGCCTTCAATGACAAAGATGGTGGGCATTTGGTTTGCTTGCAGCTTTGCTTTTAAAGCTCCGCCGTAATCTGCGCCGCCGCCAAGGGTTTCCACCGTTACGGTTACGCCGTCGGTTGCGTCGGAATAGGACTTTGCAAACTCTTGCAGCATGGGATCAATTTCAACCTTGAGCTGGAACATGCTCACAGTGACGTCTTCCGCCATGGCGAACGAGGTTGTGCCCAGCACCAGCATCAGTGCCAAAACCACAGATAGTACCTTTTTCATAAGTTGCGTTCCTCCTTTTATTTCCAAGCCCTAGAAAGGACTTTGGGTATGATGGTAAAAATGCGGTCGTAAAAAACGCCGATAGGGAATGAGCGAATTTTTCAATCAGAAATAAACACACCTGCATGTTTTTTTCAGGCAATGCTTTCAACTTTTTGTGCAAGCGTTTTCGCACCTGCAAACAATACTTCCGCGCACTCAATATAACACATTTGTACAGGAAATGCAACAGCTGTTTGGGGAACTTTTTTTGGTAATTGGGTGGGGCAGCTGCTTTTGCGGCTTCGCTGGTGAATCCGCCGTTGCTTTTTTCATGCCTGCCTGTTAAAATAGGAACCATGCAGCGGATGCCAAAGGATGTGTGAATATGCAAGATAAATACCAGAAGCTTCAAGCCGAATGCCAAGCCATTGCAGCGCTTGCGGCCCAAAAGGGCGACGTGCTTTGCAAGGATGATCTAACCCCCTATTTAACCGCGTGCGCATTGAAAATTTGGGAGAGCAATAAGCTGTACGCGCCCGAATATGCGCACGCGCTAGAGGCAATCACGGGGGTGCAGTATTCCCCCGGGGCGATTCTTACGGCCATGTCTTGCTGTGAGGGGCCTTCTAAAAAGCTCTTGGTGCCAGAATTTCTGAAGAGCGTGATCCAAGTGGATGCGAAGCACAACCAGAAGCAAACAAAAGCCGCGTCAACGAACAGCCGTACACTTGCGGATAAACTTGCCCGCTTTTTTGAGCAAGCGGCTTCCATCAATGGGGACTTTACCCTTGAGGAAGACAATGTGGTCAATGACATAACCGCTCAGCTTACAAAAGCCTGTGATGAATGCGATATACCCCCAAATAAGCCCAGCGTTTTTCCAAAGGCCTGCATCACCCCCAAAAAAGAAGGCGGCTACTGGCAAAGCACGGATCAGGCTTTGCAGAACGGAAACGCGCCGCTGCCTTCCGCTGAAACGCCGATGATGCCGCCTAAAGAACCGCCGACGGTTTCGCCGATGGTGCCGCCGACGGATTCGCCAATGGTGCCGCCAACGGTTATCGTGCCTGTGGAGCCGCCTGTCCCGGTGAGCCAAGAGGAGGAACCCGCTGTGCCGCAGGCGAAGGTTTCACCAGCATCGGCAGATTCGCAAACGCTTGAAAGCCTGCTTGCGGAGCTGGACAGCCTGGTGGGGCTTGCGAATGTGAAGAGCGATGTTCACAGCTTATTAAACTTCATTAAGGTGTGCCGCGTGCGCGAGCAGCGGGGCTTTCATGTGCCGACGATTTCCTACCACTTGGTGTTTACCGGAAACCCGGGAACGGGTAAAACAACGGTTGCAAGGCTGGTTGCGAAGCTGTATTTTCGAATGGGACTGCTTGCGCAGGGGCAATTGGTGGAGGCGGATCGCAGTACCTTGGTTGCGGGATATTTGGGTCAAACCGCCATCAAAACACAGCAGGTCATCCAAAAAGCCTTGGGCGGCGTGCTGTTTATTGACGAAGCCTATTCTCTGGCGGGTGAAAATGATGACAGCTACGGCAAGGAAGCCATTGAAACATTGCTCAAAGCCATGGAGGATCATCGCAATGAGCTGGTGGTGATTGTGGCGGGCTATGAGGAGCTGATGCACCAATTGATTGACTCCAATCCTGGCCTGCGCTCGCGCTTTAATAAGTACTTTCATTTTATCGATTATACGGGTGCGGAGCTTTCGGAGATCTTTCTGAGCTTTTGCAAAAAAAACGGGTATAAGCTGGAGGAAGCCGCGCAGGAAATGCTGACGGCGTACCTGCATACTGCCTATCAAAATCGACAGGAGCACTTTGGCAACGCACGCATGGTTCGCAACCTCTTTGAAAAGGCCATCAATTGTCAGGCAAACCGCATTGCACAATTGGGTCACATTTCCGATGAGCATCTCACCACCCTATGCGTACAAGACCTGCAGGAAGCCTGCAAGGAGGTGGAATAATGGCGAGCTATTCCCAATACCTGTGCGAGGAGGTCATGTCTGCACGCTATGCGCTGATTATTGCCTATGAAAAAAAGGATCATCTGATGTACGTGGAAGCGCCGCCCCTTCGGCGGGAATATCAGAAGCGTATGGGCGACTTTGAGGAACGGGTACTCAAGGCAGAGCTTGAAAATGCACTGCTGGAGCATAAGAAAACGCTGATACAGACAGCTCTCAACCGTCGGCAGCCCATCGACCCTGAAAAGCTTGCCAGCGAGCTGGAGGCTTTTCGCCAGCAGCTGCTTCAAACAGCAGATGCAGGCATGCTTGGCCTTGAGGAGGGGCCTGTGCTCTCAGCAGAGGAAACGAAGGAAATGAGCGTATTATACCAGCATATCATAGCAACCTACCACCCCGCTATACATCCCAACCTCATGGAAACGCAGAAAATCCTTTTTCTAAAGGCGCTGGACGCCTATCAACGTCAAAACCTAGACGCTATGCGGCTGGTTTATGCCATGCTGTTTGATGATCCCACAAGCGTGCTGACCCTGGAGCTGCTGCAAAGAAGTGCGATGAGTGATGTGAAGAAAGAGACGCAGGCTGTGGCGGACGCACTTACAACAGATTACACCCTTGCCCACAAGATTTGGGATTGCTTTGAACCCTTGGAGGGGGAGCAGCTATTGGTGGGTGTGCTGCAAAAATTCTTGGCTCAAATGAGTGCAGTATCGGATCAGCTGGAAAGCCTGATGGCAAGCTTCCCATTTACCGCCGTAGATATGCTTCAAAATCCTGAACTGGAAAAAAAGTACAGAGCGGAGCTGGAAGCACGGCTTTATGTGAGCGAAAGCAAGCGAGCCGTGCTCGAGGAGCAAATTGAGCAAATGATGGCGGAGGCTGTGCGCTATGCATGAGGAACAGCTTCAAAAACCGCAGGAGCCGTTGCTCGCGGGCTACTTCAACCCGCAAGCCTTTACACAAAAACGCAAGCGAATGCTTGTGCTGAAAACAGGAATTGCGGGAATGGAATTTTGCTTCGATAGGAATCAAGAAGCGCTTTTGCAAAAACAGGCATCGCTTGTGCCCGGTACAGAGCTGCGGCTTTTTCGCGAGCCTGAAAATGAGCATGATGAATGGGCGATTGCGGTATATACAACCGACGATGAAATGATTGGCTACATCACCCGCTTTAAAAATGAAACCATTGCGCGTATGATGGATCAGGGCAAAACGTTTGTTGCGTATGTGGATGCCCCTGAGCAGGACACGCAAGAGGAGGAGCCGGTCGGGCACAGGCGCAAGGAAACGACGGAGGATGCTCGCCTGCCGTTTTCGGTGTTTTTGGAGGAGTGAATGCGTTGCTAAGGCAAGCGGGATGGATGGATGCTTTTGTCACCCTACGCATGCTTTTGACATCCGCAGCATGCCTGCGGGCTTCCCCTAATGACAAAGCCAATTGCCTGTGTTATACTAGCTCCACGCCAGCCGTTCACGCGTGGAAAGGAGCCTGCCTGTACGATGCCTACTTTTGAAGCGGACAAAGCCGCATTGCTTTGGGATGCTACCGCTGTACCCAATGCCTTTTTTTGTGAATATATGCCCTCCGCGCCCGAAAGCCATGTCAAAGTATATTTATATGGGCTGATGTGCGCACACGCGGGCATGGTGGAGGATGGCGAGCTGCTCGACGATGTGGCCAAGGCGCTCAACCTAGACCGTACCGAGGTAGAGCAGGCGCTTCGCTATTGGGAACGGTGCAGGCTGGTGGCACGCGTGAAGGATCATCCCCCCATTTACCGCTTTTTGAGCGTACAGCAGGCCATGTTCCAAAAACAGCAATTGCCGCGTGACGATGCTTACGAGAGCTTTGCGCAGGCGATTTATGCCGCCTTTGGCGACAGGCGCAAGCTTCACGGCGGTGAAACCGTGCTGGCTTACGAGTGGGTGGAACAGCTCAAGCTGCCGCCCGAGGTGGTGCTGATGCTGATTCAGCACATGATTGCGACGCGCGGTGTGCAATTTGGCTTTAAGGAAGCGCAAAAGCTTGCCACGGAGCTGAGCGAACAGCATGTGGCCAGCGTGGAGGAAGCGGAATCGCTCTTCAGCCGTTCGGAAGCGGCTTGGAAGGGTGCACGCAAGGTGCTTTCGCGCCTGGGCAAGCGCCGCAACCCCAGCATGGATGAAATCGATTTGTATGTAAAATGGACAGTGCAGTGGGGCTTTGCGCCCAAGGCGGTGGAAAGCGCGTGCGCGGAAACCACCAAGGGCGACCCGAGCTTTGGCTATTTGGATAAAATTTTGCAAGGCATACGTGAGCGCAGCGGGGGCAAAACCGTTACCGCATCGCAGGTGGAGAAGCAAATTGAGGGCGAGCGCGACGAAAACACCCGCGTGCGTGAAATGCTGGCCGCTTTTGGCTTAAAGGCACCTGTGGTGGACGATGGCAAACGTCTGATCTACCGCAATATGCTGTCCATAGCGCCGCATGAGGTGGTTTTGCTGGCCGCACGCGAGGTGGGCAAGCGCAGAGGCTCCCATTCCATAGAGGATGTAGCCTCATTGCTCAGCGCATGGCGCGATCGGGGCATTGCCACGGCGGAGGACGCAAAAACCTATTTGGCGGCCATTGCGGCACAAAACAAGCGCCTCAAGGAGCTGTTTGCCATTTGCGGCAAGGAGGACGGCTGCACGCAGGCCAACCGTGAAATGCTGAAAAAATGGCGGGAGCAATGGCAGGTAACAGAGCCCTTGCTTGATTTGGTGGCGGAATACGCCAAAAATGTGGATAAGCCCATGCCCTATATGGACAAGCTTTTGCAAAGCTGGCACGACGAATCGGTGACAACCGTGGAAGCCGCGCGTGCGGAGCATCAGCGCTTTGCGGATGCGGGCGCTAAGGGCGCGGGCAAGCCCATTGAGCGCGGAGCTAAGAAGCTCATGGAACAGCAGTACGAACAGCGCGAGTACGACCCCGATGAATATGGTGTGTTAAGCGCCGAACAACTGGAGGAGGCGAATCAGCAATGATGCGTGAAAAGCTGTTGGCTGATCTGCAGCAGGAATATGCGATGCGCAGGGAAGAAAACCTCCGCCGCTACGAGGAGCGCAGGCAGGAAGCCTGCGACCATTGCGCAGGCTTGGACGAGCTGCTTACAAGGCGGCACGCGGCCATTTTGAGCGGCGTAAAAACCTCCCTGCTGGCACGCCAAAAAAACCCCGCCGCAAATGCATCCCTCCCAAGCGATATGGCACGCTATAACGCAAGCATCGCCGCCGCCCTCAAGGCGGGGGGATATGCGGCGGATTATTTACAGCCCGTCTATACCTGCCCTGATTGCCATGACGAGGGCTATGTATACGCGCCCTCCCGCCGCATGTGCGCGTGCATGACAAAGGAATTGAACCGCCGCATATTAAGCGTGCTGGGGCTGGCGGAGGACAAGCAGACCTTTGAGGCTTTTGATCCCATGGTTTTTAGCGATGCTGTGGGTGCGGAGGGCGTGAGCCAGCGCAAAATTGCCATGGGCAACCGCGACCGCTGTATGGCTTATGCGGACAGCTTTCCCAATACCGATGTGCGGGATTTACTGCTCATGGGCAAGAGCGGCTTGGGAAAGACATACCTTTTGCGCGCCATTGCGCACCGCGTGGCAGAAAACGGCGCCATGCCGCTGTACACCAGCGCTTACCATATGTTTGAGGTGGCGCGGCAATCCTACATTGAAAACAACAGCGATTTGCTATCGGAAATGATGAATGTGCCGCTGCTATTGCTGGATGATCTTGGCACCGAACCAATGATGAACAACATCACCATTGTACAGCTATTCAACCTTTTGAACGAGCGCCATCTTGCGGGGCGGCATACGGTGTTAAGCACCAATTTGACCCTGCCGGAGCTTCGCGAGCGCTATACCGAGCGCATCACCTCCCGCTTTTTGGACGCTACCAGCTGTAAGCGCTTGGGCTTTATTGGCGACGACATCCGCAAAACCCTCAAAAAAGGGGCGAACAAGGCATGAACATTCAAATTTACAGCAACAAGAAAAACCCGGACGTGCTCAAGGCAGAACGCTTTTTTAAGGAGCGCCGCATTCCGTACCAGCTGTTGGATTTGAAAACCCACAAGCTGGGCAAGCGGGAGCTTGAGTTATTTGTAAATGCGGTGGGGGCAAAGGCTTTGGTGGAGCGCGAGGGCAAGAAGGCGCTGGAACGCCCCGTGGCGCATATGACCACCGACAGCTTGATTGTTGCGGAGCTTTTGAACAACCCCGCCGCCTTGCGAAGCCCCATTGTGCGCAACGGCAGCAAGGTGAGCGTGGGCGCGGATGAGGCGCTTTGGAAGCAATGGGTGGAGGGGGAATAGCGCAAAAACGGATGCAATGGAGGATGACTTGATTGAAAAAACAGCACAAAGAAAAAAGAATCCCCTCCATCCATCGAATGATTTATTCCAACACCGTTATTTTGGTGCTGGTGGTTACGCTTGCCGTAACGGCAGTGGGTAGCATCATGTACTATGATCAGCTGATTAAGCAGACCAACATGGTTCGCATTCAGCGTTTGCAGGCGGTGGCAGATCGCATGGATACCTCCTTGTCACAGGCGGAATATTGTTCACGCGTGATGGTGTTTAATCATCAGCTGCGCGAAAAGCTGGTGAATTGGGCGGAGTATCAACGCGGTAATTCCCACAACAAAATGAAAAGCTATCTGTTACAGCGAGATTTGCGCAACACCTTCAATGACCTTCGAATGACATCCAACATCTATGCGGTGGGGGTGTATTTGCACGAGCTACCGCCGCAATATTTTTTGTCCATTATGCAGGAGAACCTTTATGATCTAAAGCCCATTCAGGATGCGGTAGATCAGGTGCGTGCTCAGCCTGATCAGGTGCGTTGGGTGGATGTTTTTGCACTGGACTATCACCACAACACCTTTGCCATTGTGCGTTCGCTTCGGGATGAAAACTCCGTGGAAGCTTATGGCGAAATAGCCCTTTTGATGGAAATTGCCAATTGGGATAACATCAACATGGGTTTTTCTGATTCGCCCATGGGGGATGACAGCGCGCGGCTTTATTTGGTGGATAAAACGGGGCGCGTGCTTCTGAGCAACCATTTGGATAAGGAACCCAATTTGTTGGCATACGGTGTGGATGAAGGGATGCTGGCTCAAGCTGCAACCATCTTACCCACAAACGGGAACGGGTCTGAGCAGGTATCACACATTCCGCTCAAACACCTGAAATGGCAAGTGGTGGAGATCAGCGATCACAAAAGCCTGATGATATCGGTCTTGGGCATGACGATGGTGCAGCCGCTTGTGGCGTTTTTTTGCCTGCTGCTGGCACTTGTGATGGTGCGCTCCATGAGCCGACGAATCGACAAGCCGCTTCAAAATGTGATGTGTTCCATGAAGCGCGTGGCAGATGGTGAACTGGATGCATGCACGCCTGATGATATACTTGTGGAAACCAACCAGCTTACCCTGAGCCTACAGCAAATGGTTACACGCATGAAAAACTCCCGCAACACCATATACGAAAAAGAAATCAAGCAAAAAGAAGCTGAGTTTTTTTCGTTGCAGGCGCAGATTAACCCGCACTTTTTTTACAACACGCTGGAAACCATCAACATGCTGCTGCAGGTGGATGAAAAATACGAGCTAAGCGAGTTGGTGGTGAATCTGGCGGATATTTTACGCTTCAATATTTCCTCAAAGGCAACGGTGATTACTGTACGCGAGGAAATAGAGCTGGTGGAGAAATATCTGGTGATTATGAGGGCGCGCTTTGCGGATAAGTTGATTTGCCATGTGAATTGCACGGCGGAGGCTTTGGAGAGCGCCATTGTAAAGTTCCTTATTCAACCCTTGGTGGAAAATGCGATACAGCACGGCCTTGAGGATGTGGTGGGGGAATGCCATATCACCATTACGGCAAGGGTGGAGGCAGATCGTCTGCTGATTGCGGTGGAGGACGATGGCAAGGGCGTAGACCCATTGGTGGCTAAGAGCATTACCCAGGACGATTACCGTGCTGCGCATGGTAGACATAACGGCGTGGGGCTGCATAATATTATTCAGCGCATTCGTTTGTATTATGGCGGAGATTGCGGCTTGCACATGACGAGCTGTCAGCCGCATGGCACACGCGTAGCACTGAGCCTTTTGAAGCATCCGCCACAGTGGGAGGAAGGTCGTTTTGATGAAGATTATGGTGGTGGACGATGAGCCGGTGCTTCGCAAAAGCATCTGCATTTTGCTCAAACGCATGAATCCGAACGTGCAAACGGAGGAAGCCGCAGATGGGCTGGATGCGTTGGAAAAAATGAGCTGTGAGCGCTATCATGCGTTATTCACGGATATTCACATGCCCAGAATGGATGGGCTGGATCTGATTCAAACGGTGAATGCCAAATACGCCAACGTACAAATCATCATTCTTACAGGCTTTGCGTATTTTGATTATGCACGCAAGGCGCTTCAATACGGCGCGCTGGATTACCTGCTAAAACCTGTGCGCTATAACGATCTTCAAGCAGCGCTTCAAAAGGTGCAGGCGAGGCTTGAAATGCTGGATGCACAGGAGGTGCAGGCGCAAACCCTCAAGTGCGATGAACAAAGCATGAAGGATACCATGGCGCAAGCCTGCGCCTATATTGAAAAAAACTATGCCCAAAACCTGAGCCTTGCGCACATGAGTGAACGCTTCTTTTTGAATGCAAGCTATTTTTGCGAGCAATTTACAAAGAGCTGCGGAAAAACCTTTATTGAATATTTGACGGCGGTGCGCATGCGGCAGGCCTGTATGCTCATGACGGCCAAAGAGGAAAAAGCCATTGCCGATATTGCAAGCGATGTAGGCTATGCGGATGCCCGCTATTTTAGTCAGGTGTTTAAAAAGGCTTACGGCGCATCCCCGAGTGACTACCGTCGGAAGCTGGCACAAGATGGGGCGGCGGGTGATGCCAAAGATATTGAACATGGTTGCCAAAGGAATTTGTAACGCTTGGCGTAAGAACAATGCTATCATGTAAACATCAAGCCGAAAGGCAAAAGAGAAAAGGAGTCGAGCCCATGAAAAAAGGATTGGCATTGTTTCTTGCGCTGGTATTGACCCTAGCATCCGCCACCTGTACAGCGCTGGCTGAGGAAAAGGCAATTGAAATCAACTGGATGGTTGAAAACATCAGTGAAGGTGAGCGTGCGGCGCTCAATGAATACATGATCGCTCCCTTCCATAAGGAATTTCCGAACATTCACATTAACATGCTGCCCACCCCCGACAGCGTGAACGTGCTCAAAACCCAAATGGCAGCAGGCGAAGGCCCAGTGCTGTTTAACCTAGATGGCCCCACCGATGTGGCAGAGCTGCAAAAATCGGGGCGCGTGCGCGATTTAACCGAGTATTACACCCAATATGGCTGGAACGACATCATTGCAGATTGGGCAAAGCAAACCTGTAAGTTTGATGAAAAATATTACGCCATTCCCAAGGATGTAGAAGCCATGTGGCTTTGGTACAACCCCACCGAGTTTAAGGAAAACGGCTGGACTGTGCCAACGAACTATGCTGAGCTTAATGCTACTTGCGCTTCCATTGCCCAAGCAGGGCTGATACCCATGGCGTTTGGCAACGGTGATATCACCTACTCCATTGACCATTGGCTGTCTGCTGTGTACAACCTTTACTCTGGCGTGACCGATCTAAAGGCTGCGCTCCGTGGTGAAAAGAAGTGGACGGATGATACCTTAAAGGGCGCCATCACCACCCTAAACGAGCTGTGGCAGGCGGGCTACATCAATGAAAAACAGACCTTCTCCATTTCTGGCGATGATGCCCGCACCCTGTTTTATACAGGCGCGGCTGCAATGAAAATGGAAGGCTCATGGCTCTACCCGATGCTGCTTTCTAACGCAGAGGTGGAATTTGACATTGCCCTGTTCCCCAAACTGCGTGATGATGTGGAATACGCTCTGCCCATGGGTCTTGGCGGTGTGTGGGCTATGAATGCCAATGCTTCCAAGGAAGAAGCGGATGCGGCGGCGGCGTTCCTCAATTTTGCGCTAACCCGCACCGATTTGCATGTGGCTTCTATTGAAAACGCTGGTCTGCTGCCCATGCCCATTGATCTACCTGTGGAAGCGTTTTCCAAGGATGCGGACCCGCGCTTGATTACCATGATCAGCATGTTAAACGATGCGCAGGCAAACCTCGAAAACAGCGGCATTGTGATGTGGACCTTCTTCCCGCCTGAGCTGCGTACTTGGCAAACCAGCAACATGGACAAGGTTTTCCTTGGACAGATGACGGTGGATGAATTCTGCGAGGGTTCGCAGGAGGTTTTTGACAAGTGCTTGGCCGATGGCACCATTCCTCCGTTGCCATAAGGCAAACGCAACCATCCAGAGCTATTAAATCAGAAAGGAACGGCACCCATTGCCGTTCCTTTCTTGTGAATGGAATGAGAAAATCAGAGGAGGAGCGATCCATATGACCCAAGCAACGGGATTGCGTCGCATACAGGCAAGGGAGCGTGGCAAACGCCTGCTTGTGCCGCTATTGTTTATTCTTCCTGCTTTTGTGTACCATGCTTGCCTGGTGGTGCTGCCCGCGTTAAGCACCATCTACATGAGCTTTTTTGATTGGAATGGCTTAGGTGCCGGAACCTTTGTTGGTTTTGCAAATTTTGTGGAGATTTTTACGAAGGATACGGTTTTTCCTGTCGCAATTCTCAACAATTTAAAGTGGCTGCTGGTTTTTATGGTGTTGCCCACCACCATTGGGTTGTTGGTGGCCATTTTGGTTTCAAGGCAAAAGAAAGGGCAGCTGCTGTACCGTGCCATTTATTTTTTGCCCTATGTGTTGGCTTCTATTGTGGCGGGTAAAATTTGGTCGTCCCTGCTAAGCCCGTATTTCGGCATAGGTAAAATGTGCAAGGTGCTGGGGCTTACGGAGCTGGGGCGTGTGCAGTGGCTGGGTAACCCCGATCTTGCGCTGTTCACGGTGGCTTTTGTGGACAATTGGCATTACTGGGGCTTTGTGATGGTGCTTTTTATTGCGGCACTGCATCAGGTGGATAACCATCTTTACGAGGCCGCACGCGTGGAGGGCTCAAGCAAATGGAGCGAATTTTGGCATGTGACCATACCCGGCATTATGCCTACGCTTGTGTTTATTATCATGACCACCATGATGTGGTCGTTCACCACATTTGATTACATTTGGGCGATGACCAAGGGCGGACCAGGGCAAAGCACGGAAATATTATCCACATGGATTTATAAAAATGCGTTCATGAACTACCGCGGCGGGTATGCCAACGCGCTTTGTGTGGTTCAGCTCGGTTTTGTGGTTCTGGTTTTTCTGCTACAGCAGCGGCTTAGAAAAAAGGCGGAGGAGTTTTGATGAAAAAGAAACGCTCGTTGGAAAAAAAGCACAATCACATCATTGAGCATGTGATTTTGATTTTTGTGGCACTGCTTCAGGCTTTCCCTTTATTGGTGATGCTGATCAACAGCTTCCGCACGGATAAAGCTATCAAAAACCTGCCCATTGCGCTGCCAGAAAGCCTTTATATGCAAAACTATCCCGATGCGTGGAATGTGGGCGGCTATCAAACAGCCTATTTAAACAGCATTTTCATTGGCGCAGTGGTGGTGCTGGGGGTATTGATCTTGGGTGGGTTGGCGGCTTATGCCATGGCAAAGCTCCCGCTTCCCGGCAAAGGCTTGTTTTTGGGCTATTTTACCATGGCTATGGCCATTCCTGGATTTTTGTTTTTGGTGCCTGACTATTTTATGCTGAGCAAACTTGGCTTGACGGATTCACAGCTGGGCATTTCGCTGATCTACATTGCGCTGTTTATGCCGCTGAATATCATGCTCATTCGTACATACCTGATTGGTCTGCCGCCAGAGCTGGAGGAGGCGGCAAAGGTGGACGGATGTACGGAGCTTAGCACTTGCTGGTACATCACCCTGCCCTTGGCTAGACCCATCATGACCACGGTGGCGTTGCTTGTGTTTGCCAACTGCTGGAATGAATTTCTTTGGGCAAATACCTTCCTTACAAGCGATCAAACGCGCACGGTAGCCACAAGGTTTTACAATTTTGTATCGGAGTATGGTCAAAACACCGCGCGGGTGTTTACCGCGGGTGTAATCTCCCTTGCGCCCATTGCGGTACTGTACCTCACATTGCAGGACAACTTTATTGAGGGCATTACTGCTGGCGGCGTGAAGGGATAAAAAGCAGAAAGGACGATGAGAACCATGAAAAATCAAATTCCTACTGATTATGTAGAGCGTTGTTATGCGGGATGGCTGGGCAAGCTCATAGGCATCCGCTATGGCGCGCCTATTGAGGGTTGGACAGCGGAAAAAATACGCGAGGTTTATGGGGAACTGGACGGATATGCCTTTGATTACCCCAAGCTATTTGCGGCGGATGATGATTCAAACGGCCCTATGTTCTTTATACGTGCGCTGGAAGACTATTCGTGCAGTGAACAGCTTACTGCCGCAGAAATCGGACGCACATGGCTCAACTATGCCCCATATGAGCATGGCTTCTTTTGGTGGGGCGGTTATGGGAACTCTACGGAGCATACCGCTTACTTAAACCTACAGGCGGGGATGGATGCGCCTTATTCTGGTTCTATTGCTCACAATGGTGCGGCGGTGGCAGAGCAAATTGGCGGGCAGATTTTTAGTGACACATGGGGCTTGGTGGCACCCAACCAGCCTGAGCTAGCGGCAAGGCTGGCGGAGAAAGCGGCATCCGTCAGCCACGATGGCAATGGGATTTATGGCGGGAAGTTTGTGGCGGCTTGCGTTTCACTGGCCTTTGGGAAACGCGAGGTTCGGCAGGTTATGGAGGGCGCACTTGCTTTGATTCCAGAGAATTGCGAGTACGCCCATGCTGTACGCGATGTCATGCGTTTTTACGATGAACAGCCCGTGAAACGCTGGCGTGAGGCTTTTGAATACATCAAGGAACGTTGGGGGTATCATCGCTACCCTGGAAATTGTCACATCATCCCAAATGCGGCGGCCATGATCCTATCCATGCTATATGGTGAAAATAATTTTGATCAAACACTCCACATTTGCAACATGTGCGGTTGGGATACCGATTGCAATGCGGGCAATGTAGGCGCGATTATGGGCGTGCTGTGCGGTGCAGAAAACATTTGCTACTCCAAATGGGCGGAGGTATTTCACGATGTGTATAACCTATCGGGAGTGCTGGGCTGCCTAAACCATCAGGATATTTCTTCAAGCGCACTGTACGTAGCCGCGCTTGGCTACAGGCTTGCGGGTGAGAAAATGCCGGCGCGATGGCTTGAGGAGCGGGGCGAGCATGGCTTAACCTACCGCTTTGGTTTGCCCTATGCAACGCACGGCTTTTGCTTGCTTGGCGAGGGCACAGGCATGATTACGGGCAAATGCGTACAGCATAGTAAGCCTACGCCTTGCCTGAAGGCGTGCGCGGCGGGTGTGGTACCCATGCAACAGTTTCGTATTGCCAAGCGCACTTATTTCCGTGCGGAAGAGCTTTATGACAACCGCTATGATCCTGCCTTTACGCCGCTGGTTTATCCGGGACAGCGCTTGAACGCACGCGTAAAACAACCTGAAGGTTCGGAAGTTACACTGTATGCGTCGCTGTATGCTTTGGAGGCAAACAGCGGGGAGCTGCTACAGGGTGAGCGTGTGGCGCTGCCGAGCGGCTGCTGGACGGAACTAAGCTTCACCATTCCCAGACTCGCACATGCGTGCCTGAGCGAGGTGGGCGTATGCGTAATGGTGGGAGGGGATATTGGTCACGGCGCACAGGATGCAGTGGTACTGATGGAAGCGTTTACAGTGTCGGGCGCTGTGTGCTATGAGATTGATTTTGCCCATGAACGCATGGAAAAGTTTACACCCTTTCACCAAGAGGTCAGTCAGTTTACTCGCTACAAAGGGCTTTGGAGGCTGGAGGGCGAGGCGCTCACGGGATGCTCCAATGATGAAGGCGAGGTATATACAGGCGATATTGCTTGGCAAGACTGTACCTTGGAGGGGGATGTGGTTTGCCCTGCGGTAGGCGAGGCAGCGTTGCTTGTGCGTGTGCAAGGCGCTATGCGCAGTTATGCCGTTACGCTTCATAAAGAAGGGCTAAAAATTCAAAAGAAAAATCGCGGCATGCAGCTGCTGGCACGGTATGATTGTAAGCTGGAAGCGGGCACAGTACATCATATGCGTATTGAGGCAAGGGGCAATACCATTTGCGTGCTGCTGGATGGTGTGGCGCGGCTTCAAACCCAAGATACGCATGCGCCTTATGTAAGCGGCTGCGTGGGCTGCCGTGTGAGTGAAGGGTGCCGCGGAAGATTTTCAAAGCTGCGGATTGAGACATACGAATGACAAGGATGTCATGAATGCCAAAGGCGAGGCCCTTTGACCGTTCAATCGGAAGATAACGCAGCCATTTTGACTGTTTTTGAAAACGATACGGTGCAGTTCATCAATTCACTTGACCCCACCGAGTATGAGCGCCTCTACGCCAGCTATCCCGAGAGCTTGAGCGACAGAAGGCGGCGACATTGTGTTCACCGACTTCCCCAGCATTGGGTTTACCTTCAATAACAGCGGTGCCAACGCCGCCATTATGCAGTATGTGCAGGAAACATGGAATCAGGCTGGCATTACGGGCACCATCAACGCCGAAGCTGAAAACATACTGATGGCAACGGGCAGCGTTGCACCTATGTACTTCTACACCAACCCCTACATGCTCAAGCCAAACGTGAAAAACGCGATGCT
>JAVXND010000030.1:0-29179 GCA_036645955.1 Clostridia bacterium | reverse complement strand
AGGAAGTGCCCAATAATCAAGCCATTATGTCGCCTAATTTTTGGCGCTATAACAGATTCCATCTTCCCCCCAACTAACCACCAAACGCCACTAAGATAGCACCGCACCCCTCTTCGCTGCACAAAAAAAAGCCCCCAATAAGCCGACTTCATCTCAGCAGCTGCTCATTTCCCTCCCTCAACTGCTGAAAATCCATTTGCCCACAGAGGCTTTCTGAATTAGGTGAATTGTGAATGCCATCGTATCTCTATGCATTTTTTTGCCTGACGCACCCTATTCAAGCAAGCTTTTCCGCACTATTCCTTGTTTGCTTACAACCAACCGTTCAGCGGTTGCAAGAAAGATCGCTTCATCAAACCTTTCCATTCCTAGCTGCTCTGCTATGGCTTCAAGCAGCTCTTTTTCCTTGATGATTACGTTTTTACAGCCATTGCCCTTGTACCCCTTCTGCCGCTCTCTGCAATTCCACGCTTTCACAAGTGTGCCATCGCGGTTGGTTTGGGTACGACGGGTATACGGCGCACCGCACTCACCGCAAAACACCCGCCCGTATAAAAAATGAGGTGAAGCGCTCGTCCGATGTATGCCCGCGGAAATATCCGCCTTCGTCTGTGCAATCAGCCCTTGCGCTAGGTTCCATGTGCGCCTTGAAACAATGCCTTCATGCGCCTCGGTAATGTAGAAGCTGTTGTAATCCAGCGTAAGATCGGGCTTTTTGGTTAAGTAATGCGTTGGCGGATGTTTTTGTAGTTTCCGATCTCCTACATAAATTTCATTTCGCACCATTCGTTGCACAGCCTTGCCAGTAAAACCGTCTTTTCCATGAAGCGTGTTTGCTCCCTCCTCTGTAAGGCTTCGCGCAATTTGCGCAAGGCTCGTCCCGCGGATAAAAAGTTCAAAAGTACGCTTGACAATCCATGCGTCACGGTTGGGAATCAATACGCCGTCCGCGTTTTCATCATAGCCGAGAACCTTGTGATTGCCCATTCGTCGGATCCCCTTCTCGGCAAGCTTTCGGTAGCTCCACTTCACATTTTCCGAAATCGATCGGCTCTCCTCCTGCGCCACAGCGGACAACACACTAAAAACCATTTCAGCGCAAGGATCAACGGATGATATGCCCTCGCGTTCAAAGCATACCTCCACACCGTGTTCCTTTAACTCATGTACATACCGATGCGCGTCCGCCACGTTGCGCGCAAAGCGGGAGATGGATTTAACAAGAATGATGTCTAGCTTTCCTGCCGCGGCGTCTGCAAGCATCCGCTTAAAATTTGGTCGATGGTCCGCACTGTTGCCACTGCAGCCAGCATCCGCATAAACTTCAACAAAAACCCAAGCTGGATTCTGTCGGATAAAACGGGTGTAGTAATCAATCTGCGTATCAAAGCTCTCCTTCTGCTCTTCAGCCTCGGTGCTCACGCGAGCGTATGCCGCCACACGCTTCTTGCGCTGGCTGCACTTGCTTTCAAGCTTTCGGATCATCATTGGCATGCGCCCCCTTTTTCATACCATTTGGCCGCCCATGCACCATTTGTGCCCGCGCCTTTTGACAGCAGGCAACCGTTTGATCCACCCTCTGTTTCACCTGATAGCCATAAGGCACACTCTTATTCTGGAACAGGATTCCCTGTTCCGTCTGCGTAAGCGCCACCGTTGGTATCTCAAAAATCTTATCATAGGTGATGTTCAGTTGGGCTTTCTCACCAAACCTCCAAAAAACCACCGCTTCATTCCAATTGATAAAAGTGATTTTCTCAATCAGCGCATCCAGAAAAATATACTCAACACGCTGTAGACGTGGATGCCGTTTTTTCCACTCCAGCAAGGCTCTTGCGGCTTCAGCCTCTATGCCGCCGTTGTCAGCCAAAACCCGCACCCTTTCCATATCGATATGCGCATAAGCTTCCTGTACAATGCGGTCAACATATTTTGTTTGAACAGAATAGTATGGACATTTTGAGCCTTCCGTACCTCCGCCGCATGTCCATGCGGAAAGATAGCCGCTAAAGGGTAGATGGAATGAAACCATTTTCTCCCCGCAAAAAGGACAAATCAGCGTTCCGTAATAGGGGTACTGCACATAGCCTTGATGCCGATCCTTGAGGGACAGGATCGTTTGTGCCAGCTCAAAGGTTTTTCTGCTCACAATGGCTTCGTGATGATCGCGGACATAATAGCTTGGCACAAGGGTCTGATCATTTTTGACCTTTTTGTGTGAAATATGATCGACGGTGTAGCATTTCTGCATCATCACATCCCCCATGTATTTTTCATTGTGAAGCACTGTAGCCAATGATTTGGGCCACCACTTGCCGCCATTCATGGCAGGGATGTTTTCCTTCTGCAATATCCTTGAAATTTCCAAAAGCGATGTACCCGATACATACAGCTCGAAAATTCGCCTTGCCCCCTTGGCTTGCTCCTCATTGATTCTGTACTGCCCGTCTTCCCCTTTTACAAAGCCATAGGTCAGCGTCCATTTGGGATGCCCCGCCTGAAAACGCTTGCGAAAACCCCATTTCATGTTTTCGGAAATGCTGTGGCTTTCCTCCTGCGCAACAGCCGCCAATATGGATAACAGCATTTCCGATGAGGAGCTGCCCGTATCAAAATGATTCTCGTCAAAATACACATAAATGCCCAAGTCTTTCAGTCGGCGAACATACTGTAAACATTCCATGGTATTTCGCGCAAAGCGGCTGATTGATTTGGTCACGATGTAGTCAATCTTGCCCGCTTCACAGTCCGCAATCATCTTTTGAAACTGAACGCGATTGGCAGTTCGCGTACCGCTCAAGCCTTCGTCTGGATAAATCCCCGCCAGCTCCCAACCCGGCTGTGCGGCTATGAGCGCCCGAAAGGAGGACATTTGATTTTCTAAGCTGGATTCCTGCTGCTCCATATCGGTGCTGACACGGCAGTAAGCCGCCACACGCTTGTGACGCATCGCTTCCATATCGTCCGCTTGTTTGCGTAGCAAGACCTGTACATAGGGCGCTGTTGCCCGTTGCGTCGTCATTGTCATTTTCCACATTTCCCCCTGTCCTTCGTGCGCAAAGCACCTTGCCGTATCAATTCACCCACTTGTTCAAAGGTTGCTTTGTCTATAATCGCAGCATGATGATCCTCAATGTAATACTGATCCCGCTGTCCTTCATTTTTCATAAGCCGTGTGGACAAATAATCAACCCGATAGGACTTGTTCGTAAGTACATCGCCCCTATACACCTCACTTTGAAGCATTTGGTACACACGCGGCTGTAACCAGCGCACCCCTGTGCCCTCCGCCGTTTCCATTTTGTTTAGCGCCATGAGAATTCTGCGATAGTTCTGCCCTTGCGAAGCCATTTGGAAGGCAAGCCGTATCCGCTTTGCCTCGGGCTCGTGAATCTGCCATAGCTTTTTTCCATTCTGATTTTTAACCCTTCGATAACCATAGCGTGCCACACGCGGCGGATTGCCGCTGGCATTTCGATGATCCAGCGACCAGCGAATGTTTTGGCTCAAGTTGTTTGCCTCCTCCTGCGCCATGGAGGCAAGCAAGGCAATCATCAATTCGGAACTGAGATCAGCGCTGTTCATGCCCTCCTTTTCAAACAGGACGGAAATTCCTTTGCTGCGAAGCAGCTGGATGCAGTTCACACAATCCGCCAAATTGCGTGCAAAGCGTGAAATTGATTTGGTCATAATGAAATCAATTTTCCCATCCATGCAATCATTCATCATACGCTGAAATTCAGGCCGTTTGATAACGGAAAGACCAGAAGTGCCCTGATCGCCATATACATCCACCAGCACAAGCTTGGGGTCTGCCTCAACAAGCCGCCTGTAGTATTCACACTGGGTTTCATACGAATCTGTTTGTTCCTCCGCAAGCGTACTCACGCGGCAATACACTGCGGTGCGCCTGATCTTTTTTCGCTCCTTTTCAAGCGCGTTGGGCGCTCGGTTCTCAAATACCTGTATCTCTTTCATTGTCACACCTCCCATTGGCAACAATTCTACACCATGCATGCGTGGATGCAACCCATCATACCCTGCCTTGTGGAGGCGAAGGTATGAAACCTGTGGGTGCAAAAAAACAAACGGTTTTTCTAACAGCAGTCAACGGCGTGGTACGCGTGCTAGGCCTTGTACTGCGGGTGATTTTATCCAGATTTTTAGGTGCTGAAATTTTGGGCATTGTGGAGTTGGCGCAAAGCGTTCATATGCTGGCCATCACACCGCTCACCTCTGGCTTGCCCATGGCCGTTAGCCGCATGACAGCGCGTGCCAAAGTCCAAGATAAACAAAAGCCGCTTTTAGCGGGCATAGCGCTTGTTAGGCTGGCTTCTGTGTTTTTAATTCCTGCTTTGCTCGTGCTTTCCCCGCTGATTGCCCGCATCATGGGCGATGTGCGGGTATTGCCCTCCCTTTGGTTCACCGCTCCCTGCATCCTGATTTTGGGGTATTCAGCCGCGCTAAACGGCTATTGCTATGGTATGGAGCAAAGTCATATTCCCGCGCTTTCGGAGCTTTTGGAGCAAGTGGTTCGGCTTGCCGCCTCGCTTGTAATGCTTTATGGCTTGCAGAAGCTAACAGCGCCATGGCTGGCGGCTGTGCCCGTAGCCGCTACCATGCTTGCCGAAATCGTGGGGCTTGTTTTTGTACTGCTGGTGCTGCGCATTCCATTTTCAAGCATTCGTTCTGCAAATTCCTATCAAAAGCCCGTGCTTCGTTTGGCCGCCCCCACCACCTTTACGCGGCTGATTCAAACGCTGCTGCGTTCGCTCACCGCTATTTTTATCCCCCTGCAGCTGCAAGCCTCCGGGCTGTCCGCCGCAGAATCCACAGCGCGGCTTGGCATGCTCAACGGCATGGTGATGCCCATTTTGATGCTCCCCTGTATCTTCACCTCTGCCCTTTCCATGGTTGCCATTCCAAAGCTGGCCAAGGTTGAGGAGGATTTGCCTAAGCTCAAGCACTTGCTGTTCCAGTGCTTTGGCGCTTGCTTGCCCGTTGCCTTGGCTTGTGCGGGAGGGGTGTATTTTACCGCAGGATTGCTGGCAAACAAGGTCTTTCGAACGGCTGAAATTGCCGAATTGTTTCGTATTTGCGCACCGCTGACCGCACTATTCGCCATTGTGCATATGTCTGGCGGCGTGATTGCCGCATTGGGGCAACAAAAGCGCTCCATGATTGGAGCGCTCTTGATTTCCAGCATCACCCTGCTGCTTACCTATTTGCTCACCGCCAACCCGCACTACCGCTTAAACGGCGTTGCGCTTGCGCAGAGCTTCGGTCAGCTGGCCATGCTTGCATGGAACCTCGGTATATTGATTCTTTGGCGGCGAGAGCGCCTGCACGCTCATAAGCGATGGTAGATGCGCTTGATTTCCTCGGTTTCTGAGCCATCCTCGTTCAAAATCACCAAGGGCGCTTGCCAGCTTAAAAAGGGTTTGCCATTCTTAACCGCCTCCACCAGCACAAGGTAGGGTGCTCGGCTCAGCTTTGCACAAACCATCCGTATGCGTTTTGGCTCCATGTGACGTTTTCTAAGTACATCCAGCAGTTCAAGCATGCGCTGTGCCGGAAAAACCAAGCTAAGTCGCCCTAGGTTTTTAAGCACCGCCGCGCTTTCAGCCACAATTTCATCTATGCCGCAATCCGTTTCATGCTTGGCAACGCAAACCTCTTCTTGCTCGCTAGGAATGGTTCCGCCACGCTTTCCATAGGGCGGATTGCAAACCACCGCATTCATGCTCTGGTACCCCAGCCGTTCATGCGCGGCTCTCAAATCCGCTTCTAATACGGTAATGCGCTTGTCCAGACCGTTCATATGCACCGAGCGTGCAGCCATATCCGCCATATCGGGTTGAATCTCCAAGGCATAAAAGAGCGCCGTTTCCTCCTGTTGGCTGAGCAGCAGAGGCAAAATTCCCGTGCCCGTGCCCATATCTGCCACGCGGTCATGCCGCCTGAGCTGTGCAAAGTCCGCAAGAAGCACCGCATCCGTGCCAAAGCAAAACGCGTTTGCGTTTTGAAGAATGTGCAGGCCATTTCTTTGCAAATCCTCTATGCGCTCACCTGGCTTCAGGGAAACCCTTGTTATACTATCCATAGGTTCAAATTCCTTGTCAAGCAATAGCCCTGCTCATTTCCATATTGCACCAAGCACCAAGTAACCCCTTGCAGAATCACCTCTACTTGCTCCTGTTGGGGCACGCCGATCACGGCTTTGCTGTTTTCAGAGCATTCCGACCAAAGGGTCAGTGTGTTTTCATTCGCCTTGGGGATCACCACCGCAAGGGTTTGGGACGCTGGCGCGGCCAATGTGATATCGAATGCCGTTTCTCCCGAAGGCTCCGACGAGCCTGTGCCGCCTTGTTCGGGGGTGGGCTCAGGCTTGGGTACGGGTACGGCGGTTTGTGGATTGCTTGGCAAAACGGGCGCTGTGCCATCGAAGCGCAAAAACTCCGTCATGGCATAGCCGTCCAAACCATCATACCTCACCAAGCACCATTTCTGCCCATGGTTGAGCACGCTTACGGCGGCT
This sequence comes from Clostridia bacterium, assembly GCA_036645955.1. Taxonomy (GTDB): domain Bacteria; phylum Bacillota; class Clostridia; order Christensenellales; family Aristaeellaceae; genus Limiplasma. The sequence goes on along the minus strand of JAVXND010000030.1, from coordinate 22,641 downwards.
CCCTGCGGCATTTTTGTGATGATTGGGCTGTTGCCCTCCGCCCGTACACGCAGGTTCAGCGACCCCGATGCAGTGGCCACATAAGCGGTTTGCAGAGCTGGCGGGGTTGCCTGCGGCTCGTTTGTGACTGTTGGTTGGGGTGTGCCTTCAACCTTAGGCGGTTCAGGCGTAAGGGTAGGGCTGGGGCTGGGGCTGGGGCTGATACTGCCCGTTGGCGCAGGCGTATTCTCCCTGAAGGATAGGAATTCCGTCATCACGTAGCCAAAATAGCCTTGATAACCAATGGCGCACCAAGCGGCGCCGCGTTGCTGTACGCTTACGGTTGCATATTGAGGAATGCTCGCAATAACGCCCGCGCTTCTGGACGGCTCCGTGCGCAGGTTGAGCGAACCAGAGGCCGTATTGACCACTGCGGTATCACCCTCCGCTTCCTCCTGCGGTTTGCCTTGACGGAAGGTGAGGTATGCGTTCATGACATAACCCTGCTGCCCGCCATAGGTGGTTTGGCTCCACGCGGCCAGCTGTTGGGTAATGATAATGGTTGCACCCTTGGGAATGCGTCCAATGACATTGCTTCCGGGAAGTGCATCGCTTCGCAGGTTGAGCGAGCCTGAAACGGTGGTAACCGTTGCATAAAGGGTATCGTCCGTGCCCGGATCTGGCGTAATGGGCACATCGGGATTGTTGACATCCCCTTCGCCGCCGCCTTCTCCCCCATCTGGCGTTGGCGTGAGGGATGGCGCTGGCGTTGCTGGCGGCGGCGTGCCCGTGCTTTCATCCGCAAAGGTTAAAAACACAGTCATCACATAGCCCACTGTTTCCTGATAATTCACTTTGCACCATTGCGCGCCGCGTTCCAGCACGGCTACCGTTGCATACTGTGGAATGGTTCTTAAAATGGTACTGCCTGCACGCCCCTGTTCACGCAGATTGAGGCTTCCGCTCTGCGTGGTTACCACGGCAGAACCGCTGTTTTCAGGTGTGGGCGGCTTGGGCTGTTCTCCCCCTGGCGTAAAAGCCAGAAAGCTTGTCATAACATAGCCGCTCAAGCCGCCATAGTTCACGCCGCACCATGTGTTCCCAATTTCAGTTACCTCCACCTCCGCGCCGCGTGGAATGGTGGTGAGTATCCTGCTGCCCGCCTTGGCTTCCGAGCGCATGTTGAGGGAACCGCTCGCGGTGTTTACCACTGCCTTATTCACAGGAACGCTCCCGCCGCCGCCTCCGCCGTCGGGCTTTTGATCGGGGGGTTCGCCCCCTGTGCCGCCGCTTTCGTTGTGATCCAAGCTATCCCCGCTGTAGGTCAAAAATTCTGAAAGCAAGTAGCCAGACACCCCGTTATAGGTCACCATACACCATGAGCCATCGTCCGAGGTGATGGTCACCTGCGTACCTTGAGGCAGGGTCATGAGCACCTCCGCATCCGTAGAAGCAGAGGCGCGAAGGTTCACAAAGCCTGTTCCATCCTCTGTGGCAACAGTGGCCGTTGCACTGCCTGTGGATACCACCTTGGAGGGGTACGTTGTGCTGACGGCGGAAATATAGCCCGCGTTCACATAAGCAACCGTAGCATTGTATTGCACATAAGCCCACGAACCCGATTGGCTCAGCACGGTAAGCACCGCACCTGCGGGCGCAGTTGAAATCACGCGCGCGCTTGTGCTCGCCTCCTCACGCAAATTCACAAAATCATTCGCGGTCACGGTGGCAAAGCCTAGCAAGGTGCTGGCGCTTTCCTCACTGCCTGTGGGCGTACCCGTTATTTGCAATGCATTCGCAGGTACATAGCCCTTTACATTTCCAAAGCGTACAAAGCACCAGGTGCCATCCGTCGCAAGCACATCCAAAATTGCGCCGTTGCTTGCCGTGCCGATGAGCTCGCTCCCTATATCCTTGCCTTTGCGGATTGCCAAGGCGGCGCTTGCGTTGAGCAGCTTGACCGTGCCTTTGCAGGCGGAGGATGTATCCTCCCCAAGCTCGGCAGGGTCTTCAATGGTGGTTTGTGTATCGCCGCTTTCGGTTAGAATGGTGTTTGTGAAGCTATGCCGCACACGCTTGCACTGGTTATAATAGAAGCCCAAAATTTGATCATAGGTATAGCCAAGCTTAGCCATGTACATAGCGCCGCGTTGGCTGAGTCCAAGCCCGTGCCCAAAACGCCGTGCTTCCAGTATAAAGCTTGTCCCGCTCTTTTTAACGCTCCAAAGCTCGTTTTTGGAGGATTGAATGCCCATGGAAAGCATGCTTTCCAGCTCATCAAAAATTCCGCAGGTTACGGTAACCGTTGCTTGCGAGCCATTCACAGAAGCAACAATGGTAAAGTCCATCTTTTGGTACAGCCTGCTGGGCGCGGCAAATTTAGGCGAATGCGGCGTAACGCTCTTGAGCGTTTGAAGCGTGGTATTGGATGCGTTTGCATTGCCGTATCCGCTGCTTCTTAGCTTGGATACCACCTTTGATTGAAGCAAATTCATAAGAGCCGCATGGTTGGAACCGCTTGAAAGGTTCGCGTTCAAGGTGGTTCTTTTGACGGTAGAGCTTGGGTTTGCCAAATCAAAGGGATCATCCTTCACAACCATGTAATTGTAGCCATTGGTACCCCAAGCATTCTTGATGGACTCGGTTTGTCCGCCATTGCTGGCAGAATAGTAGGTGGCGGTATAGCTGGAGCCATTCATAAGCACAATGCCCTTGGTACCATCCACCGCCGCCACACAGTTTGCATTGCCCGAGGGCGTGCCGCGATATACCTGATCGCTGGTGGTATCTACCACATCATAATTGGAGGAAGCGCGGCTTTCCATCATGCGCACAGTGTAGGTACGCGCGGCGACCGCTTGTGCTTTGAGCGCCTCAAGATTGGTGGAATTGCCCATTTCATACGGCAAAACACCGTAAAGGTAGTTTTCAATATAGATATGCGCAATGGTATAAAGCTTATAGGAACCGCCATTTGAAACCGCGCGGAAGGAAAGATCGCCCGGATACGGGTTGTTGCTCTCTCTGGCCTGTCTGATTTTGATGCCATTCACACCCGAGGCGCTATGTCGGCGCAAGGTAAAAAAGGTACCCATATTGGTTTTTGTACCATTATGGGTAAGCGTAATGGCGCCTGTAGAGCTGCTAAAGCCAACGGTCAAGCTGCTTCCGCTTGAAATGGATTGGTTTGTATTGCCGTTGATGCTGTAGCTGCCCACAACGGTTAAGTCCAGTGTGCTGGGGTTGCCAAGCGACGAAAGATAGACGCGCACCATGCCATTGGTCGCATTGCTTCTTACCGTAAGCGGCGCGGACATCACCTGTACATTTTCAACAGAGCTGCCAAAAGCAACGGAAAAAACGCCGCCGCTTAGCACCAGCATGCAAAGCAAGGCAACGGCTATCTTTCGTACTTTCTGCAAAGCATGCTCTGGCATGGTGTAGCGGCCTCCTTTGGTTAATTCGTAATACTTTCGTAACGATTCATCAATTGTATCATTTTTATTCTGCTTTGTCTATATTCTGCTTGAACCAATTCATTCCTTCTTCAGAATCGAGTTGATCGATAAATTCAATACTGCGGGACATTGGCTCTAATGCATGCTTGAGTTTCTCGTCTTTTTTAGCCGTTTCACAAAGTGCCGTAAAAGCATCCGTCCATTTCTTCATTTCCAAATCATTCTTAGACATTCCGTAATAATAGGTTTGGAGCACTTCGCTCAGAAACCCAGTAAGAATCTCAGCGTCATCTGTTGCGTATTGATAGATCACATAGTCGTTTTTATAATCATCTAGCGTTTTAGAGGAACTGGCAAAACTGGGCGCTATTGTTGAATTGGGTCCGCAACACGCTTGGTCGCTGGAGCAGCAGGCATGGGTATCGCAGTTATATCTAAAGAATCATCCGCAGCAATGGGAAACATGGATTGGCACGATACCCGAAGCAAAGGACATATCACAGGAGAAGGCAATATACTTCCCGTTATCTGAAATTTTCCAACTGTTCACCTGGCTCATATATACGGGCATCAAGTATGTTGCCTGATTGTGCGGAAATAACAACAAAGTATCCCAATGCATCTTGATATTTTGCATTTGCTGAAAAAATCGTTGACCAATACACTTTCCATAGTGGCTCCTTTGGATTTGATACATCAAAATAGAAATGTGCATCCGCTCTTTCCAGATAATCATCCGAAGCCCCGATCTGTTGTGCAGCGCTTTTTGCTATTTCTGCTGCTTGATTCCGAGAAATGTCACTATTGGAGGGAAGTCCATATGTGTACAGCGTTTCATAATAATAGAAACCTCGATAATCGGGATGACTTGTCAGGTATTCATCCATAAACGGCTTCCATTCAGCAGAAAAATCTGCCTTTTGATCCAAATCCCATTCGCCAAAGTGTTCGCCATAGTTCAAGGGATCAAAGTTTGATTGTGTTCCCTTGCTTTCGTCAGGGGACTCGGTTGCGCGAAAATAGCTGCTGTCCATTACCTCCCCTAAATTTGATACATTGCATTCATAATAGGGCGTAATGGGTTCTCGCTGGTCATCTTTTTCAGCCAAAGGAATACCGAAATTGATTGTATAGTAGGGAGGATAGTCCGCTGCATAGATACGTCCAACGCCGTATGAAATGCTATAGACAAATTCGGTATCTTTTAGATTTGATGGTAAATTTTCTGCGGCGCTGACCGCCTCCCACGCAATCTGAACAGCATCTTCAGGCGAAATGACATTGGCGTCGGGTATGCAGCAAAGGCTTATATCCCATTGCTCACTCGAAAAGTATTGAACTGTCCATTCAGAGAATTGAGCCCGTTGCTCCAGCGACCAAAAGAAATCGTCACCCCATTCATCTTCCAAAACATAAAAAATGCTGACTGTTTGTATATCTCCCTTTCCGTACTTTTTCGCAACAAAATGATCAATCGCTTCTTCCGATGAACTGAAATCCTGCTTAATTGGCATAAGTCGAATCCATTCCTGCTTTGTCTCAAGGGGCCAATCCAGATATTCACCATTTTCGGAAAACAGATGATAAACTTGTTCTAAATATGCGTTGGAATTTCCAGATGCTGAAGGCAACGGGGCTTCTCCTCTTGCAAAAGAAAGAGTACAGGTGCAAATTAACAGCACCAAGGAAAGAAAAAATTTTTTCATGGAAATCTCCTGCCGATGCGGCAGTCGGCGTAGCTTTCAATGAAAACAGAAGCCGCTAGAATGTCTGTTTTCGACCGTCAAGACACAAAGCACATGATACTAGTTTTTAATACACTGAAGGACTTCACCAGTTCCCGCAGTATTGACAATTGTGACCAAATAAGGTTCGGCTTCGTTTTCAACGATATGAGAAACAATCCACTCATATGATTTATCATTATCGTTATAGGCTAATGTGGCTTTCGTTTCCAGCAATGGAAGTTGGGCAAGATTATAGCCATTCGCAGCAACAGCAGCATTGGCTTTTTCGACAATCTCACTTTCGGTCAATGGACTATCCACACTCTTGGGAGGTTTGATGATAGCCGCATACGACACATTTGAATAAAACAACAAGACAAGAAAAGCGATATTGACTGCGAAGAGAAGCGAGCGTTGAGACTTTCGTTTCATTTCATTACCTCCAAAAATTTTCTAGTGTTTTCCATATAACGACGTTCGGCCACGTTTTCGTGCATCCACAATCAATATAGTGATACGGATGCCAAAAGCACATTTTAGTAGAATTTAGTACCACCCATTGTACAATGAAAAGGAAACTAGCACAATGGGTGGTACTAGGCAAGGTGAAAATGTGCTTTTGTCACCCTAATCATGATAAGAAACAGCACTATTTTACTGGGATGATTTAGCATACTCAGAACGTTTAATTTCTGGTGGAAGAGAGTGATGCTGTGATGCAGCACAGCATCAAGCCTAAAATGATGTCTGATGAATGAGTGTAGAATGTAAAAAATGAAAGGCGGTTTTTTGAAATGAATTCATTGCGAAGAACGGTGGCCGGTTGGATGGTGATGTGCTTATGTTTATGCACTAGCATCGCATTTGCACAAGAAAAAGCAGTATACTTTGGCGGTAGTGGAGATGATGTTATGCTTGATTGCGGCGTCCTCAGTGATGGGAGCATCGTTGTTGTTGGATATACAACAAGCACGGATGGTATGCTTTCCATGATAAACCATGATGACTCCGCTTCTGCGTGGATTTTGTGTATCAGCCCAGATGGAGCAGTGAAGAAAAACAAAGTATATAGTGAAGAACGTTTTACGAATATATATGTCAGTTCAACTGATTCGATTGTAGTTACATCGAAAAACAATGACCAATACCGCTTATGGAGCGTATCACTAGATACGATGGCGCTTTCGGAGATTGCCTTCCCCAACAGCTTTGACTATGTGCAGCCGTATGGTGAGGGATATCTGGTTTTCGCATATGGCGGGGAAAAACCATATGTGGCTTTAACGGATCAATCATTCGATATCATATGGAAATGCACCGATGGTATGCCTTGGACTGGCGTACAAGTGCCCTTTCAGCACTCTCTTTATCGAAGTGGCACGTCGTACATCAATGGTATAGCGCAAGCTGTGACTTCTTTCATTGATGAAAGCGGCCAGTTGAAAACAGTGCGTACTCATTCCTCAAGAAATATGTCTTTTTTTCAGGGATTAATTCCAACGGATATTGATGAGTTTCTTGCCTATGGAGGAGAACGCCATTCGGATGAGCAAAGCAGTGATAGCGCGCGTGCAACATATGTAAAAAGCGACGGAAGCGTTCTGTGGGATAAAATCTATTTGCTTAATGGGAAATCATGGTTTGAGGATGCAATCCTATTTGAAGACGCATATACATTACTAGCTAATGATAATCTGCATACGCTTTCAGTTGTTACTTTGGATCAAAACGGAGAAATGCTTCAAGCAATTGAGGTCAACACACCGCCTGATGAATATGCCCGCACGCCCAGGCTCTTGCAAGTCGATAAGCGTTTGAGAATAATATACTGTGCAGAAGAAGTTGATACTGCTCATGGAGATATAAGCTCTTACGATGTTGTTCTTTTAGATGGATTAGAGTGACTGGAGATAAGCAGTAATGCCGGTACAAGTCACGAGAAGTATATCTCGCTACAGATGTAGAAGAACACTGTCGATTTGTTAGGGTCTATCCCGAATTGTGTGTAAACGCCAAAACTGCGTAGAACGATAAAATCAATATTGGCAGAAAAGCAGGGCTCTGCTTTCCTGCCTTGGCTGTAACAGTAGCAAAATCCGGACGGTCTGTCAAGGGCGGACGCGAAGCGGCCGTTCATTTACCCTTGACGGAACGGCTGGAGCTAGTGTTTTCCATATAACGAAGATCGGCTGGATTTTCTTGCATCCACAATCAATGGTTAGGATGACCAATTCATTCCTTCTCATTTGCAAAAAGCTTTGCAGACAGCTCCTGCTCCGATAATGTTTTTTGTACCCTCCCGCTTTCATGATCCACCACACAAAGCAAATGATAGGTGCCTGCAGGCATATGGGTCATCAGCCTTGTAAGCCCAATGCCCGCAGGCTCCTGTTCACAAGCAAGCACACGCACGGGAAGCACCGCGCCTTCCGCAAGCTTTTTGCCTGTGTTTTCTGCGCGGCTTATGCTTTCAACCCCTTGGCACAGCGCCGCTTCATGCGCCGCATAGCACAAATAGGGTGCCAGTAAAAATAACGTGGGATTCATATGCGCAAGCCAAGCGCCATACAAGCCCAGCACAACCATTGCCGCGCCTAGCGCATAAGCCAGCCAAAGCATGCCCCGCCGAAATGCCGCCTGTACGCCAAAGCGTGAAGCCATGGCCATTACCACCCTTGCGCCATCCAACGGCCACACGGGCAAGCAGTTGAGCAATGCAAGGGAAAAATGCATATTTCCCAACGCATACCAAAACGAGCTGTGCGGTGCAAAACGCATACAGCAAAAGGCACCCACGGCACTTGCAGCCACCCCTGAAAGTGCAATGAGCGCCTGCTTTTTATGGGTTAGCCGCTCATAGCCCACCACATCCGCCATGCCGCCAAAGGGCGTAAGCTCCACACGGCAGGCAGACACCCCCGCAAGAGCCATGGCAAGCACATGCGCCCCCTCATGCCAAAGCAACGCAAGCAAAGCCCCAAGCACCAGCTGACTTGGGGCAAACACAAACGCCAGCGCCAGCATCCCCAGCCCTGCGGGATGAACGCGCAGGGTAAAGCGCATTCGTTTTTGATGAGCGCTCATTCGGGTTGGGGTCTCAACAGCCCCTCAGGGTTCACGGAACGCCCCTCCTTGCGAAGCTCAAAGGCAAGCGGCTTGCCATCCAAAACGCGTGCGATGATATCCCCTGCATACACCTGTTCGCCCTCCTGCGCATAGCACATGACCAAGTTGCCGTAAACCGATTCGGTTTCATCCTTGTGCCTTACGCGAAGGATTTTTTCTTCCTCCATGCCATGCGCTATGCTCATGACCTCGCCATCCGCCACCGCACGCACATCTGAAACGTGGCTTTGGTATTCCACATAGGGCTCTTGCACAGACCATGCATGCACGGTTTCCCCCACAATGGGCGCAAACACCGTCACGTTTTGGCGCTCGCTCCACACCGCTTCTATGCCCTGCGGAAGAAAGCCGTTGACAAAGCTCAGCTTTCCAAGGCTTTCATCCCATTCCATGCCCGCGCTTTGCTCAAGCGCCGAAAACACACTCTGCGTTTGCGGCATGCCAGCATTTTTCACCGCCACCAAGGTAAGCAGCAGCCCGCCTACCACCGCAAGGTTGCGAATCAGGCGATCTGCCCGCAGAAGCTTTTTCCCCCAGCTTTGCTCAGGCGGATAATCAATGAGCGTTGCGCCTGTTTCGGCTGCATCGCTCAAGAGCTGCTTTTCCGGTTTCACTTTCATGCTTTTTACTTGCGTTTGTTGATTCAAAAAAATCCCCTCCCGCGCTAAGGTATGCCTTGCGGGGAGGGGTAAGAACCATTTTTTAGGACAGACAGCCCTTCTTGTTCATGTATTCCAGCGTGCGCAGAAGCGCAAGCTTGCCGTGGCTGTAGGTAAGCCCGCCCTGCAAAAACACCGTGTACGGCTCGCGCATGGGGGCATCCGCGCTTAGCTCGATGGATGCACCGCTCACAAAAGTGCCCGCCGCCATAATCACCTGATGCTGATAGCCGGGCATATCCCATGGTTCTGGGCGTGCCATGCTATCAATCGGGGAAGCCAGTTGGATCCCTTCGCAAAAAGCAATGAGCCTTTCAGGGGTTTTCAGCTCCAGCGCCTGTATAATATCGGTGCGCGGCGCGTCCGCACGCGGGGTGGTTTTCATGCCCATGTCCTCAAACACAGCGGAGGCCAAGGTCGCGGTTTTCACCGCCTGCGCCACCACATGCGGCGCAATGAACAAGCCCTGATAAAAGGGCTGATAGCTACCCGCATAGCTGCCCACCTCGCGGCCTATGCCTGGTGCAGTCAAGCGATAGGAAATGCGTTCAATCAACGCTTCTTTGCCCACCAAATAGCCGCCCGTGGGTGCAAGCCCGCCGCCCGGATTTTTGATCAAGCTGCCTACGCAAACATCCGCACCAAACTGTGTGGGTTCTTTTTCACACACAAACTCGCCATAGCAGTTATCCACCATCAAGCAAGCATTGGGAAACTCTGTGTGAAGCATGGCGGCAAGCGGCTCAATGGCTTCCGGCATCAGGCTGGGGCGTGCGGAATAGCCTCGGCTTCGCTGTACAGCCACAACGCGCGTGGAAGGCTTCATGCGTGCGCGAATGGCAGGCAAATCAGGCAAGCCCTCCGCGTTTAGCGGCACCTCTGTGTAGCTAACGCCCATTTCACGAAGGGAGCCCGGCGGACAGCCGCGCACACCAATCACATCCTCCAAGGTATCGTAGGGGGCACCGGAGGCATACATCAATTCATCGCCTGGGCGAAGCAGACCAAACAGGCACAGCGAAAGCGCATGCGTACCCGAAGCAATTTGAGGCCGAACAATGGCGGCTTCCGCTTCAAAAAGATCGGCAAACAGCTTTTCCAGCGTGTCTCTGCCCACATCATCATAGCCGTAGCCTGTGGTGGGCGCAAAATGCCTTGAGGCAATCTGATGGCTTTGCAGTGCGTCGAGCACCTTTTCGGTGTTCAAAAGCGCCAGCTCGTCAATACGTTCAAAATAAGGCTGACATCTTTTTTCAGCGGCTTGTATTTTTGCTTTCATCGGTTCATTTTGTCCTTTCATACGGGCTCATTTTCATCCGTAGGCGCGTTGTCTGGCAATCCATATCGCTGTACGCCTATTACCATATCATCCATAATGGCCATTACATAGGGCATGCCCTTATCCTGCTTGCCCTGCAGTACCACATCACCCGACACAAGCAATGTGGGTCGGCTCATTTTTTGGGTCACCAGCACACTTTGAGCAGGATCGTTGAGCATTGCCGCCCCTGCAAGACGCGTGCCCGTGGAGCCGTTTTTGTTAAAGTAAATGCATTTTACGCCCTTACCCCCACGCGCTTGGGGTTCAAAGTCCATATAGAGCACGCGTTTGGCAAAGCCGCGCTCACTCATAATCAGTATTTGATCGGTCGCTTCAGGCTGTCCGCACCAAAAAACCTCGTCACCCACTTCAAGCGACACGCCGCGCACGCCGCCTGCGACACGTCCCTGCGTAGAAACTGCGTCCGCGTGGGAGCGGATGCACATCCCCGAAAGGGTCAGCAGCAGCAAATCCCGCTGCGCATCCAGCGGCAGTACCGTGTGTACACTATCCCCCGCGCCCAAATTAAGCGCGGCAAATTTCTGCCGCCGCACATCATATTCTGCCGCCAGTGAACGTTTGTACTGCCCAAGCCGTGTTACAAACAGCAAATCGGGCAGGGCAGGCAGCTCTTCCGCTTTTGCGCACAGTATATACACAGGCGCTTCCCCCGCTTCCAAGCCCGCCAGCACCCCGCTCAAGAGCGAGCCGCGCTCCTTTGGCTTGTTCATTTCGGGCAGAGCTGAAACGCTTAATGTATAGCAGTTTCCAAGGTTGGTAAAGAAATACAAAATGCGGTCCGTCAGCGTATCAAAACGGAAAAGAGGTTCATCCTCCAAATTTCCATTCTCAAGGGAAATGGGCGGAAGCTTTTGGTACAGCTTTGGGTACATACGGCGCAGGAAGCCCGCGCGGGTATAAACCACCGTTGCCTCCTCCGCCACAACCTCTTCCTTGGTTACAGCCTCTACCACCTGTGCGGCATCCGCCAAGGTGGTGCGGCGGTCATTTCCATATTGATCCGCGACCGCCTTCAGCTCTTTTTTAATGACCTTTAACAGTTTCTTTTCATCATTCAAAACAGCCTCCAAATCGGCAATCAGCTTGAGCAAATCCGCATATTCCTTGCGCAGGGTGAGTATTTCTAAGCCTGTCAAGCGCTGTAAGCGCATATCCAAAATGGCTTGCGCTTGAATTTCGGTAAGCGTAAAGCGCTCCATAAGCCCAAGCTTTGCGGCTTTGGGATTTTCGCTGGCGCGGATGAGCGCGATCACTTCATCCAGGTTATCCACCGCAATCATCAAGCCTTCTAAGATGTGCGCGCGTGCCTTTGCCTTGTCCAAATCATATTGGGTGCGGGCTGTGATCACGTTTTTGCGGTGCTTGATATAGTAGCGAATCATGCGCCGAAGGGATAACAGCTTGGGCTTTCCATCCGCAATGGCAACCATGTTAACGCCAAAGGTAACTTGCATATCGCTGTATTTAAACAAATGCGCAAGCACCTTATCCACATCCGCTTCCCTGCGAAGCTCCACCACCGCGCGCATACCCGTGCGGTCGCTTTCGTCGCGGATATCATAAATACAGCCAAGCGCCGCCTTTTTTTCCTCGCTTAGCTTGAGGATTTTTTCAAGCATCGCCGCTTTGTTAACCTGATAGGGCACTTCGCTAATCACAATGAGCTTGCGCCCCGCAGGGCCATCCTCAATGTGGGTTTTTGCACGCAATAGCAGCTTGCCCTTGCCTGTTTGATAGGCGTTCTTAATTTCGTCTGTGCCAATCAAAATACCGCCCGTGGGAAAATCCGGTGCAGGCATAATGGCCATGAGCTCGTCCAGCGTAATATCAGGGTTATCAATTTGCGCAATCACGGCATTGACCGCCTCGCGCAGGTTATGCGGCGGGATGTTGGTGGCAAGCCCTACCGCAATGCCGCTCGCGCCGTTAACCAGCAGGTTGGGAAAGCTGGCGGGCAGCATATCGGGTTCCTTGAGGGTGTCATCAAAATTCAAGCGAAAGGGCACGGTGTTTTTTTCGATATCGCGAAGCATTTCCATGGCAAGCGGGGTCATGCGCGCTTCGGTATAGCGCATGGCGGCCGCGCTATCGCCGTCGATGGAGCCGAAATTGCCATGACCGTCCACCAAGGGGCCGCGCATGCTAAAATCCTGCGCCAAGCGCACCAATGCGTCGTAAACACTGCTATCGCCATGCGGATGGAACTTACCCAAGCAATCTCCCACAATGCGGGCGCATTTGCGGTGCGGCGTATCGGGTGCCAGCGACAGCTCGCTCATGGCGTACAAAATGCGGCGCTGCACAGGCTTGAGGCCATCCTCCACGCGGGGCACGGCGCGTTCCATAATCACATGCTCGGCATAGGGGATCATGCTGTTGTGCATAACATCCTCCATGGGCGTTTGAATGATGTTTTGCTCCAGCACCGGTTCGTATTCACCCTTGCGGCTCATCGTTCATCGCCTCCCTTTCGCACAAGCTGGTCATTAATGGCTGTAAAATGATCTTCGCGGTTAAAATTCGCGTGCAAGCTGATATATTCGCGGCGCGGCTCCACCTTGTCGCCCATCAAAATGGTAACAAGGCGCTCGGCCTGCGCCACATCCTCAATGGTTACGCGCGTCAGCTTGCGCTGTGACGGGTCCATGGTGGTGCTCCAAAGCTGTTCTGGGTTCATTTCGCCCAAGCCCTTATAGCGTTGCAGGGTATAACCTTTGGACGTGCCCTTTGTGAGCTTTGCAAGCTCAATATCGTCATAGGCGTATTGCACCTTGTTTCCGCGCTGTACCTTGTAAAGCGGCGGCATGCCGATGTACACATGCCCTTCCGTAATCAGCTCGCGCATATAGCGGTAAAAGAAGGTGAGCAAAATGGCGCGGATATGAGCGCCGTCTTGGTCAGCATCCGACAGGATGATCACCTTGTAGTACTTGAGGCTTGCCAAATTAAAGCTTTCGTCTATGTTGGTGCCAAGTGCCGTGATTATGGAGCGGAATTCTTCATTGCTCAGCACTTGATCCAGCCGCTTCTTTTCCACGTTGAGGGGCTTGCCCCTAAGCGGCAATATCGCCTGAAAATGCCGATCGCGGCCCTGCTTTGCACTGCCGCCTGCACTATCGCCCTCCACAATAAACAGCTCGTTCTGCTCGGGCTTTCGCCCTGTACAGCTGCTTAATTTGCCCACCAAGGGCGCGGCCTCCAATGCGTTTTTGGTACGCGCCACATCCCGCGCCTTGCGGGCGGCATCGCGCACATGCGCCGCGCGTACAGCCTTTTCAATCAACAGCTGCACCAGCTCCTGATGCTTCAAATCGTCACAATAAGCGGTCAGCTCCTGTGTCAGGATGCTTTCCACCGCGGGGCGAACCTCTGTATTGCCCAAGCGCCCCTTGGTTTGGCCTTCAAATTGCGGATTTTTGACCATGGCAATCATGATGGCGGTCATGCCCTCACGAAAATCATCGCCGCTCAAGTTGGTATCCTTATCCTTGAGCGCCCCAAGCTTGCGGGCAAAATCGTTCATCACCTTGGTGTATGCCGTTTTGAAGCCCGTTTCATGACTGCCGCCCTCGCTTGTGGGGATGTTGTTGACATAGGAAAAGGTGTTTTCCGTATAGCTATCCGTATACTGAATGGCCACTCTGAAAATAACATCCTCACGCGTGCCTTCTAAATAAATAGGCTCTTCAAACAGCGGTGTTTTGTCCGCATCCAGATATTTCACATAGTCTACAATGCCGCCCTCGTAGCAAAACACCTGCTTGCCGCCCACCTGCTCTTTGGCTTCATCGCTTTGCTCTCCCTGCTCCACATCGTCTGTATCGTCCGCATCCTCTTCGTTTTTGGCGTGCTTGGGTTCCCGCTCGTCCGTAAAGATGATGGTGACACCCTTGTTTAAATAAGCCAGCTCGCGCAGTCTGCGGCCGATAATTTCACCATGAAAGCTTGTGGCCTCAAACACGCGGTCGTCTGGCAAAAAGCGAACCTCTGTGCCGCGTTTGCGCGTGTTGCCAATGGTTTGCAGTGCCCCAACAGGTCTGCCTGAAACCACCTTGCCCAGCGCTTGGTCGTAATTGCTTTCAAAACGCATGCTGTAATGCTTAAAATCGCGGAACACATCCACCACCAGCCATCGGCTCAAGGCATTGACAACGCTTGCGCCCACGCCATGCAAACCGCCTGAGTAGCTGTAGTTATCGTTGTTGAATTTGCCGCCCGCATGCAATTTGGTATAAATCACCTCAACGCCCGATACGCCAAGGGTGGGGTGCTTGTCCACAGGCACGCCGCGGCCATTGTCGCGCACACCCGCTGAACCGTCCTTATAAAGCGTTACCTCCACTTGGGAGGCATAGCCGCCCATGGCCTCGTCAATGGCGTTATCAACGATTTCCCATAACATATGGTGCAAGCCACGCGAGCCTGTAGAGCCAATGTACATGCCTGGGCGCATGCGCACGGCATCCAGCCCTTCCAGCACCTGTATGTTTCCCGCGTCGTATGTGTTAGGCATCTGTTTCACTCCTAATATGGTGATAAGCCCTTGTAAATCAAGGCGCACTTTAAATCACAACAGTTTATTATAGCATGGGAATACGCACGGGGGCAAGCGCAAGAAAAAAAGCACGCAGGCTTGCCAACCCGACAAAACTCTGCTATGCTTTTGAACCAGTAACCCGTATGAAAATTCTTCCTAAGAGGTGATCAGCTCATGAACACCGTTCAAAGGCACTCCCCTTTCACAGGCTGTGAAAAGCAGGTGCACCCCTTTGCCCCTGTATGGGATGAGCAATCGGAGGTTTTGATTCTGGGAACCTTTCCCTCCGTGCAATCTCGTAAAAATCTCTTCTATTACGGCCATCCTCAAAATCGCTTTTGGCAGGTACTTGCTTCCTTATACAATGCGCCTGTTCCCGATAGCATTGCACAAAAGCAAGCCTTGCTTCTCACCTGCCGCGTAGCGCTTTGGGATGTGCTTGAAAGCTGTGAAATTGTTGGCAGCAGCGACGCGAGCATTCGAAATGCCACGGCAAACAACATCGCCGCACTCCTGCAAAAAACTCATATACGGCGCATTTTTTGCAACGGACAAAAAGCCGCCATGCTGTACCGCCGCTATTGTGAAGCGGCTTGCGGGCTCTCCGCCATTGTACTGCCCTCCACCAGCCCCGCCAATGCGGCGTGGTCGGCAGAGGGCTTAACGGCAGAATGGCGACGCGCTTTTACAGCTTTTGACCCTTCAAATATCGGCTGAAATAGCGCCAGAACATAATTGCCGTAACGGTCACCGCAATCGCGTCCGCAATGGGCTCAGCCAAGAAAACCGCGTCCACCTTGTTGGGCATAAAGCTTGGCAGAATGAAAATGAGCGGAATGAGCAAAAACACTTTGCGCAGCAAAGCCAAAAACACAGAGGTTTTGGCATTTCCAACGGCAATAAAGGTTTGCTGGCATGCAATTTGTATGCCGAAAATACCCGATGCCGCCATGTAAATCCGCAATGAATGCACCGTAATAGCGGTTAAAGCCGCATCGTTTGTGAACATAGCGGCAAAGATTTGCGGAAACAGCATCACCAGCGCCCACAAAAAGCCCGAATACGTGAGGCAGCAAATCACCAACAGCGTAAAGCATTTTTTAACCCGCTCACGGTTATCTGCGCCATAGTTGTAGCCGACAATCGGCTGTGCGCCTTGCGTAAGCCCTTGCAATGGCAGCATGGAAAACTGCATGACACTGCTTAAAATGGTCATTGCGCCAACCGCCATGTCTCCGCCAAACCTGAGCAGGGAGGAGTTGAAGCAAACGGTTAATATGCTCTCGGTGGATTGCATAATAAACGGCGACAAGCCCAGCGCCATGCAGGGCAAATACACTTTGGGCTTAATACGCAGGTTCTCCGTTTTGATTTTCAAGCCTGTTTTTTTGCCCGAAAGGAACCGCAGTACCCAAACAGCGGAAACCGTTTGGGAAATCACAGTCGCCCATGCCGCGCCGCGAACGCCCATGCCAAACCCAAAAATAAAAATGGGGTCAAGCACAATGTTGCAAATAGCGCCCAATAGCACGGTGAGCATGCTGATTTTGGAAAAGCCCTGCGCGGTGATAAAGGCATTCAGCCCCAAAGCCATTTGTACGGAAATGGTGCCAACCGCATAAATGGACAGGTATTCCCACGCATAGCCAATGGTTGCCTCGCTTGCGCCAAACATCATCAGCAATTGCTTGCCAAACAAAAAGATAGCGGCAGTCAACAGCACAGCCGTACCCGCCAAAGCGCTTGTGCAGTTGCCCAAAATACGCTCTGCCTCCAAATGATCCCCGCGTCCCATCATAATAGAGGCACGCGGTGCGCCGCCCATACTGGCCAGCGTAGCAAAGGCAGATACCAGCATAATAATGGGGAATGTGACCCCTACACCCGTCAATGCAAATGCGCCGATATTGGGGATGTGACCAATGTACATGCGGTCAACCATATTGTAAAGTACATTCACAATCTGTGCGGTAATGGCGGGTACTGCCAAACCAAATAACAATTTGCCAATCGGCTTGGTTCCCAGCTCGTTTTCATTCGCGTAGTTTTCCATGCTTGTTCCTCCATACTCGTTTGTATCCTATCTATTATAAGACTGTTTGTGCAAGATTGCAATGGTTTGGTTGACAACCCCTTCTTTTGCGTGCTAGACTGTTGCCTGTTTAGGAGGCAACGCCATGCTGCAAGAGGATGAATTTAAACAAGCCCTCGCCTACTTTACCAGCACAAGCCATCCCCATTCCTTTGAATGGCTCGCAGGTACAGGGCAGGTGCTTGTAAGTGCGCCGCACGCCGTATTACAAACGCGGGATGGGCATGTAAAGCAAGCGGAACGCTACACAGGCATGCTTTGCCGCATGTTAAGCCCCCGTGTGGGTTGCCCCTGCCTTTATAAAACAAGGCATTTAATGGATGATGCCAACCGCGATGCCCTGAGCGACTACCGCGACGCATTATGCACCTATGTACACTCCCACGCCATACGCTATGTGCTTGATTTGCACCAATTGAGCGACGCACGCCCCATGGCGCTGTGCATCGGCACGGGGCATGGGCAAAACCTGTGCGGCGATTCACGCGCCTGTTCATTGGTGCAGGCGGCTTTTGAAAAACGAAGCCTCACCCCTGTAACGCTTAACGATCCGTTTTCGGCAGGCCGCCCCCACACGGTCTGCGCCACCGTAGCGGCAAACTGCGGCATACCCGCGCTTCAATTGGAGCTTAACACGGGGCTGATGATGGAAAGCAATGCGAACTTTCGCTTTTTTGATGTGTTGGACGCGCTATGCGAGCTCATCACAAGCTTAAACCAAGGAGTTGAACGCTCATGATTCGTGGTTTGCTGGTTGTAAACGCCTTTTTACGCACCACCAAATTTGATGACATCTACCTCACCCTGCTCGCCTCCGCCAAGGAATGCGGCATGGATTTGGATGTACACACCAATGCGGAGCTTTGCTGTGTTGTGGACACCCCGAAATTTCAGCCCGAGCGGTATCATTTTGTACTTTTTTGGGATAAAGACGTACAGCTTGCCGCACAGCTCAGCGCGCGCGGTTTGCGTATTTTTAACACGCCCAACAGCATTTTACAGTGTGATGATAAAGCGCTCACCTACCTTTGTTTAAAGGAAGCGGGCATACCCACGCCGCGCACCCTGCTTGCGCCAAAGACCTTTGCAAACATCGGCTACACAAGTCTTGCGTTTGTAGAAGAGGCCGCGCAGGCCTTGGGTTTGCCATTGGTGCTCAAGGAATGCTTTGGTTCCTTTGGCCAGCAGGTTTATTTGTTTCACAATATAGAGGACCTCAAGCAAAAGGTAAAAAGCCTTGCGGGTACCCCCATGCTCTTTCAAGAGCTTATCAAAGAAAGCTTTGGTCGGGATGCGCGGCTCAACTTTGTAGGCGGAAGAATGGTCGCCGCCATGCTCCGCACCGCCACCGATGGGGATTTTCGCAGTAACTTAAGCCGTGGCGGCAGTATGGCAAGCTATACCCCCTCCCCTGCGGAGGAAGCGTTGGCGCTTCGCGCGGTCCATTGCCTGGGGCTAGATTTTGCGGGTGTTGATGTACTTTTTGGTCAAAACGGGCCTTTGATTTGTGAAGTCAATAGCAACGCCCATTTCAAAACCACCTTGGAATGCACCGGCGTTAATATGGCAACAGAAATCATGAAACATATTGCAAAGCAAATCGGGTGAATGAAATGAAAAAGCTTTGGTTGCTCTATGCCGATGAGGATTTTCAGCAAAACCGAGATTTTGCCGAGCTGATGCGCCGCACAGGTGAAGCCTGCGGCCTGTGGGTGGAGCCTGTGCTTTTAAGCGAATTATGGCTTGGCACAAACGAAAACGGCGCTCCCTTCTGCTTGCGAAACGGCAAACCCGAATGCCCAACCGCCGTGCTCTCCCGCCAAAGAAACGCATGGGTGAGCCGCCATTTTGAGAAGCTAGGCATTCCCGTATTCAACAATGCGCGCGTTTGCGAGCTTTGCAACGATAAGCGCAGCACCCATCAGTTTTTAACAGGAATTCCCATGCCTGAAACTTTTTTTGTGCCCGACAAAATGGCTTGCCCGCCAAGCGGCATTCAGTATCCGTTGATTGTAAAGCCCGCATGCAGTCACGGGGGCGATCGCGTTACGCTTGTGGCGGATGCAAGCCAATGGCAAGCGGCCACAGCGCGTATTTTTCCCCAACCCGCGTTGGCGCAGAGGGTTGTTTCAGGCGCAGGGCGCGACCTTCGCGTGTATGTGCTTTTTGGACAGATCATAGCAGGGGTGATGCGCACAGCCAAAGAAGGGGTTGTCAGCAATTTTAAGCTCGGCGGAAGTGTTTCGCTTCATACGCTCACCACAGCAGAGCGCGAGCTTGCACTGCGTGTGATTCGCTGTTTTGAGGAAGCCTCAGCCCCGCTTTGCTTGGCGGGCGTTGATTTGCTATACGAGGGTGAACGCCCTGTTTTGGGTGAGGTGGAGGATGTGGTGGGCAGCCGCATGCTATACCAAGTAAGCCAGCTCGATATTGTCGCGCTGTATTTGGACGAAATTCGCAAGCAATTACCATAAAACCATAAAATCTCCCTGTCATTTGGAGCGGTTGACTTTACAAGCGCTTCTTTAGGCTTTATAATGCACACAGGCTTGCTGCCATCCTTTGGGAGGCAGACAACGCTCGTGTACCCACGTAAACCACAGTCCTAGGTATGTCGGGTATCTCAAAAGAACTCGAACGGAGGAAAACATTCAATGACCAAAAAGGAAATTCTAAGAAAACGGTACAAACAAAGCCATGCCATTCGCAAAATGGTGATTACTGGAATGCTGAGCGCCATTACGGCGGTGCTGGTTTTTACCCCCATCGGTATGATTCCCCTGCCGCCGCCATTGCTTGCGGCCACAACGGCGCATATCCCTGTTATTTTGGCCGCATTGGTGGAAGGGCCGTGGGTTGGGCTGAGCGTTGGCATGGTTTTTGGCTTTTGCAGTTTCATTCGCGCATGGGAAACAGGGGCAATTGGGCTGACGCTGTTCTTCCGCAATCCGCTTGTAAGCGTGCTTCCAAGGCTCCTTGTGCCGCTGATGGCGGTGGGTGCCTATTGGCTGTTTCGCAGGCTTGTAAAGCAAAACGCGGTAACGGATAAGCTTAGCGTGGCATTGGCGGCCATCATTGGTTCCATCACAAACACGGTTTGCTGTCTTTTCATGCTTCTGCTGATTTATGGCACGGAGCTAACCGCACTGCTCAACCAAATGATAACTTCAGGCGGTACGGAAGCCGCTTATTTAAACAATGCAGGTGCTTGGCTGGTTACCGCAGTGGGTGTGCCAAACGGCATTGGGGAAGCCATTGTAGCCGCTGTGCTTGTGCCCATGATCAAGGTGGCGGTGGATGCGGTTGTGCGGCGAAGCAGACAGCGGTAAACACCGCAGCCTAACAGATTCAAAAAGGCAAAGGAGCGTAAAGCGATGATCTTTACCATGGATGTGGGAAATACCAATATCAAAACGGCTTTGTTTGAAGGAACAAAAATGCTTCGGTACTGGCGCATATCTACCAGCAAAACCTATACCTCCGATGAATATGGTTTGATTCTGTCAGGCCTATTTGAGCATGATGGCTACGATCCCAAAAATGTAGAAGGCATTGTGCTTTCCAGCGTGGTTCCAACCGTGAATTTTACGCTGGAGCATATGTGCAAAAACTATTTTAACATGCCCCCCATGATGGTTTCTCCCGGCATTAAAACGGGCATCAACCTCAAATACGAAAACCTCCGCGAGCTGGGCAGCGACCGCATTGCCAATGCCGTGGCGGCACAGGCGGAGTATGGCGGGCCTTGCATCACCATTGACTTTGGCACCGCCACCACCTTTGGCGCTATTGACGCAAAAGGCGCATTTGTGGGCGGTTGCATCTGTCCCGGACTAAAGCTCACCAGTGAAGCCCTTGTAAGCGGTACCGCTAAGCTTCCGCGTTTTGAGCTGGTTAAGCCGGATCATGTGATTGGGCAATCCACCGTTACCAATTTGCAAGCGGGCTTTATTTATGGCTACATTGGACAGGTGCATTATTTGGTGCAAAAAATCCGCGAAGAGCTTGGCGCTCCCAATGCATTTGTGGTAGCCACAGGCGGCATGGCGCGCCTTGTGGCGGAGGATGATCGTGTGATCAATCACCTGGATGGTATTTTAACGCTCAAGGGCTTGCGCATTTTGTATGAGCGGAATCGTTAAGCAAAAAAAAACAGTTACAGGGAAGGAAATAGGTACGATGGAGAAAACAATCAAGATCGGCTTTTTGGGATGCGGCAATGTAGGCTGCGGCGTATGGCGATTGCTAAACGGCTTTGATCGGGAAATTGCCCACCGCACAGGCTTGCGTTTTGAGATAAAGCGCGTTCTGGTGCGGGATATGAACAAGCCGCGTGAAGCAAGCTTTCCCGAAGGCACGCTTACCAGCCGCGTGGAGGATGTGTTAAACGATCCCGAAATCTCCATTGTGCTTGAATTTTTAGGGGGCGAGGAGCCCGCGCATCAATGGATTACAGAAGCCCTGACGCGCGGCAAAACCGTGGTTACGGCCAACAAGGTAGCCTTTGCGCTGCACTGGCACGAGCTGCAAAAAGCCGCAAAGCAAAGCGGCGCAGGGCTATACTATGAAGCGGCCGTCTGCGGTGCCATTCCCATTATTCACACGCTGGAGGAAAGCCTGCAAGCCAACCGCATTCATTGCATTTACGGCATTGTCAACGGCACTACCAACTATATCCTCACTCGCATGAGCAAGGAGGGTCAAGCCTACGAAACCGTGCTTGCGGATGCGAAGCGCCTTGGTTTGGCCGAGCCAGACCCCGCCGCAGATGTAGAGGGTTTGGACGCGGCTTACAAATTGAGCATTTTGGCCAGCCTTGCCTTTCATGGGCGCGTACCCTTTGAAAATGTGTATGTGCAAGGCATTACCAATGTGCAGGCAGAGGATATCCGCTGTGGGCAGGAGCTCGGCTACACCCTCAAGCTGCTTGCCATTGCAAAGCGGGATGGGCTGAACGTGGAAACGCGCGTACACCCGACCTTTATACACAATGAGCACCCGCTGGCCAATGTATCTGGCGCGTTTAACGCGGTGTTCCTGTACGGGCACGCCTGCGGTGAAATGATGTTTATGGGTCGCGGTGCGGGCGATATGCCCACCGCCAGCGCCCTTGTAAGCGATTTGGTGCGTGCCGCCTCCGCTCAAAAGCATCTCTACCCCACGTTTGAAAACGAGCTATACCCAAGCATAGCGCTTCAAAACAATGCGGATTGGCATTGCGCCTTTTATGTGCGCATGCTTGCGCAGGATCGCCCAGGCGTGCTGAGCAAGATTGCGCAAACCTTCGCCAACCACGGTGTAAGCATTGCGGCCATGCAACAAAAAGGCCTGCGGCAAAACGGCCTTGTAACCATGGTATTTATTACCCACCGCGCTAGCGAGCGCGATATGCAGCAAGCAATTTCGGAAATTGATGCAGAGGTGGCAACGGTGGAAAGCATGTTGCGCGTGGAGCAGGGGTTAGAGTAACAAAAGAGGGCTGTGAAGCCCTTTTTTGTTATAAGGGATTGTAGGGAACCTTGCCTTGCGGAAATGGCATCCCGCCGCCGCTGTGTCCCCCTGCGGGGGGTGTTTCCTTGCGGAATTGGCTTTCCGCGCTGCTGCGTCCCCCCCCGGGGGTATTCCCTTGCGGAATTGGCTTTCCGCGCTGCTGCGTCCCCCCCGGGGAGGAAGCGCCCTATTGCGGAAATGGCTTTCCGCGCCACTGGCGTGGGGACTGCC
>JAVXND010000029.1:267-30536 GCA_036645955.1 Clostridia bacterium | reverse complement strand
CCGCCGTGTACCGAACGGTACGCACGGTGGTGTGAGAGGTCGGCTAGGGCATTAAGCCCTAGCCTCCTACTCGATTTTGAGTTGACGCGGAGGGTGTTTTTTGGCGGTTGCGTATGTTCACCTCCTCATTCACACAACCCACAGTACCAACAGGACAAAAAAAGCCTCGAAACGATTACGTTTCAAGGCTTTTCTTTGTGGTGGGATTAAATGGGCTCGAACCATCGACCTCCACGATGTCAACGTGGCACTCTAACCAACTGAGCTATAATCCCAAACCCAGCAACGAACGAATAGGCAATACTCGCCCGTGACGTAAGCTATATTAACACAAAAAACTCAAATGCGCAATACACAAAAATAAATTCCACGGCATGAATGTCTGCGAAAGGCGCGAACTTTTCCTATGGCAGCCGTATCATTCATTGATTCTTGTGACTGAATATGTTACAATGCAATTGTATGTTACGGATGTGAAAAACACAGTTGAACCCCTGAAACACCGCAAAGGGCGAAAAAGAACAGCCGCGTTGCTCATCATCCCCAAACAGCAAACCATCCCCCCAAAAAGGGTTCTAACTGGCGAAAATCGCATGTCATATCAACTGCTGAAAGGGTGAGGCACATTGTATAAAATGTTTGAGGACAAAAACGAGAACCAGTTTACGTGGGACAACATCGGCGCAATTGATGTGGGCCGGCATAATTTGGGGGAAGAAATGCCTGTGTTTGTGTACCGCTTAATGCAGTTTACGTTGAAGGATGAATTATCCAAACGCTATGGCAATCAAGCGACGATTGAGATTTTTAGAAACGCAGGTGAATTGGCAGGGCGTGAGCTGGCCAATCATATGCTGAATTTAGAACTGCCCTTGAATGCCTTTGTTGCACAATTGCAGGAGGTACTTGAAAAAAACAAAATCGGCATTTTGCGTATTGAAGAATTTGATGCAGAAAGCGGAAAAGCCATCCTCACCGTGGGCGAGGATTTGGATTGCTCTGGATTGCCCATAACGGGTGAAACGGTTTGCAATTATGATGAAGGCTTTTTGGCGGGCGTTTTGAAGGCTTATACCAAAAAAGAATACATTGTAACCGAAGTGGATTGCTGGGCAACAGGTGCTCGTGTCTGCCGGTTTGAGGCTTTGATCAAAAACACCGACGGAGAATAAGCATGAAAGAGCAAGACGTTCATTTACTACAGGAACAAATGGAAACGCTCATTTTAAATAAACCGATTCCTGATTCCATAAAGTGCACTGCGCCAGAGCTACATGAACTGCAGGAAACGATCTCATATTTGTCGGATTGTCTGCAAGAAGCCAATGATTTTTTAATGAACTTATCTGTGGGAAACCTTGAAGTGAAAACGCCTAAGCGGCATAATTATTTGGCGACCAATCTCAAGGAGCTGCATTCAGGCTTGCGGCATTTGACTTGGCAGGCAAATCAGGTGGCAAACGGGGACTACAAGCAAAAAGTAAGCTTTTTGGGCGACTTTTCAGCATCCTTCAATCAAATGGTGGCGCAACTGGAGGAAAGAGAAAACACGCTGAAAAATCAGGCGGATGCGCTTACCAAATCAATGAACTTGATGATTGCCATTATGGATGGCTTGCGTGATTGGGTGATTGTAACAGAAATGGGCACGGGCGATATTTTGTATTCCAACCATTCCTCCAACAAGCAATTTTATCATGCGGACACCCAGCAAATGGCCTGCCATAATGAAAACTGCGGGCTGATGGAACACCTGCGCAGCTGTGCGGACACCAATGGAGAAACGCAATTTGAGTTTTACTGCCCGACAAATGGCAAAACGATGTTTGCCAAAACGTTTTCTGTTCAATGGAACGAAAAACGGGCTTATGTCCACTTTATTTCAGATATTACTGAGGTGGAGGTCAAAAAGAAACAGCTGGAAACGCTTGCCTTCAGGGATGAGCTAACGGGATTATACAATCGGCGGCACGGTTTACAGGTGCTTGTGCAGTTGATGGAAACGCAAAAGGGTTTTTCCATTTGTCTGGTGGATATTGATGGCTTGAAGCTGGTCAACGATGAACTGGGGCACTTAATCGGGGACGATTATATCACAACCGTTACAGGCACCATGCAGCAGCTGCCGTATGGCTTGGGTACCCTATGCCGTTTGGGCGGGGATGAGTTTCTTGCGATTTTGCCAAACTACAGCAAAGCGGCGGCACTTGAATTAATGAATCAATTGGATCAAAAGCTTGCGACCATTGAGAAAAATTATGTGATTGCCGTCAGCTATGGTGTGGTTTTTGTTCCGCGCAATACAGATTTACAGCCTGAAAACGTGCTCAAGCTTGTGGATGAACAAATGTACCTTGCCAAGAAGCGGAAAAAAAGGCTGCAGGAGGAGAAATAAAAAACCTTTTTGCGTACCATCAAATAAGCATCGAGCAAAAAATGTTACAATGGTTCATTCTGGCAACACCCCATCAGGCTTTATGCTGCCGTTATGGAGCATACGCATGCTTTTTCAGCACATGAACTGTGATCCTATAGGATATCGCACACAAAGCCAAACCAACAAGGAAAAGCAACAAAAACAATACAGAATTGTTTATGCTTAGAAACGAAGTAAAATCCAATGCGATGCCGAGTGAATGGAGAAGCACAGGGATCATCGTTGGTAAAAAGATAAAAATCATAAAAACATATTTACTGCTTGATGTTCCATAACGAAAGGACGCAGGTATAATGATCAAACCATATAGCAAAGCGTAAAGGAAACCCAGCAACGAAAACAAGAGAACCGTATCGAACCCTAAGGGGTAAAATAACGAGGCCGCAAAGCCGGCAAGAAAAAGCACAAGCATTGATAAACCGGAAAGCACAATGAGCAATAGGTACTTACTTCCTGCCTCTGCTTCTATGGAGATCGGCATAGCGGTAACGTTCTTCCTCCAATGCGCCATTTCATCCTGCCCCATGGTCATGGATATCTGCGATGCAAGTATGACGGGGATTACGATGGCCAGAATAGGCATGAAATAGCTGTGGTTTTGAAGCGCAACGATGAAGGGCGGCAACAAACCAAACAGTGTAACCATTTGAAATGTTTTTAGGATGACAAGGATATCTTTGATCATGAGCCCTAGCATCACTTCACCCCCTTGATATACATCAGCATCATATCGTCAATCGTTGGAACGGTGATATTAGCTTTTGTTGGCAGCTTATTGCGATCGATGAGCAGTGAGCAGGTCGTTCCTTTGCTGATCATTCTACATACTGCGTCAGAAGGAATGGCTGCGAGCTCGTCGTTTGTGCATTCAAGTAAACCATATTGGCTTCTCAAAGCCTCAAGTCTTTCAACAAAAAGCAATTGCCCATCATGCAAAAATGCGATTCGGTCTGCTATTTTATCCAAATCACTTGTTATATGTGTAGAGAAGAGGATGCCAGCTTTGTTTTGCTTCGCATAATCACTGAGCACAGTCAGAATTTCATCGCGTACAATCGGATCAAGACCTGATGTGATTTCATCCAGAATGAGCAAGCGGGGTTGATGTGCCAGTGCCACTGCGAGCATTAGTTTGTTTTTCATTCCGCTAGAATATTCTTGCACCTTTTTCTTTGGCGGCAAATGAAAGGCATTGAGATGAGCGAAAAAAGCATTGGCATCCCATGCGGTGTAAATTTTCCTCATGATGGCGTTGATGTTATGAGCGCAAAGGCAATGATGGAAGCAACATTCATCGGTAACAAACCCGATGCGGTTTTTGTTTTCGATTTCTTGCTTCTGATTGCTGCTTTCAAAGATTTTCACGACGCCTTCCGTACATTCCATTTGGCCAAGGAGTAAACGAATCAGCGTTGTTTTACCTGCTCCGTTTTCCCCAACAAGACCGACGATTTCTCCGCTTGTTATCGAAAGATTGATTGGACCAAGTGTGAAGGAATCATACTTTTTGACCACATCCATACATTCAAGCATTTTCATCGACCTTCCTTTGGAACCATTTGTTGAATAACCTCCAGTGGTAAAGTGCCGCTCAAACTGTAGCAATCCAGATGATCAAACCAAACAAGAACAATGTCGTCGATGTTTTTTGTGCAATAAACGGTGGGATTCTTGTTTGGAAGAATCACCCCAGCAGCATTTTGTTCAAACGCGTACTGCGCTGTTTCCGATTCAAAGTACTTAGTATATTTGTATGTTAAATAGCCATCAGCTACAAGATAATCAATTCTAAAGCTATCTGAAGCAAAAGACCTGCTTGCCCAGAATTCACCGACAAGTACATCTTTTGGCAGCTGGGTGGGGCATGCTGGTTCGTAGCCTAGGAATGCAATGATTTCCTCAAAGTTCGTTGTGGAAATTTCACTGCTTTCTCGGTTCTCGCCATCAGCATTGCCTTTGTGAACCATACCAAGATCGGCAGTTGTTCCGCTCACAATAAACTGTTGCTCATTGTTGGAGGACTGACCGCTTAACCATTCGCAATAGCCAAGCACACCAACAGCGCAAACGACCGCAATTGCCGCTGAAGCTATACACCACCTCTTCACACTGCGCTGCTTTTCAAGCTTTTTGTTGAATTTGCGTAGCTGCTCTTGTTTGCTTTTTTCGAGATCGTCCTCATAGGGCTTTGCTTCCGTGAGTTCCCAAATCAATTTTTCACAAAGATTGATTAGTTTTAGATCAGGATTTTCTTTTGCGATTTCTGATTCGACCAAGTTTTTCAGCCGCTGGTCCATAGCATGAACCGAGCGTTCTCCGTTACGAATGGATTGAATGATGGCTTTTGCTTGGATTTCATTTTGTTTTGACCATCCATTGCTATTCATGCTTAGACCTCCTCCATAGATATATGTCTAAAAATGAGTGCAAGACACTTCGACAAAAAAATTATTTTTCCGTCTTATTTTGTTCGGCGCGTAATCGTTTCCGCATGCGGTATAGCATGCCTTTTATCGTACCTAGCGAAACCATTCTTTCCTTTGCAATGTT
The DNA here is from genome assembly GCA_036645955.1 of Clostridia bacterium. Taxonomy (GTDB): domain Bacteria; phylum Bacillota; class Clostridia; order Christensenellales; family Aristaeellaceae; genus Limiplasma. Next base: position 25,549 of record JAVXND010000029.1, on the reverse strand, counting down.
TGATGTGGTTTTGCCCTCAAACACAACCTCATGGATGATGGAAGCTTCACCATCTGATAAAATGCATAGAATTGCGTCGAGCTCTTCACAGGCTTCGATATTGCTCAGCCAATTTTCGAAAGCATCATCGGCATGCAGCAAGGCAAACTCGGGAAACTCGGGAGCATCTGTTGAAATAACTTCATTGCTTCGGCGCTTGAAGTGCTTTTTCTTGGCGGCAAGCACCACGTACTGACATGTTTGCATAAGCCAGCCGCCCATATTTTTTGAAGCGAGCAGTTTCTCGCAGTTTTTGATTGCTATTTCGAAAGTTGTTTGAACGCAGTCCATGGCTTGTTCACGAAGAATGGGGTCATCTCTCATTCGCGAAAAGCAGTATCGTTTCAGAAGATCGTAGTATTCGTCGTAGAGATCCGATATGAACCTGTTTCGTTCTTCTGCGTTCATTTTCAACATCCTTTCACTTCGGGTTGTTTTGACATCCGTATCATCAAATTTCCTTCTGTGAGCGTTTGAAAATAAGAAAAAAGCTTTGAAACCGTTATGGTTCAAAGCTTTTAATGGTACACCATTGGGGACTCGAACCCCAGACACCCTGATTAAGAGTCAGGTGCTCTACCAGCTGAGCTAATGGTGCATAATTTGGGCAATGTCGGCTTGCTGTGCAGTTCTTAACCGCGAGGTCTATTATACCGCGATTCAGATAAAAGTCAATCCCTTTTTTGAAAATAATCTGCGGGACTGCGGGACTGCGGGATTGCGGGATTCTGCGGGATTGGCTTGAGGACAGGGAAAACGAACTTCTAAGGAAAAGCAATGGCGGAGGTGCTCCAAACCCGCGAGTTGGGAGCACCTCCGCAAAGAAAAAGGCGGGGGAATGCAGTGCCTTAATAGGAACGAAACACCTGAAAAATGCCGCACTTGAGATACTGCGTTTCGGGAGATGCAAGCAAAGTGGGGTGATCCCTGCCCTGCGTGCGCCACTCTACTTGGCGAAGCTGTACATGCGCATCCTTTTGCGCATCCAGAAGCATTTGCGCAAACATGGCTGGAAGCACATGCTGGCTACAGGAGCAGGTGACCAAATAGCCGCCGTCCCGCACAAGCTTCATGCCGCGGAGGTTGATTTCCTTGTATCCGCGCAAGGCGCCTTCTACAGCGGCGCGTGTTTTGGTGAAGGCAGGCGGGTCCAAAATGACCATGTCAAACTGCTCATGCCCATCCTGCGCATTGTGCAGATAATCAAAAGCGTTCACACACTCAAAATGAACACGATCCTCCACATGGTTAAGCACGGCGTTTTCAGCTGCACAGGTGCAGGCATAATCGCTGATATCCACCCCGATGACCTCGCGTGCACCAAAATGCGCGGCGTGCAGAGCAAAGCTGCCTGTGTGCGTGAAGCAATCAAGCACGCGTGCATCCTTTACAAAGGGCGCGATGGCGGCGCGGTTTTCCTTTTGATCCAGAAAAAAGCCCGTCTTTTGGCCTTGCTTGACATCCACCCAAAAATGAACGCCGTTTTCAACCATTTGGATCTTGTCGGGCACGGTGCCGTAGAGCAGGCCTGTTTGCTGGCTAAGCCCCTCAAGCTCGCGAACGGGTACATCGTTGCGCTCATAAATACCGCGCGGGTGAAGCTCGTCTACCAAAGCCTCCACAATATCCGCCTTGAACTGCTCCATGCCCAAACAAAGGTTTTGGAGCACAAGCACATCGTCAAAGCAGTCCACAATGACGGCGGGCAGACCGTCGCTTTCGGCAAAAATAGCTCGGCAGCTTTTGAGGTCTGCAAAGCCGCGTCGGTAATCAATGGCACGCTTGACCCGCGCACGGATGAAATCGCGGTTAATAGGCTCGTCGTAATGGCTTAAAATACGCAGGCTGATTTGCGAACGCGGATTGTAGACAGCCATGGCTAAAAACTTGCCTTGATAGCTTGCTACGCGCACAACATCGCCGTCCTTGTAAAGCCCCTCTACCCTTAAAATATCACTTCGAAAGATCCACGGATGGCCGCTATATACGCGTTGTTCTTTGCTTTTGACCAAAAATGCGGTTGCCATAGTTCACCCCCATCATCATGTGGAGAATATAAAAAGCTCAACATGAGCTTTCGTCACCCTAACCACTATTGAAGCTCCATTATAACACACTTCACCAAGATTCGCGATAACCTGTTATTGGTGAATGATTTAGGTGAGCAAATATGCAAAAAAGAAAGGAAATGCAACTCAAATGACAATTCAGCCGCATCGGCGGTGTTTATGGCATATTGCGGTATTTTCCGCATTGCTTCTATGCTATGATAACGCTTATGGTATGGTGGTTGCCTTACCATCAAAAAGAAGGCGGGAGGTACAGCGCGTGAAGGGACAGGATACGGAAATCAGGGAGGCCATTCAGGCGGCGGCGCAAACGCTGGAGCATTTGAAAAAGGAAATATCATGATGATGAAAATGATGAAACAAAACAAAAGGATAGCACAGGCGGCGCCCCTTCTTGCATTGCTCATACCGTGCGGGATCGGGTCCATTGCAATGCTGTGCAACCAGCTTCCTGCCGTTACCTGTGCGCTCAATATCGGTGCTGTGATTGTTTTTGGCGGGTTGGCCATAGGTCTTAGCCGTATCAAGGGGAAGCCGTCCTCCGTTCTGCTTTTGGCAATCGGAATTGGCTTATTGTTGCTTACCTTTGCCGAAAAAGGGGCGGAAAACGTACATCGCTGGATCAACTTGGGCGGGGTGTCTTTGCATGCTTCCATGCTGGCTGTGCCCTGCTGTCTTGCGGCGCTCCAAGCCTTGCTTACCAAACAACAAAGCATTTTTGCGTATTTAGGGATGCTGTGCATTGGGAGCATACTGTTCCTACAGCCTGATGCTTCTCAGCTCACAGGCTTTACGCTGGGCTGTGCGGTTTTGCTGTTTGCTAAAAAACCCCATTCTTGGGTGGACTATTTCACCCTCCTATGCCTGATGATTTTATCGGTACTGTCGTTTTTTCGGCTGGATCAGCTCGAAGCGGTTGCCCATGTGGAGGGCATTTTACAGTTGGTAAAGGAGATCCATCCATTGCTGATGGGGATTGGTATTGTAAGCCTCATCCTTGTGCCCATCCCGTTTCTGTTTCTTTCGAAGGGGCATATGCGAACGGTTTCATTGGCGTACGGCTTGTATTTTGAAGCAATGATTGTTTTTTCTGCTTTCGGCCATTTTCCTGTGCCTATGATGGGCTTTGGTGTGTCCCCAATCGTTGGATTTTGTATGCTTTATGCATGGCTTTTGAGAGAGCCTGCCATTGGTGAATAAAGTGTGAATTCATTTGCGGAGCGTTGACTTTCCAAGTTAAGTTAAGGTACAATGCCCTTGGAAACTTAGCCGACTAATCAATAGCTCGGCATTTGTTTTTTTCATGGGGAGGGAAAGACATGGAACCACATCTGCCAGTACTGCGGATCATTTTTCAGGTGCAGCGAACGTATTTTGACTGCGTTCGCGCTATCATGGGAGATGATCACCACATCCACCCCAGGCAAGGGCCGATTATGGGCATATTACTGCATAACGATGGCTTGAGTCAGGCTGATTTGGTCAGGCGAATGAATGTGACGGCCGCAACGGTGGCGGTATCCATTTCGCGCCTGGAAAAGCTTGACTATGTAAAGCGCGTGCGAAACGAGCAGAATCAGCGGGCAAACGTGCTGACGCTTACATCGGAAGGCAGAAAAAAAGCGCAAATGATCGAGGATACAATGTCAAAGGTTCGCGATAGGGCGATTGCGGGATTAAGCAATGAAGATTTGGATAAAATGGCAGGGTACTGCGACCGCATGTATCAAAATCTACGCGAACTGCAAGAAGAAGGGAAGGTTAGTACATGCACAAAATGCTCAAACATTTAAAGAAATATACATGGGCGCTATTGCTCATTGTGGTGCTGCTTGCGGTGCAGGCAATGTGCGATTTGTGGCTGCCCACATATACCGCGGCCATTGTAGACGTGGGCATACAGCAGCAGGGCATTGAGCATAGCACGCCCACCATTGTGCGCAAGAGCACATTGGAGGCTTTGGAGCTTTGGATGCATACTGCGGATGTAGAGGAATGGATTCGTCCAAGCTATACAGAGGCAAGCGCACAGGAGGCCCAAAAGCTGGGCGCGACAACGGCGGAGCCTACGCTGATCCTTGGCAAGGTGAGCAAAAAAACGCTTGAAAAGCTCGACGTGCTCTTTGACCGTGCCTTTATGATCAACAGCATGCTCAATGGGGATAGCACCATTGACATTGGGGCGGTGCTGGTTTCCACGGGCGCGGCGGCTCCTGATGAAGCGGCCGCTGGCAATGCGCCTGCGCTATCCCCCGACCAAGCACGCGCCGCCATTGCCGCCATGAGCGCAGAGCAGCGGGAGCAAATGCTTGTGCAGCTGGAGCAAAAGCTGTTTACGATATTGCCTCAAAGCATTTTAGGGCAGGCGGCCAATGCGGCGGTGCGGCAGGAATACACCCAATTGGGCATGAGCCTAAACGAGCTTCAAAGCCGCTCCATATGGTCTAACGGCGGCATTATGCTGTTGATTGCTTTGGTCGGCGCTTTGGCGGCGGTCACGGTGGGCTATTTTGGCAGTGTGACGGCGGCACGCTTGGGGCGCGACCTGCGCTCCAAGGTATTTCACAAGGTGATTCATTTCAGCCAGCGTGAAATGGACAGCTTCTCCACCGCCTCGCTGATTACCCGCACAACAAACGACATTCAGCAGGTGCAAACCGTTATGGTTATGCTGCTGCGCACGGTGATTTACGCGCCCATCATTGGTGTGGGCGGCGTGATTCGGGCGCTCAACACCAACGCATCCATGGCGTGGGTGATTTTTGTGGGCGTGCTGACGGTGATTTCCATTGTGATGCTATTGCTTGGCTTGGGCATGCCGCGTTTTAAGCGCATGCAGGTACAGATTGACCATGTGAACCGTGTGATGCGTGAAACCTTGACGGGCTTGCCCGTGATTCGTGCTTTTTGCACACAAAAGCGGGAGGAAGAGCGCTTTGACGATGCTTCCAAGACATTGACCAAAACGCAATTGTTTGTAGGCCGATTGATGGGCGGCATGATGCCCCTGATGATGCTGGTTATGAACGCCATTGCCATTTTGATTATGTGGCTGGGTGCAAAGGGAATTAACACAGGCGCGATGCAGGTGGGCGATATGATGGCTTATATCCAATACACCATGCAGATTATCATGGCATTTCTGATGATTTCCATGATGAGCGTAATGCTGCCCCGTGCCAGTGTATCGGCTTCCCGCATTCAAGAAATACTGGATACGGAAATCAGCATTACCGACCCAAAACAGCCTGAAGCATTTGACGAAAACAAACGCGGCGTGGTGGAATTCAGGGATGTGAGCTTCTGCTATCCGGGCGCGGACGAAAACATGCTCAGCCACATTTCCTTTACGGCAAAGCCCGGTGAAACCACGGCGGTTTTGGGCGGCACAGGCTCAGGCAAGAGTACCCTCATCAACCTGATTCCCCGCTTTTATGATGTAACGGAGGGGAGCATATTGGTGGACGGCTGTGATGTGCGAAACGTAGCGCTGGAAAGCCTGCGCGACCGCATTGGCTATGTGCCGCAAAAGGGCGTGCTCTTTACGGGCACGGTGGAGGAGAACCTCACCTTTGGTTCTGTGAAAATTCCGCATGAAAAAGCGGAGCAGGCCGCTCAAATTGCACAGGCGGAGGAGTTCATTCTTACGCGCCCCGAGGGGTACGAAAGCATGATTGCGCAAGGCGGAACCAACGTGTCTGGCGGGCAGAAGCAACGGCTTTCCATTGCACGCGCTGTGGCAAAAAGCCCTGAAATATTTATTTTTGACGATAGCTTTTCCGCTTTGGACTTTAAAACCGACTCTGCTGTGCGCACGGCGCTAAACCGCAGTGCAAGCAACGCAACCATGATTGTGGTGGCGCAACGGATTTCAACCGTGATGCACGCGGAGCAAATTCTGGTGTTGGACGATGGCGAGCTTGTGGGCAAGGGTACACACACAGAGCTGATGAACAGCTGTGAGGTTTACCGTCAAATTGCAACCAGTCAGCTTTCAAAGGAGGAACTGAGCAATGGAAAAGAAGCGTGATACACCCCGCAAAGGCCCCATGGGTGGGGGACACGGCCCCGGCGGCCCTGTGGGTCCCGGCGAAAAAGCAAAGGATTTTAAAGGCACGTTTCGTAAGCTATTGAGCCATTTGTCCAAATACAAGGGCAGCTTGGTACTGGTGATTCTGCTAAGCATCGGAAGCGCGTTGTTTGCCATTATCGGTCCTAAAAAAATGGGCGAAATTACAACGGAGATTTTCGGCGGCTTGATGAGCAAATTAAGCGGAGGCGCGGGCGTGGATTTTACGAAAATCGGCGCTTTGCTGCTGTGGCTGTTGGGTTTGTATATCATGAGCACATTGCTGGGCTTTGCGCAAAACATCATTATGACAGGTGTTTCCCAAAAGCTGAGCTACAGCCTGCGCAAACAGCTTGCAACCAAGGTGCATCATTTGCCCATGAGCTATTTTGACCATGTAACGCACGGCGATGTGCTAAGCCGCATTACAAACGATGTGGATACCCTTGGCCAAAGCCTAAACCAAAGCCTATCACAGATTGTAAGCTCGGTCACCACAGGCATTGGTGTGCTGGTGATGATGTTTTCCATCAACTGGCAGATGACCTTGGTCACCCTTTGCATACTGCCGCTGTCTGCCATTATGATGGGCATGGTGGTGAAGAAAAGCCAAAAATACTTTGTGGGACAGCAACGCTATTTGGGCGAGGTCAATGGTCAAGTGGAGGAAATTTACGGCGGGCATGTGGTGGTCAAGGCGTTTAACGCGCAGGACGACACCTCCATTCAATTTGACGAAACCAATGCGAAGCTCTACCAATCCGCTTGGAAATCGCAATTTCTGTCGGGGCTGATGCATCCCATTATGAACTTTATTGGCAATGTAGGCTATGTGGCCGCAGTGGTGCTGGGCAGCGCTTACGCCGCCAGCGGCATGATTACGGTGGGCGATATTCAGAGCTTTATTCAATACGTGCGCTCTTTCAATCAACCCATCTCCCAAATAGCGCAAATTGCAAATATTATGCAAAGCACCATGGCGGCAGGCGAGCGCGTGTTTGAGTTTTTGGCGGAGGAGGAGGAACAGCAAACGGTGCCCGAGCCTGTTTCGCTGGAAGGGATTGAAGGCGAAGTAACCTTTGATCACGTGCATTTTGGCTATACGCCCGACAAAATCATCATCAACGATTTTAGCGCCACGGTAAAACCAGGGCAAAAAATTGCCATTGTAGGGCCGACTGGCGCGGGCAAAACCACCATGGTGCGCTTGCTCATGCGGTTTTATGATGTAACAAGCGGTGCCATCAAAATTGACGGGCACGACATTCGGGACTTTGACCGCAATGAGCTGCGCTTGCTGTTTGGCATGGTGCTGCAGGATACTTGGCTGTTTGGCGGCACGATTGAAGAAAACATTCGTTACGGGCGCTTAGATGCTACGGATGAAGAGGTTGTGGAAGCGGCAAAGGCCGCGCATGCGCATCACTTCATTAAAGCACTGCCTAACGGCTACCAAATGGTGCTTAACGAGGAGAGCAGCAATATTTCGCAGGGACAAAAGCAGCTCTTGACCATTGCACGCGCGATTTTGGCCGACCCCAAGGTGATGATTTTGGATGAAGCAACCAGCTCTGTGGATACGCGCACAGAGGTGCGCATTCAAAAGGGCATGGATGAATTAATGAAGGGCAGAACCAGCTTTGTGATTGCCCACAGGCTTTCCACCATACGCGACGCGGATTTGATTTTGGTTATGAAGGACGGCGACATTGTGGAAATGGGCACGCACGACGAATTGCTGCTCAAGGGCGGGCTATACAAGGAGCTGTACCAAGCGCAGTTTGACAAAGCGGCGTAAAAGCAACGAAACCAACGCGGAGACATGTATGTAAAATGTTTGAGAACCGATTGCGCAGCTGGGTGCCATCTGTTATGATAGCGCAGTGAAATGCAGCACATACTCACGCACTGCCCCTACTTGAATAGGAGGAAACCGAATATGAAAAGATGGTGTTTCTTGGTTGCTTTGGTGCTGGCTCTTTGCCCGATGGCTGCCCTTGCGCAAACGGCTGAAGTAGAAGCTTATTCCTATCGAACATGTGACTGTGATATTTTACCCGAGACATTTACCGCAAGGCTTGGCGATGTACCTGCTTGCTACCTGACAGAAGCGATGCGCAGTCCCGACAAACGGCTTTCCCGCTCCGACATGGCGGCGCTCCACCTACCTGTAAGCGACGGCACGGGCTACAGATGGAAGCTCAACGTACCAGAGGGTGTGACGGCGACCGAGGGCTTTATCTTAAACGGTGCAAAGCCTGATGAGGATGCAGTGGGTATGATCACGAGGCAGCTGTGGGGGCTTACCTTTACCCAATCGGGCGATTTTGTGATTACTGCGGATGAATCCGCGCCCGATGGCAAGCTGATGAACACCTATTTCTTTTATGTTACTGTGAAATAAAAAAGCAAATGAAAAAAACCGCTGGCTTCGCGAGGAGGCTGGCGGTTTTTTTGATGGGTGCGGATAATGGGACGGGAGCGCCATCGGTCAAGCCTTGCGGCGGTGCGGTACACGGCACTGGTCAGGTCGCCATTCTTCCCTCGGCAAGGTAAACGCTCCGATTTTTGCGAAACTGCGTGGGGGTACAGCCAAGCGCTTTGCGAAAGACCTTTGTGAAGTAGTTTTCATCGTAAATGCCCACTGCTTGGGCAATGTAGCGAATGCTTTGATCGGTGGTGAGAAGCAAATCCTTTGCGGCTTCTACGCGCCGTGAGGTGACCAGCTGGTTTGGGGTTTGGTGAAAGTGCTCGTCACAAAGCGCGTAGAGCTTCGTTTTGCCGACGTTTAGCACATGGCAGAGCGTATCGGAGGTGATGGGTTCTATGTAGTGGGTATCGATGTAGTTTTGCAAAAGCACGGTATCGTCACGCCAATCAGAGCTTTGAAAGCCTTGCAGACCTTGGTGACCATTCAAGCGAACCTCGCTTACACAGGCCTGCACCAGCTCCATACAGGCCGCCATTTGCTGGGAGGAAATGCGCTTTAAGCTCAAAAACGCATGGTGAAGATCATCCCGATCGGGGTACCATGAGCAAAGGTTGGATACGCGATTCCACTGCTCCTCTCTCGGGGTATCATCCAAAATTTGGCCGCAAAGGATGGTGGCAATGGTACGCCCGTTTTCGGTAAAGGGCATGGCAAGCTCATAAAGCCCTGCATGGCAGAGGTATTTTTTTTTGATGTGGTGGGTGCGCACATCGGTAAGCGCTTCATGATCACACATGACACAGCGCTGGTAGCCGCCCGGCTCCTGTGCAATCAAACGGCAAAAGGGCGTTTGAAAGCTGCTGGTATAAACCTCGCGGGCGTTTTCATCCATCAGGGCAAATTTGATGCCTGTACAAAGATAGAGGTTGTTGAGCAACCGACCAAGACGTTGATAATCCTCACCGCTAAGCATATGGTAAGCCTCCTTGCGCAGTTTGTAAGGTTTGAGGGAACGTACCATGATAGTATAGCACTTTCCACAGAAAAGCGAAAGATATTACTAATTACGCGAACGTTTGTCTCTGTATATGAAAAGATACAAATGGTATTCTTAAATCACCGAATGACAAATTGTCGTTCAAAACTACAGAACTCGAAGGAGGAACTCAAACATGAAGAAAATGCTTTCATTCCTGTTGGTTCTCACGATGCTTCTCACCGTTGCGTCTTTCGCTACGGCAGAGGGCAAGACCATTGTGTACTGGTCCATGTGGGAAAGCACCGAGCCGCAGGGCATCGTAATCCAAAAGGCTGTTGACGCTTACATGGCGGCGACAGGCAACACTGTTGACATGCAGTTCAAGGGCCGCACCGGTATCCGCGAAGGCTTGGAGCCCGCGCTGGAAGCTGGCACCGTGATTGATATGTTCGACGAGGACATTGACCGCGTAAACAAGACCTGGGGCAAATACCTCATGGATCTTGAAGAGCTGGTTAAGGCCAACGATTATGAAGCGACTGCTATCGCCGGCTTGATCTCCGCTTGCCGCGAAGTGGGCGGCGGCACGCTCAAATCCATTCCTTATCAACCCAACGTATACAACGTTTTCTACAACAAAGAAATCTTTGACAAAGCTGGCGTAACCGCCGAGCCTAAGACCTGGGCAGAATTCCTGGACGTTTGCGAAAAGATCAAGGCCGCTGGCTTTATCCCGCTGACAAGCGATGATGCATACATCCAAACCAACATCGGCTATCACCTTGCCCGCCTGCTTGGCGAGGCTGGTGTGCACAAGGTTGTTACCGAAGGCCTATGGGCTGAAGAACCCGCCGTGCTAAAGGCCGCTCAGGATTATCAAGACCTGTTCACCAAGGGCTATCTGAGCCCGACCATGGGCTCCTCCGTGTGGCCGAACAACCAGAACGGCGAATTGGCGCTGGGCGACGCTGCCATGTACCTCAACGGTTCTTGGCTGCCCAACGAAGTCAAAGCCATGACAGGTCCTGACTTTGTATGGGGATGCTTTGCATATCCCGCCATTGAAGGCGGCGTGACTGGTACAGAAGCCGCTAACTTCGGCGCACAAACCTTGGCCATCAACGCCAAGAGCGAAGTGGCTCCCGAAGCTTTCGAAATTATCAAATACATCACCAAGGGTGAATTTGATGCAATGCTGAGCGCAGAGTCCGTGGGCATTCCCGCTGACACAAGCAACACCGAATGGCCTACTATGCTGGCTGGTGTGAAGCCTGTCATGGACGCTCTGACCACCCGCTTCAGCTGGGCCGCCGGCATCGAAGACAACGCCGATGTTACCCCCATCATCAAAGAGAACTTCCAGAAGCTCGTAAGCGGCGCAATTGACGCACAGGGCTTTGTAGACGCAATGGAAGCAGCCACCAAGTAAATTCTGGTTCCATTACACTTTTCCAACCATGTGGAGGAGCAGTGGTGCATCCGAGCGATCACGCTTGTTGCTTCGCTGCTCCTCCCTTTACTATCAGCTAAGGGGGAACTGGCATGAAACGAAATAAAGGTATGATTGTAGCTTTCCTCACGCCTGCGCTCATCTTTTTTGTTCTTATTTTCGTGTACCCGATTATCCGCACGGTGATTATGAGCTTTTTTAAGGTGGAGAGTGTGACTGCAGATCCGTCTCTGTGGATATTTACGGGCATTGAAAACTATGCCAAGCTCTTTAGCACACAGCTCTTTATGACCTCCATGTGGAACTTGGCGCGCATTTGGGCAGTTGGCGGCATTGTGGTTATGTCCATTGCGCTTTTGTTTGCAGTTATTTTAAACAGCGGCATTCGCTTTAAGCGCTTTTTCCGCGCTGTGATTTATATGCCCAACATCATCAGTGCCGTGGCACTGGCGACCATGTGGCTGCAATATGTGTACAATCCCCGCTTTGGACTGCTGACAAGCTTCTTCAAATTTCTAGGTTTGAATGAAATGGCGGCCATCCAATGGACGGATCCATCGCACATGTTCTGGTCGCTTTTATTTGCCTATTGCTTTGGCATGGTTGGCTACCATATGCTGATTTTCTCCAGCGGCATTGAAAAAATACCGACGGATATTTATGAGGCCTCCACCATTGACGGCGCTAACAAGGTGAAGCAATTCGGCCACATTACCTTCCCGCTTTTGCGCGGCGTGTTTAAAACAAACATTACCATGTGGTCGATCACATCGGTTGGATTTTTTGTTTGGTCACAGCTTTTTTCAAATGTAACGGCCAGCAATCAAACCATTACGCCCATGGTTTATATGTACCTGCAAATGTTTGGCGCGGGCAATGCGGTTACCGAACGAAATGCGGGCTTGGGCGCCGCAGTTGGCGTATTGATGGGCATATGTGTGGTGTGCGTATTTGCGCTTACCAACCTGTTCATTAAAAAAGATGATTTTGAATTTTAACAAAGGAGGTTACGACCAATGGCAAAGAAGCAAAAAGAAATTCGTACGCCTTTCAATTGGCGCAAGGAGCTTAGGCTCACGCCTGGCTATGTGATCTTACTAATCTGGGTCGTGTTCACCTTTGTTTTGCTGGGCTGGATTGTGGCCGCAAGCCTTGCAACCACGAAGGAAATTTTTAAAGGCACATCGCTTTCCTTCCCTACGGGCTTGCATTTTGAAAACTATATCAAGGCGTGGACGAGTCAAAACGTTTCCACCTTCTTCCTCAACTCCTTGGTATATGCTTCCATTTCCATGGTGCTGTTGGTTTTGATCAGCGCACCTGCGGCTTATACGCTTTCCAGATTCAAGTTTTTTGCAAACCGCCCCATTCAAAGCGGCTTTGTAGCGGCCATGGGCGTACCTGTGGTTATGATTATCCTGCCGCTGTTTGGCTTGGTTACACAGCTGAATTTGCTGAAGCAGGATATTACCATTCGGCTGCTGCTGGTGTTTTTATACGTGGGCATGAACATTCCCTATACGACCATCTTCCTGCTGACCTTCTTCACAAACCTTTCCAGCTCCTATGAAGAAGCGGCGGCCATTGACGGCTGTTCGCCCTCGCGTACCTTCTGGCAGATCATGCTGCCGCTGGCACAGCCGGGCATTATCACGGTGAGCATTTTTAACTTCATCAACGTATGGAACGAGTACTTTGTATCCTTGATTTTTGCCAATGGCGATCAGGTACGACCTGTGGCGGTGGGCTTGTATTCCATGATTAACTCCATGAAGTACACGGGCGACTGGGCAGGCATGTTCGCGGCGGTGATTATTGTGTTCTTACCCACGTTCCTGCTGTTCATCTTCCTGTCTGAACGGATTATTCAAGGTGTTACAGGCGGCGGCGTAAAGGGTTAATGAAATCATAAAAGGGTGGCTGACAATGAAAAAACCGATGCTGGTGATTATGGCGGCAGGGCTTGGAAGCCGCTACGGCGGACTAAAGCAAATTGCGCCTGTGGATGATTTTGGACATATTTTGATTGACTATTCCATTTATGATGCGCTCAAGGCGGGTTTCGGCCGCGTGGTGTGCATCATCAAGCCCGAATTAGAGGCTGAGTTCCGTGAGGTGATCAGCGATCGCATCAAAAAGCATGTGGAGATTGAGTTTGCTTATCAGCGGCCCGATGTGCTGCCCGAAGGCTTCTCCATCCCCGAGGGCAGAACCAAGCCATGGGGGACGGCGCATGCGGTGCTTTGCGCCAAGGACAAAATCGACGCGCCCCTATGCGTGATTAACGCAGATGATTTTTACGGACGCTCTGCGTTTGAGAGCATTGCGGAGTTTTTGCGCAATTCTCAAGATCCCAACGCGCATGCCATGGTGGGCTATCAGATTGAAAACACGCTGACGGAAAATGGCCATGTGGCGCGCGGCGTGTGCGAAACAGGCGCGGACGGCATGCTCAAGGGCATTACCGAAAGAACGCACATTGAACCCAGACCAGGCGGCGCCGCTTTTACTGAGGATGGCGAGCATTTTACCTTCGTGCCGGAGGGCACCTTTGTGAGCATGAACCTTTGGGGCTTTCACCCCTCCATTATGGCGGAGATTGAAAACCGCTTTGCGCCGTGGCTTCGCGAGAACCTGCCCATCAACCCGCTCAAATGCGAGTATTTTCTGCCGCTGATTCCAAACCAGCTGTTAGAGGAAAAAAAGGCGACGGTGAAGGTGCTTCCAACCGCAGAAAAATGGTATGGCGTAACCTATGCGCAGGATATGGCGGGCGTGCAGGCCGCACTGGCTTCGATGCGTGCCAAAGGCTTCTATCCCAATGAGCTTTGGAGGTAAGAACGTGGAAAACATCTACAGTCAGTTTCAAACACAGGGCAGCCCCATATGCTGTACAAGGTATGGCAACGGGCATATCAACGATACCTATTTGCTGGTAACCGATCAGCCGCATTGCTATATTTTACAGCGCGTGAACAACCATGTTTTCCATGATACGCCCGCTTTGATGCGCAACCTCATTGCGGTAACGGATCATTTGCGCAAGCAGGCGAGTGACCCGCGCCATGTGCTGACGCTGGTGCCTACGGTGAAGGGCGAACGCTACCTGTACACGGCGGAGGGCGAATGCTGGCGGCTCTACGAATTTGTGACCGACAGCCTATGCCTTGATAAGCCTGAAAACATGCAGGATCTGATGCAAAGCGGCGTTGCGTTTGGCACCTTCCAAACACAGCTTGCGGATTTTCCCGCCGACACGCTGAGCGAAACCATTCCGCACTTTCACGATACGCCCAACCGCTATGTTTTGCTGCGTGAAGCCATTGCGGCAGATTGTGCAGGGCGCGTAAAGGATGTGCAGGCAGAAATCAGCTTCTATCTGCTTCACGAGAACGAAGCGGGCATTCTGATGGACATGTGCCAGCGCAAGGAGCTTCCGCTTCGCGTTACCCACAATGATACCAAGCTCAACAATGTCATGCTGGATCGCAAGCTTCGCACCCCGCTTTGCGTGATTGACTTGGATACGGTAATGCCCGGCTTGGTAGCGAACGATTTTGGAGATGGCATCCGCTTTGGCGCAAGCACCGCAACCGAGGATGAAAAGGATTTGAGCAAGGTGCAAATGTCGCTGGAGCTGTTTGAGGCCTATACCAATGGCTTTTTAAGCGCCTGCGGCAAGCGCCTCACCCCTGCCGAGATCGAAACCCTGCCCATGGGCGCGAAGATGATGACGCTGGAATGCGGCGTTCGTTTCTTGACAGACTATTTAAAGGGCGATGTGTATTTCCATATTACACGCCCAGAGCAAAATCTGGATCGCGCGCGCACGCAGATGACCTTGGTCAAAGACATGGAACAGAAGTGGGACCGTATGCAGCAATTGGTGATGCATGCGTCAAGGTAAAGCCCTTCCACGAAAAACGGAGATCCTCAAGTTCTTCCTATAACAAACACAACGGACGAGCCTTATGAAGGTTCGTCCGTTGTGTTTGCAAAAGCTTCGTCGGGGAAGAGCTTGATGCTTTCATCATCCATAAAAGCGGGTGTAAAGGCGCTGTCGGCGGCTTCCTTTTGCTGGATATAGCCCTCCAAGCCCAACATAAGCATGTGATCCCGCACGCGGAGATACTCCCTTGCGGTGAGGCGGCGGTCAAGCCCTGCAATGGCTACGCCGTTCATGGGGGTGTATTGACGCATGAGGCTTACAGGCGTACCCTTTGGAAGCTGGGACGAAATGGTATCAAGAATGCAGAGGCTTTCTTGAATGCGAAGCGGCAAAATAAGATGACGAACGAGGGTGCCGCTTTGCATCAGACCATCGGCATCATAGACAGGGGTGCCTGTTTGCTCGCACATGGCTTGGATGGCCGCAAGCGCCACATCGAAATAATCGGGTGCGTATGCGAGCTGCGCGGCGGTTTCGGCTTGCGCATATTTAAAGTCGGGCAAAAAAATATCAACCAAGCCCTTTGCGGCATGCACCATGGCAACGGACTCGTAACCGCTGGAATTCCACACCACGGGAACGGCGGGCTTGCGCAGGGCAAGCGCTTCAAAAATGGCGGGCGCAAAATGCGTTGGGCTGACCAAATTCAGGTTGTGAACGCCTAGCGCCTCCACACGTTCAAACAATTCACAAAGCTGTTTGGCGTTCATGAAGCGCCCGAGCGGATGGTGGCTGATGGATTCGTTTTGGCAAAAGATACAGCCGAGGGTACAGCCGCTGAAAAAGACGGTGCCGCTGCCGCGCGTGCCGCTGATGCAGGGTTCCTCCCAAAAATGCGCCGCCGCGCGGGCAACCATGGGCAGTGTGCCCATGCGGCAAAACCCAGCGCCAGAGGTTTGCTCGCGCAGGGC
Organism: Clostridia bacterium; assembly: GCA_036645955.1. GTDB lineage: Bacteria > Bacillota > Clostridia > Christensenellales > Aristaeellaceae > Limiplasma. Next base: position 9,652 of record JAVXND010000029.1, on the reverse strand, counting down.
ATTGCATTTGCGGGGACAGAGATTACATAAAGACATGCTTGTTTGCTTCCTTTTTTACATAAAATAGCGATTGGCAGAAAGGCTTGCTCAAACAGCGCCTTTCATGCTGGCAGTGTAGCACAGCGCGCAGGAGGTGTAAAGATCAAACAGGAAGAACATGGATGCGGTACAAACAGCGAAATGCCCCTGTCAACGCCAACACAGCTCACAATTGTTTGTAGCGGAGGAGTAAAATGCTTGTATTTCCAATACGACTGTGGTATACTGTGAAAGTCCTACGGTTGTGGGTTTATCTCTAAGTGCATTTCGACCCGATCAGTTAGAAAGAAGGGTTTTTCGAATAGAGTGGATATCGCTTTACTTTTTCACATGCGGTGCGTTCGCTGGACGCACAACGGCTCCGTTTGGCTTGCCTTTCGGTGCTGTGCTTTGGCATTAACCAAAGCGGCGTGGGAAAAGGTATAGAGCGATACATTGCCGCTCTTTTTGATTGCTTTTTTCAAAGAAAATAACCAAGGACATAGAAGGAGTAAGCATGGCTAAAAAAATGGGCGTAAGCAACGCCAAAACATCCTCTGCGCAAGCGGTGGAGGAACGTGCCGCACAAGTGGCACAAGCGCTTTCGTTTGAGTTGGTAGAGGTTACGCTGCAAAAGGAGAGCCGTGGCAAATGCCTTTGTATATATGTAGACAAAGAAGGCGGCATTACGCTCAATGACTGCGAACGGTTTCATAAGCAGATTCAGCCGTTGTTAGAGGATGTGGACTACGACTTTTTAGAAGTGTCTAGCCCCGGCATTGATCGCCCCATTAAAACGACGCGCGATTTTGAAAGAAACCGCGGACAGCAGGTAGAAGTGAAGCTCTTTGCACCGCTTGGCGGCGAAAAGCTCTTCCATGGTTCATTAAAAGAGATGAATGCGGATACAATTGTACTTACGGATGCGCAGGGCTTGGACAGAACCCTTGAACGCAAAAGTGTGGCCATTGTAAAGCCCATCATTGAGCTAAGCGACGAGGACTTTTCACAATTGGAAGCAGATAGTGAGGAAAGCGGGGAAAGATGATGAGGACAACCAAAAAGAGCAAGCAAGCAGGCGGACAGTCCGAGATTATCGAGGCTGTAAAGATGCTGGCTTCTGAAAAGGATATCAGCATTGACATGCTGTTTAGCGCCATTGAAGAAGCGTTGAAGGCTGCTTATAAAAAGAATGTATCGCATGATGAAAATGCACCCAGCAACTTGAGCGTAACGCTGGATCGCACAACGGGAATCGCGCATGTTTTTGCCCGTAAAACCATCACCGATGAGGTGGAGGACAGCGCAAACCAAATTACGCTGGCGGAAGCACTCGAGATTCGCCCCGATTACCGCATGGACGATATTGCCGAGATTGACGTAACACCAAGCGATTTTTTACGCACAGCGGCACAAACAGCCAAGCAGGTGATTATGCAGCGCATCCGCGAGGCGGAGCAGGGCAAGATTTACGACGAGTATTCCGAAAAGGAAAACGAGATCATGACCGCTATTGTACAGCGCATAGAGCCAAAGGGCGTGTACGTGGAGCTTGGGCGCACGGAAGGCATTTTGGAGCAAAACGAGTGGATGCCAGGCGAAGAATACCACATTGACGATCACATCAAGGTTTATGTGCTTGAGGTGAATCGCAGTGGACGGGAAATGCTTCGCGGGCCGCAGGTGCGTGTGAGCCGTGTGCATGTGGGTCTGGTGAAGCGCTTGTTTGAGATGGAGGTTCCCGAAATTGCGGCTGGCGTGGTGCAAATCAAGTCCATTGCACGTGAAGCGGGCAGCCGTACCAAAATGGCGGTACACTCCACCGAGGCAAAGATCGATCCCGTAGGCGCTTGCGTAGGTCCGCGCGGAAACCGCGTTGAAAAAGTGGTTGCGGAGCTTAAAAACGAGAAGATCGATATCATCAAATGGTCACCTGATCCGGCGGAGTTCATTGCCAACGCGCTCAACCCTGCGCATGTTTTGAGTGTGTTTGTGGCTGAAAATGAAAAAGCCTGCCGCGTGGTGGTGCCGGATAATCAGCTGAGCTTAGCCATTGGCAAGGAAGGTCAAAACGCGCGCCTTGCCGCAAAGCTTACAGGCTGGCGTATTGATATCAAAAGTCAGAGCCAAGCCGCGCAAATGTTTGATCTGCCTATGGAGGAATTGCCTGAGGAGCCGCTGGGCTTCCAAGCTTATTACGATGAGCAGGCTACCCCCGCACAGATGGACGAATCGGGCTTGCCGGAGCTTAGGGATATTCCTTTGGAAATGCCCTACGGCGAAGGCGACGATACGCTTTAACAAAGGAGCTGTTCGACAGTGCCGCCAAAGCCACGGAAAATTCCAATGCGAATGTGCGTGGGCTGCCGCGAAATGAAGCCCAAAAAAGAGCTGCTTCGCGCGGTACGTTCGCCTGAGGGTCAGGTAAGCCTAGACACAACGGGCAAAAAACCCGGAAGGGGCGCCTATTGCTGTTTGAACGTGGAGTGCCTGCGCCGCGCCCTGAAGCAAGGGCAGCTGGATCGCCAGCTCGAAGTGAAGCTGACCGAAGAGGTAAATGCTCAGTTGAGCGAAACGATGCGCCAATTGCTGGATGCGCAGGGAAAGGGCTTATGAACGAAGCAACGGAAACCCAAATGACTGGTTTTTTGGGATTGTGCATGCGAGCGGGGCAGCCAGTGAGCGGCCAAGAGGCTTGTGTAGATGCAATCAGGCGGGGAACCGCAGTGCTTGCGCTGCTGGACGCGGGCGCGTCCGAAAATACGCGCAAACGGGTGCAGGATGCTTGTAAGGCACATGATGTGCCGCTGTATGAGCTAAGTGCAGGCGCATTGGGGAACTGCATTGGCAAACATGGGCGAATGGTGATTACCTTACCTGCGGGCGGTATGGCCAATAAGCTCAAAGGCCTTTTAGAGAACGAACCACGGCTCCTATAGCCAAATTATAGATTACATTGCGAAATTATGCGGGGGTGCAAGCGGTACAATGACCAAAGTGAAACTCAAGGATGCTACCAAGGAGTTGCTCAAGGGCGCTGGGGATATGCTGGGCAACGTGTCTTCTATGCGCAAGAATGCGGATGAACTGGCGCAGGTGGCGCGGAAGCTGGAGGCGCAGTTCGTTCGGGAAGAAGAACAGCGCCGCGCTGAGGAAAAACAGGCCGAACAACAGCGCTTGGCACGCCAGCATACCAAGGCATACACCATGCCCGATACAGATGAGATGGATACAGCCTCATCCGTACAGGAAGGCATTACAGCCGCACCCGTGAAAACGGAGAGCACACCCGCGAAAGCGGAGGCTGAGGAAAAGGCTGTACAAGCAAAGGTTGAAAGCCCCGTGAAAGCGGTGAGCGACGCGAGTGCTTCCACGGCGCATTCGGCGGCAACCGCCGTGCCCCATGCGGACGCGCATACCGTACAAGAAACCGTTGCCGCGGCTAAACCCGTTGAGCAAAAAACGGTTGCTTCTATTGAAAGTGCCTCCGCAACGCAAACACAGAAGGTTCAGGCTACACAAGCTTCTTCTGGCGCAACCGCAGTGGATGCGAGCAAGCCTGCAGACAATGCAGCTGCCGTGCCGCAGAACGCCGCCGTGCAAACGGCCGCTGTACAAGACAGCGCTACATCGCCTGTGCAGAGCACTGCAACGGCTGTGCCAGCCACGGCTGAAACAAGCGCCGCCGCGACAGCCGCGTCTGCCGCAAGCGCCGCTGTGACAACCACAGCTGCCACAACCGCCGCCGCTACTGCCGCGCCAGCGGCTCCTGCGGCAAAGCCTGCCGTGCAAGCCACAGCAACAGCTACGGCTACTGCCAAACCGGCGGTACCTGCCGCAGGCAATGCTGCACCAAGACCCATGACACCCACGGCCAGACCGATGGGTCAAGCGGGTATGCAAGCGCAGCACCCGGTACAAGGCGGCCGTCCCATGCAGGGAGGCGCACCTCGTCCCGCGATGAATCCGCAGGGTCCTTATGGCCGCCCCGCCAATCCGCAGGGCCCCTATGGCCGCCCCGCGAATCCTCAGGGCGCACAAGCACCGCAGGGCCCCTATGGTCGTCCCGCGAATCCGCAGGGTCCCTATGGCCGCCCCGCCAATCCGCAGGGTGCAGCAGCTGGTGCGGCTCCGCAGGGTTCCTTTGCGCCGCAAGGCTCTTATGGCCGCCCCGCGAATCCGCAGGGTCCTTATGGCCGCCCCGCGAACCCGCAGGGTCCCTATGGCCGCCCCGCAAACGGCGGCGCACCCAGCGGCGGCGGAGCACGTCCCGCAGGCAACTACGGCCGTCCTGCCGGCGGCCCTGGCATGGGCAGACCTCCGATGGGCGGCGCACCGCGCGGTGCAAAAGCCGCGCTTGAAATGACGCCCGCAGTTGAAAAAGAGCGCGTAAGCAACTACGACCCCAACAAAAAGAATTACGTGCGTCAGCACGATCCAGAGCGCGTGGCCAAAAACCGCAAGCAGCTGGCTCGCGAAAGCTTCAGCAATGGCTTTGACGACGATATGATGCGCGGCGGCCGCCGCCGCAATCGCAAGCCCAGCGCACAGCAATTGATGGCGCCCATTAAGATTGAAAAGGCGTTCATGACGGCTGATACCATCACCGTAAAGGACTTGACAGAGCGCATCGGCAAGCCAGCGGGAGATATTCTCAAGAAGCTCCTGATGCTGGGCATGATGGCAAACATCAACAGCGAGATGGATTTTGATACCGCAAGCTTGGTTTGCTCCGACTTTGGGGTAGAGCTTGAAATGAACCTGGCCAAAACCGCCGAAGATGTGTTGATTGATACCGACTTTGAGGACAGCGAAGAGGTGTTGGTGCCTCGTCCCCCTGTGGTAACGATCATGGGACACGTCGATCACGGCAAGACCTCGTTGCTGGACTATATCCGCCACTCCCATGTAACCACGGGCGAGGCGGGCGGCATTACACAGCACATCGGCGCGTATACCGTAACCATCAACGACCGTCTGATTACCTTCCTGGACACCCCTGGTCATGAAGCATTTACGGCCATGCGTGCGCGCGGCGCACAATCCACCGATATTGCGGTGCTGGTGGTAGCCGCTGATGACGGCGTTATGCCGCAAACCATTGAGGCCATTCACCACGCAAAGGCCGCTGGTGTGCCCATCATTGTTGCCATTAACAAGGTTGACAAGCCGTCGGCTGATCCTTCCCGCGTGATGCAGGATTTAACAACCTACGAGCTGGTAAGCGAAGCATGGGGCGGCGATACCATCATGGCACCTGTAAGCGCCGCGACGGGCGAGGGTGTGGATGATTTGCTTGAAATGATCGTGCTGCAAGCCGATATGCTCCAGCTGCGTTCTAACCCCAACCGTATGGCAAAGGGCGTTATCATTGAGGCCAAGCTGGATAAATCGCGCGGCCCCGTAACCACGGTGCTGCTGCAAAACGGTACCCTGCATGTGGGCGACAACGTTGTAGCGGGTATGGCAAGCGGCCGTGTTCGCGCCATGGTCAACGACAAGGGCGAGCGCGTAATGGAAGCAGGAGCTTCTATGCCTGTGGAGGTTACCGGCTTTACAGAGGTGCCGAGCGCAGGCGATGATATGATGGCTGTGGCGGACGATCACCTGGGCCGCCAAGTGGTACAGGAACGCCGCGATAAGCAAAAAGCCGCGCGTGTTGCATCCTCCACAAAGGTATCGCTGGATAACCTGTTCAGCCGCATTGATCAAAGCAAGCTAACCAACCTCAACCTGATTATCAAGGCCGACGTACAAGGCAGTGTGGAAGCGGTCAAGCAAGCGCTTGAGAAGCTCTCCAACGATGAAGTGCGCATTCGTGTGCTCCATAGTGCGGTTGGCGCAATCAACAAGGATGATGTAAACCTTGCATCTGCCTTTGACGCGATTATCATCGGCTTCAACATTCGCCCCGATAACAGCGCGCGTGACGCGGCTGAACGCGAGGGTGTGGATGTGCGCTTGTACCGCGTGATTTATCAGGCCATTGAGGACATTCAAAAGGCCAGCAAGGGTCTTTTGGAGCCCGAATTCAAAGAAGTTCTGCTGGGACATGCCGAGGTGCGCAGTACCTTCCGCATTACAGGCGCAGGCACCGTTGCCGGCTGTTATGTGCAGGATGGCAAGCTTCAACGCAACGCACAGGTTCGTTTGCTGCGTGACAACGTGGTTGTGTTTGAAGGGAAGCTTAGCAGCTTGAAGCGCTTCAAGGATGATGCCAAAGAAGTGGCAACAGGCTATGAGTGTGGCGTGAGCTTCGATAACTTCAACGAAATCAAGGAAGGCGACATTGTGGAGTGCTTCCTGATGGAGGAGATCGAGCGGTAAGGCGCTTGCCATGACCGCAATCTCATAAGGAGAAATGACTCTTGAGCTATCAACGTATAGACCGAATCAGCGAGCAGGTACGCCGCGAGGTGGATCATATTATCCGCGAGCAGCTATCCGACCCCCGCATACAGGGTACCTATAGCGTAACGCGCGCCGAGGTGGCGCGCGACCTGCGCTATGCCAAAATCTACGTGAGCATTTTGGAGGACGAAAACCGCGCCCCCATGATGACCGCGCTCAAGAGTGCGGCGGGTTTTGTGCGCCATGAACTTGGCAAGAGCATGATTATTCGCTATGCACCTGAAATTTTGTTTGAGCTGGATCAAAACATTGCATACGGCATTCACATTGCCAGCATTCTTAAGCAGGTACAAGCGGAGGAAAAACCCGATGACAAAAGCGATGAATGAAACAAATGAAATGAATGCTTTGCTGTCTGCCGTACAAACGGCAGGCAGCATCTTGCTGTTTTCTCACATTTCACCCGATGGGGACACGCTGGGCAGTGCCTTGGCGCTGAAAATGAGGCTAGAGCGGCTTGGCAAGCGCGTGGCTTGGGCATTGGACGGGGAAGTGCCTAAAAACCTAAGCTTCTTACCCACTGTGCAATGCGTACAAAAGCCGATTGCCTTGAGTGAAACCGCTTGCGAGTATGACTTGGCCATTTCGGTGGATGTGAGCTGTGAGGAGCGCATGGGCGAATGCCTGCCGCTGTTTTTGGCGGCAAAGCAGCAAGCGGTGATCGACCACCACGGCACCAACCCCGGCTTTGGCAAGTATTTGCTGATTGATGCAGAGGCTCCCGCCACCGCAGTGCTGATCCACCGCATTTTTGAGCGCATGAGCATGCCGCTACAACGTGAGGAAGCGGTTTGCCTCTATACCGCGCTTGCGACAGATACGGGCAATTTTATTTACGAAAGCACCAATTCGGAAAGCTTTCACATGATGGGTAACCTGATGGACACGGGCTTTGCACTATCGGAATACAGCAGGCTTTTGTTTCGGCAAAAGCGGCTTGAGTTTGTGAAATTGCTTGGCAAGGTGCTTTCCACCTTGCGTGTGACCTGCGACGGCGCTGTGGCAGGGCTTACGTTAACCATGGAGGATCTCAAGCAAGCAGGCGCATCACATGGGGATACCGATTGCATTGTGGATTATGCCATTGACATTGAAGGCGTAAAGCTTGCCTATTTTGCCAAGGAAACAGAGGACGGGCGCGTAAAAGTGAGCCTGCGCGCGCTTGCGCCCTACCGCATTGACGAAGTGGCTTCGCGTGTGGGCGGGGGCGGGCATCGTTTAGCGGCGGGCTGTACGGTGGATGTACCGCTGGCGGAAGCGGCGCTTGCCATGGAGGCGGCACTCAAAACAGAATTGGATAGGGGCAAAGCAGTATGAGCTTGGAAACTACCAAACCCCTATGTGGTTTTGTGAATGTATTAAAGCCGCCGGGCATGACCTCCGCACAGGTGGTGGGCATGATGAAGCATATGCTCAAAGGCACAAAGCTAGGCCATGCGGGAACCCTTGACCCGGAAGCATCGGGCGTACTGCCATTGATGGCCGGCAAGGCCGCGCGGTTGTTTGACTATATGCAGGACAAGCAAAAGGCCTATGTGCTTGAAATTGCCTTTGGAACGGCAACCGATACGCAGGACGCGCAGGGCGTGGTAACGGAGCACGGCGACCTATACCCCACAGAAGCGGAGCTTTGCGCGGTCTTGCCGCGTTTTACGGGCGCGATTATGCAACGTCCGCCTATGTACAGCGCCATTAAGCAGGATGGACAGCGGCTTTATGACCTGGCGCGTGCGGGGCAAACCGCGGAGGTACCAGAGCGTGAGGTAACCGTGCATGAGCTAAGCTTTCGCGGCATGACACAAAACCATGGCGCACTGCTATATGTACGCTGTTCCAAGGGCTTTTATGTGCGTACGCTCTGTTATGATTTGGGGCGGGCGCTTGGCTGTCCTGCGCATATGCGTTTTTTGCTTCGCACGCAAAGCGGCGTGTTTACCACGTACAACGCACATACCTTGGAAGCCCTTCAAGCGGCGGCAGACTGCGGAAGGCTTCAAGAGCTGATTTTGCCCATGGAGGCCGCATTGGCGCATTTGCCCTGTACACAGGTGCCGCAGGATTTGGAAAAGGCTTTTCGAAATGGCGGAATGCTGCCGTGGCCGCGTTTTCCTGAGCTTCACGGCACTTGCGCAGAGAGCGGCACCGCTGTTTGCATGTGGAAGCAAGGGGAGCTTTGCGCCATTGCAAGGCGTGAAAACGATGAAATGAAAGTCAAGACATGGCTTGGTGAATAAAAAAACAAATGCCAAGGGGGGAAGCGGATGCAGATCATCCTGGACGGGCTTGTGAAGCTGGAGCATGCCGTATTGGCATTGGGCATGTTTGACGGTGTACATATAGGCCACCGCGTGCTGCTCAAAAAGGCAAAGGCGATTGCCGTGAGGCGCGGCGTGCCGCTGGTGGCCTGCACCTTTGTGAACCATCCCATGCAATTGATTGCGCCTGCGAAATGCCCGCCGATGCTCAGCACCTTTGACGAGCGTGCAAAGCTTTTGGCAGAGCTGGGTGTGGATATGCTCTACGCCATGCCCTTTGACAAACGCGTGATGAATGAATTGCCGGAATGCTATGTGGGCGAGCTTGTGAGGCGTTTTCACCCAACGGATGTGGTTTGCGGGTACAACCACAGCTACGGCAAGCAAGGCAAGGGTACGCCCGCTTTGCTTATGGCATTGGGGGCGGCTCTGCATTTTCAAACGGTGATTGTGCCCAAAATTACGTTAGAGGGTGCGGAAGTCAGCTCCAGCGTGGTTCGTTCCCTATTGGCCTGCGGCAATGCGGCGCGTGCGTGCGAAATGCTGGGCAGACCGTATGAGCGCATTGCGACGGCGGAAAAGGTGCAGGGGGATGGGTGCGAGCTTGTTTTTGCGCCAAATGGCAAGCAAGCTGTGGCAGAGGGTATCTACCGTGTGCTTGGAAGCTGGGCGGGGCAAACAATACCTTGTATATTGCGAAT
>JAVXND010000029.1:0-257 GCA_036645955.1 Clostridia bacterium | reverse complement strand
AACGCGGAAGCTGCTGGCCAGTGGGTGCGGTTTTGCCAAGGGATGAAGTGAAGATTCAATATTTGGCGAGGCGCAAATGATAGGGGATTGAGCGGGCAGGCGGGCGGCTTGGAAGAATTGTTTATGGGATGGAATGGAATAGTGTGTATTGAGGCGCTCCTTACGTTTTTTACGTGAGGGGCGTTTTTTTGCGTGGGGGGATAGAGAGAGGGGAGGGGGGGGAGGGGGGGGAGAACGCGAACTGGGCGGACACCATA
>JAVXND010000028.1:0-31585 GCA_036645955.1 Clostridia bacterium | reverse complement strand
CAGACACGGGAACGGTTTTAGACTGTATCCGTAGAGATTTGCTTTGGAAACGCTTTTCTTTGTCTGAAGAAAATGAGATATCGGCTACTGAATATGTATTGGAAAAGTTTTCGAATCTGTGCCATATGCGATGGAAACAATTATCGACGAACTTACTCGTCAAAAAACGTTATAAATTTGGAACAAGTACTCAAGCTTTAGAGGATGATATGGCGAAATGGATGGTAATGCCGTCCATTTTTTCGATGTGCGCCAAAGGGGTAACCACTGGCGGCATGGATGCCATCCATTTCCACGTGCGGGCAGGTGCGGGCAGAAGGGCAGATTGTCAAGAAGACCGTTTATATCGTCCTTGGGCTGGATATGGAAGGCCGGCGCGACGTGTTGGGCATGTACATGGCGAAAACGAGAGCGCGAAGCTCTGGCTGACGGTGCTGAACAACCTGAAAAGCCGAGGGGTTGCAGACATTAAAACCGCCGCATGACACCGTATGTTTGTTATTTGGTATAGAATTGTTCATTAAATGCTGCCTGCTGCTCAGCTGTCCACGAAGAATAATTACCATATGGTTCTCGAAACCACCGCATCACAGATTGCCTTTGCTCCGCTGACATATTCTGATATAAAATAGAGAGTTCGGGTATTCTCTTAATCAGGGTTTCTCTGTCAAAGCAATGATCTGCTTCGCCGGTATTTACATTGATCACTGCTGCATATGCCCAATCATCAGAACGTCCAGTGTTGTGCTCTTTGAAAAGGATCGTGATATAGACATTGCCTGTCCCGTCATGGTATATATCCCCTTGCGACGTAAAATATTGATTGATTTCTTGCGCGGTCAGATCAAATATTTGAGCAATTTGACGAGCTGCAAACATAGCACACTCCAATGGCGTATATTTCCATTCAGACATTTCCGTCAATTCAGAGTCTGCATTCCTTTCGGCAGAAATGCAGCTGATTTTTTGGAGCCAATGTCCTAACGAATCGCTGAATTCCACATCAAATCCCCGTATTCGGCGTCAATTATACGATCAGCAGAAACGTTGCGCAATCGTTCTTCGGCTGTACTGTCTATTACCGTTTCGTATAGCTTTTGATCCATATGCATATCGGCGCTATGCATTTCTTTCACAAAACGTGTCTTGTCCTGCAGGCTCCATGTACTGAAAACTCCTTCAATCTGCATTGAAATAACATCGTCTAGCCAGTCTTGAGCTGCACGTGGTATGGTATCAGCATATACGTTCTGCATTTGCAGTAAAACAAGTATTACCAGCGATAATAGCCTCAACGCTTTCTTCATTTCATCAATACCTCCCACATATATTGTTGATTACCCTATTCACGCCGCCGCTCCATGTGTTCAGTTTCGGTTCTCTTGCAATCTATTTCGTCAATCAAATGCCTGCGGATAACAAATGCTTTGTCAGCTGATCAATCATTTCATTTAACCCAATATTTGTTACGCTACAACTACTATCGGTAAAGCACAACGAATCAAGATGATGGTTCTCAATAAGCGTGCATCTCAGTAACCGCGCCGTTTGAAGCGTCGACAATCACGCCATAAACACCATCAAAAGGAGGAGTGCTTTTCCTGAGGGTGACAACCCATTGACGCAGATCATTTTCGCGCCAAAAAAGGGTGCTCAGCAGCAGTTCATCTAAATCGGTTTGCACAAAATCCGCTTGTGTGCGCAATGCTTGATAAGCGGTATCGACCGCTTCTTCCTGCGATATATCTGTGTCGGTGGGGAATGTGATGGACGCATCCTCGCCGTAGCGCTCTTGGGAGTATTGGGCTTTCAACTCGGGCGGCCAAAAACAATAAGAGCCCTGCTGTACCTCTAATTCTCGATACCGTTTTTCTTCTAAGTACGAAGCTTTTGTTTCCCACCCGCCAAGGAAAATTCCCTGTGGCGTTTGATACGAGACCCATCCAAATTCAACGTCGTCCCTTTGCCTCTGCGTGGTAACGATCCAAACAGTATACTGATTTCCGCCTCCATAAATATCGTAGGATTCCACAAACAGCTCGTCGTTGGTGATGTCATCGGGAAAATCCATAGCGCTGATTCCGCGCACGCGGCACGCGTCAAGAGCATTCTGTGTGAGCGCTGTTTTTTCTGCGGATAAAGCTTCATCGGCTTTCACACCAGATGAAAAAAAGCATAGCGTAACAATGAGCAGGAATGCAGACGAACGTATTCGACCTCTTCGCATAGCGTCAATTCCCTTTCTATATCATCATGAATTTGCTAATAGCGGCAGCTTGATTTAGCAAACATGCGACAGCATTAGCATTGCAGACACCAGGATGGAAAGAAATCGGTTGGGCATTGGGCTTGCCTCCTTCATTTTTCCGGTCTAAACCCCGCGCCTTCATTTTGCATCAATGATTAAAGTTTCAAGCTTTCATTATAGCAACGTTTTTTTCACTGCTTTTCTTGCAATATAACAAAAAATCCTTCCGTGGAATTTCCACATGATAACAAACGCAGCTGCACGATTCAAATCAACGAAGTGCATGGATCAAGAGAGAGTGGCGTATGCGACGCAAAGCGGACGTCATTTGCAAATACTTCTCATGGACTGACCTATCCATTTCAACCATTTCCATCCCACATCCACGCCTGAGGCACGTATCCAGTATGGCCAAGGCTTGTCAATAAGGCATACCATTCCTCATTCACAACACCAACAATATGAATATACCCCTCAAGCTTTTGTCTGTTTTCCAGCTGCCGAGAGGGATAAGCGGGCTGCTCTTTTTCTTGAAGCGGCGTTCCATGATAGAATTTACCCAATGATTCGGAATCAGCGTTGGGTGAAACACGAAGATGCAATCCATCCGTGGATGTTGGATTGTTAACAGCTGCCCATTCATCACGATTGAGCGCGATTTTCAATTCATCTTCTGTCTTTGGCAGCAAGGACAAATCAGCATCAGACAAAGAGGTATTCTTCATAGACCCAACGAGCAGATGATCTCTATTTCCCTCTGTCCACGGTCCGCCCATAGATATGCCGCAATAAACAGCAGAATACTCAAAGGTAGCATCAGCAGAATGCATTTTTGACCATGACCAGCACCATTCATTTGCAGCCGTTCGAGCGCAACCAGCTTCACACCTTTGACCATCCCATTGGAAATAGATTTCTCCATCTGTGCTGTGAAACAGGTCTAGCGTTGTTCCCATGGGCAGTACCAATGTGCTTGCACAAACTTGATATTCTCCGCTCGATGCAATGGACACCAATTGCACTCTGCGGTTGCCAGCCTCATCTTCAACAAGCAGAATAAGGACATCCTGCTGCATATCAGCTTGCAGTAGCTTCCCATGAACTGGAATGCGATTCATGTCTAGTATGTTTGCTACAGGAAATGTACTGTACCTATCACCTAAGTCTATCACGTCTTCCAATGGTGCCGACGCTAAGGCATGGCGTGCGCTTACAGAAAGAGGAATCGGCATCGTATCTACCTCATAGACGATCCTGCCGCCCTCGGCAAAACGAACGTGCTTTAAGGTTAATGTGTCATTCGATATGCTGTAGTAGCTTGCCAAGACCAGTGTTCCGCTGTTGAGACTATCGTAATCATAGAGGGTAAAGCAAGGAAATAAAGCACGGATATTTTCTTCTTGCACATTTCCTTGAGCCATACGCTCTTTATCGAAGAATGGTGGCTTCCTGTCTGTGATTGCAAGCGGAGAAAAAGCAGCTTCAGAAAGGGCGAAGGGCATGATGCCGATTCCCAGCAGTAACAGCAGAATAAATCCCAGTGCTTTTTTCATACAAAAGCCTCCTGTTGTGATCTTCATCATCATGAACGAATCATACCTCGAATGCTCAGCCTCTCTGAAGCGCTCGCGCGATGCTTCCGCTGGCAAGGCGCATGATGCTTTCCTGTGAAGCTCCAAAGCTCAGCAGATTGATGCTGCCGTACCAAACCAATACATCATCGACAATGGCATATTTCTGATGAATTGCTTCACGGCAGCGAACATTGATGCCTGCGTGAGTCACATACTGGATAGCAGCAGACACAGCCTCACCCGAATGACCTTGAAAAGAACTGGCAGGTCTGGTGATGACGGTTATGCTTACACGCCGTTCAATCGCTTGATGGAAGCATTCTTCCAGCCATCGCACTCGTTTCATGGTGATATATGGGCTGACAATGACGATGCTTTTTCGGGCTTTATTCAAATCGAATAAAAAGCGCGTCTGAAAGGTATTTTGATCGTAGATGATATCGCTGTCCATCCCAACCCCTTGCTGTAAGGCGGCTACCTGATAGCCAATGGCGGCGTACCCTTTCAGGCGTTTGTGATACATCCGTTCCAGCATTTCAACGCTGCTATCAACGTAATCGTAAACGCGAACCTCTCTTTTTGCATCATAGAGGCGATGAAGTCTGCCGGCATATTGGGCTAGAGTACCGTGCCATGAAATGGGCATCGTTAAAAACAAGGTGTCCAGACGTGCTTCATCAAAACCTTCCCCGATATATTTCCCGGTTGCGCAAATGACCAAGGGCTGATCGGTAGGCGCATTTCGCAAACGCTCCAGCTGCTGCGCGGACTCCGTATTGGTTTTTCCGCCAGTCATCACCATAACGTTTTTTACATGGTTTTTCAGAAGGTCGGACAGCATTTCCACATGACGGGTTCGTTCGCTGAGCAACAGGCAGCTTCGACCCTCTTTCACACAGGTGAGAACGTCGTCAACGATCATGTGGTTGCGAAGATCATCCTCCAGAATCCGTGCGTAGTATTGACCAATGGCGGGCATTTTGGTTTCTTGATCGATACAAAAGCTTGCACCGGTGAAGCGAGGAATCATCACATGGGCAAAGGGTTGCTTTTCCGCCTGCTCCTTGGCATTGACACGATGACGGATATTGCCAAGGTACATGGTCAAAATGGGATGGTGTCCGTCCTGCCTGGTAGGCGTAGCGGTTAAGCCGTAGACATATTTTGCACGCACGCCTTTCAAAACCTGTTCAAAGCTGACGGCGGGAACGTGATGGCATTCATCCACAAGCACCATCCCGTAATCCCCGATCCAAGGCTTAATGGCATCCGCCGCCCCCATGGATTGCATAATAGCAATATCCACAATGCCGCCGCGCGTATCCTTACCGCCTCCAAAGGTGCCGATGATTTCTCGGATTTTCTTTCGTCCGCGCTTTTGAGGGGCTTCGGGGAGCTGATCATGGATTTCTAAAAACGCGCCCAAGCGTTCCTTCCATTGGGTCAGCAATTGCTTGCGATGCACAAGTATCAGTGTGTTTACCTTTCGCTGGGCGATCAACGCCGCACCCACAACGGTTTTTCCAAAAGCCGTTGTAGCTGATAAAATGCCATCGTCATGCGCTAGCAAGGCAGTCAAAGCCGCCTCCTGTTCCTCACGCAAAACACCCGTAAATGTCACATCGATCGCTTTACCGGATTGGCGTTCATCCTGCCAAACGATGCTTGCACCGCATTTTTTGACCAAATCTACAAGTTGTTCCTTACAGCCCCTTGGCAAACAGAGGTATTCACCGCGATATTCCGCGCAGCAAATCACACGTGGTTTATCCCATATGGGCATTCGCATGGCTTGTGCTTGGTAGAACTGTGGATTTCGGAACGCTGCCAGCCTTTTGATTTGATTTTGAGCTTTGTTGGATAGCCCTGTAGTTGGAAGATAGAGCTGATCTGCCATAACCGCCTGCATTGACGGCGGAAAATCCACAGCGGTAAGGTGAATGGCTTTTTTGTCCCATGGCTTGCTGTCTGATTCCTCTGTATCGATTCGCAGCTGTCCCAAGGGCGAACCATGCTGACGGACAGCGCAGGCTTCCAGCTGCTCCCTCGGTATTTTTTGAATAGAAGATAGCAAAACCCATTGGTCTTCAAAAGGATGGTATTGCTCGTCCACAAATACGCATCCGCCGCGCCTAAAGGCCATCGGCTGAAAGGGAAGGGCGATTAGATTGCCAAAGCCGCCCTTTGGCATTGTATCCTGATTGGGAAACATGCGATCATAGGAGGAAAAGGTCAGCTTTGCTCGCTTTTCCATGGCTTTGGTCAGCATCAAGGTGCCCATTGTTCTGGCAAGGGAAGCTTCTACAGGCGCATCGAAGAAAAACCAAAGATGCGCCCCGTTACCACTGCGGGACACCTCTATATAGCAGGGAATCGCAAGCTCTGTACAGGCTTCCGCAACGGTTCGGATATCCGCTCTCCAGTTTTCTTCATCAAAATCAATTGCAAGAAAGGTACAGGTTTCCTCCTGCATCAGCGGATAGATACCGATGACGCATTCACCGTTCAAGTGCTGACGAATGGCGTCGGCATGATAGGGAAGATAGGCGGCATTTGAGCAATCTGCACACTTTTGCTTTGGTTTACCGCACATGCCGTGTACCCATTCGTTTTTACAAGCAGGACTGTAACCGATTCGACCTTCTTTGTTTTGCCATTGTCTGGCATACACATCCTGCCGACCGCGAAAAAGTGAAAGAAATAGCGATGCCTTGTCTAAAAAGCAGCTTTTCTTGGTAATGCAGGGTTGCTGGGCATGAATGCTTGTTGTGTTGGAAATGAGTTGTGCAGCTGGATTAGGCGAAGCATCAATGCCATGGCGAAGGTAAACAGCGTGCAGGCGTTGGTTTTCCTGACGGAGCTGTTGGTTTTCCTGACGGAGCTGCTGGTTTTCCTGACGGAGCATCGTAAGTTCATCCGCTAACAGGCAATTTGACAAATCGCTGTGCACATTATTCCCTCCACCAAGGCTTTTGATGGACATATTATACAGGTATTTCAGGGAGGAAACAAGGCGTACGGCTTCCGTATCAAATTATTACATGCACTCATTACATGCACTCTCCGCCATTTTGATACACGCACGCTTCCCGCCAGCGCCCGCCGCGCCACCTTCTTCGGATAACCATGGTTCCAGTGCGCTCTAATAAAGGATAACCGCGAGATGTGTCGAAAGATAATAACTAAGGCTCAAACGTTCTCATGCGATTTTTTGAAATTTGCACGAATATGTCAAACGGGATCCTTTAGCGGTAATCGGCTGTCAATAACAACACGAGTAAACTACCTAATCGCACCGATACTGCAAATATATTTACAAAATGATGTACACAAGGTGGCGTATGGAATGATACGGACAGAACTGAGTCAAAAGGTAGATGCAGCGCTGGAACGTACGATCATCGGAGACGTAGTCTTCACTGAGGATGAATTGGAAGAGCTTCGTAGCGACATTCAGGATAAATATGATGCGAAGCTACGCTATGCAATGAATCCGCTGGAAATGTTGAAGATCAACGGGAAATTGCTTGTTGTACTGTTTGTGAATTATGCGCGGAGCTGGGAAAACAACTCAGAGAAGAACTTTTGGACGAGTTTGTTTGAAAAGGTGCTGGATGACCCCGATTTCAACCAATCGAAACTGTATGACTGCTTTGAGGATGCTTTCCAACACCAGGGTGTCTTCATGACACCCAGCGGAAAGCGATCGTTCTATTCGACCTTTTTATTTCATGCGCTTGCACCAAAAAGCTCCTTTGTGGCCTTTACTCGGATGCTTTGGCAAGAATTTTTCCTAGATCCAGAGATGATGAACGGAAGATATGATCCGTCAGATCCGCTGATTCCCGAGATGGTCTTCTGGTTAAAGCAACATTTTTCGGCACAGTCAGATAACTTGGAACACGATTTACAGATCAGCACTTCATCATATGCTATCCGTTCAGGCATTAAATATGCCTTTATTCAGTATGACAAAAACAAGATGACGGATCTGCTACACCAAATACTTAGGCTGATGGATGCTTGGTACTACAACGATACGGTGATGATCTCTGAGCAGGGTGGCGTAACACAGCAGATACTTGAAAGCCTTCGGAGAATCACACGACTCGATACAAATTTGGAACACCACACCCGTAGCATGGCTCATTCGCGTGCGCTTCCAGAACTGTTTCGAGTTAATCCAGCTTACCATATGGATGCCGAGCACGGACCAATGGTTGTCTTTCCGGAAGCCCGCGTATTTGCTGAACATATTGATTGTGTACAGGTTAAGCTTTTTCTCGATAACGTTTGTCTGACAACACAGTATCGCTCTGTGATTGGTCGTGACATTCGTCGCCGTTTGGAAAAGATCGATATTCAGTTGCTTCCGCTACTACACAGGCAAGAGATCAAGCCTGGTCGTTGCTTGCGTCTACGCTTTGAAATGGCATGTAAAAATGAGCGCATCATCGACACCAATGAAAAGCTCTATCGCTCCTATCTGTTGCTGGACAAAGATGGTGAGATACAGCGAATGATGCCTGATTGTGGAAAACCTTATACACTTATAGCTCTTGATACCGATGTTTTTGATAGTATTATTGGCATTGAAAGAGGCTATGCTTACCAAACGCAGTATCGCTTGATTGCTGTTCTTTACCCAAAGAATGGAGAGCGCATTCGTGGTAGAGCTCGAAATACGATCTTTACAGACGGTTCTGCAAAATCCTTTGTGGACTTGATGGGACAAGCAATTCCTTCTATCCAAGTGCTGTATCAAGGAGCTACACATCCCGTGTTCGATTCGATGCCACGCTTGCAGCTGACAACGACCGAGGATATGAGTCGGTATGGCTTGTATGTCAATCGGGACTGTAAACGCTCCCTGAATAGCTATGCAACGAGTAGCGCTGAGAATCAGTGGACCGTGGACATCCCTGATGACGGCACAGGCACACTCTTCGATGTAGTTATCAAAGATATGTATTCTGGTGATATTATTGACCAGAAAGTCTTTTCCATCGCACACAGCATGTGGGTTCAACACCAAAATAGTGTGTGCTATGGTGATGATCGAAACTTTTCAATCCACCACAATGGTAATAATTATCCATTCTGCATCAGCAAGCAGGGAGAGCCGACCGCGTTTGAAGACTACCTTGTCACGCCTGAGCTACTGCGGTGGCGGTTCGACAGCTACGACTGGCACACGGAAGAACTACACCGCCCCCTTTGGTATCGAGAAGCACCGCTTCATAACAACGTGCTGCTAGAAATCGACAAAACGTGTTTGGGAAAACACAGTCTGCGGGTAATGCTTGGAAATAGAACCATTCCATTACGCAAAGGCAAAGAACAGCTTTATATGCTAGGTGATGCCATTACCTCTGGCACCGATAAAAAGTGCTATTTGTATGTCATTATAGATGAACGAGTGGTTTATCCATTGCTCACAATTATCCGAAAGCCGTGTTTCATAGCACATCCCGAGCTTTCAATAGAGGATAGCATGTTTTTCTTTGACGGGCGTCGGTGCTTTGTCGGTGACGTAAATATGATGCCGAGGTTCCGCACGCGTATCACAGACGAAGATAAAGATTATTCGATTGAAACTGACTTGTTCGATCAGGTGCCCGCTCCGAGGATGTTGACGAACGGATGGTATGACTGCCAAATTTGGATGAAGGCGAGCATACTATCGGACCAATGGACTTTGATGGACAGCATTAAGGATTTCGCCGTCGGTGATCCGCTGAAAGACTGGTTCAAGGGCTACTCGCTCACGCTCGTCAGCACCAAATATGTACCATCACCTAGTAGTAAGCCAGAAAAGTTGAAGCTAAATGGCCTGCGTCTGCTTGGAATTGAATTTTTGTATGTCGAGATGGGCCAACATTGCTACAAAGCGAGGCTTTCTGGACTGCAAAAGCGTGCAATGGATGTGATCTTTGCATGGGACGGTAGTGGTGATGATAAGCCTGTGATCCGCCTGCGCTCCGCACAAGATGAACAGCCGCTAATGCTAGCTGTGGATGCTGCAAATAGGGTTTTGACGGCCCAATCGCCTGATTCCAACAAAGACTTATACCGTTGCGCAAGTTTTTATACAAAATTTGATTGATGGAGGATGTATCTATGTTTGATCCAGCTGAGGCTTCGCGGCAAATCAAGCGCGAGTTTATTGATTATATTACCACATCCGATCGCTTTACGGATGTAAAAATGCGAGAATCCTTCTACCAGAAATTGAACGAGCAGCAGAGCAAAGGCCCGATCGTAGATATAAAGGATGCCTTCAAACCATCCAAGTCCATTGAAGAACTCATTGCTGAGAACGTACTCACACCAGAATTTCGCAATCTTGAGGGCGGGAAACCTGCACCCACCAACGGGCAATATAGTCGCAAGCTACCTCTAAGCCGTCCGCTATATGCTCATCAAGAGCAGGCTGTTCGCCGTATTTGTGCTGGTCGTAGCGCCATCGTCACCACTGGTACGGGTTCAGGTAAAACAGAGTGCTTCTTAATTCCAGTGCTCAACGAGCTTCTGAAACAAGTTCATGATCATATACTGCCAGAAAGCGGCGTACAAGCGATCTTGATCTACCCCATGAACGCGCTGGCTAACGATCAAATGAAACGCTTGCGTGAGCTACTACTGTGCTATCCAAAAATTCGTTTTGGCGTGTATAGCGGCGATACAAAGGAGACGCAGCGAGACGCGCTCAAGCGTTATCACAGTCTGCATGTCAATGATCGTTATGCTGAGACACGAATAGAGCCCATCCCTAATGAAATCATTTCTCGCGAGGAGATGCGGGAAGCCCCGCCTCACATTCTTTGCACCAACTATGCCATGCTGGAACGTCTATTGCTCCGTCCACAGGATAACGACCTTTTCGCAAAATCCGATATTCGTTTCGTTGTGTTGGACGAAGCTCACGTTTATCATGGCGCGACTGGGATAGAAACGGCTTTTCTGCTGCGACGCTTAAAAGCAAGAATACACGCTGCAAAGGTGACGCGTTTTATTCTTACTAGTGCTACGCTGGGTACGCAAGGAGAGAGTGACCACCAGGTTTTGGACTTTGGCAAGAACTTGACTGGCACGACCTATGAAATGGACGACATCATTTACGGTCAACGCGTTGTGCAGAGTTTCGATGAAACAATCGTGGTTCCCCTATCTTTTTTCAAGCAAATTGCCTCCCGAAAAAATGATGATAAAGCCCTTACGCCAGACGAATTGAAACCGCTTTGTGTCAAACTTGATCTTCCCTACGACGATGCGGCTAGCGCAGCGGAAAATTTATTCAACACCTGTTTCGCATCGTCGATCTATCAGACCATGCGTCAAAAAATTCATCAGCCTATAGCACTGGACAGATTTGCGGAAACCCTTGGCGTAGATACTTTGCAAGCTATTCAGTTTTTGCATGTACTGACGCAAGCCTATAAGAACGAAACCGCACTAATAGATGTCCGTTATCATTTCTTTATGCGTGCATTGGAGGGTGCCTATTACGCACCTGGTGCGGAGAATGGTGAAATTTACCTTACACGTCGGAACAAGGTCAGCATGAACGGTGTTGATTATGCTGCTTTTGAAATCGCAGTTTGTTCAGATTGTGGTAAGATTGCAATCGTTGGCAAGGAGAGTGATCCAGACAATGAGGGGCTGCGACACATCGAACCAGTAGAGCAATACGAAAAACAAAAGATTCGTTACTATTTCATCGGCAATGCTGTTGATAGCGAAGAAATCGAAACAGAAGATCTAACTGATGAAACTGAAGAAATAGCAAAGACAAGCAAGAAAAAGCAAAATGAGCCGCAGATCGTCAAATACCATCTCTGTACCATATGCGGCTGTGTCAAATTGGCGGAGGACGGCGAGCCCGACTGTCACTGTGCTGAAAAGAAATGTATTAGCGTGTTTGCCTTTGATGAAGCGAAACGAAAATGCGCTTGCTGCGGAACTGGTAAAATGTTACGTATATTTCTACCAAATCACTTGGCAACAACGGTGCTGGGTACGTCACTGTTTGAAACACTGAAGACGCGTACAATAACAGAGTATGTTGATGGCATGCTCCGCACACGTGAAGGTGGTAGGCAATTTCTGGCATTCTCCGATAGTCGTTCAGAAGCGGCATTCTTTGCTCCCTGCCTATCACAGTATTACTATGATTTTCTGCGAAGACGTGGCATTGCTAGTTTGATGATCCAACGCAGAGATGATCTGTTACACAACCCGAGTGATCTCTATACAGTATCGGATTTGGCAGACGATTTGAAAGCTCTCTTCAAGGATAATGAAACTTTTAACGAATCACTGGTAGCGGATGGCACACTAAGAGAGAGAGAAAAATTAGCCACAAAGCATGCCTGGATCGCCGTGTTGCAAGCAATGCTGACATCTGAAAGCCGCGACAGTTTGACGGCATTCGGCTTCCTCCAATTTGTTTTTCGACCGCATTATGACGCAGCAGTCGAGGATAGCATCATCACGAAGCTGGCTGCACTGTATCATACGGACGATGCGACGATGGAAGGACTGCTGAATCATCTGCTTGCGACAGTAATTGTAGCAGGCGCACTAACATTTAAGGGAAAGGATACGATCCTTGACCCAGATGATAAAAAGTTCGTTTTTTACACAGAGCAGGAGCGAGAAATTGTCGAGAACATCACAAGCGAATCCCGCACTTGCCAGATTGGCTGGTTGCCGCGCCACTATGCAGGCAAAGCGGACAAGTATTATAAGAACGCTCGCCAAGCGTTGGTGATGCGTGCCCTTGAGCTGACGGAAGAACAGGCGGTAACCTTTCTAAAGATTTACTATGATTGGCTGATGGGTGTGCTGGCAAGATATTTCCGCAATGCTGGAATGCTTCAGACCTTTCAATTGCCGTTGGCTTTGTTTGAAGTACTTGTTCCAGGCCAAACCGAGGCGCGCTGGTATCGTTGTAGCCGTTGTGGACGCGTGACTACCCATTGTTGGAGTAATGCCTGTGTGATCGCACATTGCTCTGGCAAGTTGACAGAGGTGACAGCCGACGAACTTCAGCAAAGCAACCACTATGTCAATCTATATCGTAAGTCAATGCTCAAGCCACTGATCATCAAAGAGCATACCGCCCAGCTCAGCCGTTCCGAGGGTGCAAAATTTCAAGATGATTTTGAAAAGAACAAGATCAACGCGTTGTCCTGTTCAACTACTTTTGAGATGGGTGTGGACGTGGGTGATTTAGAAACTGTTTTCCTTCGTAATGTACCGCCATCTGCCGCAAACTATGCCCAGCGAGCAGGCCGCGCTGGCCGCAGCAAGCACGTAGCTGCGTATGCGCTAACTTATGCAAAACTGAGTTCCCACGACTTCACCTTCTTCAATCAACCCGATAAGCTGATTTCAGGTATCATTCAACCACCGATATTCAAGCTGAACAACGAAAAAATACTCAACCGCCATATCTATGCAGTAACGCTAGCCTATCTATTTCATGCCAATCCCAATTTCTATGGAAATGGCAAGATGAAGACTTTTATCGATTATGAAGGTAACCTGAAGTTGCACGATTTAGTAAATAACCAGCCCGCGAGCCTGACTAGTATGCTAAAAAACACATTTGCCAGTGCCGGCGAGGATATGCTGGAATATGCACTATCCTATCGTTGGGCAGAAAGTTTAATCGGAGTGGATGGGGCCTTGACCGAAACAATCAATGAGTTCACGGGAGTTTTGACGGAATACGATAAGGAATATGCGCGTGTTCTTGATCTTGCAAAGACAAATGGAAAAATGGGTAGCAAGCTGACCATGATCAGCCGTCAGAAGGAGCTGTATCAGAATGAGCGGCTAATTGATATGTTCTCTCGCCACAACGTACTACCAAGATATGGATTTCCCGTGGACACAGTGGAGTTAACGCCGTTGCAGGATGTAGGAAAAGCCACCACAGCCTTTGGCGACGAGTCTTCAAAGCTACAGATGCAGCGCGACCTGAAGCTAGCCATATCGGAATATGCCCCCGGCGCAAAAGTCATCGCAGGTGGCAATATGTACATCAGCCGCTATGTGCGGAAAGCTTTTATGAGTCGCGGTGAAACCAACGATTTCCGTCGCGGCTATGTGTATTGTTGCACAAAATGCAAATCCTGGAATTACAATCAAGTTAAGAAAGATACCGCCCAGCGTTGCGTCCTTTGCGGGGAACCACTATGCGATGAACATGGTTGGGAATACTCCCTTGAGCCGCGAGAAGGGTTCTTCACCGAGCAAGAGGTTCAAAAAGTTCCTCGTGAACGCCCGACGCATCCTTACACGAATAATGCTGCATACATCGGAGACGGAAGCAAGCTAGCCTCTTACCGCTATACCGTAGGGGATCATTCCATTATTCTGAGTTCTTCGAGCAAGGACAGGATTTTGATCACCTCCAAGCAGCCGTTCTATATCTGTCACGCATGCGGCTATGGCCTTGGACCAACGGATACTATAAAAAACAAGAATGGACGTGGAACAGACAAGGCAAAAAGCGAAGATCTACGAATGGGGAAAAAGTCTGCCATTGAAGTAGTGCATCCAAACCTTCGCAGTAATCCATGTATCGGAACGACCTTATATCGCGAGTACTTCCACCACATCTTCGAAACAGATGTGGTTCATCTAGAATTCGATCGTTATGTAGCAAATGATAACATGCGAGATTCTGTCATTCAGGCTCTGATTCGTGCAATTGCGATAGTGCTGGATATTGAAGAAACCGAGATCGCAGCTTGCCCCGGTTACAGTCGCGATGGCCTTTCCATTATTTTTTATGACACCGCAGCCGGAGGTGCCGGACACGTCCACCGTCTGTTGAAGCCAGAAACCGTACAGGCAGTGTTGCAAAAGGCACTTCAGATTGTTAGCGAATGCCATTGCGATAGCTCCTGCTACTCCTGCCTGCGTAGCTATGCCAATCAAAGAATTCACGAGCATCTTGATCGTCACTTTGCTATGGAATATCTTACCTCCTTTACAGGTGATAGTAAAAGCTGGAAGCAATGCGAATTCGTTGCACCCGTTGAAAACGAAGATGTGTCGGATGCCTACCCAGCAAAAACTTACCAATCTGAAACTGTACACATACTACAGGATGGTATCCGACTGGGAGACGACCTCGAAGAAATCTTTGATGCGTTGGAAGATGAGGTGGAAGCGGCGGATGTTTGGATCGTCCAACAGTTGAAGGAAGAATCAAACGATCTGGCGGATGTGACGCAACCCTATGGCAGCATGAGCCTGAAAATCGGTGTAGACGGAGATGAGTTATATCCATTGATTTACTGGCCAGAGTCGAAGGTCATGTTGACCTATCACGCTGCGGAGAAACAAATTTCCGCACTGATCGATGCTGGTTGGCATGTCATTTCATTAGATGAAAAAACAACCTGCAAGAAAATCCGCGAAATGATTAGAGGATGAAGTAATATGGCCAGAATGATTCCTGCTGTTCCAAGAGAATTTGATGAACGCAGCCGAGAAGACGAAATGTTTCATGCGCTTGAAATGCTACCAGAGGACTACACGGTCGTGCATTCGTTCCGGGTGATACGTGTGGAAAATAATGTGATTCACGAAAGTGAATCGGATTTTGTCATTATCCATCCTGAAAAGGGTGTACTGTTTTTGGAGGCTAAGGCTTCCCGGTTTGGCTATTCATATCGAAACGGCATATGGTATTATGGTTCCTCAATTCCAATGAAATATGGTGGGCCGATGGAAGAAGCGTTACGAGCTAAACGCAATTTCGAGCGGAAGCTTTTCGATGCCGGCAAGGCCGAAATGCTGACCCATTGCCGTGTAGATAGCGGTGTTTGGCTAATCTCCATCTCGCGCGGACAACTGGAGCAGATGACTCTCCCAGCCGATGTTGATAAACGTCTGTTTTTGACAGAAGAATCTTTGCTGAATATTACGCATGACATAGAGCGTGTTTTTGAAGTACATCGTTATGAAGCAGAGAAGACCGCGCTCTCTGCTAAAGCGGTGGAAAGCCTCCTCACCCAGTTCATCTGTCCAGCATTCGACCTTGTTCGATCAAATGGCACGTCACTAACAGACAAACGGCTTGTTTTTAACCGTCTACTGGAGGAACAGAGTCGCTTGTTAGATTATTTGGTTGATCAGCCTACGGGAGTCATCAACGGAGCAGCTGGTACAGGCAAAACAATGTTGGGTGTAGAAATGGCTCGTAGATACAGTGTGCAAGGCGAGAGAACGCTGTTCCTCTGCTACAACAAAAAATTATGCGAGTACTTGCAAGAAAGTACTCCGTTCGAAAATGTTGATTATTACAGTATTGATGCCTATACCGTTAAGATTACACCTTCGCATACAATAAACTATAGTGAACTCTATCAAGCCCTGTTGGACACTGGAGATTGCTTTCCATATCAACATATCATTGTAGATGAGGGGCAGGACTTTGGCAAGGAGCTAATCGAAGATACGGAGCTTTTTAACCTGTTCGAAATGCTGGTGACAGCTACGAACAAGATAGGAACATTCTATGTATTCTATGACAGCAACCAACTGATTCAGGCAAATGCAATGCCCGCGTATATCGAACACGCAGATTGCCGCTTGACGCTGTATCGCAATAGTCGAAACACTCATTGCATTGCCCAGACATCAGCCGTTCCTTTGCCAGACACACGGCGTGTCAAGCTCTCTGATAAATGCCTTGAAGGTGATCCGCCGAGCTTTATGTTTGCCGAAACACTCGACGAGGCAAAGTGCTGTCTAAACACCATGCTAAACAAGCTATTCACAGACGGCTACACAAATATTCAACTACTATCCATGACAACAGAAGAAAAAAGTGTAATAGCACCATTGCTGAAGGACAGTTGTTATCGTCACGATGGACTCTGCGTACCATTCACAACCTGTCGAAAGTTCAAGGGACTAGAGTCCGATGCTATCATTCTGATGGATGTCAATCGCACCATTTTTGAGGACGAAGAGGCCAAACGCATCTTTTATGTAGGCACTTCCCGCGCTCGCTTTGCACTTTGGGCGCTACTCTCCATCACCAAGGAGGAAAGTAAGAGACTAATAAGAGACTACCATATTCCTAAGTCATCCAATAATCCGCAAAAGACGATTGCAAGCTTTTATAGAGCCAGATATAAAAAGATGGATGAATCTTCAACCGAAGAGTAACTCTTTCGAACATATGCATGCTTAGGCTGTCAAAAGGCACCCCCCGGCAATTGATATGATCACCATACTATGTTATACTCCCATTCTTCAACGTAACCGCCCCAATCCCCCCACCATCCCCGCTGTCCCTTTTCCTCCGCCAAAAAACGCCAGCACTAGGTATACATTACCTGGTGCTGGCGTTTCAACATCCCATAAAAACGCAGCTTTGCCCCCGCCCCCGCTCGCCTCATAGCCCTTCGGGCTGTTCGCTCACTACGCTTTCCGCTTCAACTGCGCTCGCTTCGCCCCCGCTCCGCACCCCGCGTTCCCCGCCCCAATTTCGCCTTCGGCAAACAGGGGTTTCACCCCTGTACCCCATAAGGGCTTCGCCCTTAACCCATTATTTTTTCTTCCTCCACATATACCCCTACCTACCTCCCCGCAATCAATGCCCGCCCTACGCCCATGAGCGTCACCGCAGGACACATCGCGGGCAGCAGCACGCTATCCCCCGCATTTAACTCCATCGCATCCCCTTGCCAGCTTAACAGCAAACCCGCAAGTGCCGTTACCATGCGGAAGCTCCCCGCATTTGCCTCTAGCTCCAATTCCCCATTCACACAGGCACAATCCAACCCAAATGCGGGTACCCGCAATAAATGCACAAGCTCGTTCCCGCCTACCTCGGGCATCCGCGCACGCGCCCCATGCAGGCCTAAATCAATCACATCCAGCGATTGCGTTATGTGCAGCGGCCGTTTTTCCCCCGCCGCGTTCCTGCGGTTGTAATCCCAAAGCCTATAGGTTACATCACTGCTCTGCTGAATTTCATACAGCAAAATCCCTGCACCGATCGCATGCACCATGCCGCTCGGCATGTAAAACACATCACCGTTTTGAACGTTCACACGCTCAATCATCGGCTCAATGTCCTCCCCACTTTTCAGCGCCTCACGCAATCCGTCTAGCGTTACGCCTTCCTTCATGCCGTATAAAATGCTCGCGCCAGGCTCCGCATTCAAAATCACCCAAGCCTCTGTCTTGCCCAGCTTGTGCTCATGCTCCTTGGCATACGCATCCCCCGGATGCACCTGCACACTCAGCGGCTCCCTTGCCGCCAACAGCTTCAGCAGCAGCGGAAATTCTTCCTCCGCGCCTTTTCCCGTCAGCCTCGCGCCGTTTTTCGCAATCAATTCGCCAAGCGTTTCCCCCGCATCGCTCACGCTCTCCAGCTTCGGTATGGCGCTGATCTCCAGCGCTTCTCCCGTGCGCTCATCGGGGATTTGCTTGTGATACACACTCCTAAGCTGCTCTCCGCCCCAAGGCGTCATTTCCCCAAAGCGATACGCCGGATGCATCCGTATGGGAAGCATGGGGCAGTGCTCGCTGAGCGGCGCTTCAAAGCACGCGTATGCCAGCGCATTGTCCTCAAAGGTAATGCTCCCCGCCTCGCGTGTCATTTGCCCCTTGAACAGCGCAAGCATGCGCTCGTCCTCGCGGCAGGTGTCCATGCGCAGGCTGTCATACCCCAGCCGCTTTGCCTCGCCTTTGCCAAAATCCAGCGCCTGCGCCGCCAGCTCCGTACCAAAATATGCATGCCGCATTGCCAGCAAATGCAGGGTTGCAGGCTTCACCCCATACATCCACGAAAGTCTGGCATATTCCTCGTCTAATGTACCGCTTAACGCAAAAGCCGCCGCCAGCTGGCCGTGATCCGCCGCGCAGTACAGCTGCCCCGCTTCCACCACCGCCTCCAGCTGCTCCTGCGTGGGGTACGTTTCCCATTCCCATTGCTTTAAGCCGCGCGCGCGCATATCGCTGATTACGTCCTGATACAGCGCACAAATCTCCGCAAGCTGGTTTTCCTTCACAATCGAAAAACGAATATTCATTACGCTTCCTCCGTATACATCCGATATAGCTGGTAGTACATGCCGCGTTTTTCCATCAGCTCCTGATGCGTCCCGCGCTCCTCAATGCCCTTTTCCGTCAGCACCCATATGGTGGTGGCATTGCGTATGGTGGTTAAGCGGTGGGCGATGGTGAATGTGGTGCGCCCCGCCGACAATTGCTCCAATGATTTTTGTACCACACGCTCGCTTTCATTGTCCAATGCGCTTGTGGCCTCGTCCAAAATCAGTATGGGCGGATTTTTCAAAAAGACCCTTGCAATGGATACCCTCTGCTTTTGCCCGCCCGACAGCTTCACTCCGCGTTCCCCCACAAAGGTTTGGTAGCCGTTTGGCAAGCCGCAGATAAATTCATGCGCCCCCGCTTGTTTGGCGGCGTTTTCCACCATTTCATCGGTTGCGCCCGGCATGCCGTAGGCGATGTTTTCAAAAATGGTGCCCGAAAACATGTACACATCCTGCTGTACCATGCCGATATGCTCGCGCAGGCTTCGCTGGCTTAGTGTGGTAATGTCTTTGCCGTCAATCAAAATTCGGCCTGAGGTTACATCGTAAAAGCGCGGAATCAGGTTGCACAGCGTTGTTTTGCCGCCGCCGCTTGGGCCTACCAGCGCCACGCGCTCCCCCGCCTTCACCTCCAGGTTGATATCGCAAAGCACCCTTTTGTCATCGTCGCTGTAATGGAAGCTCACATGGTCAAAGGTGACATCCCCGCGCACATTTTCAAGCTCCTGCGCATCGGGCAGATCCGTAATTTCCGGCTTCACGTCCATAATTTCGCAAAAGCGTTCAATCCCCGTCATGCCGCGCTGAAGCTGCTCCGTAAACTCCACAATGCGGCGGATGGAGGTGAGCAATGTGCTTACATACAGCAGATATGCAATGTAGTCCGCCGCGTTGATGCTCCCTGAAATGAGGAACAGCGCGCCCACCACCACCACCACAATGTACATCAGCCCGTCAAACACACGGGTTACGGTGTTAAAGCCGCCCATGTACAAATAGCTTCTGCGCTTGATTTTGACAAATATATCATTGCCCTTGCTGAACTTATCCAGCTCCACAGGCTCGTTGGCAAAGCTTTTGACCACGCGTATGCCAAGCAGGCTGTCCTCCACCTGCGCGTTGATCTCGCCCACCTGATGGCGGCTGTCCTTAAAGGCGGCACGCATGCGCTTGTTAAAAAAGCGTGTGAAAAAAATCATCAGCGGCAGCATGGCAAAAATGAGCAGTGTCAGCGGCACATTAATGCCCAGCAAAATAATAAACGGCACCACAATTTTGATGCCCGCTATGAAAAACTCTTCGGGGCAGTGGTGTGCAAACTCCGTTACCTCAAACAAATCACTGGTGATACGCGCCATGATCTGGCCGATTTTTGCATTGCTGTAATAGGCAAAGCCCAAGCTTTGCAGGTGCTTGAACAGGTCAAAGCGCATGTCGCTTTCCACATGCGTGCCCATGATGTGCCCTCGGGAGCACATGTAAAAATTAGCCAATGCGTCAATCACGCGGAGCAGTACGTACAGTAAGCCCACGCGCAGTACATATTCCACCGTAAGCGCGGCCAAATTGGTGGTTGCGTAGCTTGTAATGTCCTTTACAATCAACGGAAGCACCAAATCACAAAGCGTGGTGAGCCCCGCGCAGAGCAAATCCAGCATCAAAATGGGAATGTACTTTTTAAAATAGGGCAGAAAACGCCCGATGAGCTGGGAGGTTTTCATCGTTCGTAGCTCTTTTTGCATGCCGATTATAAGCTCCTTTGCATTATTCCTTTTGAGCGGAGGTGGGCGAAATGAGCGCGGTTTGCTTGAGCAAAATCGCCAGCTCCGCCTCATGCGCTTTGGGGCATAGAATGGCGTAAACCGCCGTGTCGCTTTGACCGAAAATACAAATCTGCTCCGCGTTGTCCATGCGTGCCGCGTCCACCCCGCCCAAAGCATACAGCGTTCCCGCCCGCAGTGTGTAGCCGGCGCCGCCAAGCAGGGTAACTGCGGCGGTGGGGCGAATGCTTTCCGCGGTTACCAAGCTGCCATCCTCAAAAGCATAGCTCACCGTAACGCGCCGCGCATAGCCTCCGCTGAATGCCGTGTCATATACGCGCGCTTTGCTCATGGGCAGGCTGCCCCCGTAGAGCGAAAGCACGGGCTGTCCAAAGGTATCAGCCAGGTTTTGCACATTGGCTTCGCCTGGCGCTTCCAGCGCGTTCATCGGCATGTGAATTTGTTCCTCTGCCACGGGCACGGCGTTTTTGGCTTCTTCCTCAGGCTCGCCCAGCAATAAAAACACATAGCCGATTGCCAGTATCAGCACCACCAAAAAGCCTGTCACCACACGCCCAAGGATGGCCTTCCATTTTGCGGGCTGTTGCTCGCTGATTTCTTCATCGGTTACGGGCTGCTGTTCTGGAAGCACATCGCGCGGCTTTGGTTTGCTCCGCATAGCGTCGGTTCGCCGCGATGCTTGCCCCGCTTTTGCCGCTGTGCCCTGATCCTTTTGAAAATGCAAGTGATGCTTCCCCTCCTTATGGCTTTGCAGGAATCACATAGCCCTGTGCGCTCAATTTTTCATCCAGCCAATGCGTATCTCCGCTCATTTGCTGTGAAAAGCCCGCATACAGCGCATTGTAGAGCTGTTCGCGCTGTGCCGGTAGCAGTGCTTCATCCTTGCAGATGTTTGCAAGCATTTGATATGTTGGCTCCGCCAACAGCTTCGGCGCGCGCCCATCGATGCTGATGCCCATAAAGGAACGCATATACTGACTGCTGCCGCGCAAAAACAGGCGCACAAACTCCTCCGCCAGCCGCTCCAAATATTTTTGGGTAAAGCGCTCCGCGTTGGGCGCAAGGCTTTGACAGCGCTTGAGCTGAGGATGCGCAAACAGCTCCTCCCGCATTTGCGCCTGCTGTGGCTGTGTAAAATCTGCGGGCGTTAAATAAAGCGCAAATAGGTAGCATTTAATCACCGAATAGGAAATATTCTTTGGGTTGCGCTCATGCAGTCTGCCCAAAAAAAGCAATTCCGCTTCAATTTCCAAGCAATCTGGATATTGCTGCTGCGCTTTTAGCAGCCATTCATGTTTTTTGCGCGGGTCCTGCGCCGCTTCCGCCTTTTGAAGAAGCTCCTTTGCCCCTGCGGGCACTGCGGCCGCCTGCGGCGCGTTCATTGCCGTGCCGCAAAAGGGGCAAAAAGCGGCCTGCGCAAGCTGTGCGGTTTTTCCGCAGTTAGGGCAGCTGGGAAGCTGCTGGTTTTGCATAGTGAACACCTCCTGCTGGTATGATACGACGGGGGGTATTGAAAGTCAAGAAAAACGGGTCAGCAGGCTTTGTCCTGCTTCCTCTGTAAAGGCGCGGCCAAATAGAGCCCCAACCCAAGCAGTGTCAGCACCCCGCCCACAATCACAAGCCCCGTGGGAACCTCGCCAAAAAACAGCATGCTGAAAATCATTGCGCCCACAGGCTCGCCAAGCAGTGCAAAGCTCACCACATTCGCCGATACCCTAGAGAGCGCATACGCAAACA
This sequence comes from Clostridia bacterium, assembly GCA_036645955.1. Taxonomy (GTDB): domain Bacteria; phylum Bacillota; class Clostridia; order Christensenellales; family Aristaeellaceae; genus Limiplasma. The sequence goes on along the minus strand of JAVXND010000028.1, from coordinate 9,150 downwards.
CCGCATGCCCCAGCAGTGTACTGCCAATAATCAGCCCTGCCATATAGGGCAAGGCGCTCGCGGGCATTTGAAATCCGCCCGATACGGGCAGCAGGCACGCAAGCAGTCCCGCCGTAAGCAAATACAGCACAGGCGTGTAAACCTCCGCGCTCAGCGTGCTTCGAATGTGCCGCGCCGTCAGCCAGTGTGCGGCCATCAGCACCGCGCCCGCCAGCGCCAGCAAATTGCTTGAAAGCGCATCCCCGCCTGCCGCGCCTTTTTGCCCTGCCATGCCCGACAGCGCAATCACCACCGCGCCCGTTAGCGCCAAAAACGCGCCCGGCAGTGCGCTGCGCGGCATGCGCTCCTTAAACAGCCAGTAGCTGAACAGCGCCACAAACAGCGGCTGTGTACACACCAGCGCCACCGAAGCAAAGGTGCTTGTGCCTTGCAGGGAAGTAATCCAAGTCACATAATGCCCTGCTAAAAACAGCGCGGATAGCAGTGTCCAGCCCCATTCGCGCGGGGCAAGCACAAACGGCACGCGCTTTCTGATGCATTGGCGCAGTTCAAAGGGCAGCAAGAGCAAGGCGGCTCCCAGCATCCGAAACAGCGCAACCGAAATAGGGGACGCGCCTTGCCCAAGCGCACCCTTCACCATAGGCCCTGAATAGCTTACCATGCACACCGCAAAAATCACCAGCGCCATTGCGGAACGCGGCTTGTGCTCCTTCATACGTGTCACCGTTCCTCTTTTTTCAGCCATACCATCAGCACTGCAATATCCGCAGGGTTCACGCCAGGTATGCGCCCCGCTTGGCTCAAGCTTTGCGGACGCTTGGCGGATAGCTTTTGCCGCGCCTCTATGCGCAGGCTCGCAATGGTGTCGTAGTCCAAATCCTCTGGCAAGCGCCAATCCTCCATGGCGCGGGCACGTACCACCTGCGCCTCCTGCTTTTTCAAATAGCCCTCATACTTCACCGCAAGCTCTGCCTGCTCCCGCGCATCGCTTGGGTAACAGGACAGCTCTGGGCAAAGCGTGATGAGCGCATCCATGTCGATTTCGGGTCTGCGAAGCAGCTCCTCGGCAGATAGGGGCGCGGCGGTTGGGGTTTGCCCATGGGCGCAGAGCCATTCGTCGCGGCTCTGTGCGGCGCTCAGGCGGCAGGTCTTGAGCTTGTCAAGCAAGGCCGCCGTATTTTCACGCTTGCGCGTAAGCAGTGCCATGCGCCGCTCGCTCGCCAAGCCGCGCTCGTGGCTGAGCGCCGTCAGGCGCAAATCCGCGTTATCCTGCCGGAGCAGCAGGCGGTATTCCGCACGGCTGGTCATCATGCGGTAAGGCTCGTCCGTGCCCTTGGTGCATAAATCGTCCACCATCACGCCGATGTAGCCCATATCGCGGGTAATCACCAGCGGATCGCGTTCCAGCAAATAGCAAGCCGCGTTCATGCCCGCCAAAATGCCCTGCGCGGCGGCCTCCTCATAGCCGGAGGTACCATTGACCTGCCCCGCAAAATACAGCCCGCTTACGCGGCGGCTGCCCAAGGTAAGCTGAAGCTCCGTTGGGTCAATGCAGTCATATTCAATGGCGTAGGCAAGCCGAACCAGCACTGCGCGTTCCATGCCGCGCACCGTGCGGTACATTTGCCACTGCACGCGCTCGGGCAGGCTGGAGCTCATGCCCTGCACATACCATTCAGGGCTGTCAAGGCCCTCTGGCTCCAAAAACAGCTGATGCTTGTCCTTATCGGCAAAGCGGCGCACCTTGTCCTCTATGCTTGGGCAGTAGCGCGCGCCCGTGCCTTTGATGTCCCCGCGCACCATGGGCGACAGGTGCATGTTTTCGCGTATGATGCGGTGGGTTTCCTCGTTTGTATATGTCAAATAACAGCGCGAACGGTTGCGAAGGGGGTAGCAAGCGTCCGTTTCCCCCGCCAGGGTCAAAAACGAGAAGGGCGTAATGGGGTCGTCCCCCTCCTGCGGCTCCATTTTGTCAAAGTCAATGGAGCGTGCATCCACGCGTGCAGGCGTGCCTGTTTTAAAGCGGCGAAGCGCAAAGCCAAGCTCCTCAAGGGAGCTGGAAAGCCCCTCCGCGCGAAGCAAACCCTGCGGGCCGCTTTCCTTGCTGTAATCCCCAATGATAATGCGGCTCTTTAAATACACCCCGCCGCAAACCACGCAGGCGCGGCAAGCAACAGTTTCGCCCGTCATGGTGCGCACGCCCGAAACCGCGCCGTTCTTTGTCAGGATGTTCATGACCTCGCCCTGCCGAACGGTTAAATGCTCGGTTGAAAAGAGCGTATGGAGCATATCCTCATGATAGCGGCGCTTATCCGCCTGTGCACGCAGGCTGTGAACCGCAGGGCCTTTGCCGCGGTTGAGCATGCGGCTTTGCAAAAAGGTACGGTCTATGGCAATGCCCATCTGCCCGCCCAGCGCATCCACCTCGCGCACCAAATGCCCCTTGCCCGTGCCGCCAATGGCGGGATTGCAGGGCATGAGCGCAATACTGCCCAAATCCAGCGTGAGCAACAGCGTTTCCACACCCATACGCGCGGCGGCCAAAGCGGCTTCACAGCCTGCATGCCCCGCGCCAATAATCACCAACTCAACCATATGCTTTTTTTCCGCTTCCTTCTTTTTATACAGTCCCCAAATATTCCTCTAGGCACAAATTCCCATCCCGCATGGCAATGCTGTGGTTCAAGCCCACATAGCGCACATGCCAGCACTCCGCCAAAAAGCCCGTGATGGCCTCCTTGTCCTCTTGGTAGCGAATCACAAAGCCATAATCCCAGCAGTGCTTTTGAAGCCATTTTTGCTGTTCCGTGCCCTTAAAGGTGGTGCCCTTGACGGTAATGTCAAACGCCAAGCCCGTGTGATGCTCGCTGGTGCCTGGGTCTGCCACGGTTTGGCTGGTGGCGGACACGGCTTTTTTGTGGTTCATGCCCTGCGCTTCAAATTCCTTCACCCTTTTGTCAAAAAGCTGCTGCTGATAATAATAGCTTCGGTAGCCCGCGCTGATTTGAAAACCCGTGACCCCATCGGCTTGCGCGGCTTCCAGCATGGTTTGAAGCGCCGCCGCGGCTGTTGGGTCGCCTTCCATTTCGCTCCCCTTTACATACACAAGCGAGGAGGGCAAAGCGTTGCGAAGCAGTACCAAGCTTTTGGGCTTGTAATCCTTGTCCACAGGCTGGCTCTTGTTTACAAGCAGGGGCATGCTGGCAGGGTCTGGCGTTGGGGTGGCAACGGCATGCTTTGCCTCATCGGCAAACGCCATGGCAAGCAGCTCCTGCGTGGCCACGCCATCCGCCTCCAGCGCGTTTTGGCTCTGAAACAGACGGACGGCCTCCTGCGTGCCACCGCCGAAGTCGCCGTCCACATTGCCGCGATAATAACCTAGCGTTTTGAGCTGCTCCTGCAAGGCGCGTACCGCGTCGTTGCGATCCCCCTTGCTTAGCTCCGAAGGCGTTGGCGAGGGTGCAGGCGTAGGTATATAGGGATCTGCCTTGCCGCCATAGAGGATTTTGCGCGTGTTTTCCCCCGCTATGCCATCGGCAAGCAAATTGTGTTGGTTTTGAAAGAGCTTGACCGCCTCTGCGGTGCCCTGCCCATATTTGCCGTCCACCTCCCCCGTGTAATACGAAAGCTCTGCAAGCGCGGTTTGCAAACGGGTTACCTCGTCGCCCGCACTGCCGATTTTCATTACAAGCACGGTGGGCGCGGGCGTATTGTTGGGGTCGATGGTCACCATGAGCATACTGCTCACATCCGCCGTGGGCGTGGGGGTGGCGGAGCGCTCTTTTTCTAATTTTTGATAATCGCTCCATGTTTTAGGTGCTAACAATGCAATCACCACCAGCAAAGCCGCCAGCACCGCCCACATCAGCAGGGTTGGAATCGGAAATCTGCTCTGTTTTTTTTCACTCAATGCTGTTCCTCCCTTGCCATAGCGGGGTGGGGTACAAGCCCTCCTCGGTCATGCGCTGCAGTGCAGTTACCACATGCGGCTTGTCCGCACGGTAGGTAACGCCAAACCATTTGTCCGGCGTGGTGTAAACGGTAACCTCCGCAAGCCCTGTGCGCAATAGCTTGTCCACCGCTGTGGGTAAAAAATACTCCGCCTTCAAAGGGTTGCGTACGGCCGCCTCGTCCAAAAACGCGGGAAAGCCCTCCTTGAGCCGATCCATCATGCCAGCGGGAAAGCCCCACATGTTCATGCTGACCACCGTATCGGGGGAAAGGCGGGTGTAGACGCTCTCGTCCTCGGTCATGAGCGGGCCGTCTACGGTAGAAATAATATGGGTGCATTCGGTCAAATCCATCAGCTTGCCCTGCTCGCTCAAATCGCAGACCCCACGCGCCACATAGCCTGTTTTGCTCAAGGTATTTTTGAGCAAATAGCCCACCATGGCAAGGTCGCCCTCGGAGGCTATGCTCACCAAATGATCGTAGCAGAGCTTGAAGGCTTCTACGCCGTAATAATCGTCCGCATTGATGGCGCAAAAGGGCGCGTCCACCAGCTCCCGCGCGCACAGCACCGCGTGTCCCGTACCCCAAGGCTTCACGCGTTCGGCGGGGCAAGCATAGCCCTCGGGCAAATCGCTTAATTCCTGATAGGCATAGCGAAGCTCCATGTGCTTGCTTACGCGGTCGCCCAAGCGTTCGCGAAAATCCTGCTCGTTTTCACGCTTGATAATAATCACCGCGCGTTCAAAGCCTGCGCGCCGCGCGTCAAACAGTGAGTAATCCAAAATCAGCTCGCCGCCAGGCCCCACGGAATCCATTTGCTTGAGCCCGCCGTAGCGGCTGCCCATGCCTGCCGCCATAATCAATAAAATGGGTTTATTCATCTTTTGCAATCTCCTTCACAGGCAAATGAACCACGCTTAGCAGCTCCTGCCAATGCGCGTCTATTTCCTCAAGCAGTTTGATTTGTGTGCGTGCCCGCACCAGATTGTGCTCAGGATAAGCGGTTTTAAAGTATGTATCACCGTTTAAATAGTCGGTTAAAAACCGCACAGCGCTTTCAAGCGTCATCATCTTTACACCGTCTGGCAGGGAGCGCAGCTCCGCATTGGTTAAAATAGCGCCTGCCTCCTCCAAAAAGCCCTCTGCATAAGCGCGGTAGAGCGGCAGGCTGAAATGCACCTTCGCCAAATCAGGTTCATCTTCATCGGCTGTGCTTGCGCCAAAGCGGATTGCGTCGCCGAAATCATAGGCGGTCAAACCCGGCATGACCGTATCCAAATCAATCACGCAAAGCGCCCGCTCTGTTTGGCTGTCGAACAAAACGTTGTTGAGCTTGGTATCGTTATGCGTTACGCGAAGCGGAAGCTTGCCCGCGCTAAGTGCACTCACCAAGGTGGGCGCAAAGGGCTCGTAGCGTAGCACCTCTTGTATTTCTTTTTGCACCTCCGCCGCCCGCCCTGCAGGGTTTCTGCGAACAGCCTCATGAAAAGCGAGGTAGCGGTTGGGCGTATCGTGAAAGCGCTCAATGGTTTCGTGGAGCGTGGCTGCGTCAAAGCCATCCAGCATGCATAAAAAGCGGCCGAAGGCACGCCCTGATTCGGCCATGATCTGCGGGTTCTCCGCGCGGTCGTAGGTAATGGTATCATCCACAAAGCGGTAAACGCGCCAGCTATCGCCATGATGATCCACCGCAAAAAAGTGCCCGTCCTGGGTTTTGCTGAGCTCCAGCGTTTCGCGGGTGGGGTCGCCGCCCAATTCTCCTATGCGCTCCCGCAGGTATTCGGTCACGCGATGCATGTTCTCCATTACCTCGTGAGGCTTTGGAAAAGCTTTTGTATTCACCCTTTGTAAAATATAACGGATGGGTGCGCCTTGTTTTTTGCATTCAAAAAGATAAGTATCGTTGATATGCCCGCCGCCAAAGGGAACCGGGTCAGCAGAAACGCCATCGGAAACAAATCGAGCAATGAGTTCCCGAACCTCGCCGATCGTAAGCTTCATGTGCAAATTGCATCCTTTTCCATTATTGCGCGCAATCCATCGTGCTCATTTTCCTTTTTTGTGCAATGGGTTGTGCTTGATTCCAACAAAATGAGCCTTTGATAACCGTAAATCATTATATCATGAATCACCTATTCCAACAATCCCCCTGCATTTCTCTTGCATTTTTGTACCCTGTGGTGTATACTGGTAAAGTACTACTGAAAGGGGGCACACACACCATGAAGTCTGTAAACATTAAGCTTAGCTTAGCCGAGAACGTAAAGTCTTTTGTGAACATTGTCAACCGCTACCCCTACGACGTTGATCTGCGTGCAGGCCGCCATGTGGTGGATGCCAAGTCCATTCTAGGCATTTTCAGCTTGGATTTGAGCAAGCCCATCACCATGGAAATCTACACCGATTCCTGCGACGACCTACTTGGGGACATCAAGCCTTTCATGGCTTAATGCTCCGCCTGCTTCGGCAGGCTACTGTTTGCACGCAACAACATGCCCTTGTGGCATTAAAATGGGCAAAGCAAGTGCTTTGCCCATTCTTTTATTGGAGGAGGCCGAAATGCCGTTCAAGTCTCCCGAGCGAAAAATATCCGACGCGGAGAACAGGCTCCGCGTGCTTTTTTGCATCAACGCTTTGGGCATGGCAACACTAGAGCAGCTGTGGCCGTTTGTGGCACAGTTGGAATTGCTCGACTATGTTCCGTTGTGCCTGTATGTGGATGAGCTTGTGAAGGATGGCGTGCTTCTCAAGGGCACGCATGCTGTGGAGGGCATGCTGTACCTGAGCGAGGAAGGGCAGAAAACCCTTGCGCTGTTTGCGGACAAGCTCCCCCCCGCCGATCAAAAGCGGATTGCGGAAACCGCGCCCGCTTATTTTACAAAGCTGATTGAGCACCGCCGCGTGCGTGCCGTTCACGAGCGTGCGGAGGAGGGCTCCTACCGTGTGGCCTGCGCCGTGCGCGAGGGCGATTTGCCTACGCTCCTGCTCAAGCTCTCCACCCACAGCCGCGGCTTTGCCAGCACCGCCATCAAGCGCTTTTCGCAATGCGCTTCCCAGCTGCTCATGCTGTTTTACACCCTGCCCGCAGGCAAAGAAGCCTTCCCCGCAGAGCTTGTTCAAACGCTGGATTTGGCCATGGAGAAGGTTTCGCCCGCCCAGCCCATGCTATGTACCTACGGCAAGCACGAGCATTCCGCCGTTGTCTGTTTGCGCGATGCGGAGGTTACCTACCGCATTGCATTGCTCATGCCCAGCCCCCAAGCCGCGCAAAATTGGGCCGATTCCGCGTTGGCACACGAGGCAGAGCTGGCGGCAAGGGTAACCGCCGCGTTTCAAAAGCCGCCCGAGGGCAAGCGCCCATCCGCAGAGGGTCGCCCGCAATGAATAGCACGCCCATTGTTGATGCTGTGCGCCAATCGCTCATGCAGGCAGGTTTATGGCGCGATCACGCTGTTTTGCTCGCTTGCGTAAGCGGCGGAGCGGATAGCGTTGCACTGCTTTACGCACTGTGCGACCTTCGGAGCCAAAAAAGCTTGACCGTGCTGGCCTGTCATGTACAGCACGGTCTGCGCGGGGAAAGCTCCTTTGAGGATGAGCGCTTTGTACGCGCCCTATGCCAAAAGCTTCAGGTACCGCTTTCCGTGGTCAATGCCAACCTCACAGGCGGCATGGCCGATGCAGGGGCCGAAACCCGTGCGCGTGATTGCCGCCGCCGCATTTTCAGCCAACAGCTGCACCTGTTGCATGCCGATGCGCTCTTGCTGGCGCATCACCGAAACGATCAAGCCGAAACGGTGCTGATGCACCTGCTCAGAGGTGCTGGCATGCAAGGGCTTTGCGGCATGCAGGCCATCGCGCCGTTTGCAGGCGGTCAACTGCTTCGCCCCTTTCTTGCCTTGCCTAAGCAAGCCCTGCTAGACGCGCTCGCCGCCGAGCAGCTCCCCCACCGCGAGGATGAAAGCAACCAGCTGGCGCAAACCCCCAGAAACGCCTTGCGCCTGCATTGCCTGCCTGCGCTGGAAGCGCTGTTTCCCCAGGCGGACAAGCACCTTGCGCAAGCCGCGCAAACCCTTTCTGTGGATGAAGCCTGTTTAAACCAGCAGGCGGACGCGCTATATGAGCAGGCCCTGCTTCACCGCGCGCCGATTTTTGCGCTTTCAAGCTCCGTACTTCTTTGTGCGCATGAAGCCCTTGTCCGCCGTGCGCTTCGCCGCTGGTTTATGGAGGGTCTGGCGCTTTGCGGCCTTGTGCCTCATGAGCGAAGCCTTTGCGAAAGCGACACGCTCGCCCTCCTTGCGCTCCTTCATGCAAAAAGCGGCACAGCGCTCAACCTGCCCTGCGGGCTCAAGGCCGTGGCTGGCGCGGCGCATTTGCATTTACAGCATCAAAGCGGCGAACCGCTTGAGCCCCTGCCGCCCACCCCGCCCGTGCCGCTTGTGCTTTGCAAACAGCGCTACGAAATAGCGGGCTTGGTTTTGCACTTCGCCCCCCAGCGCCCAAGCGATGCCCTGCCCCAAAATGCGCATAGCATTTTGCTCACCCCCGAATGGCTTGCCCTGTCCCCCCTGCTTCGCATGCCCATGGCAGAGGATTGCATCCGCCCCTTTGGCGCGGCTGGGAGCAAGCCCCTACGCCGACACCTGACCGATCTCAAGGTAGACCCCGCCTTTCGCTCCGCGCTGCCTGTGCTGGCGGTAGGCTCGCGCATCCTGTGGATTCCCGCGCTCACCTCTGCCGAGGAATTGCGCTGTGGCGCAGTGGCGGAGAGGGAGGAGAGGGGCTATCGACTTTGGGTCGATGGCAGGGTGGGTTATGTGTAGGGACACCATATATGGTGTCCGCCCCGCCTTGCGGGGGGTCGCGCACTTGCGGAACTGCCGTCCTCGCCTTGCGGGGGTTCGCATGCTTGCGGAACTGCCGTCCTCGCCTTGCGGGGGTTCGCATAACTGCCGTCCCCGCTTTGCGGGGGTTCGCGCAATGTCTAAATTGCCGCTCCCTCTCGCGGGGGTTCGCGCACTTGCGGAACTGCCGTCCCCTGTAGGGACACCATATATGGTGTCCGCCCAGTTCGCGGTGTACCACTGCATTGATGGCATGCTGCGTCATGCGTCATGTGCCCCCCTGCGGGGGGAACCGCGCTTTTGCGGGGGGCACCGCGCTTTTGCGGGGGGCACCGCGCTTTTGCGGGGGGCACCGCGC
>JAVXND010000027.1:0-32706 GCA_036645955.1 Clostridia bacterium | reverse complement strand
CATTGTGGCGGTGGCAGCTGGTGGTGCTTACACCGTAGGGCTGCGCGCGGACGGGACGGTGGTCGCGGTTGGAGATAATGAGGATGGACAGTGCGACGTAAGCGGCTGGACGGACATTGTGGCGGTGGCAGCTGGTCGTGATCACACCGTAGGGCTGTGTGCGGACGGCACGGTGGTCGCGGTTGGATATAATAAGGATGGACAGTGCGACGTAAGTGGTTGGACGGACATCGTGGCGGTGCCAACTGGTGGTTTACACACCATAGGGCTGCGCGCGGACGGCACGGTGGTCGCGGTTGGAGATAATGAGTATGGACGGTGCGACGTAAGTGGCTGGACGGACATCGTGGCGGTGTCGGCTCGTTATAGTCACACCGTAGGGCTGCGCGCGGACGGTACGGTTGTCGCAGTTGGATATAATGGGTGTGGAAAGTGCGACGTAAGCGGCTGGACGGACATCGTGGCGGTGGTAGCTGGTTATGAGCACACCGTAGGGCTGCGCGCGGACGGCACGGTGGTCGCGGTTGGAAAGAATGGGTCTGGACAGTGCGACGTAAGCGACTGGACGGATATTGGGTGCAGCTTGACGCTTCAATAGGCACCATCTTTCCCGCTTGAAGAAAATGATTCCGCTGTTTGTAGAGGGTACCGTATACATGAAAGGGACAGGAGAAATATTCCTGCACATCCCAAGGATATTGCGGGTACTCGAGAATATCAGAATTTGAATCATGTCACAGTGGGGAATTTGAACCCACGCGAAAACAGAAGAAAACCAAATTTAGCACGATGGCAATCACAAGCCATCGTGTTTTTTGATTCACCAAATTCAATTTTGTAGGGACACCATATATGGTGTCCGCCCAGTTGGCGTTATACCACACGCATGCCGAACGAACAGCGAGGGGTGCAGAACGGCAATTTTGCGAGGGGCGGGGTGAGCGCGAACTAGGCGGTCACCATATATGGTGACCCTACAGGGATATTGGAATGTAAGGGGGGATGTCGTTACCGCATGGTGGTGGATGTCGGTTCCGCGTGGTGGTGGATGTCGGTACCGCATGCTAGGTGATGCCGGTTCCGCGTGGTGGTGGATGTCGCTACCGCGTGCTAGGCGATGTCGGTACCGCATGGTAGGATGTAGGGACACCATACATGGTGTCCGCCTGGTTGGCGTTATACCACACGCATCCCCCCGCATCCCCCCCATCCGTCCCCCCGTGCCCCCCCGCACCCCCCTCCTTACCGCCCTACATGCTTGCGCATATGGCTGAGCGCATTTTTTTCCAAACGGCTCACCTGCGCTTGCGAAATGCCGATTTCACCCGCAACCTCCATTTGGGTTCTGCCTTGAAAAAAACGCAATTTCAAAATATGCTTTTCACGCTCGCTCAATCGGCTCATGGCTTCCTTTACGCCGATTTCGTCGAGCCAGTTGTTGTCCGGGCGTTTTTCATCGGTTACTTGATCCATAATGTACAGGGCATCCCCGCCATCGTTATACACAGGCTCGAACAGGCTTACGGGGTCCTGTATGGCTTCCAATGCAAATACAACATCCTCGCGCGGAATATGCAGCTCCTCCGCCAGCTCGCTTATATCGGGCTCACGCCCCAAACGCTCCGCCAGCGCGTCCCGCGCCTTGAGCGCCTTATAGGCAATGTCCCGCAGACTGCGGCTCACGCGTATGGCGTTGTTATCGCGCAGGTAACGCCTGATTTCCCCAATAATCATGGGCACCGCATAGGTGGAAAAACGAACGTTTTGCGATACGTCAAAGTTATCCAGCGCTTTGATGAGCCCGATGCAGCCCACCTGAAACAAATCGTCCACATTTTCCCCGCGGTTGCCAAAGCGCTGAATCACGCTCAGCACCAGCCGCAGGTTGCCGCGCACAAATTCCTCGCGGGCATTCAAATCCCCGCCGTGCACCAGGGGAAACAATTCCCGCATGCGCTCGTTGGTAATCACGGGCAAGGTGGAGGTGTCCACCCCGCAAATTTCTACCTTGTTCATCGCCACAAAACTCCCCTCTGCACATAGGCTTGTACATGAAGTATGGTTTTGCGCACAGGTTTTTATGCCGAGAGAACCTTTTTATACAAAGCATTCGAAAAATTGACAAAAAACAGGAGTTTTTCGATTGCGCGTCGAAACAGGAAGGAACAGAAGTCTGCATTGCTTTGACGTGTCCCAAAGCAAAGGGGGTAGCATGATGTCGGAGATCGAAAGACTCAAAGAGCTGATTCACAAAGCCAAGCGCATTGTTTTTTTTGGCGGTGCGGGGGTGAGCACGGAAAGCGGCATTCCTGATTTCCGCAGTGCGCATGGCTTGTACGGCGGTGCGCAGGGGCGCAGCTATGAAGAAATGCTGTCCCTCCGCTTTTTTTTGAACCACAAGGATGATTTTTGGACGTTTTATAAGAGCACCCTGCTGTACCCAGAGGCCAAGCCTAACCTTGCGCACTACGCGCTGGCGCGGCTGGAAAAGCAGGGCAAGCTCAAGGCGGTGCTCACGCAAAACATTGACGGGCTTCATCAGGCGGCGGGCAGTCAAAATGTGCTGGAGCTGCACGGAACCGTACACAGCAATACCTGCTTGAACTGCGGCAGACACTACGGGCTACATGAGGTGCTTGCGCAAAGCGGCACGCCGCATTGCTTGGGTACGGCACAAAAGCCCTGCGCAGGGGTGCTTAGACCCGATATTATCCTGTATGGCGAGGCGCTTAACAACCAAGTGCTCAACGATGCCATCAGCGCGGTTACGCAATGTGATTTATTGCTGGTTGGCGGCACCTCCTTGATGGTGCACCCTGCCGCAGGGCTGATTGGCTACCGTCAGCGCGGGGTGAGCTTGGTGCTTTTGAATCGCGATGAAACACCCATGGATCATTTGGCGCAGTTAATCATACGTGAAAACATTGCGCAGGTGTTAGACCAAGCTATTCAAAGCACATAAAGGAGAAGCCCTATGATCTATGTAACCGGGGATACCCACGGCAAGCCCGCGCGCCTATCGCAGGAGAGCATGCCTTTTGCAAGCGCGTGGGGCAAGGGGGACACGCTCATTGTGTGCGGCGATTTTGGGTATCTCATGAATGGTACCACCCACGAGGATTTGTTTTTGCGGGAGCTAAGCTTTCGCCCCTATACCATTTGCTTTGTGGATGGCAACAGAGAAAATTTCCGCATGCTTGCGGACCTGCGCGTTACCCGCTGGCATGGCGGCAGTGTACACCGCTTGCGCCGCAATGTGATTCACCTCATGCGCGGGCAGGTGTACGAAATAGAGGACAAGCGCATTTTCACCATGGGCGGCGGGTTCAGCGTGGATCGCTACCGCCGCTATGAAGGGGTGGATTGGTGGCCGCAGGAGCTGCCCTGCGCGGAGGAATACGAAGCCGCGCGCGCCGCGCTTACCCAAGCGGGCATGCAGGTGGACTATCTTTTGAGCCATACCGCGCCTAGCAGTACCTTGAGCGATATTTACGAGCGCACGCCCGAGGAAGCGCCTCTGAATGATTTTTTGGAGTGGGTGAAGCAAAACGTTGCCTACAAGCGCTGGTATTTTGGGCATTTGCACATGGATGCGGCGCTGGGTGACAACCTGTATGCGCTGTTTACCTGTGTAAGAGAGCTCACCACAGGCGCGTTGATTTGGTAGCATGGAGGCACAAATTTCAAATGAAACGGGAGGCGGAGCGTGCTATGAAAAGCATTGGCATGAACGGAATTGCAAAACGACTGCTCGCGCTCATTTTGTGTTTTGCCCTTGCAGGCGGCACGGCTTTGGCCACGGAGGAATTTTTGGTGGAGGAAGAGCTTCCCACCGCCGCCCCTGCGCCCGCAGAGGGTGTGACCATCACCATTGCCAGCCCCGAAGCGCAGGAGGAGGCGCTCCTGCAAGCCAGGGATCCCGCAAAGGATGGGGTATACAGCGCGGCAGTGCAAATGCTGGAGGACGGCTCGCTGATTGATGCGCTTAACCAATTTGCCAAGCTGGGCAGTTACCTGGATTCTGTGCAGAATACCGACTATACCTCCGCCCTGCTGACTTACCGCCGCAACGATCCTGGGGCGGCGGCGGAGAGCTTTGCCGCGCTTGGAAGCTTTCGGGATGCGGCCTTTTACAAGCGGCTGTGCGTGCTGATGGCGGTTCATCGCTTTTACAAGGACGGTCAATTTGGCTATGTGGATTTAAATGGCACGATCAAAATAGAGCCTGCTTATGATTGGGCGGAGCGCGTGTTCCGTGACGAAAGCCGCGCCCCCATGGTGAGCGGCGATATGCTGAGCGAGGAAAATGCGCTGCTGCCCGTGGCGGCAGTTTTTGAAGGCACGGTGGAGGCCACCGCCGCCGACCTTGTGCCCAAGGAGGGCAAATACGGCCTATTGCGCCGCGACGGTCAATTGATTGTGCCCATGCGCTACGATGAAGTGCTTTGGGCAAAGGATGGGGTTGCCGCCCTGCGCGATGGGGAACAAACCGTGCTGTACAACTTGGTAAGCGGCGCTTTGCTGGGCAAGGATTACGAAAGCGCTCAACCCATCAGCCAAGGGCTGACAGCTGTATGCGAAAATGGGCTATGGGGCTATGTAAACAGCATGGGCGAGGTGCTTGCGCCCGGCTTTGTGTGGGACAGCGCTTTGCCCTTTACGGAGGGCTTGGCGGGTGTTGTCCAAAAGAAAAAAGCGGGCTTTATAGACACAAAGGGGAACACGGTGATTGCGCTTGCCTATCAAGCGGTGCATCCCTTTGGCGAAGGGCTGGCAGGCTACCGATTCAAAAACCGCTGGGGATTTTTAAACGCCAAGGGCGAAACGGTGATTGAACCGCAATACGCCGATACGGGCGTGTTTGAGCGCGGGGTGTGCCCCATCAAACGCAACGGCAACTGGGGCATGATTGACACGCAGGCAAATTTGCTTCTCAAATGCAAATACGATGAAATAACCCCGCTGGACCCCATTTATCACCGTGCGTGGATGCGCAACCAAAAGCTATGGGGCATCTGCAGCGACCGCGGCGAGGTGGTGCTGATTCCCGCATGGGGCACGTATACGGATTTTGGGGCGGAGGGCGTGAGCCGTGTGAGCTATCGCGGCAAATTCGGCTATATTGATACCTCCGGCGCTACCCGCATTCCCAACGATTATGACCTTGCCGCGCCTTTTTCGGCAGGCTATGGCGGGGTGCTGAATGAGCAGGGGCAAACGGAGTATTTGAACAAGCTGTCGCGCGGCTTTATTGTGGATAGCGATATACCCACGGAAGCGCTTTGCGGCTTTTTGGAGGGGCGCAAGGTGAGCGCGGAGGTAAACAAGGTTTTGGACGAGGCAGGCAATGCGGTGCTAGACGAGGATGGAAACGAAGAGGTTACGTATACCTATGGGATTGCCTACCGTTTGTATGCTGTGGATGGTTCGGCTGTGACTGTTTGGGGGAAATGAAAATTATTCGTACAGCCCAAGCCAGCTTGCACGAACCGCATCCCATGAATAGCGGGCGGGAAACAGCGCCTGCTGTGCGGCATTAAGCCCCGTAAGCGTTCCCGCTCTTGCACCTTCCAGCAGGGCGGGCAATTCAGAAAAATCTTCAAAGGTTTCCACCTCTATGCCCATTTCTGCCAGCTGCGGATAGCGCAGCCATGCGCCCTTGAGCACGCAAGCCCCTGCGTAAAGGTATTCCTGCATGCTGGCGGAAAAAGCATCGGTGATAATGGCATGCACAAACACATCGGCGGCCAGCCTTAAAAAGGCGCTTTCCGTGCCGTTCATAAATTGGGTGAGCACCACGGTTTGGCAGGGCAGGCCATGGGCGCATTCGCGCACGCGGCGCGTGTAATCGGGGTCGTTTTCGCTGTAGGTTTGCTGCAGTATGATCGCCATATTGTAAAACCGCTCCGCAGGCAATACGCGCAGGCTTTCCAGCACGGCTAGCTGCTGCTGGGCAGAGGAGGCGCTCGAGCCCACGCACACGGTAAAGCGCGAAGGGTCTATGCCAAAATGCGCCTTGCACGCGGCTTTGTCATGCTCGCGCCTTACACGGTCAATATCCGCAAAGCCAGTTTGCCCAAAATAAAGCAAGGTGGTTTTTTTGGCAATCTGCTCCCCATAAACGCGGCGAAGCTGGGCGCGGTTTTGTTCATTATGCACGCTGATGGCGTTGCATTGCTTGAGATATGGCCGCATTTTGGCAAGGGCGCTTGCGCTGGCGCGCATGAGGTCGCTCCCCCAAAAGCTGCATACCCAATGGGCGTGAAAGCGCTTGGCAATGCTGCTGCCCAAAGCCAAATCACGCTGGGAAAGGTAATGGTTGTGAACCACATCAAAAGGGCCAAGCTTGATCAGGGCGCGTGCGTTTTTGGCAATGCGCACCCACATGCGCACATGCGGAATATGGCACACAATGGGCAGGGTATGCAAATCCTCATACACGGTAATGCCGTTGGCTTGGAAAAAGTCATCGTTGACATGCCCGTTTCCCCATATGGGAAACAGCACCACTTGGTAACCAGCGGGTAGGAGCAGGTGCTCAAGGTTGCGCTTTGTCCAATGGCTGTCCGCATCCGCAATCATCAAAAGGCGTTTTTGTTCAGGCATGCGGCTCCTCCTTGGGAGGCTCGCTTGGATGGCGGGCGTGCTTGCCCTGCCCGAGCGCGAGCACCTGCAGGGCGGTATCCCAAAGGGTTTTCAGCTCGCGGCGAAACAGCACGCAGGCAAGCACCAACAGGCCTACGAGCAACGCGTATTTCACAGGCCCGCCGAGCAGCAGGTTGCCCAGAGAGGCGGCAAACATCAGCCCGATGGTATAGGCCAAATAGCGGTATTGGTAGATGACCTTATAATATTGCTCGCCAACCACCGTTCTCAGCAGTACCGTTAAAATGGAGGACAGCGCGGAGGCAATGGCCGCGCCTGACATGCCCATGGGCGGAATGAGCAGGTTGCAAAGCACGATGTTCGCAACCAGCGAAAAGGCATAAATCAGCGTTGTCCAATGGGATTTTTTGGCGATTTGAATGCCCATGCCCGTGGTTTCGCCCAAGCAATAGCAGATGGGCGAGAGGAACAGGAAGGGAAAGAAAACCACGGAGCTGCGGTAGTTTTCGCCCAAGAGCAAAAAAACGGGCGCTTGAAAGAGCGTAACAAACAGCCCAAACAGCGTAAGCATGCAGGCCATGAGCTTATGCACGGTAAAAAAGCGGTGGTTTTCATCGCATTTGTAATTTTCAAACACATAGGGCGCCCAATAGGCGTTAAAGCCCGTTTGAATGATGTTGATGGTGGCGGCCAAGCCAAGCGCGGCGCTGTAAATGCCCGCCGCGTTCATGCCCTCCAGCCCGCGAAGCATGAGCTTGCTGACTTCGCCGTTAAACGCGGCCAGAACCGCAATGGGCACCAGCGGAAAGGCAAAAGCAAACAGCTCACGGCGGTAGGGCTTTGTGGCTTCCTTGAGGGCGTGCGGGTCGAAGCGTTTGCGCTGAACAATGATGCAAACAAAGGTGAAAAGCGCGGTCAGCACCGTCAAGCTCAGCAACGCCGCCTTGCCGGATACGCCTGCAAAGCCGATGGCCAAATAGGCGATCTTGGTTAAAATGGCATAGACCACGCCTTGAATGGCATAAAGCTTGGCATTTTGCTCCATGCGGTAGCAAAGCGACAAAAAGCGGAAAACAACCAAACAAAAGCTATACAAGCATAGGCAAAGGAACACGCCCATGTCGGGCTTGTCCACAATTTGCAGGCTGATTTGCTGCCAAAAAAAGAAGAGCACAGCGGAGGAAAGCAGGCTAAAGCCAAGCGGGATCACGGCGCAAAAGGTGAGCAGTCCCTTTTGAGAGCCGTCCTGCGGCGGTTCGCGGTAAAAACGCACAAAGGCTTGATCCAGCCCCAAATAACAGATGGAGCTCATAATGGCTCCGATGGTGCTGAACATGCTGACCTTGACAAGCTCACTGGGTATAAATAGCCTTGTGGCTATGGGGGAGGCGATGAAGCCGATGATGAATGTAATCCATGTGGTAATGGAAAAACCGACCATGTTTTTAAGGAATTTCTTCTTGCCGTGTTCCATTCATACTGCGGGCTAACCCGCGCTCCCTTCCTAGAGTTCCTTGGGAATGCTGATGGTAAAAGCGGTTTCGTCGCTTTGGGAGGTGAAGTCGATGGTTCCCTTATACTCCGCAAGCGTTTGGCGCACAATGGATAAGCCCAGCCCGTGCCCCTCGCCCTTGGTGGATACGCCCGCTTCAAAAATGCTATGGTGAAGCGCGGGCGAAATGGGCTTGCCGTTGTTGGAGAGAATGAAGGTAAAGCCGCGCAAATCCTCGGACACGGTGAGCGCAATATGGGGCTTAGCCGCGTCTGCAACCGCATCCATGGCATTGTCAAGCAGATTGCCTATCACACAGCAAAGCTCCCATGAGGGGATGCTCAAGCCGACCAGCGCACTGTGAATGTTAAGCTCAAGCGCTATGCCGCGCTCCTCACAGGCCGCGCTTTTGACCTGTACCAAAGCGTTAAAGGCCGCCATGTTCGTGCGCAGAACCTTGGAAACAGAGCGGATTTGCTCGTAAATGCGCTCCAAATACGCGCTGGCTTCCTGGTACTCCTGCATTTCCATCAGGCTGTAAACCACCTGCAAATGATTCAAAAAATCATGGCGCTGAGCGCGAAGCTTCAGGTTCAGCGAATCCATTTGGCGGTTTGTGGTTTGCAGGTCGTTGATGATGCGCTCCCGCTTGCGGGTGTGCAGAGCCTCCTGAATGTCGATCCACGCGCCCCAGCTGGCCATGATTGCGCCCAAAATGGCAATGAGCTGTAACGAAAAGCGGTTGTCCCGCCCCATATCGGTCAGGGTCACACATAGCACAAAAATCAGCAACGCGCCTATTTGGATGGAGTTGACAACGATGGCAAAGAGCGTGGTTTTTTGCACATCGGGCGTTCTGCTAGGCTTTTTGGGGGTCATGCTTGGCTCCAAATCTGCGCTCATGGCGCTGCTTGAGCTTTGCCTCGTGCCCCTGATCGCTGGGGATGTAGTATTCGGCATGCTCATAGCCCTTGGGTAAGTAGGTTTGCTTTACAAAGTGAGCGGGGTAATCGTGCGGGTAGAGATAACCGGGCGTATCGGTATGAGGGGTTGAGTAGCTTTGATCGCGCAAATAGGGGGGAACGGCGCTGAAATCCCCCTTGGCCGCGTCTGCCATGGCGGCATCCAGCGCGGAAACCACGCTGTTGCTTTTTTCCGCCAGACTAACGGCAATAATGGCCTGCGCTATGGGGATGCGGGCTTCCGGCATGCCCACAAACTCAAGCGCGCTCACGGCGGCCTGTGCTTGTAGCATGGCAAGCGGATCGGCAAGCCCCACATCCTCGCTGGCATGCACCACAATGCGCCTTACAATCAGCTTGGGGTCTACCCCTGCGTACAGCATGCGGCTGTACCAAAGCAGTGCCGCATTGGGGTCACTGCCGCGCATGCTTTTGATAAAGGCGGATAGCATGTCATAATACATGCTTTCGTCCAGCTTGAGCATGGGCTTTTGAACGCTTTCCTGCGCGGCGGCAAGCGTGAGCAGGCGGTAGGGCTTGCCCGTTTGGGGGTCCTCCTGTTCCTCGGTGGTCAGGTAGGCCAATTCCAGCGCACCAAGCGCCGTGCGTGCATCTCCGCCTGCCACCTGCGCAATGTAGCGCAACGCGCCTTGCTCAAGACGCACATCGGTTTTGCCATAGCCGCGCTCTGGATCGTTCAGGGCGTTTTGCAGGGCACCTATGACATCCTCCGTGGTGAGCGGCTCAAACTGAAACACGCGGCAACGGCTTACAATGGCGGGGGTCATGCTGGCCATGGGGTTTTCTGTGGTGGAGCCTATAAAGCGTATCAAGCCGGATTCGATGGCGGGCAAAATGCTGTCGCTTTGCGATTTTGACCAGCGGTGGCACTCGTCCAAGAGCAGATAGGTGGCACGGCCGTAATGCGTGCGGCGCTCCTGCGCCTCCTTGAGCACCTTGCGCACATCTGCCACGCCGCTGGTAACGGCGTTGAGCTTTTCAAAGGCGCTATCCGTCATGCTGGCGATAATGGCGGCCAAGGTGGTTTTGCCGCAGCCGGGCGGCCCCCAAAAAATACTGCTTTGCAGGCGATCCGCTTGAATGGCACGGCGCAAAAGCCTGCCCTGCGCAAGCAAATGCCCCTGCCCTAAAAACTCGTCCAGCGTGCGGGGGCGCATGCGGTCTGCAAGCGGGGCTTGGGTTGCGTGATCTTCAAGCCCGCTCCAAAGGGTTTGCTGCTCACTCATGCTTTTATGGCAACGCAGACCGTTGCCCCATCGCCTGACAGGGTAAACAGGGCGGGGGTTTTGCCAAGCGCCAGCAGTACATGCGCGGTTGCAATGCCCAAATCTAAGCTGGCGCTAGGCGTGCGCAGATACAGCAGGCCTTGGGGCTCGTAGCGCATGCGCCATGGCTGACGGTTAAGCGCACTCGGTGCGGAAAGCACCGCTTTGGCCGCCTCGCGCAGAGCGATGGGTGCGGCGGAAAAATCGTTTTCAAGCAGCTTTGAAAGGGGCTTGCGCTTGCGAAGCACAGGCGCATCGGGCGCTTGTGCGGGTACCCCGAGCGCTATGAGGGCAACCAGCTGTTCGCCAGCCTCCAGCGCAAGGGAAAGTGCGCTTTTTTTGTAGGTGCCCGCCACCCACACGCCTGCCAGCCCGATGCTTACAGCGTGAAGCATGAGCATTTCGCCGCTTACGCCTGCATCCACAATGCTTTGGGGGCTGGTGCTTCGGGTGATGATGGCGGCATAGCGCTGTACATTTTCAAATTTCATAAAAAGACCCATGAAGGGCTGAAACAGGGCAGTATCGCATAGACCAAGCGCAATCCGCACATCTGGCAGTGCGTAGGCTTTGGCGGCGCTTCCAAGGGCGTTCCATTGCTCCGTAGAGGGCGCGGAAAGAAAACAGCGGCAGCTTTGGCGGCGGGGTATGGCTTCAAATAAAGAGGTGGATTTTTCAGGGCTATAAAAATCATTGAGCGGCCAAGTGGCGGCATAGGCTGACATAGCAAAGAGCCTCCTTTCACGAAAAGAACAAACAAAAACAGGGCACCAAATATACTATACTCTTTTTCCATGGAAAATTCAATGTGCAGGGTGGCAAAAGCATCTCAAACCAAGGAGCCGCTCTCTTCCTCCGTGTGCCCGAGCTGGCTTAACACCATACGGTAATAAACGCCCTTTGCCGCCATCAAAGCGTCGTGGTTTCCTTGCTCCACAATGCAGCCATCGCCCACCACCATAATGCGGTCTGCATCCCGAATGGTGGAAAGGCGGTGCGCAATGAAAAAAGCGGTATGCCCCTTCATAAGGTGGAGCAGGGCAAGCTGTATTTTCTTTTCTGTTTTTGTATCCACGGAGCTGGTGGCCTCGTCCAAAATAAGGATGGGGCTATCGTACAGCGCCGCGCGTGCGATGGCCAACAGCTGACGCTGACCTTGGCTCAGCGTGTCCGTACTGCCTGAAATGAGGGTGCGGTAGCCCTGCGGCAGGGTTTGAATAAAGGAGTCCGCACATGCGACCTTGGCGGCCGCAGCCACCTCCGCATCGGTTGCGGAGGGCTTTGTGTAGCGGATGTTATCGGCAACGGTGCCTGTAAAAAGGCAGGTGTCCTGCAAAACCACCGAAAAGCACTTGCGGAGGCTTTGGCGTTTCAGGTGGCAGATGTTCACCCCATCTATGAGGATTTCGCCGCTATCGGGTTCATAAAAGCGTGTGAGGAGGTTGACAATGGTGGTTTTGCCTGCGCCTGTTTCGCCCACGAGCGCGATGGTTTCCCCCGCGCGTACCTCAAAGCTCACGTTTTTCAGCACCTGTTTTCCATTTTCATAAGAAAAGCAAACCTTGCGGAACACCACATTTCCTTGCGGCTTTGCAAGTACGGCGGCATCGGGTGCATCCTGTGCTTCGGCGGCCTTGTCGAAAATTTCAAATACGCGCTCCGCCCCTGCCAAGGCGGATTGGATGGTGTTAAACATGCCCGCAATAGCGCCCAACGGCGATGAAAACTGCTTGGAATAGTTGAGAAACGTGACCACTGTGCCAATGCTCAGCCCATGGCGGATGGAGAGCATACCGCCCACCACCGAAACCATGGCAAAGGTAAGGTTGTTGATGACATTCATCAGCGGCATCATGAAGCCTGCCCAAATTTGCGCGTTGGTGCTGTTGCGGCAGAGCCGAGCGCTGCATTGGTCAAAGCTTTCCATGGCGCTCTGCTGTCTGCTAAAGGCCTTCACCATTTGCAGACCCAAAATATCCTCTTCAATTTGCGAGTTAAGAGCGCCCAAATCCTGCTGCTGTGCCAAAAAGTATTTTTTGCTTTTGCGGGAAAGCAGGGCTGTCAGCACAAAAACCAAGGGGAGACAGCAAAGCACGGTCAGGGTAAGCGGCAGGTTGAGCGTGAGCATGAGCGCGAGCGAGCCCAAAATGGTGAGCGCACCAGACAGCAGCTGTGTGGTGGCTTGCGCAATATTGGAGCTGATTTGATCCATATCGTTGGTTAAGCGGCTCATGGTATCTCCGTGAGGGGTGGTATCGAAAAAAGAAAGGGGCAAAACCTGCATTTTGGAAAAAAACGCATTGCGGAGGTTGAACACGAGCTTTTGCGATGTTTTGAGCAAAATCGCGCCGTTAAGCGTGGAAAGAACCCACTGGCAAAGGGTAAGGGCGGCGATGATGAATAGCAGGGCCTGAAGCGGCGCGGTGCTTTGCAAAGAAGGATCGGGCTGGAAAAAGCGAAAAGCAAGGCCGATGAAATAGGGCAGGGCAACCGTAATGGCGGAGGAAAGGGCAATGAGGAGGAAGGCTAAAAAAATGGATTTGCCAAAGGTGAGATAAATGCGAAGGATGCGCCGCAGGGTTTTTTTGGCATTGCGCGGCTTGGGCCCTGGTGCAAAGCGATTGGCGGAACCGCCTACGGTACCGCGGCCGTTCATGGAGGGCATGCGCACCTCTGTACGGAAGCGTTCAGACATTTTTGACCGCCTCCCTGCCGCTGTCCACCTGCGAACGATAAATTTCAATATAGGGCTTGCAAGTGCGGAGCAACTGCGCGTGGGTGCCTAAGCCGACGCATTCGCCGTTTTCCAAAACCAAAATACGGCTGGCGCTCATGGCGGTTGTACAGCGCTGGGTAACAGTGATGAGGCTATGCTTTGCACTGCATGCGGCAAGCGCCTTTCGCACCTGCATTTCGGTAATCGCGTCCAGTGCGCTGGTGGCGTCGTCCATGAGCAAAACAGGCGCTTGCTTGATGAGCCCTCTGGCGATGGAAAGGCGCTGCTTTTGTCCGCCTGAAAGGTTCACGCCAGCGCCGCCTAACAGGCTGTTTACGCCAGCGGGCATATCATGGACAAAATCAGCCTGCGCTTGCTGTAAAGCCTCCGCCATTTCCTCGCGGGTTGCATCGGGCTTGCCCCAGAGCAGGTTGTCTGCAATACTGCCTGCAAAAAGCATGGGCTTTTGGGGCACAATGGCTATGTTCGCCCGTATGGTGGCTGTATCAAACAGGCGGAGGTCCTGCCCGTCCAGCAAAATGCGCCCCTCGGTTGCTTCGTAAAAGCGCAGCAGAAGCCAGCACAGGGTGGTTTTGCCGCTGCCCGTAGGGCCGATGATGGCCAAGCTTTCCCCGGGCTTTACGGTAAAGGAAAGGTGCTTGAGCACCGCCGCGCCGCTTCCGCTTGGGTAAGCAAAGGTAACATTTTCAAAGGTCACCTCGCCCTTTAACGCTTGCGGCTGTAGGGAGGGCGGCGCATCCTCCTTGGCAAGAAAAACCTCGTTGATTCTGGCGGCAGATGCTTTTGTGCGCACAAAGGTGTTGAATATGTTGGTAATCATCAGCAGGGAGGAAAGCATCTGCGTCATGTAAATAATAAAAGCGGAGATATCACCCGCTTGTACAGCACCCTGTGCATGCATACGCCCGCCCAGCGCCAATATCAGCACCGTACCTAGCCCAACCATGAAGGTAATGAGGGGGGACATGAGCGTAATGACCATTTGCGCGGATATGCCCTGCTTTTGAAGGCTCTGGTTTGCCGCAGAAAAGCGTGCTTGCTCTGCTTTGCCTGTGCCAAACGCCTTGACAAGCCGCACGCCGAGCAAATATTCCTGCACCACCAAATTGATGCGATCCATGGCGAGCTGTAGTTTAGAAAAGCGCGGGTAGCTTAATTTCATGCTCAGCGCTAACAGCAGACCCACCATTGCAACCGTGGCATAGATGATTAAGCTGAGCTTGAGGTTTAGCAAGGAAGCCAGCACAATACTGCCTATGCAGGTAAGGGGCGCTTTGATGAAGATGCGCATCATGCCGTAGACAAATTGCGTTACCTGCGTGGTATCGTTTGTCATGCGGGTAATGAGGGAGCTTGCTTGCAATCGGTCGGCGCTTTGCTGTGAAAAACGCAGGATTTTAGCAAACAGATCGTGGCGTAAATCAGCGCCGATTTGTTGGGAAACACGGCTGGACAGAATGCTTCTGGATATGGCAAAGCCTGCGCCTGCCAGCGTGCATAGAAGCATGAGACCGCCAAAGTGAAGCACATTTGCAAGCGAATGCTGTAAAATGCCATCGTCGAGCACGCGTGCCATGATGGTGGGGCCCAGCAAATCACAGGCGGCTTCGCAGGCAACGCAGAACAGCGCCGCGGCAAAGGGCCATGGATAGCGGAGGATGTACTTACGGTATAGACCTTTCATGGGTGAAACCTCTTTTGCTGATTGTGAGCTTATGGCAGGGAACGCGGCGATGCTGGTAAAAAACGACAGGCAAAGGCGTGCTTTGATAGCGTATGCTGTGCGGCAGAATGTGCAAAATAGCTTTGCAAACCTCTGCGTGGCTGTGGGTATGTAAAAAAGGACGATTGCGCACATCCTTACACATATTGAAAAGAAATGCTCACGCTAAGATTATACTGCGCATGGACAGACCGCGCAATGAGCAAATGAAGGGTTTAGCGATGCGCAAGAATAAGAAGGAGGGTATTTGTTTTGAAAAAGAGCATGGGCATGATGGTTGCCGTGGCTGTGGTTGCGGTCGCGGGAGTTGCCGCTGTGGTCATTGGCAACAGCAACACCGCCGTAGGGCAGGATTCCACCATGGTAAAGCCAAGCAGTATTCAAGTGGCCGCCATTGAAACCGCTTACGGGTCGGAGCTGTGGAAGGAGGTCAGCGCCGCATTTACCGCCCAAACAGGCATTGAGGTGGATTTGATTACCGATAAAAAGCTGGAGGACGTAATTGGCGCTAGCATGAAGGCAGGCAATTACCCCGATGTGGTACATTTGGCATTGGGACGAGCCGACGCGCTTACGGAAACCTTTATCAAAAGCAATTTGCTGGCGGATTTGACGGATGTACTGCAAATGACGGTTCCGGGCGAGCAGGCGAAGGTGGCGGACAAGCTGGAAAGCGGCTTTACAGAATCCACTCTCACCAACCCCTATGGGGATGGCAAAACCTATCTTGCGCCCATGTTTTACGGCCCCTGCGGCTTGTTTTACAATGCGGGACTGTTGGAGCAAAAAGGCTGGACCCTTCCAACCACATGGGACGAGATGTGGGAATTGGGCGACCTAGCCGCCAAGGATGGCATTGCGCTGTTTGCGTACCCAAATGCGGGCTATTTTGACACCCTTTTTTATACCCTGCTCTACGAAACGGGCGGCCCTGATTTTTTTGCCAAAGCCACCAGCTACACGGAGGGCATATGGGATACGCCCGAGGCTCAGCAAACCTTTGACATTATTGCAAAGCTTGCGGACTATACGGAAAAATCGGTGCCCTCCAATGCCAACCCTGACAACTTTTTCAAAAATCAACAGCTGATTTTGGATAACAAAGCCATCTTCATGCCAAACGGCACCTGGGTGGTGGATGAAATGAAGGATGCGCCGCGTGCGGAGGGCTTCCGCTGGGGCTTTACGGCACTGCCAGCCGTAACCAAGGGCGGGGACAGCTACAGCTACACTTGGTTTGAGCAGCTGTGGATTCCCGCAGAGGCTCAGAACATAGCACAGGGAAAGCAATTTGTGGCTTACATGTATTCCGACGCGGCGGCCGCTATTTTTGCCAAGCATGGCGCTTTTCAGCCCATCAAGGGCATTGCGGATAAGCTGGAGGGCGACAACAAGCTTTTCTACCAAATTTACGATCATGGCGCAAAGGCGGCCATGGGCAATTTTGCCACCACAAACCCTGTGGAGGGGGTCAACTTTGCCGATACCGTGTTTGAAACGGTCAACTCGCTTGTGAGCGGCGACAAAACCAAGGAAGAGTGGATTGCGGCCATCAAGAGGGACAGCGAGCTTTTGAGGAAGGCTTTGAAGTAAATTTCGCAAAACAGGGTAAACTACGGCAAAAGCAAGCCGCGGCGCTTTTGAACACGGGAGGGATTGAATGGATCAGCAAAAGGGAAGAAAAGCCTTCATCGCGCTCTGCTGCTTTCCCGCAGTTGCCCTGTTTTTCATTTTTATGGTTTGGCCTACCTTTAATGTGTTTCACATGTCGCTGTACAAATGGGGCGGCTTCTCCTCGCACAAAACCTTTGTGGGCTTTGAAAACTTTCAAATCCTCATGAAGGATATGAAGTTTCTGCAATCCTTCCAAAATACCTTGGTGCTGATTGTGCTGGTGAGCGTGATTACGGTAAGCATTGCCATATGGTTTGCGGCGGTGCTATCCAAGGGAAGCATCAAGGGGCAGAGCTTTTTCCGCGTGGTGTTCTACATTCCCAACATCCTTTCCGTGGTGATTATCAGCGCTATTTTCAGCGCTATTTATGATTCGCACAACGGCATGCTCAACAGCCTGCTGGCGCTTTTCAGGCCGCTTGGAAGCGAACCCATTTACTGGCTGGGCTCGCGCGGCTTGGTGATTTACAGCTTGGCAGGCGCTATGATTTGGCAGGCCATAGGCTATTACATGGTGATGTACATGGCGGCCATGTCCGCCATACCGCATTCGCTTTATGAATGCGCCAATTTGGAAGGCGCGGGGCGCACGCGTCAGCTGTTTAGCATTACCATTCCGCTCATATGGCAAAACATCCGCACCACGCTCACCTTTTTTGTCATCAGCAGCATTAACTTGAGCTTTTTGTTTGTAAAGGCCATGACCTCGGGCGGCCCCGACGGCAGCACGGAGGTTTTTTTGAGCTACATGTACAAGCAGGCTTATACCAACTCCGCCTACGGCTACGGCATGGCCATAGGGGTGGTGGTATTCCTGTTTTCCTTTGCGCTGAGCGCTATTTTAAATGGCGTAACCAAGCGCGAGCCGCTTGAGTTTTAAGAAGGGGGCGAAGGACAATGAAGGGTGAGCTTCAAAGCCGCTCCTTTGGGGACAAGCTGTATCAGGGGCTGATCTATCTGGCGCTGATTGCGCTGGCGGCGGTGATCCTGGTGCCTGTGGCATGGGTGTTTATGGCCTCCGTCAAGCAAAACAGCGAGTTTTACGGAAACCCGTGGACATTGCCCTTGGGCGTTTATCTGCAAAACTTTGCGGATGCCTGGACAAAGGCGCGCATGGGCGAATACATGCTCAACAGCGTGGCGGTGACAGCGCTTGCGTTGCTGATTCTGCTTGCGGTGGCTTTGCCTGCGGCTTATGTGCTGAGCCGCTTTCGCTTTGGGCTGAAAAAAACACTCAATGTGCTGTTTATGGGCGGGCTGTTCATTAACGTCAACTACATTGTGGTGCCCATTTTTTTGATGTTTGTGGATGCGGATAAACTGCTTCGGGGCTTTGGCGGCAAGGGCTTCTTTCTCAACAACATTGTGATGCTTTCGTTGGTTTATGCCGCCACGGCCTTGCCGTTTACCATCTATCTGCTTTCGGGCTATTTTGTCACCTTGCCAAAGGCTTATGAGGAGGCGGCCTATATCGATGGCGCGTCGCACCAAAAAACCATGGTGCGCGTGATTTTTCCCATGGCAAAGCCCAGCATCATCACCGTGATCCTCTTTAATTTCTTGGCGTTTTGGAATGAGTACATCATTGCCATGACCTTGCTTTCAGACCCCAAGGGGCCCAAAACACTGCCTGTGGGGCTGATGAACCTGATGAAGGCGCAAAACGCCGCCGCGCAATATGGGCAGATGTATGCGGGGCTGGTGATGGTGATGCTGCCTACGCTTCTTCTATACATTTGCGTACAAAAAAAGCTCACACAGGGCATGACGCTTGGCGGGCTGAAAGGATAGATGTGCTATGGAATATGGCTTGAGGGTGCTCAAGGGGCTGATGTGGCTGCTGCTGTTTTTGGGCTGCTGTGCCTTGGTGGTGCTGGGACAGCGAAGCATTGGCTACTTTGGACTGTGGCAGATGCTGTTGGGGCTGGGGGGTATTTTATGCTGTTTGTTTGCGTACAATTTGCGCCACAGGTAGGGGAAGCAGAACGCAAAAAAAGACCTTCCATTGCTGGAAGGTCTTTTTTGTTATCTTAGTATTGGCTGTTGCGATTGCGCTCGAAGCACTCACGGCAGTATACAGGGCGATCACCCTTGGGCTGGAACGGCACCTGTGTGGTTGCGCCGCAACCATCGCAGATTACTTCGAAGTATTGACGCTCCGAACGGCCAGGATTCTCGCGGTTACGGCGAGATACGCGGCACTCGTGGCAGCGGGTGGGGTTGTTCTGAAAGCCCTTGTCAGCGAAGAATTGTTGTTCAGAAGCGGTGAACACGAATTCTTTGCCACAATCACGGCAAACCAAAGTTTTGTCTTCAAACATTGTTGGGTTCCCTCCATTTATCCTAGTTTGTTCTGTGTCCCATGTGCTTTTAGTTACTTGGTCTTGGGTTTCCATGCTTCCGAACAAACTTGAATGAAGGAATAAGGAACCTGAACCATGTTACCTTAGCTGGTCAACGGATTCATTATATCATGAAAGTAAAGATTTGCAAGCGTTTTACAAAAATAACTTCTGCGCCCTGTGGAAAAAGACCAAAAGAGGTGTGGGGTGCACCAAAATGCGAAGCTACTTCACGTTCTTGATCAGCCTGCGAATATCGTCCAGCAGGCTGGCCAAGCTGGGGGATTGCTTGATGGAATCCTCCACCTTGTCTATGGAGGACATAACGGTGGTGTAGTGCCGACCGCCGAATGCATCGCCGATTTTGGTCAGGCTCAGCCCCATCATTTCACGGGTGAGGTACATGGCAATTTGGCGCGGAACGGTGATCTCGTGATTGCGGCGTGCGCTTTTGAGGTCCTCCACCGTAATGCCGTAATAGGCGGCCACCGCTTCCTGAATGGAATCACAGCTGATGCGGCGGGTTTCGGTGTGGCTAAACAGTTCGCGCAAAGCCTCCCGCGCAAGCTGCATATCAATGGGGCGGCGGGTTAAACTGCTGTAGGCTGTTAAGCGGGTGAGACTGCCCTCAAGCTCGCGCACGTTGGTTTCAATTTTTTCGGCAATCAAGGACAAAATGTCGTTGTCGATCATTAAATGCTCAAACTCTGCTTTTTTGCGCAAAATGGCAAGGCGTGTTTCAAAATCGGGGCGCTGGATATCGGCGATCAAGCCGCCTTCAAAGCGACTGCAAAGGCGCTCCTCCAGCTTTTGAATTTCTTTGGGGGGCTTATCACTGGTCATGATGATTTGCTTGCCTGCTTCGCGCAGGTGGTTGAAGGTGTGAAAAAACTCCTCTTCGGTGCCGTGCTTGCCTGCGATAAACTGAATATCATCCACCATGAGGATATCGGCATTGCGGAAGCGGTCGCGAAACTGCTGGTTTTGGTTGGTTTGCATGGCGTTCACGAGCTGATTGGTAAAATCCTCGCTGGTGATGTAGAGAATGTTGAGCTGAGGATACAGCTCGTGTGCATAATGGCCGATGGCATGCATTAAGTGGGTCTTGCCAAGACCCACCCCGCCATAAATAAACAGCGGGTTGTAAGCCTTTGCGGGCACCTCTGCCACGGCAAGGGAAACCGCGTGCGCAAAACGGTTGCCCGAGCCAACCACAAAGGTGTCAAAGGTGTATTTGGGGTTTAAATGCGCCAAGGTATCGCCAGTACTGCGCGCTTCAAGCTCGTTGACGCGGTTTTGCAGCTCGTCGTGGCACAGCACCTCCACCTTGAGGGCTTTGCCTGCGGCGGTGGTTACGGCATTTTGAATTTGAGGCATAAAGCGGTTGATCCCCAGCTCCCGCATCATGGGATTGACACATTCCAACAGCAGGCTGTCGCCAATAACCGCATAGGGCTTGAGCGCGTTTTCTACCCACGTGTCATAGCTGACGCGCACCATTTCTTCTTTGAGGATAACGCATGCATTTCCCCAAAGCTCTTCCCCGTTCATCAAGTAGCATTCAACCTTCCGTTATGTATATTATTCATAAAAGCTGGTAATTGTTTTCCACATTGGTACGTTTTAAGGCAAAAATAATGTGGAAAACGCTCTTGTGGAAAACAGCATGAGCAATTCCGCATTTCCTGTTTATCATAGCAGAGACGCGGACTTTTGACAAGTATCCCTCTTTGCCGTCTTTTTGCATAGCAGAAACATGTTGAAAACTTGTTTATCAACCTGTGGTATAAGGGGGATAGATTCCTACTAAACTTGGCGCTTGACATTTCTATATTTCATTAATATACATAAATATAGGGATGAACATCCAATTCAAAAGAAAAGATTACCGTAATGCGTATTTTCTTAATGAAAAAAACAAGGAAACCGTGCAAAGTTTGTAGAAATAAGGATAGATGTAAAATTTGTTGTCGCCTTGACACGGGTGGGAGGGAAAAAATCCATGGCGATGCCCGTTGTGCCAATGGAAGTGGAACAAATCCTTAGACCCTGGCTGGGCTCTCTTTTTTTGACTTCCAACCCCTTTGTTACGGATGTAAGCGCACGCTTACAGGCTTATGCGCCCTACCGTCAAACGCTGGAGAGCCTGCGCGATGAGCTGGAAAGCTTTGTGCTTACAAGCCTGCATCATTTTACGCATGGCAGTATGACGGTGCTTTCAGACAACTACCACAGCCGACGCTTGGGGATTGAGCAAATCGAGCGGATTACGGACGATATCATGGGGCTGGTTTTTGACAAGCTTACGCCCTTTTCTGCCAACTTCATTAAATTGAACGATTATAGCCTTCATGTGCACAGCCTTGCGGTACTGCGTGTGCTGTATCAAAAATACCCTTCGTATTATACCCAAGAGCAATTGACGTTCATGGTGCGCATGATTCGTTTGATTTATCCCAAGGAGCGCTACAGCGAATGGCTTTTGGAGGATGAAGGGGCGGCGGAGGAATAACGCACCTGACAGTGCGGGGCAGGGCGGTGCCGGATTGGTTTTGACCAATCCGGCACCGTGTGTTTGGCGCGCCTGCCATGGGCAATCACCAGGGGGTGAAAGACCCCTGAGGGCTATGGAGCAGCAGGACCAAATGACAAAGGATGAAAAAACAGAGAAATCAAAATAAACCGAAATTTCTTTCCAAAGCATTCTAATTATTTTTGCTTTGTTTCGTCTAAATCATTGTAAGGAGGTGGCTCACGAATGGAAGCTGTCACAACCCCAAAGGGTACAAATGAAGAAATATTGCAAAGAATGATTGTTCAGTATCAGACCGAGCTTCTTCGCATGTGCTATCTGTATCTTCAAGACACATCGCTTGCTGAAGATGCAGTGCAGGAAACCTTTCTAAGGGCCTATCGTGCCATACAAGATTTTCGCGGAGAATCCAGCGAAAAAACATGGCTGATCAGAATTTCCATCAACATATGCCGTGATATGCAACGATCGGCATGGCTCCGTCATATAGATCGTCGCATCACGCCGGATATGCTGCCAGAGGCATCTGTTGCTTTTGAAGCCAAGGATGAGGAACTCATCATGTCGGTTATGAATTTACCTGTAAAATTAAGGGAAGCAATACTTCTTTATTATTTTCAAAACATGAGCGTCAAAGAAATCGCAGCTTCACTGGGAATATCGTCGCCAACAGTATCCAATCGGCTCAAAAGGGCGACGAAAAAGCTGCGCATTGTGCTGGAAGGAGGACACTATTATGAATGAACAGAAACTCAGAGAGCAATTTCAGCATGCTGTACAAACAAGGTTGTCCGGGTTGGAACCTAATCCATGCTTAGCACAGAGAGTAATGGCAAGGAGCGAAAAAGCAAAACAGAAAAATACGAAACGGTCATTTGGTCTGATCCTTGCGATTGTCCTCACCTTAGCCCTAGCGGGAGCTGTGGCTGCCGTCATACATTGGAATGTGATGGAATTTGTATTTGGAGCTGAAAAGCCAGAAGCCACTTTTTTAGTGAAGAACATAGAAGCTCAAACCTCCGATGGACAGGTAACATTAACCGTCAACAGCATTTTGTGTGATGGTGAAATGCTGGCGCTGGACTGGACGGTTTGTAATGCAAAACCAGCTTCCCCGGTTTTCCTGCAGCTAGAGCGTCTGCATGCAAATGGTGCTGTTCTTCAGTCGGATGGCAATGATGGCTTTGATGGACAGTGGCTACCCGGAGGGTCCAATGAGGGAACGCTGCAGGATGGTGAAATCATTCGGCTTCCCAGCGAAGCGGAGGGTGACCTATTGAACTTTGAAATGACAGTAGGTGTGTACCATCCGCGCAAACCTGTTTATATCATGAACAGGTTTAATGAGCAGGAAGCCCAGAAAAAAACAGAGGAAGGATATTACATCCTTGCCGAAGGGGACGGATTTGTTTTACCCGATCCGGAAACAGGGGGGCTGATGCATTGCTTTGGAGGCATCAACGAAAATGAATTGGAAAGCTATGAGCGTACAGAACTGGTTGTTTCATGCAAGCTAAACCTATCCAAAGCCCGTGCTGCCTGTATCAATTTAGTGACAGAGCCGCACTATCAAATGGAAGGCCTGACAGTGAAGTACACCAAAGCAAAGCTTACCCCCGTTGCTTTCTATTTAACGCTTGAAATCACAGGCGGTGATTTTGAACAATACAATACGCTGGTTGGCAATGGTCAGTTTATACTGACAGATGGTGAAGGAACACCCTTTGAGCATCCATCTGATTACTATGAAGCAGGCGGTTATACAGAAGCTGATGGCAGCACTGTGTGGCGTTCCTCCCATATGATACTAGATATTTCAGCGGATGAATTGCCCAAAACAATGTCCCTGTCCTTGCTTGGTGACGATCCTGCGGTGAAGTATGTTTTTCCTGTTAAATTACCAGCAGAGTAACGATCCAGTGCGGCCAGACGAATGCTCTCCAAGCAGTAACGCATTGAAAATTGAAGGGAATAGCCCAAAGAGAACAAGGAGAACCACTCATGAAAAAAATCATTCTGATAAGCTTTATCATGTGAGTAGAATGACAAAGCATGATACTTAAGCAGTTGTACCGCCGTGTACCGAACGGTACGCACGGTGGTGTGAGAGGCAGGCCAGGGCAGTAAGCTCTGGCCTACTGTTTGATTGCGCTCAAAAATATGAAATTGAAGGGGATAAATAAAAAAAGATTGCAGCAGATGAACAAATGGCAGTAGATTCTAGTCCTATAGTGTAAGCATGCAAGGAGGTGAGCAAGCGCATGTACGCAAGATGCCAAAACCCTGCTTGGGGGGGACGGAAAATGTCCCTGCAAAATGCTTTGGACAGCCCATACCGCTTACGTGATGGTGTTCCACAAGGACAAGGGCATGATACCAGCAAATAGCGGCAACAATAGCTAGGAGAATAAGCATGAAAAAAGTACTTTGTTTCGTTATTGCAGGCATGATTGCCAGCTGCTCAACGGTATGCTATGCAGCGAGCCGCTTTTATTCCATCTCCGAATTGAATCTATCAGGGATTCCTCGCTGGACGCAAAGCTATGAAACAAAGTGGCGAACGGTAGAGGTAGATGTCCAGCCCACGCTTCCGAAGGTGGCTTGTATGCCAATAGGTACAGTGGAATTTGACCCATGGCTTCCAGATATTACACTGTTCGGAGAGGCTTGGTATGCAGAATCCTATGCTTCCATCTTTAATGTGGGCAAAGGAGAGCCGCCAAAGGATGCGGAGGCGTTTGCCAAAGACGTGAAACCCAGAAAATGTATTTCGGTTGACTTGACTGCTGCGCTCAACACGGATGAACAGTATCTTCCCGGTAATGCTCTTACGCTTGACGAAGCACAGGCTCAATTTGCTCAGCTTGTATCAAAAGTTGGATTTGGCATGCGGGAGTCGCGTGTGGAGAGCATAGAAGCTGTATATTGGGTGGATGCACAGAACGTCCCAATCCCTATGTCGGGATATTACAGCTTTACCATGCAAGAGCTGCTTCATGGTATACCGATTCTGGCACACGCACGCAACGGCGTTGAAAAGTATGCCGAAGAAGTCCCTTCGACAGCAACCAATATGATGTATCGAATCCTGTCGGAAGATTCCATTGATTTTGTCGGTTTGCTTGTGAAGGAGAAAACACCAATCGCGCAGGATGTGGCACTGTGTGATTTTTCGGTTATAAAGGAAACGCTAGAACGGGAAATCATAGAAGGCTGCCTTCGGAGAGTCTTTGATGTCGAGCTTGGCTATGTGCTTTACAATCGTCCGGGCATTACGATACAGCCAGGCAGTGAGTGGATGGAAACGTGCGAATACTATGCCGTTCCAGCATGGCGCATCAACTGCTGGTATGTCAGCAACCCCAAAAAGGAGATACGCGACTACACGGGTAAGGAGGTCCCCCAGCGCGGCATCATTGAATATGGGGCATTGATTATCAATGCGCAGACGGGTATTCTCTTGGATCGAAACAGCACCGATCAAAGAACAGGCGATTATGACAAATTGATACCATGATGGGGGTGACAAGCTACATGAAACGATTCACTGTGTTGTTCACGCTTCTTTTCCTTTTTCCCGCTTTGGCATTTGCAGATGATTATTATTCTATGGCGCAGCTGCGGCAACAAGCAGGCATAGCTTGGGAAAAAAGTTATACTGCGCATAATCGCAGGATTGACATGGATGTGGAGATTCACTTGCCCGAAGCGGAGCAGGTTCCTGTTCTTCGCATTGCACCGCGGGAACCGGCGGTCATCTCACAGCAGCTGATGGATGGCGTGGATGAATTTGAGAATACCGTGGGCAGAATGTATATTGTGAAAAAGCCAGATCCAATGGCAGTGCCTTCTCAGGACATTGGTTCGAGAATAGCCTATCACCGTGTGGCGGAGCTTGACGATGGTGCGGTATATGCAAAAAACAATACGCTTACATGGGGTGAGGCAAAAGCCGAAGCAAAACGGCAGTTTGACCAATGGGGGCTGTCCCAAACTCATTTCGACCTTGAGCATCCTTGTGACTGTCATACGAACCGGGGATATGCGCTTGTAACCGATGAGCTATGGGACGAAAAACAAAATCAGGCATATGGTGAGCGCGGCTATTATTTGATTTGTGCACAGCAGCTGTTGCATGGCGTTCCTTTGTGGACGGATATTCGGGAAACTTTTCGTCATTATCGGCTGGAGCCCATTCTGAACCTGGGGCGCGCAACGTTTGCGCTTGATCAACTTGGCGGAGGGTATAATCTGTTTGCTGCAGCGGCGGATGAGATCGGCATGCTCGCCGAGGACATTCCCTTGTGTTCTTTTGAAAAAGTACGCTCTGCCTATGAAGCAAAGATTGCATCGGGCAATATCCGTCAGGCAGATCAGCTTACCTTTGCCTATATGGTCTTTCGCGGAGCTGACAAGACGGATTACATTGCTTTCCCTTGCTGGATTTTGCGCTGTCTTTATAAAAGCAATCCCAAGGATGCTGTGAAGGTGCCTGATGGCCTTACTTGGCTGCAAACGGATCAAGTGCTCGATCTTGTGGTAAACGCCCAGACGGGAGAACTGATCGAGCCTTATGACAAAGCACGAGAGCGAGATCAACTGCCGCAATGGTTTTCTTGGCAGGAGGTGCGCTAGAAATGCGGCAGGAAATGAAGCGCGTATTTTGCAGTCTTCGTTTTTGGGTCAGCATTTTCGTACTCCTGATGGGAATGCTGTCCATGACCTTACCGGAGTGGCTTTCCATCGAATGGGCGGATACCCCCGAAAAAAACGCGGTGATTCTCGTCGAAGGAATGTCATCCCTGCAATACGCCGTTTATCCGATTTATTTCGGCGGCTTTATGCTATTGTTCCCCTTTTGCGCGTGCTTTCCGTATGCAGGCGAAGGTGTGAAGGAACGGCAAACAGGATATCTTTGGTGGATGGTACAGCGTACCTCGCTTAAGCGCTATGTCAGAAGAAAAATAACGGTCGCCGCCGTGAGCGGTGCCTGCGCGTGTATGCTCCCATTTCTCCTTCATGCGTTGCTGTGGTGGCTTCTTGCCGCGCCTTCTGACCCGGATCATCACATGGAGCAAGTGCTCACATTTGGCGATGGATGCTTTTACAACGAATGGTACAAGGCGGCTTATGGACTTCCTATGTATATGTCCCATGCGCTGGGTATTGGCTTCACCTCATCGGTGTGGTCGGTCGCGGCTTTGGCTGTTTCTATTTGGCTGCCCGATCAGCTTTTAACCCTCGTTGTTCCTTCTGGCATCTTCTATCTGTGGTTACGCGGACTGCCGAACCGCCTTACCGGTTTGAATCTTCCTAGCCCAGTAGACTTATTCAATGATGGACTTACATGGCCTGTGATGGCGAGCTCCGTTACGGTATATCTTTGCCTGTTGCTACTTGCCATTGTTCTTTATTGGATTGGGCTAAGGAGATGTACACAGCATGGATAAAAAGCGTCAGCAAGCAAACCGTTGGAAGCCTATCCTCTCGATGGCTTTTGCCAACTTGGATTCGTGGTTACGCTCACCGAGGACGATCCTGATGATGATTTTTATGGTGGGCATATGCTATTTGGAGGCTGAATCCTATGGGCAGACGCTTACGCATTTCCATGAGGCGCACTGGGGCGAGCTTCTTCATTTTTGCTTTTCGAAGGGATGCAATATTACCATCACCAGCGTGCTGTTTCTGATTACCATCAGTGAAATCCCGCGGCAAATGAACTATCAGTACCAGCACATCATACGCTCAAATCGCACGGCATGGCTGAATGCGCAGCTGGTCTATTGCCTTGGAGCCGTGCTGTTTATGCAAATGGTAATGGTGCTTTTTGTGGGTCTATTCATGCTTCCGTTTGCCAGCCCTGGTACGGGCTGGACAGAGCCAGCGCTCGCAGCGCAAGGGCTGCTGGCGGAGCACGAGAGTATTCTTTCCTTATCAATTGCCGAAACGCTTTCTCCTGCGGTTGCGAATCTGTTGGCACAGCTGCCTATGATCGCTTTTCGCATGGTAATGACGAGCTTGATTTTGCTCATGAGCTTGTACGGGCATGGCGATTGGGGCGTGATCGCTTATGTATTCATTCTTATGGCAGATCGAATTATTCTTGTAGAAGCTTTTCAAGGGATTGTGCTTCCTGCATACTTTTCCTCCTGGGGGTCATGTGTGGCGATGTTTCACAATCATCAGTGGCTGACGAGTTTGAACGAAGCAGGTATTCTGCTTGCTGTGCTGGTGGGTTATACGTTTGTGATGGGTGTACTCTATCTGTTGATGCTCCGCCGTATCAAGCGGTGTGATCTTATCTTTGACAGCGGCGAGAAAGCGTAGGCGGTGGTTGATATGATAAGCATAAACATAAACAATCTGGAGAAGCGGTATGGAAATCAAAGCGTTTTCAATCAAATCACCATTGATTTTGAGTCGTCTATGATTTATGGACTGGTTGGCCCCAACGGATGCGGCAAAACAACGCTGATGCGATGCATTTGCGGCTTTACACAGCCTACTGGCGGCACCATTAAAGTTTTGGGTAAACAGCTCGGTAAGGACTGTGACTTTGCTCCCTCAACGGGTATCATCATTGAGCACCCTGGATTTTTGCCGCATTACAGTGCTCTGCGCAATCTTGCCATTTTGGCTGGTATAAGCAACAAGGCAGATAAGGAACGCATAAATGAAGTGATCCGCTTGGTAGGACTTGATCCAAACGACAAGAAGCCTGTGGGGCAATACTCACTTGGCATGCGCCAGAGGCTTGGAATTGCACAGGCGATGATGGAGAATCCATCTGTTTTGATCCTTGACGAACCGTTTAACGGCTTGGATGCACAGGGAAGTCAAGAAATACATCAGCTGCTGCAGCAGCAAAAAGCCGCGGGCAGGTGTATCTTACTCGCCAGCCACAGCACTGCCGATATAGAAAGAGCCTGTGATGTGGTGTATGAGATGGCGAACGGCGGATTGAAATTGATCCGAGGGGAGCTGACCCGTGCGAAATTTTACAATGAGAAGGAGTAACAATGATGATTTTGCCAAGCATATTTTCTAAAGGAGGTACAACTATGCAAAAACCGTTACGCGCAGTCGCTTTCTATATGATTCTACTTACCGTTGTCTTCTCTGCGACTTTTGCCATGTGCGAGAATGACTATGTATCTATCAAGGAAATTCGGGAGAACCTACCCGAACGCTGGACGGGGGATTATACCGTCAAAAATGGGGCTCATAAACAGCTCAAAAAAGGTGATACGTTGTCTGTAGACGTCCCCATTGTTGTGCCGGAGGTGGACACCGTCCCTGTGGTGCGCATTACATGGGAACCGCCTGTGGAAGGACTGGATGAATCGTTTGAAATAAACCGTAATCGATGGGACTCAAAGACAATAGGTCACAATTTCCCGATGGACGAAATGGGCTTCTCCGTAATGGATGAGAATATTACTTTTGATCCCGATCTTCCATGGGAGGATGCCCCAGCTATTGCCGTTGAGGAATTCAATAAATATTTCCACTTTATGAAAGGCAAGGAATTCACCTGTTACTTTCAGCGTTCATATGGAGATTCAGAAGACAACGGCTTCCAATGTCTCTATTTCTATACAACGTACCATGGCGTACCGCATTTGCTGGGCGGTGATTATTTTCTGCACGCAGTAAAGAGTGAGTATGTGCCTAACTCGGGAGAAAAGAAGGACCTTCCGGGAGTTCCGCAGAGCAAAGTAGCTATGCGCATCAAGCGACCAGGTCAATTTTGGGCGAATGTTGATACAGCTAAAGAAATTGGGATGGACGTGGAGGATATTCCCCTGCTTCCCTTTGACCAAATCTTAAGGGTGTTCGAACAGCAGATAGTTGCCGGTTATGCATACTCGATCAACGAAGTTAGGTTTGGCTATATGTGCTTTATTGATCCGGAGAAAAAGGGAGAGGAATTTGTACTGTTGCCAGTTTGGGCCGCAAAGGGTAGGACACGCAACGATCTTACCCTGCCTTTTGATTTGAAGAACGATCAAGTGGTAAAGGATCGCAGTGCATACGGTTGTGATTCCATTGTGGTTAATGCCCAAACCGGAAAAACTTATGACTTTGCTGGTGACAAGCGCTCGGATAGGCGCTTTGTCCCCGACATCATCACTTGGGACGATGTAAAGTAATCAATCATTTTACCTGTGTTAGCTATTACGAAGGAGGATCAATTCATGTGTAAAAAAATCCGTACCCTTACCGCCGTTGTGCTATTATTGACCATGCTCTGTTCTGCAATGGTTGCATTTGGAGAAAGCAAGTACGTTTCTATTAAGGACATCCGTGAAACCATCCCCGAACGCTGGACGGGCGAGTACACCGTCAGAAATGGCGCTCACAAGCAGCTCAAAAAAGGGGATACGGTGTCCATAGACGTGCCCATCGTGGTGCCGGAGGTCGAGGCAGTGCCCGTTGTGCGCATCACATGGGAACCACCTGTGGAGGAGAAGGATGAATCACTTGAATGGATTGACGACGCTTGGTCATATAAGACGATTGGTTGCAATATCCCACAGAAGGATATGACTTTTCCTTTGCTGGAGGACAATGTTACCTTTGACCCAGAACTGCCTTGTGAAGATGCTCCGGCTATTGCTGAACAGGAGCTGAAGAGACGGTTGCCTTTTATGTGCGAAAAAGAACTCACTTGTTACTCACAGCGGTCCTATGGCGTTTCGAAAACGAACGGTATTCAACATATTTATTTCTATACCACCTATCACGGTATACCGCATCTGATAGCAGACAACTATCGTCATAACCTTAAAAGCGAACTTGGTCAGTTTACAGAAGAAAAGCAGATACTTTCAGCTGTTCCTGCAACGATGATAGCCATGCGAATCAAACGTCCCGATCAGTTTGTGGCGAACATCTATACCTCTAAAGAAGTTGGGGTGGACATAGAGGATATTCCCTTACTTTCATTTGAAAAAATTCTGGAAGTGCTAGAAGAACAGGTTTCAGAGGGTTATGCGTATTCGCTAAACGAACTGCGTTTTGGGTACATGGTTTTTATTGATCCAGAGAAAAAGGGTGAGGAATTTGTGCTGATGCCCGTTTGGGCCGCAAAGGGCAGAACGCGATGGGATCTTTCCACACCCTTTGATTTGAAAACGGAGCAAGCATTAGTCGATCGTAATGGATATAGCAGCAACGGTGTCATTGTAATCAATGCACAAACTGGTCAGAAGTATGATTTTTACAACGATAAACGTCCAGATAGGCGCTATGTACCCGAGATCATCACTTGGGACGATGTAAAGTAAACAAGCAAAGGAGGGTTTTCCCATGCGTAGATGTATCAGTGCAATTACTGCATTGATTTTGTTGGTCTGCTCCTGCTGTTCGGCGCTTGCCGAGAGCAAGTATGTTTCCATTAAGGACATTCGAGAAACCATTCCCGAACGTTGGACAGGGGATTACATCGTCAAGAAGGGTAATGGAAAGCAGCTCAAAAAAGGAGATACGGTGTCCATAGACGCGCCCATTGTGGTGCCGGAGGTGGATGCTGTGCCTGTTGTACGCATCACTTGGGGCGGACCTTTGGAGCTGGCGGAAAACCCAACAGAATGGGAGCTTTATGAAAACAACGCCAACGGTATATGGTTTAATCATCTGTTCGATGGTGGAGTATCAGCGGAAACTCAATACAATGCTGACATCGGTACAATCTCTTATGAGGACGCTCCTAGCGTCTATCTATCGCAGCTTCGCAAACTCTGCCCTGCTGTTCCCTACAATCAAACATATGGTTGCATATCAGCACAAGACCCACAGCAATACGCTGCTTCGGTATGTGCTCCAAAGGAAATCGACGTGGACGCAGAGGACGTTCCCTTGCTGCCCTTTGACGAAATCTTGAAAGTGTTTGGAAAAATGGCGGAAGAAGGGCACATTTACTCATTGGATGAGGTACGCTTTGGCTACATGGTATTTATTGACCCGGAAAAGAAGGGCGAGGAATATGTGCTGATGCCTGTTTGGGCAGCAAAAGGCAGAACCAACGGCGATCCCACCATACCTTTTGACTTAAAAACCAGTCAGGACGTGTTGGATTACAACGGCTATAACGATTTATCCCGGCTTGTGGTAAACGCACAAACAGGCGAAACCTATGATTTTATTTATGACACAAGCCCAGATAGACGTTACATTCCCGATATCATTACTTGGGACGATGTAAAATAACCAATCACTTTGCCCATACAGGCGACTACAAAGGAGGAGCCATTCATGAGAAAAACAATTCGACCCATCACAGCCGTTATACTGTTATTGACCATACTCTGTTCTGCAATGGTTGCATTTGGAGAAAGCAAGTACGTTTCTATTAAGGACATCCGTGAAACCATCCCCGAACGCTGGACGGGCGAGTACACCGTCAGAAATGGCGCTCACAAGCAGCTCAAAAAAGGGGATACGGTGTCCATAGACGTGCCCATCGTGGTGCCGGAGGTGGATACTGTCCCAGTTGTGCGTATCACATGGGATCCGCCGACGAAGGAGCTTGATGAATCGTTTGAGATTACTGATAACTTTTGGTTCACAAAGACCATCGGTCATGATTTCCCAAAGGATGAAATGGGCTTTCCTTTGCTGGAGGATAATGTCACCTTTGTCCCCGAACTTCCTTGGGAGGACGCGCCTGCTATCGCCATAAATGAGCTGCAAAAATGGCTGCCCTTTATGAAAGACAAAGAGCTTACCTGTTATTTTCAGCGGTCTTACGGCAATTCAATGAGCAATGGTTTTCAATGTCTTTGTTTTTATACAAGTTATCATGGCATACCACATCTGATTGCCGGTGATTATTTCTGGCGTGAAGTGAAAAGCGAGTACGGACCAGAATCTGAAGATAGAATCGTTGCGTCTGTTCCGTCATGCAGAATAGCTATGCGTATTAAACGTCCCGGCCAATTTTGGGTGAACATAGATACATCTAAAGAAGTTGTGGTAGACATAGAGGATATCCCCTTGCTTCCATTTGAAAAAATTCTGAAAGTGCTCGAACAACAGGTGGAGGAGGGTTATGCGTATTCGCTAAACGAGCTGCGTTTTGGCTACATGGGTTTTATTGATCCGGAGAAAAAGGGTGAGGAATTTGTTCTGATGCCTGTTTGGGCCGCAAAAGGCAGAACACGCAGCGATCTTACCCTGCCCTTTGATTTGAAGACAGATCAAGCCGTAAAAGATTATGCTGGATACTTCAGCCGTGAAATCATCGTGATCAATGCGCAAACTGGCGGGACATATGACTTTGCGAATGATGCTCGCCCTGACAGGCGTTATGTCCCACACATCATCACATGGGACGAGGTGAAATA
>JAVXND010000026.1:0-32834 GCA_036645955.1 Clostridia bacterium | reverse complement strand
TGTTTTCTGCAAACTCTTTTGCGCCAAAAGAGTTTGTGCGGGTCGTAGGGGCGCATAGCCCCTACATATCTGGCGCGGAAAGCCATTTCCGCAAAAGCACGATCCCCCCGCAGGGGAAAATGCAGCAGCGCGGCATGCCAATCCCGCAAAAGCACGATCCCCCCGCAGGGGAAAATGCAGCAACGCGGCATGCCAATCCCGCAAGGGGGCGAATCATGCAAGGTAGCGCGGACACCATACATGGTGTCCCAACAAGGTCAAGTTACCTTGACCTCGCTGTATTCATGGCGCAAAGCCTGCTGGCTGATTTCCATCAGCGCAAGAAGCTGTTTGGATAAATACTTGTTGCGGTGGTAAATCAGCCTGATTTCACGCTCCACACGCACGCCGTTAACAGGCACAATGGCGAGCGTGCCAGCCTTTACCTCCTGCTGTACCAGCATGCTGGATAAAATGGTCAGCCCATTTCCCGCAAGCACCGCATTTTTAATGGCTTCCGTGTTGGTACAGCTCCAAATTTTGCGCAAGCTGATGTGCTCCTCTGCCAGCAAGCGTTCATATTGATTTCTGTTGAGGCTTCCGCTTTCTCGGGCAATGAGGGCCTGCCCCTCCAATTGCGGCAGATTGATGGATTCCTTTTGAAAAAAGGCGTGACCTTTTCCAACCACCACCACAAGTTCATCCTTGCACAGGGCTTGCTGTATAAGGTCTGCACTGCTCACAACGCCCTCTACAACGGCAATGTCGAGCTGGCTGTTGAGCAGCATTTGCTCAATCACGGAGGTGTTATTCACCACCACCTCCAGGTGAAACGCGGGCTTTTGCTGTTTCACCGCTTCTACAATGGCACCCATGAGGCAGGTGCCGACGGATACGCTTGCGCCAACGCGTAATTTTGGGTGCTCGCCTGCGTTTTTCATCATCAAATCCATGGCTTCAAAGGATTCAACCACGTGCCTTGCATAGGGAAGCAGCTGCTTTGCGGCATCGGTCATGTATAACCTTTGGGATAGACGGTCAAACAGCTTAACCCCGTAATGATCCTCCATTTCACGTATAGCTTGGCTGACGGAGGGCTGAGAAATGTAGAGCGCTTCAGCCGCCGCGTTCATTTTGCCCGTGTCTGCAACGGTGATAAAAATTTTGAGGTGGCGTATGGTCATGGGGAACCTCCTGTGGGGGATTTTGAAAGGATGCGGCGCTTTTGGTGCAGGGAAGCGGGAAGGATCGGTTGCATCCTGAGTTTAGTGTACCATGACAAAGCGGCTATTTCAATTTCCTTCAAAACCCTGTATAATGAGCTGGTTCTTAAAGAAGGAAGGTAGAATCGCCGTGAAGCAGTTCAAAGCCCAAACCAATTTATTTTTATTGTGCCTCTTTGCGTATTTCATCATTGGTTCCATGGTGCTTACCATTAGCTCTACGCTCAAAACGCTGATTGCGGCTTATGGCTGGAGCGATAGCCAAGGCGGGCTGCTTATCAGCTGCTTATCCATTGGCAATTTGATTGCCAGCTTGGGCGGCAACATACTTATGAGCAAGGTTGGAAAAAAGAAAACCCTGCTGCTGTATGCGGGGCTGGTGTTTGTGAGCATAGGTCTGCTGTCCGTGGTTCAAGCGCCGACGCTGTTTTATGGGCTGGTATTTGTGGGCGGGCTTTGCTGGGGCGGCGTGAACAGCTTGGTTAACACGCTTGTGGCGGAGCTTTACCACGGCAGTGCCGCAAAGCTGAATGTTTTGCATGCCTTTTATGCCGTGGGTGCGGTGCTGTTCCCCTTGTTTGTGGGGGTGATTGTATTAAACGGCCTGTCTTGGCGCATCCCCGTGGCAACGGTTGCGCTGATGGCGCTGCTGCTGGTGCTGTGGACGCTGAAAACCCCATTTCCAGAAAGCGGCGAGGCGCACGCGGAAAATACGGAGCGGGCAAAGGTGCCTTTTTTGCGCGA
Source organism: Clostridia bacterium (assembly GCA_036645955.1). Lineage (GTDB taxonomy): Bacteria > Bacillota > Clostridia > Christensenellales > Aristaeellaceae > Limiplasma. The sequence goes on along the minus strand of JAVXND010000026.1, from coordinate 30,888 downwards.
GCCTATGTTTTATGTAGGGGTGCTGACCTTCTTTGTCTATGTGGGGGTTGAAACCTCCGCTTGCGCGTGGCTGTCCGGCTATTTGGCAAAGAGCAACCCTGTGTTTCGAACGGTTCCTTCGGAAACGATGGTATCGCTCATGTGGCTTTTGATGCTTGCGGGACGCTTGCTGTTTGCGGCGCTGGGGAGCAAGGTGCGCGGCTCGCGCTTGCTTGTGATTGAATGCGTGGGCTTTTTGGCAAGCATGCTTTGCATCACCTTCTTTAGCGGCATAACGGCTGTGGCCATACTGGCGGTGGGTTGCATGGGGCTATCGATGTCGGCCATTTATGCCACCACGGTGGGCAATAATTCCCGCTACATTACCGGTTCTACCGTGGCACCCGGCCTTTTGTTTGCGGGCGGCGGGTTGGGCGCGGCGGTGGTGCCGTTTTTAGCGGGGCTGGTGTCCGATCAGGCAGGCATGCAACAGGGAATGCTTCTGCTGTGCGGCTTGCTGTGCCTGCTGCTGGTGCTTTCGCTGATTACCTTGGGCAGCAAGGGCAGAGAACGTGCTTAATAATCAAAACTCCGCCCTCCTACATAAGCAAAGCGCCCTGCGGCTACAGCCGCAGGGCGCTTCTTCTAAATCCTGTGTGCTACAGCTTATTCAGCCGCCGCGCCCATGACTTCTTTGTAGGTTTCGGGGGTTACAACGATTGCGTCAACAGCGGTCTTTTGTTCCACTTCTTTGCCGTCAATCATGTCAACCAGAACGTTCACGGAACCACGGCCAACCAGCTCAGCGGAGAAGTACGCGGAAGCCTTCATGCCGTTGGGGCCTTCCTTTTTCCATTCGTCTTTGGCCATGTAAGCGCCCAAACCAACCACGCATGCATCCGCATCCAAGCCAGCAGACTCTAGAGCACGCAGAGCGCCAATGCAGCCCTCTTCGTTTGCACCGGTCACGAGCCACTTTTTGATTTCGGGATGGGCGGTAATCACAGCAGAAGCCGCGGTGTTGCCCTTGTCGGTGGTGCCGTCGTAGTCAGCTTTGAAAATCTTTGCGGCATCGAAATCGGGGCAAAGCTCGGTGAACTTGGCAAACTCGCCCTCAGCGCGCGGTACGCAGCTGGAAACGGTGTCCATGGTCATAATGAGCAGAGCGCATTCGGCATCGGCCACGAGGTTGTTGGCTTTTGCATAGTCGGCCAGCCAAGCGCCGTTTGCTTCGCCGATGACATAAGCGTTGATGCCTACCCAAGGAGCCAGCAATTCGCCAGCGCCATCCTGCAGTGCATCATCAGCGGCAACCACGGGTACACCTGCTTCGGTCAGCTTATCCACAGCTGCCGCAGACATGGTTTGGTCGGGGATGCAGGTCACTACGCCCACAGCCTTGTTGGCAATGGCGTTGTCAATGGCCTTGAGGTACTCTTCGGGGTTCATTTTCGCGTCCACATAGGTGAAATCGTAGCCAGCTTCTTTGGCGGCGGCTTCAGCGGCCACGCCCTCGTCGATGAACCATGTTTGGTCGCCCGCTTTGTAAATGCCGTAGATCATGCCCTTGCTTTCTGCCACGGCGGCAGTAGCACCCAGAATCATAGCCAGTGCCAAGATGATTGCCAGTGTCTTTTTCATGTAAGTATCCTCCTTGCAATATAGATATGCCCGTTGGGCATATTCGCGGTGGAAGGCGACGGCGGCTTAGCCGTTGCGCTTGCTGGCTTCCAGCAGCTGACGTTCGCGGTTTTGCTTGCGCAGATAGTCCGACGTGAGGGCGAAGAGCAGCAATGCGCCCTTTGCCACGTACTGCCAGAAGGAGGGAACGTTGACCATGGTGAGGCCTGTGTTAAAGGCTTGAATGAGGAAAACGCCGATGATGGTGCCGCCCATGGTGCCAACGCCGCCTGTGAACGATACGCCGCCTAAAATAACGGCGGTAATGGCATCAAACTCGAGGTTGACGTTTGCGGCGGGCTGTCCGCTGTTCATACGGGCGGAAAAGACAATGCCGCCGATGGCGCACAAAATGCCCATCATGACAAAGGCGAGCAGTACAATGCGCTGTGGGTTAAGCCCTGCCAGCCTCGCGGCGCTTTGGTTGCCGCCAATGGCGTAAATACTGCGGCCAAAGCGCGTTTTGGCCAATATAAAGCCAAAGATGATGAAGGCAACAATCATAATCCAAACCGATACGGGAATGCCCAGCATTCTTGCTTTGCCAATTTGGATAAAGGCTTTATCCGCGATGGCGATGGGCTTGCCGCCGCAAAGTATATAGGCAAAGCCGCGAACGATGCTCTGCGTAACCAATGTGGCAATAAACGCTTCCAGCTTGATTTTGTTGACCATAAAGGCGTTGAGCACGCCGATCAACGCGCCTGCTGCCAGTGTGATGAGGAAGGTCAGGTACAGGTTCACGCCTTGGCTTACCAGCAATGCCGCCAGCACGCCGGAGAACGCCGCCACGGAGCCTGGCGACAGGTCGTTTTGCCCCGCGATAATCAGGTACGTGTGCCCTATGGCCACCAATCCCACCAGTGAGGTTGCCACGAGAATGTTGACGATGTTCATCCAGCTAAAGAAGTTTTTGTTCAGCGCCGTGAAGAGGGCGAATACCACCACGGTTGCGCCAAGCAAAATCAGCTTATCTCCGCCGATGAGCCGTTTGAGACGCTCCTTCATGCTTGCTTCCTCCCATCCTGTGCTTTTGTTTCCATCATGCCAAGCGCCAAAAGCTTGTCCTCGGTGGCATCCTCACGCATAACCTCGCCCATGATTTTGCGGCTTCGCATAACGATGATGCGGTCGCTTAGCCCAATGACCTCGGGCAATTCGGACGAGATGAGGATCACACCCAAGCCCTGCTTGGCAAAATCACAGATCATGCGGTAAAATTCGGATTTTGCACCCACGTCAATGCCCTTGGTAGGCTCATCCAAAATGAGGACCTTGGGGTTGGTGCACATCCAGCGTGCCACCACGCATTTTTGCTGATTGCCGCCCGATAGCTCCACAATTTTTTTCTTGGGCGAGGGGGTGCGGATTCGGAATTCGGAAATCCCGCGTGCGGCGGTTTCCTCCTCCGCTTTGCGGCTTAAAACGCCGAAGCGGTTGGAATGCTCTTCCAGCAAGGCGATGTTGATGTTATCGCACACATCCAAATTGGCCAGAATGCCTTGCGTTTTGCGATCCTCGGGCACCAGCACAACGCCCTTGCGCATAGCATCGTGCGGACTGCGGCAAACCAGCTCTGCGCCCTCCAGCCAAACCTGACCGCTGGTGCGCTTGTCTGCGCCTATGAGGGCGCGCATGGTTTCGGTTCTGCCTGCGCCCACAAGGCCTGAAAAGCCTAGCACCTCTCCCGCATGCAAATCAAAGGAGATGTCCTCCACATAATCGGAAGAAAGGTTCTTAACGCTGAGCAATACCTCGCCGATTTCCTTTTCACGATCCAGCGAGTTGTAAATATCGCCCAAATCGCGCCCGACCATCATTTGAATGAGCTGGCTTTCGGCTACATCGCTGGTAACCACGGTATCCACATAGCGGCCGTCCTTGAAAACGGCAACCTTGTCGGTGATTTGAAAAATTTCGCTCATGCGGTGGGATACGTAGATGATGATTTTTCCTTCGCCCTTGAGCTTGCGGATAATGGCAAAAAGGCTTAAAATTTCAGAATCGCTCAAGCTGGCGGAGGGCTCGTCAAAGGCGATGACCTTGAGGTTGTCGCGGCTGTAGGCCTTCATAATTTCCACCATTTGCTGGTAGGCGACGCTTAAATCCTTGACCTTATCGGTGGCCTTCAAGGGCAAGCCAAAATCTGAAATGATGGCTTCGGCCATTTCGTTGGCCTTGCGCTTGTTGATAATGCCAAGGGCGTTGGCTGGCATGCGCCCCAAATAAATGTTTTCGGCTACGCTTAGCTCCATGAGGATTTGGCGCTCTTGGTAAATAACGCTCACGCCCGCCTCAATGGCTTCATGCGGGTTGCGGAAGTGGGCTTCCTCACCATCCAGCAAATATTGGCCTGAGCTGGGTTGATAATCCCCGTTGAGGGTTTTGAGCAGTGTGGACTTGCCTGCTCCGTTTTCACCCAAAAAAGCGAGTACCTCGCCGCTTTGCGCGGTGAAGCTGACATCATCGAGTGCTTTTACACCGGGAAAGTACTTGGTGATGTTTCGAAATTCCAGTGTGTGATTCATTCGTCCACGCCTCCCCCCGTTGTTGTTCTCAACCTTGTTGAGTGAAGTATAACACGATTTGCATGACGTTTTTTCCGTTGCCTTGCCCATTTATTTTGATTTCTTGCGCTTTATGGCGGTTTGGGTTGCATCTGTGCTGGGCACCGCTATACTAAAGGGCATAGACGAACAAAAGCAAAGCAAAAGCGCTAAGAAATGAGGACATATCTATGGAAGAAGCTTTGATTTGGCTTTGCAACGGAAACGGTATGCGGGTAGGTCTGTGCACCGTTGGTGCGGCTATTTATAAGGTGTATGTGCCTGACAGGCATGGAAAATTTGCAAATGTTGCCCTGACCCCTGCGTCGCCCCGTGATGGAAGCTATGCAGGCGCAACGCTTGCGCCCTTTGCAGGCAGAATTGCCAACAGCAGGCTCAGGCTGGGGGCGCAAAGCTATGCGCTTGCGCCCAACGAGGGCAGGCATCAGCTTCATGGCGGTGCGCACAACCTTTCAAGCGCGGTTTGGAAGGAAGATTCGCTTGATGTTGTCCATTGCCGTTTTCGCGCTTTTGCGGCGGATGGGCTGGACGGCTTTCCCGGAAACCGCACATTCACAGCGGAATACAAGCTTTCAGAGCAAAACCGCTTGGAGCTTGTGCTGACGGCGCAAACGGACCAGCCTACGCGGGTGAACCTCTCCAACCATGCATACTGGCAGCTGGGCGGAGGGTTTGCCTCAAATGCCGCTCTGCTGCAGCAGCTGTGCATCAAAGCGCAAAGGGTTTACCGAAACAATGCGGAGCATATCGCGCTGGAAACGCAGGCGGTGGAGGGAACGGCGTTTGACTTTGGCAAGCCTGTGTCCATAGCGGAGCGCCTGCGGTCAAGCGGGCAGGACGCAGAGCTTATGAACGGCTATAACCATTCATTTGTGCTGGAAAAAGGTGCGTGGGAGGAAAGCCCTGCCGCCCTATTGCAGGACCCCGTGAGCGGACGGCGCATGCGCCTCTATACCGATCAACCCGCCCTGCGCTTGTATTCGGGCGGCTTTTTGGCGGCGGCCGCCTGCGCGGTGGCGTTGGAGGCGGAGGCGCTTCCAAACGGCATGGGGGCCTTGCTTACGCCGCAGGCTCCCTATGTGCGCCGCATTTCATGGGTCTTTGACAGCCTTTAACGAAACTCCAAGCAACGCTTGCGATAGTGCAAATAGTTTTGCAAGGGAACCTCTTCGGGCACGCCGTGGTCACAGGTGGGCAGATAGCCGCCCCGCGCTTGCATGACGGGGAAAATGCGATCCACCATGCGGTCGATTTCATCGGGGGTGGAAGCCAAAATGCGCTTGTCTATGCCGCCCGAAATGCGCAGGTCGGGGTATTTTTCGCCTGTGCGAATGACATCACAGCCTGACGCTACCTCAAAGGGGCTCATGTGCGACATGCCCAAACTGCGGTAGAGGTCAATCACAGGCTCGCACAAGCCATCCGTATCCACCTGAAAATGAAGGGTACGGCTTTGATCCAGCTGGCGGCGGCGTGCGTTTGTGAGCAGCTGTTGATAATAAGGAAACAAAAATTCCTGAATCATATCGGGGGAAATCAGCGGGCCGTGGTTGTAGCAAATGTCCTCGCCGATGAAAATTTCATCAAGCGTAAGCGCCTTCTGGTGCTTGGCAATGACGGAATCCGCCAATACAAGCCATTGCCGCATGCAGGCATGCACAAGCTCGGGATCGTCGTAAAACATGTACAAAAGCCCCTCGGGACCCATGAGGGAACGCAGGTACATATAGCCGCCCACCAGCTGCTGACCGATGAACATGCCCTGCTTTGCCTTTTCCACTGCGGGGGGCAGATACGCCGCCATTTTGGCATCGCGCTCGGGGGTACTGGGGTTCATGCGCCACAAGCAGTTTTCTTCCCATGTTTTCATGTCCTTTACGGGATGATCCACATATTCGGGCATAAAGCCATCGCGCCGACCCTTAAAGCACAGCACGGAGCGCCCCGCAAAATCCTGCACAAGCTCGTATTCGCCGCGATCCTCCAGCACCTTGGCTTCAAATTCGGGTTCAAAGCCCGCCTCGCACCAGCCAATGCCCTGCAAATCAATGCGCCCTTCGGGATCGAAGCCGAACAAGCTATTTAAATCGGCATTTGGGTCAAGACCGTCACGCGTGTGCCATTTGTCCATGGAATAAAAGCCAAACTCGCGCTGATAAAAGCCCGCGCCCTTTTTCATTTGATAGAAATCCCAATATTTCTTTGCGCCAGCGCACATTTGCTCGCGCGGAAGCATGCCAAAAACACCATCGTTCATGCTGTGTTCCTCCCATTTGCGTTCCTTTGAATTGTGCTTAGTATACAAAAAAAGCGCGTGCTTTTCAATTGCTTTTTCGGAATCAGACCTATACTTTTCGGCACAAGTGGATTATAATAGCCAAAGAGACAACAGCCCTTGAGGAGTGTGAAACAGCATGCGCAATGAGATGTCGGCCAATGCCTGCCCCGCCGCTTTGGCGGCTTGTACCCTGCTCACCGTATGGCATGTGGACGCGGATGCAAGCTACCATACGGTGCGGCGTGCTATGAAGCAAGGGGGAGATATGGTGGCGCTTCGCACGGTGGAGGGCGTGGGCGAAATGCAGCTCGAGGACGGGCAAACCTTTGCACTGCCCAAGGGTGCGTTATTTTTGGTCAAAAAAGCGCACATAGGCGCATACCGTGCGAAATATGAGCGCTGGCATTTTTATTGGTTTGAATTTGTTTTTGGCGAGCCTGCCATTTTGCCTACGGAAAGGGTGCTGGAATTGCCGCTTTCCCCGGGCGAGGAGGGGGAGCTTGAGCGTTGCTTTGATGCGCTCAAGGTGGAAAAAGGGCGCTTGGCGGAGCTTGCGCAAGCGCTGTTTCAATATAGGCTCATGGATTGGCTGGCGATGGAGGGCGGGCGCGGCAGGCAAATGCGGGGGGATGAGCTGGTACTGCTGTTATCCCAAGGGGTGCGCGAGGGGCTGAGCGTTGCGCAGCTGGCCAAGCGGGCGTGCATGTGCGAGCGCACCTTTCGCATATTGATCAGGCGCTACACAGGCAAAAGCCCCAAGGAATATATGTTAAACGATGCGCTGGACGCAGCGCTTGTTTTGCTTCGAACCACAAACCTGACGGTGCGCGAGGTGGCCGAAAACGCCGGCTTTGCCAACGCCTTTTATTTCAGCCGCATTTTCAAAAGCCGCTTTGGTCTGCCGCCCTCCAAAACGCGGAAGCTTTAGCGGTATTTTTGGGGGGAAAGGCCTGTGGCGCGCTTGAATACCTTTGAAAAATAGCTTTGATCCGAAAAACCAATGGCCACGGCAATTTGGGAAAGCGGATAGTCCGTAGCGCTTAACAGGCGCTTTGCTTCCTCCACCCGCACAAAATTGACATACTCACGGTAGCCCATGCCCATGATTTTGGCGAACTGCGCGGAAAAATAAGAGGGGCTGAGGGATACCTCGCGGGCCAACTGCGAAAGCGTGAGCGGCTCCGCGTAATGCTTGGCGATGAAGCGGATGGCTACGCGGATGGCCGCGCTTCCGCTTTGCGTGCTGGGCATGGACACGGCGCTTACAAAGCTTTCCACAATTTCTTGAAGCTGATAGCAGAGCGCTTCATATTCATTTAAATTGCGAAGCCGGGAAAGAAACTGGTGGTTGAGGTGATAAATATCGTCCGCTTGAGCGCCGCCTTCAATGGCCACGCGGGACAAAAGCGTGGTGAGCTCAAGCGCGCGGCTCTTGATGACCTCAATTTGCCCGCCCTCGGTAAAGAGCACGTAGCCCAGCAAATCGTTAAGGATTGCTTTGGCGGCAGACAAATCGCCTGTTTTGACCTTGACCAGCAATTCCCGTTCCTTTTCGTAGGGGTAGCGGTCGTGGCTTGCGATGGCGGCACCCTTGTACATTTGAACGGTTTCGTTGATTTTGGATTGCTGGTAGAGCTTTTCCTGCTTTTCGAGCTGAAGCAATCTTTCGGCAGGCAGCAGCGGGGTCAGCAGATGATCCACCAGCTTGCTGATGAGGTTGACGCGCGCGGGAGCGAGCACGCGCACGGTTTGCAGTTCATCGTAAAGCGGCAGGCAAATGGAGGGCGAAAGGCCGTGGCTTTCCGCCAAATCTACAATGAGCGTGCTGTCGGGTATATCCATTAAAAAAGGGCCGATAATAATGCTGCCCAGCAATGTGCCGTGGCTGGCAAGCGGGAATGCAATGTGGTTTAAGTTGGCATGGCAGGCAAAAATATAGCTCTCGCCAAGCTCCTGCGCACGCTTTGCCGCTTGCGTGTGCATATCGACGCACTCCGTACCGGTGAACACCTTTTTTTTGAGCAATGCGCAATAGCTGGTTTCCCCGCCCTTGTGGTTGAGCATTTCGCCGTGCTCGTCCAGCAATTGCACGGGCAATTCCAAACAGCCCGAAAGCACCGTGAGCAGCTCGTTCAGCGTATCCTTGGCAATCAGTCCATAAATGGTAGCAGGCATAAGTACCTCAAAACATTCCAAACAATCATAAAATAATACAAGAAGTAGAGCAGTAAATGAATTATACTATAAATCACGGTAGGAAACAAGCAACAAGGGGGAAATAAACAATGGATCTTCAACAGATTTCCGAGCTGCTTCAAAAAGGCAAGGCGAAGGACGTAAAATTGCTGGTACAGCAAGCCATTGACGAAGGCATTCCTGCACAGAAAATATTGGAGGAAGGTTTGCTTTCGGGCATGAGCATCATTGGTGAAAAATTCAAAAACAATGAGGTTTTTGTACCCGAGGTGCTGGTGGCGGCGCGCGCAATGAACCAGGGCGCGGCACTGCTGAAGCCCTTGCTGGCGGAAGCGGGCGTGGTAGCCAGCGGCAGGGTGTGCATTGGCACCGTCAAGGGTGATCTGCACGACATAGGCAAAAACTTGGTAAAGATGATGCTGGAGGGCAAGGGTCTTGAGGTGGTTGATCTGGGGACGGACGTTTCGCCCGAAGCCTTTGTAGCCGCCGCTCAGGAGCAGCACTGCCAAATCATTTGCTGCTCTGCATTGCTGACCACCACCATGGGCGTGATGGCGGATGTGGTGAAGGCCGCGCAGGAAGCGGGCATTCGCGACCAAGTCAAGATCATGGTGGGCGGCGCACCTGTAACGGATGCGTTTTGCAAGCAAATTGGCGCGGACGCTTATACGCCCGATGCCGCCACTGCCGCAGATACCGCAGTCAAGTTCTGCGCGGCGTAAGAAACACGCGGTTTATTCCCTTTCAAACACAAAGGACATCGGGTGCTATTTTTTAGCCCAACAAGGAATCAGGTGCAAAGCCTGAGCGAACTCGTCGCCGTAAGCGGAGAGAACGCGCGTACATGCCACTGCTCCATGGGAGCGGGAAGGCCGCGCGAACCGTGACCCGCAGCCGGAAGACTTGCCCGATGCTTCATCCATACTCCAATACGAGTTCTTATTGCGAGTACACCGTCAGGCGGGATGATTTCCTTTTGTTTCAAAATTCAAACCTAACCTACCGTAAAAACGAAAGGAAAACAAACGTCATGAAAAACAAAAAACTTCTACTGGGAATTGGTTGCCTTGTGCTGGTTGCCGCACTTCTTTTTGGTGCCTATGCATTGTGGATGCCTAAGGGGAGCGCAGGCGCAAAGCAAATTACACTGCAGGTGGTAGGCGTAGACAAGCAAAGCAAAGACTTTTCCATTTCAACGGATCAAGCCTATCTGCGCGGTGCGCTGGAAGAACAAAAGCTGATTGCGGGTGAGGAATCCCAATACGGCTTGTTTGTGAAAACCGTGGATGGGTATACCGTGGATGAGGCCAAGCAGGAATGGTGGTGCGTAACCAAGGGCGGCGCAGAGGTTACCACAGGCGTAGATACCACCCCCATTGCGGATGGGGATCACTTTGAACTAACGCTGAGCAAGTGGTAAAAGCGGTATGAGCGGAGGAAAGCGCTGCCTGAGCGTGCGTGAGCTGGTGACGCTTGCGCTGTTATCGGCGTTGTTGCTAGGCGTGCAGGTAGCGCTTGCCGCCCTGCCCAACATCGAGTTGGTTTCATTGCTGATTGTGCTGTACACGCTGTATTTTCGGTGGAAGGCGTTGTGCATCATTTATGTGTTTGTATTGCTGGAAGGGCTTGTGTACGGCTTTGGCCTGTGGTGGGTGAACTACCTCTATGTGTGGACGGTGCTTTGGGCGCTTGCCATGCTGTTTCGCCGCATGAAGGGAACAGCGGGTTGGATTGTGCTGCTGGCGAGCTACGGCTTAGGCTTTGGCTTTTTGTGCGCACTTCCCTATCTATTTATGGGGGGCATAGGTGCGGCGGCCGCTTATTTTCTAAGCGGGATTCCGTTTGACTTGTTGCATTGCGCGGGCAATGCGGCAGCTGCGGCGGTGCTGTTTCAGCCCCTGCGCCGCCTGTTTGACCGCGCTTTTCCACTGGCGATTGGAGGATCATAACCATGAACGAACAAGCCCTGATTACGCTGGCAAAGGATTGCGGCGCAACCAAAGCCGCTCTCATATCGGCGGAGGATATTACCCTTTCTGCCATGTTCCGCGATATTTGCAAACAAAATTCCTGCGGAAATTATGGCAAATGCTATATGTGTCCGCCCGATGTGGGCGATATTGAACCGCTGATGGCGCATGTGAAGCGCTACCCGCACGCGCTGTTGTACCAAACCATTCACGCCATTGAGGATTCGTTTGACATTGAGGGCATGATTGAGGCGGGCGCACAGCATGTGCAATGCTCGCAAAGACTGCAGGGCGAGGTTCAAAAGGTGCTCAAGGCGGGCTTCCTGCATTTATCCGCAGGGGGATGCCGCCTGTGCGGCAAATGTGCAAAGCGTGACGATCTGCCCTGCCGCTTTCCCGAAAAAGCCCTGCCATCGCTTGAAAGCTATGGGATTGACGTGTATTCCACCACCTCCCGTACAGCGCTGCAATACATCAACGGCCAGAACACCGTCACTTATTTTGGCATGGTGCTGTTTGAATAGGGAGAGGATGGGTTCAAAATGCCGATACTAACCGTGCGCGCAGAGGGCGGACAAGCGCAAGAAATAAGCTTTGAAGGCACACCGCTGTTGTCGGAGGTACTGCTGGCTCACGGGCTGGCCTATGCGCACCCCTGCGGCGGACGCGGCAGCTGCGGCAAATGCGCGGTGCATTTGAGCGGCGAGGTTTCTCCGCCTAGTGCGGCGGAGGTGCATGCAGGTACAAGGCTGGCATGCCAAGCAAGGCTGCAGGGGAATTGTGAAGCGCTGTTGCCCGCTCTTCGCCAAATGAGCCAAATTGAGGTGGGCGAGGGTGCGAGTGTTGCCGCATTCCAACCTGCCGCAGGGCATTTTGGCGCGGCGGTGGATATTGGCACCACAACGCTTGCGCTTCAAATTTACGAGCTGGCTACGGGGCGGGCAGTGGGCAGTGCGGCGGAGCAAAACCCGCAAACCGCCATTGCCGCCGATGTTATGGGGCGCATAGGCGCGGCCATGAACGGAGAGCTTGGGGCGCTTGGCGATATGCTTCTGCACACGCTGGAAAAGCTATTGCGCAGGGCTTGCAAGCAGTGCGGCGCGGCATGGGAGGAGCTTTCCATGCTGGTGATCACGGGCAATACCACCATGCTTTATTTGCTGATGGGTCAAAACCCGCAAGCGCTTTCCCATGCGCCCTTTGACGCGGAGCGCTTGTTTGGGGAGCAGGCTTTGCTGTTTGGCAAGCCTGCGTATTTGCCGAGATGCATGAGCGCCTTTGTGGGGGCGGATATTGCCTGCTCCGTATTGGCCTCCGGCATGTGCGAGCAAGTGCAGACGGCCCTGCTGGTGGATGTGGGCACCAATGGCGAAATTGCGCTATGGCATGAAAACAAGCTCTATGTAAGCTCCACCGCCGCAGGCCCCGCCTTTGAGGGGAGCGGCATACACATGGGCTGTGGCAGTATCGCAGGTGCGATTGACCGCGTTTGGCTTGAAAAAGGAGAAATTTGCATTCATACCATCGGCGAAGCCCCCCCTGTGGGCTTGTGCGGATCGGGGTTGATTGATGCGGTTGCGGCGTTTCTTCGGCAAGAAGCCGTGGACGAAACAGGCGCGACAGAGCAGCAGAAACTGTGCCTCACCCCGGAGGTGTACTTGATTCCCGAGGATATCCGCAATGTACAGCTTGCAAAAGCGGCCATATCGGCGGGCATTTGCACATTGGCGCAGGAGGTTCATGTGCCGCTTGAAAAAGTGGAGCGGCTATACATTGCAGGCGGGTTTGGCAGTCATTTAAACATGGAAAGCGCCCTTGCCATCGGCTTGTTTCCCATGGAGCTGCGGGGCAGGGAACGGGTGATTGGCAATGCCGCGCTCTATGGCGCGGGGATGCTGCTGTTAAGCACGCCGCTGATGGCGCGGGCGGATGACATAGCAAGGCAAGCCATTACGGTACCGCTAGGCGGGAGCAGCCGCTTTGCCATGCACTATATGGAACAGATGTGTTTTCCGGAAGCGGAATAAGGACTTATAGAATCATAGAAACAATTCGTTGCCCTTCCTTGTGTTGCATGCTTTTTTCATTTTTTGAGAGGCAACCAAGAGAAGGGCTTTGTTTAATTTGCGTGCGTTTTGCGGACAGAGGGAAACACAGCGCATGCAGGAAATGCACTTGGCTGGATCTGTGCGGGAAGGATCCTCCTTTGAAATGGCGGCTACGGGGCATTGAGCGGCGCAAAGGCCGCAGTGCGTGCATTTTTGATTGGCCTGCGGCTTAAAAGGAACGCCGCCATAGGTGCGATAGGGCTGTTTGCCGGGCAACTGCAACGGGGGAATGGGCGCAGGATCGCTTGCTCTGGCTTGGATGGCTTGTGCAAAGCTTTGAAGCTCCTGCTGATCCAAGGCATCGGGTCTGCCTGCGGCAAATTGGTGCATAATGGAGTGCTCCGCAACGGCGGCGATGGCGCTGATGGGTTGAAAACCGCAGGCGGTCAGGGTGTTTTGAAGCTCCAAAAGGGTATCATCGTAGGCTCTGTTTCCGTAAACCACAACGAGGATGGCTTTGGCGTTATTTCCTTTGATTTGGGAAATGCGCTCCAGCGCAATTTGCGGTACCCTGCCGCCATAGGAGGGTACGCCGAACAAGCACAAATCATCGGGCTGTAAAGAAAGGGCGGCAAAGGGGGTATCGGGGTTTGTGAGGTCGATGTGGGTTTGCGGTGCGAAGGTGGCGGCCAAAAGGGTCATGACATGGGCTGTGCCGCCTGTGGGGCTGAATTGGATGGCATAGGTGTGCATAGTGTGGCCTTTCTTTGGGGGGTAGTGGGGGGAATGGATGTAGAGTAGGGGGTGGAACGCCAACTGGGCGGACACCATATATGGTGTCCCTACAGGGGACGGGGGGTGGCATAGAGTGACGGAAAAGGCGCGCGGATGGATCACGCGCATTACGGTTGGAAGGAGCGCCGATAGGTTTGTAGGGACACCATATATGGTGTCCGCCCAGTTTGCGTTTCGGTTTGTATGCGAAACGGGCGGCAATGTGCATTGACATGGTGTGACGGGTGTGACGCGGGTGCGACGGGTGTGACGGGTGTGGGTGTGACGCGGGTGTGACGGGTGTGACGGGAGTGACGGGTGTGACGGGTGTGACGGGGGTGGGGGGGGGGGGGGGGGGGGGCGGGGGGTGCCGGGGATGACGGGGGTGACGTGTGCAGCGTGTGCGACGTGTGCGGCGTGTGCGACGTGTCACTGAACGCCAACTGGGAGGACACCATATATGGTGTCCCTACAGGGGACGGGGGCGGAGAGTGACGGCAAAGGCATGCGACTGGGTCACGCGCTTTATGGTTCTACGCATCCCCTTACTTCACCGCAGGCAGGCGCCTTGCATTGACAATCAAATTGGTGAAACCGCACACGGCGGAAACCAAAAACAGCACGGAAATGCTTTTTTCACCGAGCAGCTGCCCAAGCAGGGGCTGTAGCGCTGTGCTCAAGCTGACGGCGGCCACCGCGCAAATGCTTGAAATGGCGGAGGTAATGGCGATGTAGGTGGTTTTGGCTTCGGGCGGGCTCAAGGCGTATTGCAGGTTCATGCCCGCAATGGACAAGCCGCCCGCGCAGGCTGATGTAATCACCAGCAGTACAGGCGCAACCACATGCGCAAGCGCGGGGGTTGCCAGCCCCCAGCCCAATGTGCAGCACATGGAAAGGGTCGCGGCACGCTTGATGATGACGTTCCAAGTGGTTTTGTCCGCATAGCGCCCCCAAAAAAAACTGCCCATCACGCCCACACAGGAGGCGGCAATGGTGGCGGTGGTAATGAAGGTGTGGCTCAAGTGCAGAACCCTCAGCATGTACACCATTAAAAAGCTGGCGGATAGTCCGCCCGCAAAGCCGCCGATGACGTTGTAGCGGAGCATGGGACGGTATTTTGCGTCGCGGATGGGCGCAAGCAGGTTTTGAAGGCGCACGGAGCTTACAAAGGGCGCGGGCTTTTCGCGGAGGCTTAGGAGCAAAGCCGCATCCAAGCACGCAAGCAACAGGCTGATGCACCCAATGACGGCATAGCCTGTTTCCTGCTGACCAATGCTTCCGAAATAATCCAGCTGCTTGCCCATGCCAAACATGGCGATGCTGTTGACACAGGTGGCAATGATGTCCTTGCGGGCAAAGAAGGAGCCGCGGCGGGAAGCAGGCGCAATGGCCATTATCATGTGCGATAGCGCGGGCGTAACCAGCCCCGCCGCCATAAACGCGATAAAATAAAGCGTTACGGCTAGCGAAATCAAGCCATCGGAGCCCATGACGGAGCCCAACAGAAGCGGAAGGAGCATGGACAGGCTTAACAAAAGGCGGTAGGTCATCAGGCAGAGGGCGATGGCAAGCTTGCGTTGCTTGAGCTTTTCAAACACAAAGGGGGAAAAGAATTGCAGTACACAGCCAAGCTGGGGAATGGAGGCCACCAATGCGCAAAGGGACATGGAAGCGCCCAACTGGCTTAGGTAGCCCGCGTAAAAATTTCCCGTTGCCACCGCGTAGAGCACAGCGCCAACGGCGCTTTCGGCAATGATGCGCTTCCTGCTTTGCGCAAGCTCGCTTTCGCTGGGCGGCTCTGTGGGAAAGAATACATGCGCTAGGTTCATTTTGCGTGCTCCCTGCCGCGCAGCATGTCGGCATAATCGGTGATGAGCTTCATGGTTTTGCTTACGCCGCCTTCGCGCGAGCTTTGCCGCCATAAGCGCAGATAGGCCGCATACCAGCCTTCAAGCTCTGCGGCAAGCACCGCGCCTTCTTTTGCGCAAAAGGCTTGCTTGGCAAAGTGAACGGCAATGTACAAGCCAATTTCGTTCCAAAGGCGCACGCCGTCCGCAGCCACGGCCAGCGCTTGGATGATCTCGCGTTTGGCGGGGGGCATGCACAGGGCGGCTTCCTGCGCCGCACAAAGCGCGTCGGAAAGCGCTTGATTGGCGGAGGGAACCTTTGAAAAATCCAATTCAGCAAGCCATTCGGATTGCTTTTCGGGAGTTGGCTCCTCCATCCACAAAACGGCGTTTCGCCAGAGGAAAACTTCGTTTTCACTGAGCGCTGTAAAGGCTTCCATAAAGCGCTCGGAGCTGTCGCCGTATTCCAAGAAGGAAATGGCTTGATTCAATTCTTCAAAGGGCGCGGGCTGTGCATTCCACGCAAATGCCGCGCCGTATATAATGGCTGGCACGGAAAACCATGGGTGGTCAATGTGACCGTAATCGCCCCAATCGGTGTTGAGCAGGCCGATGCAGGCGTATTTTTTGGCGTGGGCACACATGCAGGCAATGTTACTGTAGGCGCTTTGAAACAGCGGAAACCAGCGGTTCCAGGTACACACGCCCGGGCAGGCGTATTGCGTTGCGCCCGCCTCTGCCAGCATGCGAATTTCATCCTCGCGCTGGTTGGGCAAATAGCCCCAATTGAGGCAGATGGTTTCCTTGGGCAGCTGTGTGCAAGCCTCGGGGAAGCGCCACATAATATCACCCCAAAACATGGGCGTGTGACCCTCCGCTACCAAAAACTCGCACAGCGCTTGCACATGGCGCAGGTACAGCGCACGCTCGCCTTGCTCCTGCGCCAAGCCTTGGCTGCGCCCCTTGCCCAAATCAAAGGTTTCATCGGCGCAGATGTTGAATTTTTTGCTGGTGAACAGCGCCATGTATTCACGTATCAGCCCTTTGATGAACGGAAGGGAGCCGCTGTTGGAAACGTTCAAGGTGTGGTGCTCGCCTGCGTAGGTGTAGGAAAAAGGAACCTTTTCAGCGTTTTCCAGCTCGCACAGGTCGCAATGGGTTTTGGTGCTCAATATTTTGTACATGTGGCCGAAGGTGGAAAGAGAGGGCACCAGCTCAATACAGCGTGCGGCGCAATAAGCGTCCAGCTCCATGATGTTTTCGGCGGTGAGGGGCGTTTCATCGCGCCAAGCCTCGCTTAAATCGCGGAAGAGATAGGTATGCTCAATATAGAGCTGCCATTCGTTGATTTTGTAGCGGCATAGCAGATCGGCGTAGCGCTTGAGCGCGTCAAGCGTGGGCACGCGCCCGCGCGAAACATCCAGATAGTATCCGCGGTGCGCCAAATCGGGCCAATCCGTTATTTGGAGCAGGGGCAGCTTAGCGCCATGGCGCAGTACCAGCTGGCACAGGGTTTGCACGCCGTTTAGAAGCGCCTCGTCCCCGCCTGCGCACAGGGTGATGCCCTCCTGCTTCACAGAAAGCTGGTAGGTGTTTTGGGCAAGGCTTGCATCCTTGACCAGCGCAAGATCGCCCGCACGCGGCTTGCCCCGCAAAATGGAGAGCTGTAGCCCTGTGCCTTCGCATATGGATTTTTGAAGCATTTGCGCGTGAAGAAGCGACAGGGGCGCGGTGTTTTGAAGCATAATTTGCGTGTGATAGGTTAGGGTCGTATGCCCTTTGCCAAAAATGCATTGTTTGGGTTGCGGCAAAAGATTCATAAGTGAAGGCTCCTTATGGCAAAATTCGGAGGGTTTTGATTTCATAAGGCTTGAGGGTGAAGGCCATGCGATTGTTGAGCACAGGCAAGTCGGAAAGCTCCTCCTCAATGAGGTTACATTCCTTTGCGCCGCTCATTGCGCCGTTCCATTGCAGCTGTGCTTGCGTGAGTGCGTTGTCGGTTTCGTACAGGCGAAGGATGAAGCCGTTGCCATCCTCGGCTTGCTTGATGGTTTCGAGCATGACATTGCTTGCGTCAACGCTGGCGAGCGAGAAGGGCTGCTGCTTGGCGCTGCCCAGCACGCACAGGGCGGGTTGGTTGAGCTTGTACGCCTCCCAAACAGTGCCTGCCGCACGCCAATTTTCCGCATGCGGGTAGAGTGCATAGGTAAAGCTGTGCATTTCCTGATCGGTGGTGGGGTTGGGCTCAATGCCTGATTTAATCAGCGTGAGCGCCATACAGCCGTCCTTTACAGAGTGGCCGTATTTGCAATCGTTGAGCAAGCTTACGCCGTAATGCCCTTCGGAAAGATCCATCCACTTTTGACCGCAGGATTCAAAACGAGCCCGATCCCAGCTGGTGTTTTGATGTGTTTTGCGGGTTACATTGCCAAATTGCACGTCGAAGGTGGCTTCATCGGTATGAACCTCCACGGGGAAGAAAACCTTGAGCAGCTGCTGGTGCTCGTGCCAATCCACCGTGGTTTCAAAATCGATTCGGCGGCTGTTTGCGTAGAAGTGGATTTTTTGACGAATCACGGACTGGCTGTAGGGGCGCTCTATTTCAAGCGTTGCGCGCACGGGGCCTAGCTCCGTCCACTCCATGCGGGTGAGCGCGGCAACGTCCCAGTGCTTTTCGGTGTAAAAAATGTCGATATCCCAATTGTCGTAATAGATGGGCTTGTCCTCAAAGGCGCGCATGAGATTGGCGCGTTGATTGGCTTTGAGCACCTCGCGGCTCGATTGCTTGTCAAACAGGCCGCAGAGGAAGCCCTCCGCATCAAAGGCGGCGGTATAAAAGGGCGTGAACAGCACGCGTCCGTTTTCAAGCGCGAAGGGATTGGGGGAGGCAAAAGCGGCCACCGCATCCTGCACGGGGGAGAACGAAACAAAGCCCTTTGCCGGCAGCTTAGGCAAATAGGCGATTGCGCCGTCTGCCGTGTGCTGAACGGGGTAGCTATGCCCGCAATCATCCGCAAGCGCTTCGGCGGTGCATGACCCCAGCGTTACCACCTCACTGCTTTCAAAGCCCTTGGTGTTAAACACCGCAAGCTCGCCGCCATTTCCTGCCAGCAGGCGCAGGCGCTCCGCGTCAAGGTCGGCCATTTCCGCTTCCATGGCGGCATATTCCCGCTTGGTGACCTCGTACACCTCGTGAATGGAGGAGCCGGGGAGAATGTCGTGAAATTGGTTGATGAGCACGCGCTTCCAAAGCGAATCCAGCGCTTGGGCGGGATAGTCCAGCTGCTTGCTTGCCAGCACGCTTAGCAGCTCCAAATCCATCAAATGAAGCTCCGCTTTGCGGTTGGAGCGCTTGTTGCGCGCCATGGAGGTGTAGGTGCCGCGGTGGTATTCGAAGTACAGCTCGCCCTCCCAGGTGTTCAGGCGCGGGTTGTCCTGCACGCGTGCGGCCAGCTCGTCAAAATACGTGCGGGCAAAGGCTTGACGCACCTTGGGCAGACCCTCCAACCCTTTTTCCAAACGGGCGGAGTTTTCAAGCATTTCACGCGTGGGGCCGCCGCCGCCGTCGCCGTAGCCATACGAAATCAAAATGTCGTTGTTGATGTCTTTGTTTTGGTAGCGTTGCCAGCCGCCCATGAGCGAATCGGGGTGCAGGTTGCCGTTGTAGGTGGTGAAGAAGCTCTTTTGCACATCCTGCCCAACATCGGCGGTGGTTACCAAATGCGTGAGAATTTCGGTGCCGTCAATGCCGCGCCAGAGGAAGGTATCGTTGGGGATGCGGTTGAACTGGTTCCACGCCAATTTGGTGGTCATAAAATAGTCAATGCCGCATTTTTGCATGATTTGAGGCAAAGCGCCTGAATAGCCAAACACGTCGGGCAGCCACAAAATGCGGTTATCCACGCCGAATTCGTCCTTGAAAAAGCGCTTGCCGTGGATGAACTGCCTGACCAAGCTTTCGCCTGAGGTGAGGTTGCAATCCGCTTCTACCCACATGCCGCCCTCAGGCTCCCAACGCCCTTCGCGGATGCGCTGCTTCACCCGCTCGTACAATTCGGGATAGCGTTCCTTCAAAAACACATAGAGCTGGGGTTGGCTGGACATGAACTTGTACTGGGGGTACTCGTCCATGAGCTTGAGCACGGTGGCAAAGCTACGCGCAACCTTTTCGCGGGTTTGCTCCACCGTCCACCACCAAGCCACATCGATGTGCGTGTGGCCGATGCAGGTGGCAATCACATCGCTATGCCCCGCAAGCTCCGTGTAGAGCGCCTGCGCTAAATATTGGCGGGAGGCTTGCACGGAGGCAAAAAAAGCATCGGAATAAGGCACGCGAAGATCCAGCAAATTGATGGCGGCATTGAGCACGCGCTCCAAATCCATGCGGGCGCGAGCCTGCTCCTCCAAGCGCGGAAACGCGCTGAGCGGTACGGACAGGTCGTAATACAGCCCTTCAATTTCGGGGTCTATTTCGCGAAGCTCGCTTAGCAGATGAAACTCGCTATGCAGGGTGCCTGTGTAGGCTTGCAGCTCAAGGGTATAGCGCTTGCCGCCCTCCGCGCTTTTTTCAAGCAGCACGTCGCGGTGGTGCATATCCATGCCCTGTACAGCCTCGCCGTTTACAAACAGCAGAAACTGCGGATTTTTGGCATCGTCCCACTCTTCAATTTGACTGCGCACGTTGAGCCAAAGCGGCTTGCCGTGCATGCTGTTTGGCACGGTGCATTCGGTGCGAAACCAATAATGCGCATCGGGGCCAAACCATTGCATGCTTCGCGCATCAAAGGGCAAATAGGGTTCGCTGGCCGCTTCAGCGTCGCAAGGGTGAACATAATTTCCTTTTTTAAACAGCCAATGGTAGAGCGGCTCCTTTTGTACCACGGATAACCGTTTCAGCTCGTTGCATATGCCCAGAATGCGTTTGTTCAAAAATTCCATAGGTTTTCTGCCCCTTCAAAATTACTTCTGCGCAAGCGCGGTTTCCTGGGTAAAACGTACAAGCTCGTCCACGGTGGTAAACGCCAGCCCTGTGACCGTATCGGCACAGCCGTAATAAATGGCAATGCGGCCTGTGTCCGCATCTGCCAGCGCCGCGCAGGGAAATACCACATTGGGCACATCGCCTACGCGCTCGTAAAGCTCGTAGGGCGCAAGGATATAATCCTTGGAGCGGGCGATGACCTTCCAAGGCTCGTCCTTGTCAAGCAAAGCACAGCCCATGCGGTAAACAAAGCCGTTGCAGGTGTTGAGCACGCCGTGGTAAATGAGCAGCCAGCCCTGATCGGTTTCAATCGGGATGGGCCCGGGGCCGATTTTGGTGCTTTGCCATGCGGATTCGTCCCCATGGATGGCACCCATCATATAGCGGTGGCGGCCCCAAAATTCAAAATCCTTGCTTTGGCTGACAAAAATATCGCCAAAGGGGGTGTGACCGTTATCGCTGGGGCGGCTCATCATGAGATAGTGGCCGCCGATTTTGCGCGGAAAAAGCACGCCGTTGCGGTTGTAGGGCAAAAAAGCATTTTCAAGCTGGGTAAAGGTTTGGAAGTCGAAGGTGTAGGCCACGCCGATGGTGGGGCCGTGGTAGCCATTGCACCATGTAATGTAGTAGCGATCCTCCAAAAAGCAAACGCGGGCATCGTAGCGGTACTCGCGGTTCAGGATTTCGGGGCTTGCGCCTATAAAATGAATCGGCTCATCGTCTATGCTCCAATGAATGCCATCCGCGCTTTTGCCCGCAAAAAGATCCATGCTGATGGAGCGGCTATCACAGCGAAACACGCCCGCGAAGCCGCCTTCAAAGGGCACCACCGCGCTGTTGAATACGCTGTTGGAGCGCTTGTTTCCGTTTTGGCCGATGATGGGGTTTTGACTGTAGCGCCACACGGGAGCGGTGATATTTGCGGGCTTCTCCTGCCAAGGCATATTGGGGATGGATGAACCGATGATTTTTGACATGGTAATGCCTCCAAATAAAGTGAAATGGAAAGGTTAGTATACTGGTTATGGGAGGGTTTGGCAAGTGATATTGTGAGGGGGTGAACGCGAACTGGGCGGACACCATGTATGGTGTCCCTACGGGGAACGGGGGTCGTTGATAAATGCGGGGTGCGTTGATGAATGTGGGCATACAACCCATAAGGGCGCGGCGTTTCCGCCGCGCCCTTATGGATGGATGGATGAATTATTTAGAGGCTTGGAATGCGTCTACCTGAGCTTGCGCCTCGGTGAGAATGGCATCAAAGCCAGCGTCCTTCATTTCGGCCATCATCGCGGGAACGGATTCCTCGGGATTGGTGGTACCGGTCAGAATTTCGCCCTTGTAACGGTTGAAAATGGCAATGCAGTTGGTGAGCTGGTCGTTTACCTTGGAGGTGTCAAAGGTGAAGCCCAACAGCACAGAAGGCTTTGCGGCTTCGTTGAGCGCCTTGACCTCGTCCCACTGGTTGAATTCCACATCGTCGGTGGGGGTTACGGTGAAGAAGCTCGCTTGGGTGTAGCCGGCCATCTTCCAATCGGCATTGTTGCGGTGTACGCGCTTGTCGGCGGTGTATTCCCAGTCATCACCCTCTAGTCCATAGAAGAAGGAGTCGCGGACATAGCTATCGGTGTTGAGCAATTGCAGGAAGGCAAGCGCCTTTTCGGGGTGCGCGCAGTTGGCGGAGATGCAGTTGAGGGAGCCGCGAACGGTTTCGTTGGAAACCACGGTATCGCCCCACTGATAGGCAACAGCGGTGGAACCCATGTTCGGGCCCCATGTGGTTACAGCGGCTTGGCTCCAGCCCTGGGCCAGAGAGCAAGGCTTGTAGTTGTTTTCTTCGGGCTTGGTGGCGGCATCGGCGTTGATAATGCCGTCGTTATACCACTGGTGGAGGATCTTCAGGTTGGCCATAACGTCTTCCTGCTCATAAACAGATACAACCTTCGCGGTCGCATCGTCATAGCGCACGCCCAAGGTGGGCAGGCCTGCGTTCATCTGGTCATACATAAAGGGCAGGTAGCTTGCGCCGTTCTTGTTCATGGGGAAGGAGGCCTCGCCCGTGCTTTCCTTGATGGCGGCTAGCAGGGGGGTCATGGCTTCAAAGGTGTGAACCTCGGAAGCGTCCAAGCTGAGCTTGTCGAGCAAATCCTTATCCCATACGATGTACTCGGTCTGGGAGCTATCCTTGTAGGTGGGCACGGCAAAAATTTTGCCATTGATGCGGCAAGCGTCCCAATAGCTGGCGGGAATCATGGCCTGCAGCTCGGGGGCGGCGGTGCCGATCAGGTCGGTGATGTCGGCAAACGCGCCAACCATTACGTCGCTGTTATAAACCATGGTGTTGGTGAAAAGAATGTCGTATTCACCGCTGGTGTTGACGATCACGCTGCGGCGGTTGTCCCAATCGCCCCACGGTACCACTTCAACCGCAATGTTTACGCCGATTTTCTCGGCCAAGTAGGGATTGATTTTTTCAAGCCAAGCATCGTAATTCTTAGGCGTGCCTCCGCCTACGGTAACCCAACGCAGGGTGACCACATCTTCGGCCAGCGCTACGGCGCTCAGCCCGCCTATGGTCAGGCATAGAACCAACAGAACCGCCAGAATCTTTGAGAACCTTTTCATGTTTCGTTGCTCCTTTTTTTTTCTATATTTCGTTATCCCTTCACTGCTCCGATGGTTAATCCAGAAATAAAGTATTTTTGGAAGAACGGATAGGCGCACGCGATTGGGATTACGATGACGATGGCAATGGCCATGCGAACCGATTCGCTGGGCATGGCGTTTTTGTATTGCTGCAGGCTGAGCCCCGCAGAGGGGTTGTTGGCGATGTACTCAAGGTTTTTCATCATGTTATTGAGCAAAGCCTGCAGAGATACCAATTTATCGTTTGATATGTAGAGGGAGGATTGGAACCAATCGTTCCAATAGCCAAAGGTAAGGAAGAGGCCGATGGTGGCAAATACGGGCTTGGAGATGGGCACAATCACACTGCCGAAGATGCGCAATTGGGAAGCACCGTCTATTTTGGCAGATTCCACAATGGAATCGGGGATGGTGGTGCGGAAGAAGGTTTTGCAGATGATGACGTTAAAGGAGGACACCGCCAGCGGCAAAATCAAGCACCAGATGGTGTTGTTGAGGTGCAGGGTGTTGGCCACGATCACATAGCTGGCGACCATGCCGCCGTTAAAGATCATGGGGATGAAAACCACCCAGGTATAAAAGTTCTTCAAACGGAATTGGGGGCGGGACAGCACATAGCCCATGGTGGCGGTTAAAAACAGCCCCAGCAGTGTGCCGACCACGGTCACAAGCACTGAAATGTAGAGGGCGTTGAAAATGGTACTGCGCTCGTTCCACAAAAACTCATAAGCGCTGAGCGAAAATTCCTGCGGCCAAAAGCTATAGCCGTTGTGAATCAGGGAGGACTGAGAGGAAATGGAAATCATAAACACATAGATCACGGGAAAAACGCTGATGGCCGCGCCTAGGATAAACACGAGGTTAAACAGTGCGTTGGTACGCGGCTTTATGCGGTTAAGCTCATCCGCGCTCAAGGAATGTTTTTTTGATGGGGATAAAGCAGTCATACAAAAACCCTCCCTTCTTGATTAAATAATGGCGCTGTCTGGGTCGATTTTGGAAACGATGAAGTTGGCCAGCAGCACGGTAATGCAGCAGCAGACGGATTGGAACAGCGAAGCGGCCGCTGTTTTGCCGATGGTTACATTGCTCTGCAAGGCCATGTAGATATACGTATCAAAGGTGGAGGCCACCTGATTAAGCGAGTTGGGCACGCCCTGTGTGACTTGGTAAAAAAGCCCAAAATCGGAATAATAGATGCGCCCGATGTTGAGGATGAACATGATGATGATGATGGGCATGAGCAGCGGCAGTGTGACATAGCGGGCTTGCTGTGCCTTGCTTGCGCCGTCTAGCATGGCGGCTTCATACAGGGAGTGATCCAAGCCTGTGATGGCGGCCAAATAAACCACCATGTTATAGCCCACGGATTTCCAAAGCTGCATAAAGGTGAGGATAAAGGGCCAATATTTGGGCTGTGAGTACCACATGATGCGCTTGCCGCCGAAAAGCTCAATGACGGCATTCATAAGCCCGCGTTCCGGATTTAAAAACGCGAAAACGAAATAGCTCACCACAACCCAAGACAGGAAATGCGGAAAAAACATCATGGTTTGATAAACCTTTGACACGCGCTTGCGGTATAGCTCGTTAATCATCATGGCAAGGGTTACGGGAATGAGGATGCCCAAAACAATAAAGACCAAATTATACAGCAAGGTGTTTCGCAGCAGCATGCCAAAGGTATTGCTCTTTAAAAAGAAGGTGAAGTTATCAAAGCCTGCCCAGTCGCTGTTCAAAAGGCTATAGAAAAAACTGTGCTGAGGGGCGAGCTTGAAGTTTTTAAACGCGATGATCAGCCCAAACATGGGCAGATAGCAGAACACGGCATACCACAAAAAAGTGGGGAAACCGAGGACGCTCAGCTCTAAATCGTCCCGCGTCCAACGGAAACGCTTTTTGGGCTTTGCCAGCCCTGCGGATGGCGACACTTTGACCGGTTGGCTCATCGCTGCTTCCTCCTTCATCAAACGCATTGCGGATGCAAAACATGGGGCTTGCACTACGGCTGTTAACGAATGTTGCTTTTATAATGTTTATGTTAGCATAGTGTTTATAAAAAAGCAAGCTTAATTTTGAACATTTTTAGCAAATGAGGAATCAACGCGAAGAATGTTGGGAAAATATTTACTGATATGCACATCATATTTGGTTAAAACAGATAAAATGCGCCCGCGCGGGGATGTTAACAATGTTAATTAATTGGTTGACAAATGTTGCTTTTTCGGGTATGATAAACGCAGAGTAAAGGGAAGAATTGGGGTGTCAAAATGAGCAAGCCTACCATGCAAACCATTGCAGACCAGCTGGGTGTTTCCCGCATTACGGTGTGGAAGGCGCTTTCCGACCGCCCCGGCGTTTCGGACGCGCTGCGGGAAAGGATTGCCGGCAAGGCACAGGCGCTTGGCTATGCGCAGACGGGCGAGGCGGTGAAGCCCACGCGGGAGCGCACGGTGGCGGTGGTGGTATCGCGGCCTGAATCCTCCTCCTTTTGGATGCAGATTATTCACCACATTGCCAAGGAATTGGCACTGCACGATATCAGCCTGCTGTATACCTACATGCCCAGCGCTTACAAGCCAGGCTATGCTTTGCCTGCGTCGCTTGGGTACGAATCTGTGGTGGGGGCGATTGTGCTCAATATTTACAGCGAAGAGCTATTGCGGATGCTTGCCGCCAACCCCCTGCCCAAGGTGTTTTTGGATACCGTGCCTGCATTGCCGTTTGCGGACTTGCGCGGGGATCTTGTGCTGATTGAAGGGCGCGACCTGATTCGCCAAATGACAAAGCGCTTGCTGGACAGCGGGCGCGGCAGGGTTGGTTTTATTGGCGATGTGGGCTATGCCCAAACCAATACCGACCGCTATCAGGGCTTTTTGGATGCGCACGAGCTATGCGGGCGCAAAGCGGAGCGCATGTATTGCATGACGGAGCACATAGGGTTAAGAAGCCATTATGCTGAAATTTCGGATTTTTTAAGCGGGCTTCAAACCCTGCCAGACGCTTTTGTGTGCGCGAGCGACTTTATTGCGCATTTTGTGAAGCGGTATTTGGCGGAAAGCGGGCGCGAGGTGCCGACGGGTTTTGTGCTCACAGGCTTTGATAACAATGCGGAATATGCGAATGTCGCGGATCAAATTACCACGGTGGATGTGCAAACCGCCTTGCTAGGCAAGCGTTTGGCGCGCGAGGTGATGTTTCGCGCGGATTACCCGAGCGCATCCTATCAAGCGGCGTATGTGGAATCGGAAATTATTTACCGCGAGGGGGTTTAGGGGGGACTGTGGCTCCCTATTCGACCATAATCCTTTGCTTGATTAGGCTTGCAACCCATGGTATATTAATGGCAAGCATTGCGAGCTTGCAGCGCCTTAGGAGGTCAAAAGCGTATGGCACAGAAAAAGCGGTTCAACGTCACAGGCCCGTGCATTCCCGCTCTTCACTATATGGTGGATACCAGCAAGATGATTGACCTGATTGTCAGAGATTATGTGGATGCGGGTGAGTATTTCACCATGAATCGGGCGCGTCAATATGGAAAGACAACGACGCTTGGATTGCTGGAAAAAGCACTGCGGGATCAATTTGTCATCATACGCATTAGCTTTGAAGGCTTCGGCACGGCTGTTTTTGCTGACGAAGGCGAATTCATTTCAGCTTTTATCTTCAAATGTGCTCGTAGCTTGCAACGAAATCCAATTGAACCTCAAATCACAGAGGAATGGCTTCGCTGTTCGGAAAACTTGAACATGCCCAAGCTGGAAGAAAAAATAGCCGCACTCATTCAATCCACCTCATACAGAATGGTATTGATGATTGACGAGGTAGACAAAAGCAGCAACAATCAGCTGTTTATGGATTTTTTGGGGATGCTTCGGGACATGTATTTGGAAAGGGAGCAAAATCAAGCGCCCGCTTTCCACAGCGTGATTCTTGCTGGCGTTCATGACATCAAAAACCTGAAAATGAAGCTGCGTCCAGATGAAAAACACGGCTACAACAGCCCGTGGAATATTGCGGCACGTTTTGATGTGGACATGAGCTTTTCCGCACTGGAGATTGCCACCATGCTTCATGCTTATGAGGACGACCACCATACTGGCATGGATGCTGGGAAGGTGGCGCGGCACCTGTTTTACTATACTGGCGGCTATCCATTCCTTGTGAGTCTGCTTTGTAAAACAATGGATGACGAGCGGTTGGATTGGACGGAAACGGGCGTAATGGATGCAGTAAAGAATGTTCTATACCACAGCCGCGATATTTCATTGTTTCAAGATATACAAAAGAACATTGAGAATCACGATGAATTCAAAGCGCTGCTGGTGCAGATTCTTGTGGAGGGGATTCCTGCAAGCTATAACGGCTTGAACCCCGCCACGGATATTGGCATCATTTATGGCGTTCTTGTTCCTTGCGACGGTAAAGTCATGATCTCCAACAGAATATTCGAGACATTTATCTATAACTACCTTATCGCCGCGTGAAGGAAAAACCGTTGAGCATAACGGGTGCAGGATTACTGAGGTGATTGTGGCTTATCGCGACAAAGAATAGCGTGAGTGAGTGCGCGATAGGTGCCCAATGGAGATGAAGCCTTGAAAACGCATGCTGTGAGTAGGGTGACAAAAGCACATTTTCACCTTGCCCAGTACCACCCATTGTGCTAGTTTCCTCCGATGCTATTTTTGATGTGTTGAGCCCAAAGTCAGCTCCTTTTCTTCCTCTGGCGTATTGATGTTATAATAGTGCTCCAGCAGCTCGCGGGAATAGTCTTCAATCCGTCCAGAGGGCAGAATCAGCATTCGGCTTATGCCGATCTGCTCCACAAAGGAAGGGTTGTGGCTGACAACGATGATGGTTCCTGAATAGACATTGAAATTCCCTCCGATGATCTCCTGCGTTTCTGGATCCAGATGGTTTGTCGGTTCGTCCAAGACCAGCAAATTGGCTTTTTGCAAAAGCACTTTACACAAGGCAACTCTTGCTTTTTCCCCAGGTGAGAGCGTTTCCACTTTTTTGAATACATCATTGTCGTAAAACAGGAAATTGCCGAGAGCTGTGCGCAGCTGCCACTCTGAATAATCCTGCGTATCCACATTTTCTAAAATTTGCTTGCCTTGATCGAGCAGCTCCAATTCCTGCGCATAGTAGGCAATCTCTGTTTTGGGGTTGTAGCGCACACGCCCCTGCTCGGGGGTTAAAATGCCCATTAGCAGCTTTAGAAGCGTTGATTTGCCGACGCCGTTTTCGCCGACCACCAAAAAGCGCTCCTTGCCCTGCAACGCAAACGACAGATTTTGATGCAGATAAGGGCGGTTTGGATAAGCAAAGGTTAAATTTTCCACCTCAAGCGGGGTTCTAGCGCCTTCGTTTTTGGGGCGAATATCCATTTTCACTCGCTTATACACCCTATCGCGAACCTGCAGCTCCCTGTTCTTTTTCTCAAGCTTTGCGGCACGTTCTATGCCAAGCCGCTTTAGATGGTGATTTGTTCGGCTTGCCTGCTTCGCTTTTTGCACAAAATCGGACAATACTTTGATTTCTTTTTCCTGATGAACAATGGCGCACTCGCGTAATTTCAGCTCTTGCGCATGCTTTTCCTTGTAGGTATGGTAGTCACCGTCATATACCGCAATTTTCTTGGTTACTTTATTGATAAACATCACCTTATTGATGATGCTGTTCAAAAAGTCCATATCGTGGCTAATGATGAGCACCATGCCCTTGTAGTTTTTCAGATACTCGGTTACAAATGTTCTTGTGGATAGATCCAGATGATTTGTTGGTTCGTCCAACAGCAGTATTTCAGGCTTGGAATACAGCAGCCGCGCAAATGCGATTTTGGATTTTTGACCGCCCGAAAGGTTATTCAGCGGCATTTCCAACAATTCTGAATGGATATCCATGCTTTCTATGATTTCAAGTAAAATGTTTTCAGCTTCGTAGCAATCATAATACTCTAGCAGCTCCTGTAGCTCCGACATTCTGCTAAGCAGCGCCCTCTGATCGCTGCCCTCGCTGGCAAGCGCTTCGTAAATTTTGTTGAGCTCTTCCTCTGATTGCTGAATGGGTCGCCCCTGCAACAAATAGTCCCAAACGGTCAACCCATTGTCATTGAGTATAATTTCTTGCGGGAGATAGCCAATTCGAGCCTTTTCCATTGATATTTCGCCGCTGTCAAGCGCCTGCTCGTGCATGAGCACGCGAAAAAGCGTCGTTTTTCCCGCACCGTTCACGCCAATGATTCCCACTTTATCCTGCTTTTCAATTCTAAACTCTGCTTGCTCAAAAATGACATCCAAGCCCAATGACAAGCACATATTTGTTCCACGCATCATCATATCTCCTGTTTTTTGATTTTAAGGTTCCAAAAAGGGCCTTTGACTTTCCGAAAAGAAAGCAAGCGGCCCAAAATAAAATAAGGCCAAGGATAAAGCAATGCTGTCCGTGACCTTCAATATCAATTTTCATCAGAAAAGGGGGAAAAGCGCAAAGCTACACTTGCGTTTTTGCCTGATTACCCGCTATAACGCTGTAATAGCGAGTCGAATTCCAATAAAGATATTGCATAGCTCCGCACAACCGTATGAACATTACGCCGATCGCAAAGCAATATAAACATGCTCATGTGAAATCCTCCTCGCTAACATCATTCAAAATGCATACCCCATAAAACCGTGATCAGTTTAGCATAAGCATGCGGTGAAGTCAAGTTGACGAAGCCGCCATCTTCCTTCCTCTTTTGGCATGCGGTGCGTCTTGTTATTTGCCCTGCTACAGTGTATACTAAATGCGCAATAAGCAATTCAAAGCGAAGGATGATTCTGCTATGAAAATAGGATTTATCGGCATTGGTGTAATGGGCGAAAGCATGGCGCACCATTTAATGCAGCATGGGCATTTTGTAACGGTTTACACGCGCACAAGGAGCAAGGCGGAGGCTTTGCTTGCGCAGGGCGCGAAATGGGCGCAAAGCGCGGGCGAGTGCGCACGCGAGCAGGATGCGGTAATCACCATGGTAGGCTTCCCAAAGGATGTGGAGGAGGTTTACCTTAGCAAGGGCGGTATTTTGGAATGCGCAAAAAGCGGCGCGTATTTGATTGATATGACCACCACCAGCCCTGTGCTGTGGCAGCAGATTGCGCAGCAGGCCAAAGGGCGGGGACTGCATCCGCTGGATGCGCCTGTTTCGGGCGGCGACTCGGGCGCGAAAAACGCAACGCTGAGCATTATGGTGGGGGGCGAGCAGGCGGATTTTGACGCATGCCTCCCCTTGCTTGCGTGCATGGGCAAAAACATTGTGCTATCAGGCGGCGCGGGCTGTGGTCAGCATACAAAAATGGCCAACCAAATTGCCATTGCAGGTGCGATTGCGGGGGTTTGCGAGGCTGTGCGCTACGGCGAGGCTTGCGGACTGGATACAAAAAACATGCTGGCATGCATTTCGGCGGGCGCGGCTGGAAGCTGGCAGATGAGCAACAACGGCGTGAAAATGCTGGCGGGTGATTTTGCGCCCGGATTTTTTATCAAGCATTTTGTAAAGGACATGCGCATTGCCGCAGAAGAAGCGGACAGCCGCGCAGCAGCATTGCCTGTGCTTGATAAGGTGCTGGCGATGTATGAAGAAATGCTGGCGGAGAATCAGGGCGATTTGGGCACACAAGCGCTTGTGCAGTGGTATCGGGAAGAGAAGTAAGGGGTGCGCGGAGGGCGTGCGCGGAGAGCGTGCGGAGGGCGTGCGGAGGGCGTGCGGAGAGCGTGCGGAGAGCGTGCGGAGGCGTGCGGAGGCGTGCGAAGGCGTGCGGAGGCGTGCGGAGAGCGTGCTAGGTGCGCGGAGAACGTGCGGAGAGCGTGCGGAGAGCATGTGGAGGGTGTGAACGCCAACTGGGCGGACACCATATATGGTGTCCATACAGAGG
>JAVXND010000025.1:0-36708 GCA_036645955.1 Clostridia bacterium | reverse complement strand
GATAAACGCTGAAGGCATCTAAGCGTGAAACCCACCTTAAGAATAAGATTCCAAGCAGCAATGCGAGAGACCCCTGGAAGACTACCAGGTTGATAGGTCATCGGTGGAAGTGCAGTAATGCATGTAGCTTGATGATACTAATAGGTCGAAGGCTTGATTTAGTACGATTCTAAGAAAAGACCAATGAAATGAATAACACTTAAATCTTGAAAATACTCATATGCGGTTGTCAGGATACATGAGCGCAAGCAAAATGTGTCCGACTAAAATAAGTTCACCCTTTGCGGTGGCAATAGCCTAGGGGTCCACCTGTTCCCATTCCGAACACAGAAGTTAAGCCCTAGCACGTCGATGGTACTTGGCTGGTAACGGCCCGGGAGAGTAGATCGCTGCCGCATTCCCTTTCCGCTCGCGATATCCGCTGGATGTCGCGAGCGGCTTTTTCATATGCGGAGGTTGTACTTTTATGCGAATTATTGACACGCACGCACATATTTACCCCGACGCGATTGCGGCGCGGGCGGCGGAATCCATCGGGGAATTTTACGGCATACCCATGCAAATGGATGGTACCTTGTCTGGTCTGCTCGCCCATGGCGCGGCGGCTGGGGTGGAGCGCTTTTTGGTGCATAGCGTTGCGGTTACCTGGGAGCGCGTGCATTCCGTCAACGATTATTTAATGCGTACCGCGCAGGCCAACCCTGCGCAGCTCATTGGCTTTGGCACAATGCATCCGCAATACCCAGACGTTATGCAGGAGCTCGAGCGCATGAAGGCGGGCGGCTTGCGCGGCGTGAAGCTGCACCCAGACATTCAGCATTTTGCCTTGGACGATGAAAAGGCCCTTGCCATGTTTGAAGCAATGGCGGAGCTTGGTTTGCCTGCGCTGGTGCATATAGGCGATTCGCGCTATTCGTTTAGCGAGCCCGAACGCATGGCGCGGGTGCTGGATCGGGTGCCGAAGCTTCAAGCGATCTGCGCGCATTTGGGCGGCTGGTCGGTTTGGGACGAGGGCTGGCGCGCGCTGGCAGGGCGTGAAAATGTGTGGGTGGATTCCTCCAGCAGTCTGTATGCGCTTGCGCCTGAAAAGGCGGTGGAAATCATCCGCCATTATGGTGCGGATCGCGTTTTCTTTGGCACGGACTACCCCATGTGGAAGCCCGAGGAGGAGGTAGCGCTGGTGATGGCGCTACCCCTGAGCGAAAAGGAACGTGAAAACATTTTTCATTTGAACTTTGAGCGGTTTTTCGCGGCGCTTCCATAACGCTTCCATAGCACTGCAATCAGTGAAACGGCTTAACCCTGCGAGCGCAGAAATTTGGACATCATGGAGCCGACGGTGCTTTGATATTTGACGCGCCACCAATCTGCGTTGGTTTGGCTGAGCACGCTTACCTGCTGACCCACGGGCACGCGCACAAGCACAACGGCTTTCGGGCTAGGCTCGCTTCGCAGGTTCACGGTGCTGCCTGTGGCGGCGAAAACGGTGGCGCTGGTGACATTTACAGGCGGGCTTGTGGGATCGGTCGGGCACAAGGGGCAGGTGGGGCAAGCGGGACAAGCGGGGTTGACAGGAGGCTTGGGCGGAAGGCTGTCAGCGTAGTCCACCGCATTTAATAGTCCTGCGCTGTGCCACTTAGAAAGCACGGTATCCACCCTTGCAACGGGCGTGGTGGCGTTGACAATTTGGAGCGGGTTGACGCTGGTGACCAAACCCACATGGTAATAATCATACGGCAAGCTGGGGTTGTAGTACTGGCCGCCTGGCAGGTAGGAGGCGTTCATGCCGCTGGTGTCGGTGCGGGCTTTGAATATCGCCATGCCAACCTGTAGCTGGGAGGCGCTTGTGACCCGCCGCACGTCGCGGCAAAAAACGCGGATCATGCGGTTGGAGCCGTGGTATATTTTTTGGCGAAATTGTCCATAGGCATAGACAAAGGCACCTGAGCAATCACAGCCATTGGCATTGTTGGAGCCCGGGGAAGCATAGGGCCAGCCGATGACGTTTTTGAAAACAGGGATCAGCTTGTTCACTGGGATCATGGCAATCATCCTTCCGTGCGCAGCTACGCACAGGGTAGGATATGCGGGGAAAGATGGGCTTGACACTGGCGGGCAGGAGTGCTATACTACTCAAAGTGCTTTGAACTTCAAAGCACTTATCTCAGGCAATATACTTTGAACATCAAAGCATTTATAAGCGAAAGGCGGGGCAAGCTATGGAAACGGCATACGGAACCATCAACCAAGTACTGGTCACGCTGTTTAACGACATCATGCGCATTGAGGAGCGCGCGCTGATTGAGCCGGGGCTATCCATACGCGAGGTGCATGTGATTGAGGCGGTTTGCGAGGCGCAGGAAAGCGGGCTGAGCACCATGACGGATTTGGCGGCCCGACTGCGCATCACCCCGGGGTCGCTGAGCGTGGCGGTGGGCACCTTGGTTCGCAAGGGCTATTTACACCGTGTGCACGATATGGCGGACAAGCGCGTCAACCGCATGGAAGCCACCGAAGCGGCGGTGCTTGTCAACAAAAAGCATCAGGACTTTCACAGACAAATGACGGATTCCGTCATCGGGCATTTGAATGCGGAGGAATTGGCGGCGCTGGTGCATGCGCTGGGCAGTATCAATCAATATTTTCAAGAAAGAGGATCATGAACATGCTTCAAATTGTGACCGACAGCTTGAGCGACATTACACAGCAGGAGGCGGCAAAGCTACAGCTGACGGTTTTGCCGCTCAGCGTGATTTTTGACGGCAAGGCTTATTTAGATGGTGTAACGGTATCGCGCGAGGAATTTTACGAGCGGCTTGAAAGCGGCAAAACCCTGCCTACCACCAGTCAGGTATCCCCCGAGGCTTTTTCAAAGGCGTTTGAAGCCGCGCTTGCGGCAGGCGATGAGGTGCTTTGCTTAACGGGCAGCGGTGAAATATCCGGCACGATTCAAAGCGCGCTGATTGCGCGGGACATGCAAAAATCGCCCGAGCGCGTGCATGTGCTGGACACTGTGAACGCCACCATCGGGGAGGCACTGTTGGTGCGCGAGGCGGTGCGGCTGCGGGCGCAGGGGCTGGGCACGCAGGAGCTGATTGACAACATAGAAGCGCTGATCCCCCGTGTGAGGCTGATTGGGCAGGTGGAGAACCTCAAGCATTTGGTGCGCGGCGGGCGGCTGAACGCAACCTCCGCACGTTTGGGCATGCTTGTGCAGCTAAAGCCCACCCTGCGCCTGAAAAACGGCAGGATTAGCCAAGACGGCATGAAGCGCGGGCACAAGCGCGTGCTGGAATGGTTTTGCGAACAGCTAACGGAGCTTCCGTTTGACGCATATTATCCCGTGTACATAGCGGCGGGGCATTCCCCCGAGGCGAGGCAAGCCCTGCGCACGGCGCTGATGGAACGCGGCGTGCATGTGCAGAGCATACGCGAGATGGACGTGGGCTGTGTGATTGGCACGCACACAGGGGCGGGGTGCTTGGCGATGGCTTGGGTGGAGAAGGGGTGAAGGGACTTTAGTCAAAAACGATGGATAAAATACAAATACAACGGGATTCCACTGCGTATGCCTGCGTAAAGGAAATGCCCACTTTTTGCTTAGCACTCCATTCGGAAATTGCATCATGAAGTGAAAGAAGCGCATCATTAAACAATGCGTCGCTTGAAAAGGCCATCAATATTTGCTGATCACCATTTTGATATGCTTTCGTGAGTTGAACCTGCACTTCTTCGCGCCAATGAGCAGTCAGGAGTGCTCCGATTTTATTGAAGTAGTTATCACGTGTTGCGGTACAGATCGGAATTACCATGCTTGGAAAATCCTCTTTGATTAACGTTCGTGCCATGTACATCTGCGCGTCCGTTATGTTCAGATAGCAGAAATAATCCTTCGGGGCAGGTACGCCAGCTTCTCGTTCTGGCGTGTCCCAGGTTACATCACACTGATACCATTCACCGTTGATTTTGGCAATGTTCCATAAATGCCCTGTTGGAGAAATTTTGCCATCCTGATAAGTGTTGCCTTTGATTTCTAAACAAGGAATACCATAATACCTTAGCGCTAGTGACAGGGCTTTTGCATAGCCTGTACACTTTGCATACCCGTATAAAAACGATCCATCGGCATAGGCACAATGGTCACTGGTACTGTCATAATAGCTATTTTCAGTGAGATAGCGATAAATGCAGAGCTGTCGTTGAAAATCATCCGTGCTGAAGCCGGGCAATAGCGATAATGAATCTAATTTTTTTCGCAATGCTTCAAATGTGGTGCGGAAGGTTGGCTCATCCATTGCATAGGAAAAACGGACACTGACAACTTCATCCTGATTGGAAGCTTTGACAGAATAATGAGTGCTGTTGTCGGTGGCTAGCTGAATAAGCTCTGGACAGTCGTTCTCCAAAACAAACGAAACCAGTTGAAAGTCATTCTCTGAATAATAGCTATTTGTGAGGCTGATTTCATCTTGAAAAGAGCAAAGACCGTCATAGAGTATGCTGAAAAGCTGCATTTGATGAGCGTTTAACTGATGAATAAAGTAACGTTGCTGTAATCCATATAGTTTAAAGAGTGCGGCGGAAGGTTCAGCATGCGGCTGCGTAGTTATGCTCACATGCTTGGTGGCTTGCGGGGTGGGGATTGGTTTCTGAGCAGGCGAAACCGAAATTGTGGAACTGGGTGTAGCAAAGGGCTGTTGCTGCGGTTTGGGATCAAGCTGGAATGCAAAAGCTTCACTTAACTGCAAACCACTTCCATTACCAGAAAAGGCATACCAATAACAAACACATTGGTATTGCTCGCCCACAGTCCATGCTGATGCAGGGATTGTATATTGTGCGAAAATGGTCGCTTCTGTTTGATGATGAAGCTTCGTTGCGTTGCCAACTTGCTGGAGTGTTTCTTTAGTTGGTGCGGTTAATATTCCTGCAATGTAAGCCATGTCTGGTTCCAAACCACTGATGAGCGCTTCAAACGTAAGTTCAAGCGAACCATCGGACATGAAAGCCTGACTGACTCGAATCGCATTGTTTTGAGGAGTGTTGCTTACATTGAAAGCAGTTGTGGTTTGTAAAGGAATGAGAGGCTCAGCGGTGTTAACTGGAGGCGCAGGGTCAAGTACAATGTAGCGGTTGCCAAACCGTGCCCATGGCCGGATTTCATCCTCCTGTGTATGATTTTTTACTGTACCAGAAAAACGAATACCATCAGCGGTTTGGATGATGGTGCTTGGTTCGTATACAGCAAGGAGGGTTTGCTCATGGAGTACAAGCACACCACATTCGTCGTTGGCGCCAAAAGAGGCAAAGGAAAGATCGCAATGGTAGGAGCGCTCGCCTGCGTTAGGTGCATCTTCCGTATATCTAAACACTTTGCCGTGATCAGATATCAGTAAAGAGCCATGCCAAAGCAATCCAAGAGCGATGGACGCGATCACAAATATAAGCCAAACAAGCAACCATCGTTTTTTGAAGTCATGGCTTTGCTTGGCGGTTTGATTATGATTCGCTATGTCAAGCGGCATATTCCATGACTCATCAAACATAATGTGCCTCCGCTATTTGTTCTTTTTCATGAACACAATACCGTAGCATGTAAAGGCCAATGCCTCGTTGATCCAAAGCATACCGTTGATGGGAAACACTACTTTACACAGGATGAATGCACACACACCCATGAGTGGAGATAGAATGATTTGAAAACGTTTTTGATGCTGCCGGCTCAGCATGAGTGAAAGTGCGATTCCTAGCAAAAGACCTTCGATGATTAGCATGATTGCAGCTGTAACATAGGTTTCGGATTCAAGGTTATGCAATACATCATATTCGCTTTGAGAAACAGTGTTGATTGTGAGCAAATTGCCCAGAAGCTGACTAGCATCCTGTACTTCAAGATTTAGGCCGTTTGTATCAACAATGAGCTCGGCAAGAGTAGAATCTATGTATGATGTGATACGCACACAGGAGATGCTCGCGTTTTGATCAATGCAACGCTGTCGCAACAATGGAAACTTTTCGGAACTGATGGTATCGACTCCATCTGTAATCAATATAATTTGTGTTTTTGGCTGACCAGCGATAGGCGTATAATGAAGCATGTTAAGAGCTTCTTCAATTGGCAACTCAAAATTTGTACCGCCTTGGATACTGATGGTGGAAGCTGAAATAATGCTATTTCGTTTCTGGTCATTGAGAGGTGAAAAGGATACGGTGCTGAGTATCACGTCAGAATAGGCAACAAAGCCAACGCTGGTACCGTCGGGCGTTTGATTGAGCAATGTGTACACAGCGCGTTCACTTTCATTATTGCTTGGGCCATCCATTGAGCCGCTTTTATCAAGCAATAGGATATAATTGGAGGATGTAGATTGAACAGGCTGTTGAAATACTGCGAAGTGGATGATCTCTCCAAAGCAACCTACAAAGAAACAGAGAAATACCGTTGCCGCGGCTACGCCCAATTGTCCCTTGCGGCTATAGGTGGGAGTCATGGCATCGGTTAGCATTTCTGTGAAAAGAGCAGAGAACATAACGGCAGCAGCAGGTAACGCAAAAACAAGTCCAATCAAAGCGGCAGGGCGCTTGTCAAGATCTTTGGTGAAATAGCAGATTAAGAAGCTTACAGCGGCGGTTGCTAAAAGACTACAAACGGAAAGAAAGAGATTCATACCCCCTTTATGACCTGTGCCAGTATGCGAATTACGAGTGGTTTCGTTGCTTTCGTTCCCATCCCAGGAGCACCAATCTGATTGATCCATTAGGATGCGCCTCCTCTAAAATGTGTTATTTTCTTTTCGAAACATCAAAA
Organism: Clostridia bacterium; assembly: GCA_036645955.1. Taxonomy (GTDB): domain Bacteria; phylum Bacillota; class Clostridia; order Christensenellales; family Aristaeellaceae; genus Limiplasma. Next base: position 29,900 of record JAVXND010000025.1, on the reverse strand, counting down.
TGATGGTTTCGTTTTGGTTCTGTTTGGCACACAGCATGAATGTATCAGATGTAACCATCATAGGACTGTCGAGCGCAGAGGTTGAAACATTGACTCTGTGCAGCAGATGCGACTGTGCAATTTTGCCAGAGCAAAGCTCGCAATATCCTTTGCGGGATGGCTTTAGCAGAACATCCCTGAGGGTTGAGGCATCTAGTTCATCCAGCAGAGGTTCTTGCAGAGCCATAACCAACGCCAGCAGAGATACGGCGTTTTTGCGGTAAGTGTGCAAGGGCAGCATTCGTGAAAAGTTTGGGTTGGTGGTATCGCAATCACTTACGTGTATGGCTACAGATAGATCCTTGAATTGCGGTAGGCGCAAATAGCGAATGAGCAATACGAGAAAGGTAAGGAGCAGCAAAGCCCCTAAGGCAATTGCAATGTAAGCAGTAATGCGCAAGAAGCTGGAGCTTAGCGATACGTTGATCTGAAAACTGGTGGATTTTTCTTCGTCTGTAGCTTTAAACTCAATGCGATAGTCGCCGCAGGCTTGAAAGGAAATATCCAGCGGGTGGAACCCATTCTTATCCTTGCAAAGCGGTATCCAACCATCCTGGGTAGTGAGCACTTCATGACTGCAAGGAACAATTACGTTTTGCATGGGAGTAATTTTGATGCTGTATTGTAAGCTGTCAGGTGTTTCAGTATCTGAAAAGAGCTTTTCCATTGAAATGTCATGCAAACCAGCGATATCTTTTAGTGACATAGGATTGATTTTCCAAGGCGGTCCATCTAATTCATCGTGAAAGGATGTGACGTTATTCAATGCGTTTGTTGCGGTTGGGGCAGTGTTATTTATTATGACAGTATACGGTTGCTTTGATAGCAATTGCGGTAATGGAATACCTTGATAGTTGGTATTTGAACAGTCAAAAACCACCTTGTAGGTTGTGAATTTTAATTTGCGTGGTAAGATGATATCAAAGCCTATGTTTCCGTCTTCTAATAGCTTTGCTACTGCCTGTAGTGGTTGAGATGGCGCGGCGGAATCTCCTTGCGTTTTGCTGCCAACGACTTCGGTACTTATAGTATAGGGAATTTGAAATGCAAGCTCGGGTAAATCGGGCAACTGTTTTCGTGCTTCGTTGAACAAAGGAATTATTTTAGCCGCGTTATCTATGCGGAAGGAAAGCTCGGTGGGCTTGCCAAGTATTCCCTGCCATTCATTGGCGCGCAATGCTTGCAAGGATTTATTTGCCATAACGATTTTTAAATCGTTGAGCAAGGTGCTAAGGCTTTCCTGATGGAGCATTAGTGTGAACGTGACGGGGTTATTTGGTGCGTTCATTTCCGTAGCGGTGAGGGTTAATTCAATATCAAAATCCCCGGAGAGCGGTGTGAATAGGAGCTGTGTTTGATCATTGATGGTTAGGTCAAAATCATTGCATGAGAAATGCTCGTCTATATTTTTCGGCAGGGTTTTTTGAACTCCGCCTGTGGTATAAAGACAGTTCGAGATCGCAAAGCAAAGGGCGTCAGCATCGGGATCACTCACAATGGAATTTAAATCAATTGTGAAGGGCTTTCCCTCAGGGCTGATTTGCGAGGTTTCCGTCTGCGCTGGGGGTTCGTTTGTGTTGCTTTGGTTTATGTTATGATGGAAAATACGATATTCTGTTTGCGCTTCGGGCTTGAGCAAGGGCGTACGGTTTTCGAGCTGAACTGTAACTGGCTTGCCTTCCAGCACAACAAACGGCTGTGTGGCATGCGTTACCATTGGCTGTAATATAACACTAGTACCCACCAACACCCTCTGCGGTATTTCGAAGGTGCAAAAGCTGGTATTTGATTCGTTTTCCACTTTAGAAAATTCAATACCTTCTACGGCATTGCTATTTACCAACAGCTTGGGTTCCCATTGATTGCTTTGGTCTGCGGGCACATTTTCCATGACAAGACGTAATGGGCGAGAATCTCGCTGCCATTGCAAGCCATTGATAAGCGGTTTGCAGTCCTTATCTTCAAGCCAGATTTGCCCAAGTGTAGCCTTAAAGTGAGGCTTGAGCTGTAACGCGGGTGCTGTGGCTTTGGCATATTGAACAATCATTTCGTATTGTCCCACTGGAAGGTTACGCAAGAAGAGCCAGCTGATTTTTGGGGTTGAAAACTGAATGGATTTCAGCGGCGTTGTTTGCACATGGCTGTCCGCGGCATTTATATCGCTTGGGACAGTGGGCGTTACGAAGGCGGATAGGGTGGGTGTGAAGGTGGGTATAATGGTTGCCGGGGTTGCAGTATCGGTTGACAAAATGGTGGATTCTGGCGTACCAGAAGGCTCGAGAATGGGTGCTGGCGAATCGTTAGGGATGGGACTTGGCGTTGATTCGGTTGCGCTGGCTTCTGGTGAATGAGCTAATTTGGGGATGATTTGAATGCTTTCTGGCTTGCTGTTATGAGTTAGCAAAAGCAAAGTATCGCTTGCTTCGTTCCATGGCATGTGATCATAAGTGAACTTCCAAGTCTTGGCGCTAGCATCCGTTGTGTCAATGGGGATGGCTGGGGAAGGCGCTTCACCGATCAGCCAACTGCTGCTTGCGTTTTCAAAAGCTATTTGATTGGCAGCTATTGAAAGGTCGAATGGGGGAAGTGTGGAATCAAGCTGATGCTGAAAAACGCGGCTTGCGCCATTTTCCACGTTGCTTACAATATAGTCACTGATCAGCTGTTCGCCTTGTGACAGGTTTGGTTTGGTAAAATAGATAAAGTGAATTTTGAATGCTGGATGTTTCCCTAAAAGCGTAATGAATATATCAGACGCTTTCTTGAAACCGTTGTTATTATCGATGTCAATACCAATGGGACTGCGTCCGTCCACAATCCAGAGCTCTGTATCGTCTTTCCATTTTGTGGAGTACTCTGACATGTTGGCGGCGAATTCACTGAAATCAGCAGACCTGTTGTTTGTTTTCATATGCTGTACAGCGGCCAGCTCGTTCCAAAGTGTTTGTTGATTTTCGGCAGAATCGTATAAGGCCAGTTCTGGCGTGATGAGCCGATTGTTAAATAGGTTGTAAAGGCTCACAGTCAGGTTGTCTCGCGCGGTTAAAAGGGGAAACAAAGCGAGCATAGCAGCATTGTAGTCTTTGCTTTGCTGTGAATCATCGTTCTTGTTACCTACGGCTAGCGCAAACACCATTTGCTGTTGGGCAACGCTGCTGGTGAGGCTACTTTCCTCAGCTTGGGTACAAGCGTGCGGGAACAACACTGAAGCACTGCAAAAAAGCAGTGAGACGCATAGGATTCCCGCTGTACAAATCTTCCAAAGTCTATTGCGCATGCTGACATACTCCTTTGAGCGAATTGTGTGGAAGGGAAGAGAGTGTTTACCATGGCGGATATTCGTTTTCAGCGAAGGGATTATCATAGTTCGTTGTCTTTTTGTGAGTTGAATTCATGAGCAGCTCCACTGCTACATAAACCGCGATGAGAATGAGGCATAGGATGGCTCCAATGCCTGCAGAAACAGGCAACATGGAACCGATATTCAATCCAGTGTATTGCGCTAAGGCATTTGAGCCCATGCTGACGAGAGCGTTGCCGCTGGTAACGATTGGGCGGCCAGTCAGCAGGAGAATCAATGAGGCAATAAATGCTGCGATGCCGATACCTACGCTAACACGGGGGTCAAGTACCACAGAGGCTAGTCCCAGCACAAGCGCTAGTATTAAGGGAATGCACATGATGGCATTGACATGCTGCATGAGATTCAATCCGTTCAGGGGCAAGCCAACAATGGTGTAGAATGGTAAAAAGAGATAGCCAATGAGATAGAGCGATGCGCAACCAAGCGCAATCCAGTTCGGTGTTTCACGAGTGGTCATGAAAACAACTCCTTTCGACAATACAAGCTTACTTCGGGTTTGTGAGCCAATTTTGATAGGCAGGTGTAGGATTTGTAACATGTGCTATATCTGCATGCCGTAGCCATGGTAATAGATTGGTTGATTTCTGAGCAGCCTTGCGCACATGGGCAGTATATTGTTTGCAATTGGGTTGCATCAGCACTTGCAGCAGCATGGCAGGAAAAGCGGCATCGCATTGCTCAAGCATGCGAAAGAGCAGACCTAAATAGGCAACACACTGGATGGACTTGTCGTCAAAGGGTTGCTTTGGCGGATGCTGTAACTGGTCGAGGAGCTTTTGGGCGTTGACGTCGGAAGCTTTGAGGTAGTGAAAAAATGCATTACAGTCTAGTTGATGCTTTGGCCGTGCGCATAAGAGCATAATCCCAGCTATGCGCTGACGCAGGCTGTAAAGCTGATGAGAAGCAAAGAACAAATCATGCAACCAATGCAACATTGCTGTGCAAATGGTACAATCAGGGCAGCTTTGCAGTTTGGCAATGTGCTGTTGTATTTTGGGTATCAGTTCATCGTCTGTCAAGCGGCGCAATTCGTTGCTAAAGAAACAATCCAGCTCGGTAAAGACTTGCAAATATAATTGTGCGGTTTGAGAGATACCAGCGGTAAGGTGATTTTGATGAACGAGCAGCTGTTGCATTCGTCGTGCTTCATTTGCGGTGGCGCAGTTACTCAAAATCAGCTCGCAGCGAGAGACCAAAGAGTCGCGGTATGCGTTTTGAGCCAAAACATAAAACGCATCTTGCGGCGAATAATGAAGAATCTGCTGACTGCATTGCTCATAGTCTGCTACTTTTGTAAATTGATCCATGGAAGCACGCATTTTTTGCATAGCACAGCGCATGGTTTCATCATCCAATAGTTGCTGCGGCGTGAGCGCGCCTTTTGCCCACTGGGGACGCTCTGTAATAATGGCTTGAAAAAAAGCTTCTTTGCGCCAGCGATTGCGCAGCTGGTATTGCATACAACTTAAAAAAACAGAATTCACATAGGGCGTGTCTGTAACATTGGAAAAGAAGGGAAGAAGGTCGATTAATTGTTCGCGGCCTATATTGCCCAGGCGTTCATAAAGCTGTTTGAGGGGTTGTTCGTAATCAGCAATAAAAGCATTGCGCGCAACAACAGCGCACCACCGTAGTATCAGCTGAAAGGAATCGGCATTTGGCAGGCTGGTTCCCTCCTGATAGGCAACGCAGAAATATAGTATGCCTATTTTTATGCGGTCTGCTTTCTGAAGGATGCGTTCATCCAAATCCAGTTCATTGAACCATAACAGATTGTCTTGGTGTGAAGTGATGGACACCTGTAAAGCACGTTTAACATAGCCAAGAAGTGCGTTGCGCACCGCTTGTGGATTTTGAACCTGTGGATATAGCTGTTGTAGAAGCAGATTGATTTGCGAGGGAGTGAAAGGCTCCATCTGCTGTGCGTGCTCATCTAGAGCAAGCACGCTACAAAGAAAGCCCGTTGTATCTTGACCCATGGTGCGTATGACTGCATAAACGGATTCGGGTTCTTCTTGATGCGCTGTAAAACAGGCCATTTGATATTGTAAAAGCAGCTCGGCATTTTCGGGGTTGAGGGCAGCGGCAGCGTTGCGAATATCGCGGCACTGCCGCTCATCGGGTAGCGTGTGAATATAGCTGCTGTGAAGCAATAGCAAGGTATGCTTGAGTAAATCCTCTTGATTTAGATACAAAATTGCCAGTGGCAACAAAAACAAATTGGCTTGCGGGTTAGCAGCTACAAAAGCATTGCAGAATGAGGCCATGGTTTTTTGCAGTGCTTCGCTCGCTTTGCAACGCTGGGTAAATTCAGGCTTGAGGAGTGCGTCTAACTGTGCTTGCTCCAAAGGCGGTTCAATATAACCCTCAAAAAGAAGCCGTGAAAGCGTTTGACATAGGCGGTTTTCAGATGGGTGCTGGTTACACTCGGCTTGCAGCAACGTTTCGCCAACATATGGCAGATCATGACGCTTGAGATGGTTCACAAGCAAGGGCATAATGAACGCATAGAGCTTTTCATTGCTTGTGCGAAGTGCTTTGTTCAACAGAAATGCAAAGCAATTGGCAGAAAGCGCTTGATCGGGTTGCTGGTTAAGCTTTTGAAGAAGTTCGGTTTCCACATCCAATAGCAGATCGTCTGTTTGGGATTGTGTGAAGCCATGGCGCATTTGAAAGGCTGTACTTAACCTGCTCCATAGGTCAATGAACGCTGTAGAAGACAGGGGTTGGTTTTGGAGGCAATAGAGAGAATACACAATGCGGAAATCAGCTAAAAATGCGATGGGTTCTGTTGCTGCTTCTGTACCTGCGCTTTTGCAAACCATGTTGAGCCATTCAGAACGTTCGCCGCGTTGGATGCTCTGGATAAATTCGCTTTCAACCGCTGCTAGCGAAGGATGCTTGCCAGTGGCACGCAGGTCAAAAAGCCGCCGATTGTGCTCAATGGTTGCTTCTGGAAAGAGAATGACTAACGCAGTGCGGTCAAATAGGCCTTCGGAGGATTGTTGCACGGGTACGCTCATACTGGCAAGCCATTGTGCATCAAAGGGCAAATGCGCCAAAATGCAATCAGCCAAGAAGCTCTTGCCTTGTGCGATTAATTGATAGCGATCTCGTTCCTCTCCCAAACACACCTCTATAGGTTGCATCTGTTCGTTTTCAGGTGCAAATGCTCTATCAGAAGCAGTGCGCCAGTAATAAAAAAGCAAGGCTTCTGAGAGCTCCTTTGAAAAAGGCTGTGTCCAGGCTGCAATGGCTGGGGATTGCTCAGGCGACCAGTCGGTGGGACAGCCGATGAACCATTCCGTGGTATTTTTTGTGGTTAAGCTTGGATTATACCGCCAAAAATCCTTCAACGAAAGAAACTCATGATAGCGAAGCCAATCTCGCGGTGAGCCGCTGGTATTGTTGGCTTGCTGAACATTCACAAGGGCTGTTAAATGCGTATAGCTATGTGTGCGGCCTAGATGGTCGGCGCTCCTCCCCTTGGCGGAGGAGACAACAATCACCCCACCATAGGTGGATGGCTGAATCTCATAGATATGCTGCTGCTCTTCCAACCCATCCGCAACAATATTTTGAGGATATGGCGCAAGCACTGGCAAACGAGCCATTTCTAATCTTTTGGCCCAGTTGTTTGCAGGAAAATCCGTAGAGCCAACGCTTGCGACGGTGAAGCCCACCTGAGGCCAGTCGCCGACGATGCGATGATATGCTTTCACAAAACAATCTCCCTTCACTGAGCCGTTTTGGTATGAAATGGCGGTTTGAACGGTTGCTTTTGGCATCCGTAGCATGGCTGTGATTCATCGACGACTCGTCCGCTTGCTTTTGTTGCGATTTTTGAGACTGCTTGCCTGTGGACTGCCAGGGGTCGATTCGGGAGTATTTTTAATAGGCGCCATGCCGCACCATGCAAGCAGTAGTAAAAAAGGCTCAATAATACGATGCTTGGGTTGATTAGATGAAGTGTCTTTAATAAAGACGATGCCTTCACCAGATCGATCTTCTTTCGTATAGGAACTGACGGCTAAAAAAGCCAACTTTTTTTCCGGATGGGAATCAAACAGAAGAGCTTTGTTGAATTTTTGGTAAATGATGTTTTGATTGCTTTGCCCAAGCTGGGCGTCGTAGAAATCGGTAATTTCTTTATGTACCCTACGCAATACAGGAAGGTTGATGCCATTTTTATGATCGGCGATGATGCTGTTGCTCTTAAGAAGGCATGGGGAATATACAAAGAGCTTACTGTCAACCGTGAGCAGCTGATCAACCTTGGTGGCTACGACAATGGCATTATCGAGGGAAAGTGCGTTGGCTGTAGTGGTGAGATTGCTGGTTAATGAATTGATGGTCATGGTGGCGTAATCGTGTTGATTTTCAGTGGCACGTTGATTTTCATCCAAATGGAGTGCGCTGAAGTAACCGCCATTGTTTAGCATGTTGGGATCAAGCATAATCATGAGCGTATTACTACGGCGCAGCCCATCGTGATTGGCAATCAGCGTGGGATTTTCAATAACCTCGCCAGGAATGTCATAAAAAATGATAAAATAGCCGCGAAGATCAGGATTGGTATAACGGAGCACAAGCGGGAACATGCGCAAAGCGACAGGCGTGGCTTCTGGCGCGTTGTTTGTCTCGAATGCTTGCATACGGTCTTTCAGGTAGGTTTTGCTTTCTTCCATCAGCTGGACTGAGCCTAGATTGCATGTGCCTAGCTGTGTATTTAACTGTTGAAGCAAGGAAAGCAGGAACTCTGTTTTGCCAGCGGCACGGTCGCCAAAGAGCGAAACCACATGCGTTGGAAACTCACCAAAGCTCGTTGGCAACGCACAATGGCAATGTGGACAAACCAAAGTGCGAGTGCGCCGCTCATCGTCTTCTTTTGGCTTTGAGGGCTCCTCCTCCTTAATCGTGGCATGATACCCTTCAATTTGCTCATCTGTCAGGTTACGACTTAACCAGGTTCCTTTTTGCTTGGTGAGATCGTCAAGCTCTATTTCGGAGGGCGTTTTCGCATCGCAAATGCGAAAAACAAGCTCTGTAGGCATACCCTCCTCGCCAAGCTTGCCTTCTGCTTCAATGGCTTCTTGGGTTGTGCCATCGCAAAGGTGGGTAAGCACTTTTATACTGCCATTTTCCTGCATTGTGCGGATAACGCAGTCTCCGTTAGGAAGCAGAATTAAGCGTTGGGTTACCGTACCATCGCAACTACGGCAATATAGCATATTGTTTTCAAGCGGAGCAGCATCCATATATTTTTTAAACATCAGTTGGCGCCGTATATCCGCAAACGATGAATTACTGGTAGTATAAGCAAACAATAGCTCCTCTGGCTTGATTGCTTTGCCGCAATAGCAACATGCATTACGGTCGTTGGGCATCTTTGATCATCCCTTTGCGTTTATATTTTGAGCAAGTCTGAGGTAGCGCGCTCTGCGTCTACCAGAGGGTAAGGATCCTTGGGTGATGGAACCAACTCTGCTTGTGCTGATAGCGACAGATTTGTAAAACAGAAGATGTTATTTTTTGCTTTTCGGGAGGCCAGTGGATAGAGCACTTTACCATCTGACAAGATAATGTGATTTAAATCATCATTATTTGTTGGATCCAGCTGTAGCTGCTGTACGCTTTTGTAATTGCTGTTGCGTACAATGTAATAACGCACAATGTTTTTTCTGCCAGTGATGGTTGCGTTGATATAGGGCTGGTTTTGATAGGATACAGAAATGTTTACAGGACCCGGCTGCTTAAGCGCGGGTAAGATATAACCATTCTTTTTATTATAGTCGGCGCTGGTAACGGGACTTGGAAGTTCAATGGATATACCATTTTGCGCTAGTGTTATGATGGCGGGAACATCCATATCGCCTGTCCAGCCCTCTTGCTGCCTGTATTCATAATTTGGCCAGTCCCAACGCAGCAAGTACTGGCTGCCAACCCTTTCTATACGCGGACGATGATCTTCTTGCGGCTTTTCTTGAGCGGAATTTGCTGAGGTGTTGCTTTCCGGCTCTTTTTGCTGAGCTAACGCGACTGGGCAATTGTTTTCCACGATTGCTAGCCTTTGTACGAAACCACCCGCTTGCTCCGTTTCTTTTTCTGGGTCGCGTGTCGTAAAATACAGGCTGTTGGTATCTTGAAGATAGTCTTCCAGTGTTTTCCCCAGTGTGTAGAGATTCACAACTTCCACGTTATCGTTGTATGCAAAAATAGACTTCTGTCTGTTGAACCAAGGGTTTTCAGCAAAGGCATTGTCGGCAAAGAAAATCCCATCAGGTGCCTGCGCAATATCATGAATGTTGCTCAGCATGCGCGTGCTATGGGCCAGATAGTTGTCAAAGAAGTTCTGAAGCTGATCACCTTGGTACTCCTGATTGATTGCTTTGCAAAAGCTGGATTGGAATGCGGGCGGTAAGTCTTCCGTGATCTTGAGAGAACAGCTGTTCATAAGGGCATTCCATGCGGTGGAAGAAGGCTGACCGAACTCGTCAAGAAGCGGTTCTGGTGTAGAAGCGAATGGAGGTAAGCTTGTGATGGCAACCCTTATTTTCTCAGTAAAACTCGGATATTTTATGGATAGCAGCCCCGCTTTATCGGGGGTAAGACAATGAGCGCGTACAAGGCTTGTGAGGCTCTGCGCGTTTCTAAAAAATGGCGAAAGCTCCTCGAACTTGGTGTATAACGCTTTTGCCAGTGTAACCAACAACTTTTTTTGGCACCAAGTTTCTTTTTTTGCTTCCATGTTCATTCGGCAACGCAACGCGTAGGCGTATCTGGATTCAAGCGGCTTCTTGGGGAGAAAGTCCACGGATGGAAGAGGCAGCGGGTCTTGTGAGATGCTGAGAAGTGCATCCGTAAACTCAGACAGTGCTGATTTGGGAACGCAGTTTACATTGAGCTTGCGTGATAGCCTAGCACATATGAGGCTATACAGCTTATTTGCACGGCCTTGCATACGGTTGTGAAGCTGTTCGTCTGTGCCAAGGTTTAGCTCGTAAAATGTACGGGTTAGCTCGTGCAACTCCTCGGGTGAGCGATCCTCGATGCTTGCGAGAATGCGCGCGTTTTTGAGCGCCGCTTCGTTTGGCAGACAAGTTTTCAGATCCTGCTCAAGGCTACGCTGTAACCAATCTTCGACGCTTTCTTGAAAGCGAATATCGGGCCAAGATCCATCTTTGCATTGGGTAAGAACGCACCATAGTTCTTTTTTGCTAAAAACAAGGTTCGTTTGCTTCTGAAACCATTCGGATAGCAAATGACATTTGATGTCAGCGAGTTCGCTATCGTTAGCGTTTAGGGTTGCGTAGCCTAGCGAAAAAAGCTGATTCCTTGGCAACACGCGTAGGTTGGCGCTATTGGCCAGCAATTCTCCATACAGGGCACGCAAAAGCGAGGCTTCAGGTACGCCAGCAAAGGCGTTGTCAATGTCGCTGACCAGATAAACGATATCATTTGGCTTGCATACGGCCTTGGCAAAGGCACTTTGCGCACTTTGAACGTTTGGCATGGAACGTAACACCAAATAAAGAATACAGGAAGGTGTTAATGGATAAAGGCGTGTTGCAAGACGATCCAAAAGGCTACGCAACGTTTCCACGGACGGATGGTGTTGCGCAAGGTCTGTACAGAAGCATTGCACTTGTATGCTGGTGCCTGGTTCCATTCGTTTGCGAATCTCGTCAATGATGGGGTCAATGTTTTCTTCGCATGAAGACAGTGCAAACATACTACCACTGTCAAGCAGTTTTTGATGATGCTCAGGAGATAATGCAGGGAATGCTTCGCCTACCACGATGAAAATAAACTTTTGCCAGTCGGTTTCTTGCAGAATGGCTTGCCAGTGCGTTAGTAATTCATCGCATTTTTGAAGCGCTTGCTGCCCATAGAGTACGATAAGGTTTACATTTGTGGGGGTTAGCGGCAAGAACCCCACCTCCTTTCTTACACGCATAGCCGTGTGTGCTTACAGTTGATCTTTGATGCCAGTGTATGCAACGATACGCGCATTGGACCTGTCAATCATTACTTGATAGAAAGCCAAGATACTGCCTAGCCGTTCTTCGTCAATTTGACCATTGTAACGGGTGGCACTGTAAGCGTTCTGCTCCCTGGTACAGGCTTCAATGAATGCATTGGTATTTGCGATTTGCTCAGTAAGCTCGTCGGCAGTCCATGTACGATGATTGTTTTTGTTTGTTTCATTGTCCTTTTGCTCCCGCACGAGACTTTGTACATCTGTAAATGCGGGATTGTTTGCATCTACTTCGCCTAGATAAGCAGCGTTTTTCAAAAGTGATTTTTCATTGCGCAGATCCTCTGCAAGCAGCGCATCGTTGAGCAATGGGACCGTCTCGCCATTGCGCGCGCTGTATAGATAACCCGTAGTGCCTAGCCAAATCAATCTGTAAATGTTCAAATCCGCAAATAGATCTATTTGGGTTTTTCGCTTTTCCCAAACGGTAACATTGCGTGCCGCTGCATGAATCAGATTTTCTGCATGTTCTATTGCTTCAATTTGCATGGTGATGCCGTTCACATACTGTGGGTATTGCTCCAATACCGCGGCTGCCAAGCTTTCAGCGAGCCGTGCGTGGTTTTGTTTGGCTTGTTCCAGCGCTTCGGGATCAGCGGCGGTGGCGGGGTCAAATGGATTACAGGGAGAATGAATGAGTCCGGCGTTGGCAGCCATGATGGTGGGAGATGTGTTGGGCTGAAGGACAATGGTGGCGGCGTTTGCCAAATAGGCTTGAAGCTTGGCGGAAACGACTTTGCTTGCGTATGGCTTGCCTGTTGCGGGATTTTTTTCTGCTTGAATGGCATCAATTTCTTGACGAATTGTGCTTGCCGCCTTGAAGGTTGTGCGATTACCATCTGTGTAGTGAAAGTGTAGTTCAAAGCTTGGCTTGGGAGAAGCTTCTACATTGGGGATGGCTAGCAACCCGCACAAAAGCGCCCGATTGGTTAGTTCCCGTATATTTTGAAACGCTTGCATACGATCGACTGAGGCATTCTGTGCAAAAAAGTAGTAGGGCTTTGGATCGGGTAATTTCGACCAGTTGGTGGTATAATTGCTGTTTTGCTTCGCATCCCATACCAGATGCATGCCCATATTGACTTCGGGATTATACAAATCTTTTTCGTATTCCTTTTCAAGATCGTTCATCATGCTGTAGCGATACAGCGGCAGACCATCCCAGGAAGTCATGCAGTAGAGATGATCTTTGATGCCGCTAGGCTTGGGTGTGATTTTGTGATTTGCCGTGTTTAGCACACCGGTGGAATAACGCGCCACGAAGCGGGCTGCATCTTCGGGGATAGAGAGATAGCTATACATAGCTACCGATTCAGCTGTGAAGGCAGGATCCTGTGAGAACATCGGAAGGGCGCTCGCAATGACGGAGTTTCCAATGCTGTCCATGTAGGCGTTCTGCGCTGTTAGGTCGTCAGGTTCCGTCTGCTGCAGCATGATGGTATCAAGCGATTGATTGTTGATTGCACCAAAGCAATTGTTAAGCGCTGTTTTCAGCGAAAGCAGAAAGATATTCTCACGCTCCCTTTCGTATAGAAAGGTTATGCCGGAGGATTGAGGGTCCACATTGGGGATGGTTTTTTTGCCGGCATTGCATAGGGCGCCAAGGAACTGCTTGCTGTATTTATCGTCTGCATTTTGACGGCTGAAGGTTTCGTCAAGCTTGCCTTTGACAGTATCTAAATGATAAACATCGCTTTCCAAAAGCGCATCGCCTGCTGCCGTCGGGGCAACAAAAAGGCTCTGATAGCGAAGCAGATCCTCACACATGGGGATAAGCACGCTGGAAAGGTAGTCCTTTACGCGCTTGATGAGCTTGTGTGCGGCTTGGATGTAAGCATCGAAGAATACCAGACTGCGTTCGTTATCGTAGCAACTCTTTAACGCGGTGCGGTAGGCTTCCATCGCCTTGGCTTTGCCGAGCAGCGGAGGCTTGACAAATGCCGCCCATGTGTTTTCGCAAGCAGTGTGCTTGTTTTGCAGATTGTTTTGCACGCTGCCTTGGAGAGTCACCCAGCCTTGAAGCAATGTGCGCAGTGCGGGAAGCAGAGCGCAGTCGGCATCGCTTTCCAGATAGGCCTTGAGGCTAAAGGGTCCTAATGCAGGATCGGTGAGAAATCCTTCTGCCATGTCTTCAAAGCGTTGCCATGCGTCATTGAGGTAGGCTTGAGATTCGGCGAGCATGGCGGGGATGATTACATCTGTCTTCCAGCGCTTGGCGCCTGGTTGAGCAAAATCGACGCGTTCATGTGGCTTGGGTTTCATATTGAGCAGCTGCTCATCAGGCATGCTGCCGCAAAGAGCGGGCAAGGTTATACGCGGGCAGAGGTTGTTATAAGCGGTTCGGATATCGCCAAGAATTTTTGTTGCACGCGTGCTGGTATTTCCATCCGTCATAAGCTGAAGGCTGGGTACCAGCTTGTTATAGCCATCCAGCGGCGGTATGAAGGTTTTCAGCAGCATTTGGCCTTCATAATATAGTATGGGTTGCTTTGGAATGCGCTTGGTGTAAGCGCCAACAGCGCGATAGGCATTGAGTAGCATGGGATATTTTTTGGCTGTGTTGGGCACAATTGCTTTTAGGTTATCGTCGTAATCAAAATAGGTATATTTTGCTGCGCCCACTGGCGCAGGCTCATCTGCATAGCAATGAAGCAGATTTTCTGCAATGGCGTTGCGCATCACTTGATACCCATCGTTATAAACTGCACCATTAACGGTGATGCCGCTCATGAGCACGCAGGTGTCAAAAGGCGGCATATCCCAAGAGATGGAATCGTTTGGGGTGTACTGCATGGTGTAGGGCGTCTTATGCTCATTGACGCGCATCCAGAAATCCAGCTCTTTGAGCGCCGCGTATCCATTGCGCTTCATGATGCTTTGCATGGCGTCGCCGCCATCATTCACATGAGAGCAGCTGATGTCCGGCATAACCAGATAGCCTGTGATACAGCTTCTTTTGTTGTTCAGGCTGGCATTGCTTCGCAGACATTCACGCACGATCTGCGCCACATCCAGAAAGGTACCAGAACCTGTGCCACCGCAAATACCTGTGACAATCACAACGGAAATGCGAGAGGTAGGAAGCGCTTCCGCACCGGCGTTTACTGGAACGAGCGTCAGCAGCTTATTTAGTATGGTTGCTTTCACCGATGCATAATTGCGGCTGAGCATGAAACGTGCCGCTTGCCGGTACGCTCCGACATGCCTGCCGCCAATAGCCGTAAGTAAAGCGGGATTGATCCAGGCACGCTCAAAATCGTTGAGGGCTGCAGGATCCAACATTGCCTCCATGCCAGGCAGCGTGATATCGAGTGTTTCTTGACCTTCCAAGCCTCTGTCTGCCAAACCCCCAGCACTGGAATCAATGGCCAAATAAGCCGTACGGCGTGGGGCGGGCAATTGATGGCCATCCTGATCTACGGGACATATGTAACGCTCCGCAAATACGCGCTTGACCGTGCTCGCGATGTCTGCGCCTGTGCCACCAAGACCGATGACTAGCAACGGTTCATTGATTTTTTCTACGGGGTCAATTGCAATGTTTAAAGTGTCTGGCATGTTGATCCTTCTTTCTATCTGTGATGATTTGTTACTAGGGATGGGTGATGCAGTGATTGTATGCGCTTGATTCGATTCGTTATGGTTAGCATTTAACGAGCCATAACGATTACCAACTGAGACCATCGGTGCCGGCAGTGTCTTGTGGTTGGTTATCTGTGGCAGAAGCATAGGAGAATACATCGTTTTGATTGGGCAAATCGGCATTGAAATTATCGGCATGGTTGAGGCTGATGCACAGGTAGTCAGGGCTACCATCGCTTTGAAGGACAAGATCGGCGCCCATGGGCCAGAGACTGTTTTTGGAAGTGAGCTTGTTGGTACCGTTGGTACCATCACTAATTACGGCGGAGAAGGTTACGGCCTTTTTACTCGTGCGCTTGATATACAGCGCTTCTGGATTGTTGCGCACAGGTGAAATGACCAAGCTGCTGAGCACATCGTAGGAAATATTGACAGCATTAGCCAGATCTGTTTCGATATAGTAGGCTAAGGAACGCGGTTTGCGATCTTGAATGAGCTCGCAGATTTGGTCTGGCTGTAATGATTCGCATTTTTTTACGTTCAGCAATGCGCTGGGAAATTTAGGCTTGCAAAGATGGATGATGAAGCAAAGGAGTGCAATCAACGCCGCAAGCACAAGGATGGCGATAATGATGATGAGGGTCCATTTTTGCTTGAGACTGTAAAGGGTTAAATCGAGCGTGTGGGAGACGGATTGTCCATCGCCGTCTGTGGCTGTAAGCAAAAGTTTTACGTTACCCGTAGCCAGAGGTAATAGCGTTAATTCGGTGTGATCTTGATTCCAGTGATATTGAACACGGCTGGCGGCATTGCCATCGGAGGAAGAGAGCACGGGCTCTGCAAAGACCAAACCAGTTTCGTGGTCAGAGTCGCTAAATAGCGAAGTTAAATCGAATGTGCGATTCTTCTCGGACGTTTCCGGCTCCAGCATGGCAGAAAACACAGGAATGGGATCAAAGGCGATGGACGAGGTTAACTTTGCTGCAATGGTTGGCTGAACGGAAGGGGGTGTATTAAGCACATCAAAAGTGATTTCCTCTGATTTCAGCGTTTTGCGTTGCCCATCGGTGCTGTATCTATATTGGAATGCAAGCAAGTAGGTCTTTGCGATGTTTCCAGTGGTAAAAGTTCCTTCAAGATGCTTATGATCGGCGGTTGGCGTCATTTGAACTTTTTCAAGCGAAGCGCCAGAGGGGTTGTTGGCATCGTAAACATTAATGATACCGCTAAAGTGATCGATGACTTCCTCGGGGTTGGGTATGGCGCGGCCATTTTGGTTGAGCGTCATCATAAAATGAATGGAGGCGTTTTTGTCGGCTTGATCGTTTTTGATACCTTGTACAACTTGTGTGGCAGGTTGATATTCGCTGATTTCATTCCCCTGTGCTTGTAGCACGAGTGTAAAAGCGGTTGAATCGCCGTCTGGTTTATCCACTGCCTTGAGCAGATACTGGACTTGACCGGTGCGATACCAGTTTTCTTCACGGTTTTCCAGCACGGTTTGGCATACGAGGTTACTTGTGCCGTCTGCATTTTTTTCAACAGTACAAGTGAGAACGCTGGAGGAGTCGGTTTGTGCCTGAAGAGTGAACTCCAAAGAATCGTTATCGGGGTCAGAGAATAGCGCCGGCAGAGCAATACGAATGCGCTGTGCCTGTTGCGAGGCCAAATCGTTGGGGTCATTCACAGGGATTGTGATGTGAAGGTTGATAAGCCCATCGGAACCCTTGGTAACATCCACGGGCAAGACGGGCGTGTCGGAAGCTTGCACATTACCCGCGATATCTAGTGTATCACGTTGAGTAAGCACCTGTGTGATGTTGACATCGGTAAGCCCAGGGGCTTGATTGGTGAGTGTGATGGGCAAAATGTTTTCGCGGCTAAGCCCAGCGCCCTCTGCTTTGATACATAGATAGTAAGTGCCCGCGCTCATAGAGACACCTGTGTTTTGATGCACTTCGTTTGCAAGGTCGATCTCTGCGGAAAATTGACTCATTGAATCACTGGTGAGCTCGCCTTGGGAAAGTACGTTGTGGTTAGCATCTGTGAGCTCATAGGTGCCCTTGATGCTGTTCCAAGAATCCCCTGTGAAGTAAAGATGATGATCCGCGGAGGGTATAACGGAACCGTTGTCTGCAACCTCAAAGAAACGGCTCACCACATGCAGGCGATCGCCTTTGCAAGCACGCAAGCTTTGCTCTGGGGTAAGAAGCTCGCTACCGCTTATGCCTACGCGCGATTGAAGGACAATGCTGTAGTTATACAGCAGGCTAAACGCAATGGAGGGCGCCTTGCCATCCGGTGTTTTGAAACGAAGCCGCCAGTTGCCTAGCGTACGTGGGCTTAGAATTTTATAATGAGTAAAACGCTTGCCGTGAAGGCGCATTACATTTTTACCGCCAGCAGTACGGTTGGCGTTTTCTGCGTCAAACAGCGCAATGGAAGCAGGATCAATCTGTCCCTCCTCCAATGGAATGTAGAGGTTGGCTTCCATTACAGATTGATTGGTAATGGGTAGCTCTACTTCATAATAACCATTGCCCACATCTTTGGTTGTGAGCTGCACGATCAGGTTGCTGCCAATGCGTGCGGCAAACATATTGCCAAACGCCTCTGGCAGGTGGCTGGCATTGTTGGAATCGAGATTGATGGGTTTGCCGTTTGTATCACGTGCCATGCTTTCAAGCTCGGCAGACAAGTTCCCGTTTTCAAATTTTTTTTGCTCATTGTTTTTGGGGTCTGGCATTAAAGCGACGGTGTATATTGGAATGTTGCTGTCTGCCGCCGCGCGTGTGGCGTTCTTCACGAGCCTGTTTGCATCGTCAGCATCATAATGATTGATCTGTTTTGATTCAAAAACCGTTCCATTCCATAAAAAAACATTTTTTTTGCGGTTGACATCTGTGTCGTTGAAGTCGTTTTTACCATCCGTGAGCACGATAATCATCGGTTTGTTGGTAGTGTCTTCGCGCTCTAAAACCATTTTGACCGCAGTGCTTAACGCTTCGCCTAAATCGGTGTTGGGATTGAGCGTGTTTCTGCGTATGCTTTCAATTTGATTGATTTTTTGGGCACGATCCGCTTCATCGGAAATTTCAACAAAAGCCTTGTCAGCGTAGGATTCTACAGATTCACTAAACGGAACCACCGCAACGCGTGCACCATTGGTATCGCACAATGCCAGGATTATTTCCGCAGCATCAAAACGGTAGCCGTCCGGATCGCTTTGAAAGCGAGTTCCATTCATGGAGGTGCTCTGGTCTAGCACGATTACCACATCAACGGAAGGGGAACGCATGCTATTGTCTGCAAAGGCAACGGAGGCTATGCTCAACAGCAAAATGACAAGAAAAAGGGTGCTCTGATGAAATTTCCGCATGTAATTCGTCTGCCTCTCTTTGGATCGTTAGACATAGTGTAACATAATATAACAAAAATGACAACAATTTTACTGGGTTCGATAACAAAATATGTAACCTTTATTGTAGGAAAAAGTTGCATGGGAGAATGATGAGCGATGCTTATGATAAATATGGTTCAAACACATAAGAGGAAACTAGCATCATGAGCGGTACACAACAAGGTAAAAATGTGCTTTTGTCACCCTGACCAGCCATCAGAAAACGGCCATCCATTTCTGGACAGCCGCGAAATTTCATCCCTATGCATCCATTCATCACTGCTTCAACGAATCAACGAATCAACGAACCATCGAATCAAGCGTCCCCTTCCCCCCACAGCCGCGTACCCGCCCCCACGCACAACAGCCGCAGTCTATGCAGCGGGCGTGTCAGCAGCACATAAAACAGCTTGGCATAAAAACGCTCATCGGGGTAGGTTTTTTCGTCCGCATCGGCAATGAGCACACAGTCAAATTCAAGCCCTTTGACAACGCTGGCATCCATCACCTGCACGCCGCCCAGGAAGGCATCGTCCCCTTGGGTGATGTGGCGCGCGTTTAAACCTGCGTGAACCATGGCCGCATGCAATGCTTTGGCGGCACGCTCGGTTTTGACGATGACGGCAATGCCGCTGAAGCCCTCGCTTAGCCAGCCGTTTACAATGTCAACTGCCGCACGCACACGCTCCGCATCGCTGTTTACTTGGGTGAGGGTGGGGCTTTGCCCGTGGCGCAATACGGGCTTGGCCGTGCCTGCGCCTGCCACAGGGTGGCGCGATAGCACGCTAAAGGCGGCCTCCATAATTTCCACCGTACTGCGGTAGGCTGTGCTCAACCGTGCTACATGCGGCGGCGTATCAAAAATGCCCAGCGCTAAATCGTCCCAGCTGCGAAGCCCTTCATCCCCATAAATGCCTTGGCACAGGTCGCCCACCAGCGTAAAAGCGTCGTGCCCAAATAGCTCGCGGAGCGCCTTGATTTGCAGGGGGGAAACGTCCTGCGCCTCGTCGATCACCACATGGCGGATGTCCAACGGCGCAAGGCCGTACAGCCCCTTGGCAAGCAATAGCACGGCGGGCAAATCCTCAGGGGCTACGCGCTTTTTGGCAAGCACGGGAAGCGTCGCATCCAAAACCGCTTGGTTTTGCGTGTCTCGCTCCGCCATGTCGCGCCAAAACGCCGCGTACACGGTGAGCAAATCCATGGAGCCCCAAAGCGCGTCGTAGCTTTTGAGCAGGGCTTTTGAAAGCAGCTTCATTTGCGAGAGGCGCTCGTCCCGCGCATCAAATAGCTTTTTGGCTTGCTCGCGGCGGAGGGGGCCGTCGGGCAGGCTGTGAAGCAAGGCATCCAGCTTTTCCTCCACAAGCTTTTGAAGGGCTTGGATCAGCTCGTCGGTCGCTCTTTTGAGCCTTGCGCTTGCCACCTTGCGCAGCTCCCCGATGCGGGCAAGCAAGGGAAAATGCCGGAACTCCACTAAGAAATAGCGCTTCATTTCATCCGTGGATAGAATGACGCGGCTGCCTAGCATCAGCGCTTCCTTGGGCAAACAGCTCTGCTCCCATTGTGCCAAAAACCGCGCAAGCTCTGCGCGAAGCGACAGCGCACCCTTGCGCTTTAAAATGTCATCCAGCGCATCCCTCTCGGGCTTGGTCATCTCTAAACGCTCGCTCAGCCTTGCACTTTGCCACAGCTTGGGCATGCGCTTTGAAAGGAGCTTTTCACATAGCCCTGCAAAGGTCAATTGGCGCACATCGTCCACGCCCAAATCAGGCAGTACACGGCTGATGTAGCTCAAAAACAGCGGGTTTGGTGCAAGGATCAAGAGCTGCTGTGTGCCGACGGTTTTTTGCAGGCGGTACAAAATCCACGCGATGCGGTGCAGGGCAATGGTTGTTTTGCCGCTGCCTGCCACGCCCTGCACGCATAGCGGCAGTATGGGGTTGTAGCGGATGACGGTGTTTTGCTCGGCCTGTATGGTGGTGACCACCTCGCGCAAGCGTGCCGTGGTCACCTGCGAAAGCGCATCGGTCAAGAACTTTTCCTGACCCACAACGCCCGTGTCCTGCATGGAAAGAAGCTTGCCCTCGGCCACGGTCAGCATCCGCTTGAGGCTCAGCTCACCCTCTACCCTGCCATCGGGCGCATCGTAGCTTACGCGCCCCACTTGCCCTGAATAATACAGGTTGGCTACGGGACTGCGCCAGTCCGCCACGCAAAGCCTGTATTCAGGCGTTTGAAGCACGCCCCAGCGCCCGATGTATACGGGCGATTTTTCACCTGCGCACAGCCCCGCAAGCACGGGCGCACCCAAATCAGGGGTGAAATCCAGATGCGCAAAATACGGCTGCTTTTCGCTTAAACGCAGCTGGTGCAAGGCGCGAAGCTTGGAGCGCACCACAAATTGCGCGACAAGCGCATCGTCGCTGCCGTCGTCCATGACGTGAATCAAACGGTCATTGCCGTCCACAATGCCAAGGCCGCGTTCAGCCTTTTGCCGCTCGCTGGTTACAATCACCAGCGTTTCATCCAAATGGGTTTGCTCGTCCTGCCGTGCCTGTGCTTGCATGTCCATGGGCTTCACCTCCGCTATATTTTGAGAGAACAAAAAACCACCGTTTGGATTCGTTCAAAGCAAGCGAAAAGCATCGCTGGCGATCGAACAAAACATGCGGTGGCGCAGAGGTTTTGGCGGGGCAGAGGCTTCCAGCCTTGCAAGGCTGGAAGCCCTGCCCCATGAAGGATGATTGGCTTACTCGTTACTCGTCCGCTTTTGCGCCGATGACCGCTTTGATGCGGCGAACGCCTGCGGAGGAGCTTTCTTCCTTTTGAATCTTAAAGCTGACCAAATCGCCTGTGTTGCCTGCGTGCGGGCCGCCGCAAATTTCTTTGCTGAAGGTGCCCATGGTGTACACCTTCACCTGCTCGCCGTACTTGCTTTCAAACAGGCCGATCGCGCCTTCTGCCTTGGCCTCGGGCACCGTCATTTCATGGCAGGAGATGGGCGCTTGCGCCGCAATGGATGCGTTGACCAAGCGTTCCACCTCTTTGAGCTCGTCGGGGGTCATTTTGCGGCCGAAGGAGAAGTCGAAGCGCAAACGCTCGGCGGTGATGTTGGAGCCCTTTTGTGCCACCTCGCCGCCCAGCACCTGGCGAAGCGCCGCATGAAGCAAATGCGTGGCGGTGTGCAAGCGCGCAGTTTGATCGCTGTGATCGGCCAAGCCGCCCTTGAAGCGCTGCTCAGCGCCCGCTTGGCTGGTGGCCTGATGCTGTTTAAAGCAGGCGTGAAACGCGTCCATGTCGATGGTGAGGCCGCGTTCCTTGGCGAGCTCCTGCGTCATTTCCACGGGGAAGCCGTAGGTATCGTACAAATGGAACGCGCTCAAGCCGTCAATGCGGTGATTTTCCACCTTTTCGGCCAGCTTTTCAAACTCGCGGTTGCCCTGCTTGAGGGTGCGGGCGAAGCGGCTTTCCTCTAAGGTGAGCTGTTCCAAAACAAAAGCGGAATTGCGCTTCAGCTCCGGGTAAATGTCCTTGTACTGCTCAATAATCACCTTGGCAACCTCGCCTGTAAAGCCGTCGGGCATATCAATGCCCATGCCGTAGCGCACAGCGCGGCGGATCAGCCTGCGAAGCACATAGCCCTGATCCACATTGGAGGGGCTCACGCCGCGGTCGTCCCCCATAATGAAGGTGGCGGTGCGCATATGGTCGCCGATGATGCGGAACGCCTTGGTGGTTTCCGCGTCCTGATCGTATTTCTTGCCGCTAAGCTCTGCAATTTTGGCCAGAATATCGGCGAAAAGGTCGGTTTCATACACGTTCTTTTTGCCGTTCAATACGCATATGGTGCGCTCGAGCCCCATGCCCGTATCCACATTTTGGTGGGAAAGCGGCTCAAATGCGCCATCTGCACGCTTGTTATATTGCATAAACACATCGTTCCAAATTTCCAGATAACGGCCGCAGGAGCAAGCGGGTGAGCAATCAGGGCCGCAGGGCTCTTTATCGGTAATGATGAACATTTCCGTATCGGGGCCGCAGGGACCTGTGAGACCGGCGGGACCCCACCAGTTGTTTTCCTTGGGCAAGAAGAAGATATGATCGTCCGCCACGCCGCAGGCGCGCCAAAGGTCGGCGCTTTGCTCGTCGCGCGGGCAGTTATCGTCCCCTGCAAAAACGGAAAACGCCAGCTTTTCCTTGGGCAAGCTCAAATAATCGGGGCTGGTTAAAAACTCCCAGCTCCAAGGAATCATTTGCTCTTTGAAGTAATCCCCCAGCGACCAGTTGCCCATCATTTCAAAAAAAGTCAAGTGGCTGAAATCGCCTACATCGTCAATATCGCCTGTGCGCACGCACTTTTGCACATCGCAAAGGCGGTTGCCCGCAGGATGCTTTGCCCCCATCAGGTAGGGAACCAGCGGATGCATGCCGGCTGTGGTGAACAAAACGGTCGGGTCGTTTTCGGGAATCACGGAAGCGCTGGAGATGATGGCATGGCCGTGATCCTTGAAAAACTTGAGAAACAGCGAGCGAAGCTCGGAGGAATGGTAGGCTTTCATCGGTGAAATCTCTCCTTTGGTTGCTTGATGGGTGTATCTATCATAAGCCGCTCAAACGGTGATAAACGCTTGACCATTATAGAGGAAATGGCGGGGGGTGTCAATCGTTTGGGAGGGGCGAAGGGGAAAAGAAAACTCGCTAAAAAAGGCCGGCGCATCCACAGGGGACGCGTCGGCGCTTTGCTTGCTTTGTTATTCTGCTTTTTCCTCAGCCTTAGGGGCAATGAAACGCCACACGATGGCTGCAATGGCAGCGCCCACCAGCGGTGCTAGAATGAACAGCCACACCTGCGATAGGGCTTCGCCGCCGGCTAACAATGCGGGGCCAAAGCTACGCGCAGGGTTCACGCTTGTGCCCGTGAACGGAATGCCGAGGATGTGAACCAGCGTAAGGGTGAGGCCAATCATCAAACCCGCGCAGCGGCTGTTTTCGGTTTTGGAGGTTACGCCCAAAATCAACAGCACAAACACGAATGTGAGGATCACTTCCACGATAAACGCAACGCTGGCGCTTGCATGCAACGCGCTTGCGGCGCCAAAGCCGTTTTGCCCCAATGCCGCGTTGCTGCCAAACATCAAGCACAGGATGCCCGCGCCCGCAATGCCGCCTAGCAATTGAGAAATGACATAGCCAACAAAGTCCTTTGCGCTCAGCTTGCCGTTAATAAGCATGGCCAAGGAGACTGCTGGGTTGATGTGACAGCCCGATACATTGCCGATGGAATAAGCCATGGCCACAATGCTCAAGCCAAAGGCAAAAGCAATGAGCAACGTGGAATACGCCAAGGGGAGGGTAATGCCTGCGCCTGCAAGCAATTTGTTTGCGGCCACGGCACTGCCGCAACCGAAGATGACCAAAACCATGGTGCCAATGAATTCCGATAGATATTTTTTCGCGCTGTTCATGGGAATCCTCCTTTGTACCATTTGTTTTATTTTGAAAAGCGGAAATGACTCCGCGTTTCCATTTCCTTTGTCACCCTACTCATTGGATACAGGCGCAACCAAGGACAGACTGCGAACGTGCCATTGATTGTTTTCCTTGACCATGGTGGCGGCATATTTTGCGCCCTGCCATTTGGGCGGATTTTCGAAGCCCTCGCCATATAGTGCGCGAGCGGCCTCGGTATGTTCGCCCTGCACCCTGCCGTCTATGCGGGGGATGGTTTCGGTAAACTCCACACGTGCGGTGTTTTCCCACGGCCAGCACCACATCCATGTCATTTGCAAACGGTGGTCAATGCCGCGAACGGTATAGTAGCTGTAGGGGCTTTTGCCATCCACTGCAAGCATCAGGTTTTCATCGCGCTGTAAATAGCTGCCCTGAAAAAACTTGTTCAGCTCGCTTGGGCTTTCGCCCATCATGATCACCTGTGCGCGTTTGGCCATGCCATCCTTGAGGACAATATAAATATTGGAGGCGTTCATTGCGTAGTAAAAGGTGACTGTAAAAAGCCCGAGCAATACAATCAACAGCAACAACCTACCTGCCAAGTACCAAATAAAGCGCCGCAATCTTTTCACTCGTTCGCCTCCCCTGAATCATGCTACGGGTATTATACCGCATTGAAATGTTTTATACAATGAGGCAAGTGACGATGGTACATATTCACATCGTTTTTGCGCAGATTTAATGGGTGGGGGGTGGTGGAGCGGCATGAGATGGGGTGGGGGTGGGGGGTGGAGATTTGTGCGAGGGGGGTATGCGAATCGCGCGGGGTATGCAAATCGCGCGGGGTGGGGGGCGAATCGCGGGGGTATGCGAATCGCTGGGGTATGCAAATCGCGGGGGATGCGAATTGCGGGGTGGGGTATGCGAATCGCGCGGGGATGGGGGGTGCGAATCGCGGGGATAGGGGGCCGCGTTTCCTGTAGGGACACCATATATGGTGTCCGCCCAGTCGGCGTTAAACCCCTTCCTCAACTGGCGTTACCTCCCATTCATTCACACCATGGGACTTTGCCATTTCATACGATTTGCACAAGTAACGTCGGACACCATATATGGTGTCCCTACAGGTGGGACGAACGGATCATGTACGTT
Source organism: Clostridia bacterium (assembly GCA_036645955.1). Taxonomy (GTDB): domain Bacteria; phylum Bacillota; class Clostridia; order Christensenellales; family Aristaeellaceae; genus Limiplasma. The sequence goes on along the minus strand of JAVXND010000025.1, from coordinate 4,874 downwards.
TGTGAATAGAATGGTATCTTTTACTACATCACCTTATTCATCAGCGTTTCAAAACTGTCCACATGATCATATGTGACAAGTTCTGTGGATAAGGTGCTAAAGAGTTTCTTTGCACTTTCAATCTTTGCTTTTTCAATAGGACGCAGCTGCAAGCTCGCCATCGTGCCCTTGGTTTCGTTGCCCTTGGCAAACATATCTTTGAGAATCGAATCATCGTAAATGACCTTCACAAGCTGATGCAAACCATTTGAAAAGGATAATAGTTGGTGGCGTAGCTCTTACCGTCGGCGGCAGTTGTTCGGAAACTCCGAACAACTGAATTTTCTTGTAACTCGCCATCATTTGTCGTGTCCCTTGCTGTAATCCGTAGGGACACCATATATGGTGTCCCTACAGGGGGACGGGGTTCATAGGCTACAGCTCCATTCATGAACATTGCAATACGGGTTGCGCACGCTCTCATTGTGGCGTATACTCGACATTGGAAAAGCAACCAACGCTGCTTTTATCCGCACAAAATCAACCGCCGGAGGAACCTTCATGACAAGCATCCGCGCTTTTATTCACAAGCTGCTTCAAAAGCCGCTGATTGCAAAGCTTTGGCAATTTGCCAAGTTTGGCCTTGTGGGTGTCAGCAACACGCTGATTTCGCTTGGGGTTTACCAGCTTTGCGTGCAGGTGTTTCACATTCATTATCTGCTGGCCAACGTGCTTGGGTTTGTGGTCAGCGTTTCAAACGCTTATTTCTGGAACAGCCGATATGTTTTCAGCGATGGACAAAAAAAGACCGTCAAACAGCATTTGACGGCTTTCGCCCGCTCCTTTACGGCCTATGGCGGAACTTTTTTGCTGGATTGTGCATTGCTCGTTTTTTGGGTGGAGATTTGTCATGTGAGCAAAACGCTCGCACCCATTTTGAACCTGATGATTACGGTGCCCCTCAATTTCTTGGTCAATAAGCTTTGGGCGTTTAAAGAGCGGCGGGGCAAGGGGGAGTGAGGGATATCCGCAATCGCAGAATAGCAAACAACCTGCTCCCCGTTGCATTCGCGCGGTGAGCAGATTGTTTGCATATCTATTTTACTTATTTTGCACCGAAGCCCTCACCGCAATGGGCAAACCAAACAGGTTGATGAAGCCCGCGCTATCCTGCTGATTGTACACATGATCCTCGTTAAAGGTGGCGATTTCCTCGCTGTAAAGGGAGTAGGGGGAGGTAACGCCAGCGTTGATCAGGTTGCCCTTGTACAGCTTGAGCGTTACTTCGCCCGTGACGGTCTTTTGCGTTTCCTTTACAAAAGCGTCCAGCGCTTCGCGCAGAGGCGTGTACCATTGGCCAAAATACACCAGCTCCGCATAGCGCTTGGAAAGCAATTCCTTGTAATGCTGGGTATCGCGATCCAGACAAAGCGTTTCGAGCACCTCGTGGGCGCGGTAGAGCAAGGTGCCGCCCGGGGTTTCGTACACGCCGCGGCTCTTCATGCCCACCAGCCTGTTTTCAACCAAGTCGCACAGACCGATGCCGTTTTCGCCGCCAAGCTTGTTAAGCAGCGCCATCATCGCAATGGGGGCAAGCTTTTCACCGTTGACCGCCACGGGAATGCCCTTTTCAAATTGCAGGGTTACATAGGTGGGCTTGTCGGGCGCTTGCTCGGGGCTAACGCCCATTTCCAAAAAGCCGGGCTTGTTGTATTGCGGCTCGTTGGCGGGATTTTCGAGGTCGAGCCCCTCGTGGCTTAAATGCCAAAGGTTTTTATCCTTGCTGTAATTGGTTTCGCGGTTGATTTTGAGGGGGATATTGTGCGATTGCGCATAGTCGATTTCCTCGTCGCGGCTTTTGATATCCCACTCGCGCCACGGGGCAATGATGGTCATTTCGGGCGCAAAGGCTTTGATGGTCAGTTCAAAACGTACCTGATCGTTGCCCTTGCCTGTGCAGCCGTGGCAAATCGCGTCCGCGTGCTCCTTTAAAGCAATTTCCGCAATGCGCTTGGCAATAATGGGGCGTGCAAAGCTGGTGCCCAGCAAATATTCACCTTCATACACCGCGCCCGCCTGCAAGGTGGGGTAAATAAAATCGGTGATGAAGGATTCCTTGAGGTCCTCAATGTAAAGCTTGCTCGCGCCTGTTTTGAGGGCTTTTTCTTCCAAGCCGTCCAGCTCCGTGCCCTGCCCCACATCGCCCGACACGGCAATGACTTCGCAATTGTTGTAATTTTCCTTGAGCCACGGAATAATGATGGATGTATCCAGTCCGCCTGAATATGCAAGCACAACCTTCTTGATTTCCTTCTTGGTTTGAATCGCCATGGTGGTGTACCTCCTGTGTATGGTTATTCATCTATTATGCATATTATTCACTCGTTTGTCAAGCAAAATGAAAATCTTTCTTGTGCATGCCTGCGCTACTTGGTCCAGTCCGCCAGCCGATAATACGCCAAAAAAGCGATGCAGCTGAGCGCCCATGTGAGTGGATAGGCCCAAAACACAAGCTGGATGTTACCGGAGCCGCGTGCAACCAGCACGATGTAGCCGACGCGAATCATGCACCAGCAAACCATCATCACCACCATGGGCACCACCGCACGCCCCGCGCCGCGCATAACGCCCGCCACGGAATGGGCAAAGGCCAGCAGAAAGTAAAACAGCGTAACGGTTCGCGCCTGAAGCGTGCCATAGGCCACCACCTCAGGCGCACTGCTAAACACGCCAATGAGCGTGGGCGCAAACAAGTTGAAGGCAATGCCCACCAGCTCCGCCAGCACAATGGAGGTTAAAATGCCAAAGCGTGCGCCGCTTTTGGCTCGCTCCACTTTTTTGGCGCCAAGATTTTGCCCAACAAAGGTGGACAGCGCCATCGCAAAGCTGTTGATGGGCAGAAAGGCAAAGCCCTCGATTCTGGCATAAGCGCCGTTGCCCGCCATGGCCATAGCGCCAAAAAGGTTGATGCTGGATTGCACCACCACATTTGCAATGGCGATGATGGAGTTTTGGATGCCTGTGGGTATGCCCATGCCCAGCACCTTTTTGAGCATCGGCAAATGAAAGCGTACTTTTTTTAAGGATATGCGGCACACGCCCTTGCTGTGAATGAGGTGTCTAAATGCGAGCACCGCGCTCATCGCCTGCGAAATCACCGTTGCATAAGCCACACCCGCCACGCCCATGTGCAGCACAGGCACAAACAGCAAATCCAGCCCAACGTTAAGCACGGAGGATAGCGTCAAATAATACAGCGGATGGCGGCTGTCCCCCACCGCCTGAAAAATGCCCGCAGCGGTATTGTACAGCACCACAAACACCACGCCGCTAAAAAAAATGCGCAAATAGGTAATGGAGTTTGGCAGTACGCTTAGCGGCGTGCCCATCCAGCGCAAAATTTGGGGCGTGATCAAAACCCCAACCACCGACAAAAGCACGCCCGCCACAAGCCCAAAGGCGACCGTGGTGTGAATGGCAATGCTCATGCTTTGCTCGTCTCCTGCGCCGAAATAGCGGGAGATGACCGCGCTTGCGCCTGTAAAAATGCCTCCGAACAGCCCCACAAGCAAAAAAATAAGACTGCCCGAGGAGCCAACGGCTGCAAGCGCATCGCTTCCGCAAAAGTTGCCCACCACCAGTGAATCCACCACGTTGTATAATAGCTGAAACAAATTGCCCCATAAAACGGGCAGTGCAAAACGGATGATGTGCCTGCGAATGGAGCCTTCCGTCATAAGTGTAGCGCTGTTTTGCATAAATAATCCTTCCTGAGCGCATAAGCTAAATAATCTTTGACATAAGAAACATTATACGCTTGTTTACGGGCTTTGCAACTGCTTGCCATCCTCTTTCTTTTTTGCTATACTTCTCAACATCATTACGTGCCGTTGCGGCAGGAAAGAAGCCCTTATGAGGATAGCTTTGATTGCGGATTTGCATGGCAACCGACCTGCAACGGAGGCTTTGGCGCGGGACTTGGCGCAGCAAAAAGCCGACCGCATCCTATGCCTTGGCGATGTGGTGGGCAAGGGCCCCAGCAGTGATTATACTTTTGATTGGGCTTTTGCCAATTGTGAATTGATATTGGGCGGCAATTGGGATTTTGGCGTTGGAAACCAAAGCTTTGAGCCAGATTTGTTTTATTGGGAGCAGTTAGGCGCAAAGCGCTTGAAAAAGCTCAGAGAGCTGCCGCTTGAGGCGGAGCTTGCGTTAAGCGGGCGGCGCATCCGCTTGCTTCACGGCCGCCCCCTGATGCCTGATTTGATTACGGTGGCGGATCTGCAAAGCGATATCGCACCCTATTTTTTGGATCAGCAGGGCGCAGCCTACGACGCGGTGATTTATGCCGACGCGCACAGGCAGGCGCTGCGCACCGTGTGCAACGGCTTGTTTGTGAACACGGGCAGCGTGGGCAACGCCATGGGTGTGCCCAAATGCTGCTATGTGCTGCTGGAGGGGGAAGGGGCAGGGGCAGGGGGCGCGGAGCATCGCGCGGATGGTGATACTGCTGCTGCTGCTGCTGCGGCGGCGCTAGCTGGCGTGGGGGCAGGTGCGGAGCATCGCGCTGATGCTGGCGGAAGTGCTTTTGAACTGCGCTTTCGTCAGTTGGATTATGATCGGCAGCAAGCCGTACAGGATGCGTTGGCTGCGCCGCGCGTGCCGCGGATTGAAACTTATATTCGCGAGGTGCAAACAGGGATTTATAGCCGGTAGGGGGGAGGGGGGCGCCCCCCTAGCGGAATTGGCATTCTGCGCCGCTGTAGTTCCCCTGCGGGGGAATCGCGGTTTTGCGGAAGTGCCTTTCCGCGCTAGATATGTAGGGGCTATGCGCCCCTACGACCCGTACAAACTCTTTTGGCGCAAAAGAGTATGCAGAAAACAGCGGCACGCAC
>JAVXND010000024.1:13043-36817 GCA_036645955.1 Clostridia bacterium | reverse complement strand
TGCTATTCCTTCGATTGCCATCCTTGCCCACGAACAAAATCTGCTCATAGCTGTGTTGCATTTTAGACTTAGATTCGTATCACACATGAAACTTTTTGCGAAGCTCCGTCCCAAGCGGTTTCCAAAACAGCGCCATGCACAGCACGAGCAGGCCGAGGCTCACACTGCCCACCACAATCATCGGCCAATCCAAAAAGCGAAAGCCCACCCATGTGCAAAGCGTAATCACCAAGCCCGCCAACAGCAGCTCAAACAGCGGCAGAAAATTGCGCTTCTGCTTTGTAAAAAACAGAAGGAAGTAGCCGCAAATCACAATCAAATCGCCAAAAAACACGATGGGCACTACATAGGCGCTCCAACCGCCGCCCAGCACGCTATCCAGCAAAAACAGGTACAGGCAGACCGCAATCAGCGAGTCGCAAAGCTTCTTGATCACCGTGTTTTCCACCTGCGGGTGATAGAGAAAAATCACCCAAAACACCATCAGCCCGCCAATCACAATCAGGCTCCACGGCATGCCTCTGCCAAGCAAATTCACAAGCAGGCAGGCATAGCCCGCCAGCAAAAAGCCGCTTCGAAGCAGGGCTTGACGGTTTCGCCGCCAAAAGGAGCTTTTGGGATTGGGCGGATAGCTCAGGCGTACCTTCATCGGCTCCATATTACATGCTCCCTTCCACCATCGGCTCAAGCCCCAATTCGCAAAAGCGTTGATACAGCGAATCTTCAAAAAGGGTGAGCTGTGTGTTTTTGGTGACGGTAAAAACCGCGCAATCCCCAAAGCTGCAAAGCGAACAGCACGCACGGTTTTGAATGGGCGCTCCCAAAACAAAATCAAACTTTTCCACCAGAGCGCTCATTTCAGGCGAGGCTTTTACCACGCCCAAATTGCTAAAGGTGGTGGTAAAAACCGAATCGCTCAGCGCACCGTAAATCAAGTAGGATAGGGGACGCTTCACCATCAGCGGCACAAAGCGAAGGTATTTCACCAGCTTGCGCGATAGCTGCATCGTTTGATCCAGCGCCTGTTTGGCGGTACCCTGCGCAATCTGCGCGGCAATGAGGGGCAGAATATCCTCCAAGCCGCGGATTTCGTCGGGGTGAAGCCGAATGACACAATACATGGAAAAATTGCGAAGCGTATGGCTGGGGTAAAACCTGCGCATGTTCACAGGAAGCTGAATTTGAATGCGCTTGCGGGTTTTGCGGCAAGGGCAGGCATCCTTGCAGGCCAAAAATATACAGCCCAGCAGAAGCGCCGTCATGCTTACGCCGTGCGCACGGGCGCAAGCCAGCAGGCTCTGCGTGCTGAAATGAAAATGCAGCACGCGGTTGGGCTGTTCGTAGGGCAGCATGCCGCGCATTTGAAGCGCGGGCTTGTCCGCAAAGCCGTGTGATTCGGGCGCGGGGTCGCCGATGGTAAAATCATCCCGCCATTCCTCCGGCGCGGGCTTTTGTCCCACGTGAAACATTCCTGCGCCAGCGGGCACATCGTAGCCAAGCAAGCGCAAATAGGTTTGGAGCAAAGTGCTCAAAAAAATGCTTGCGCCCGTGCCATCCGTGAGGATGTGAAAAAACTCAACGCTCACCCGGTTTTCATAATACACCACGCGAAACGCGGGCGAGGTCACATTCCCAAGCTTCATGACCGCGCAGGGCAGCTTGGTTTCGGGCTTGACGGCAAAGCGGCGCATGGCACTATCCGTGTAATGCCAAAAGAAACCGCATTTGATGGTGGTGGCAAAATACGGAAAACGCCTGACCGTGTGATTCAGCGCCATTTGAAGCAGCGGCGGCACCACAGGTTCTTTTAAATAGCCTGACAGACGGAAAACCATCATCCGCTTGAGGCTCATGCTCATGGGATAAACCTTTGCCGCGTGATCCAGCGGATACCAATCCTTGCGCTCCACCAAATAAAAGTCTGACAGCTTCGCGGGGGATAGCTTGCGCATGGCCTCTTCAAGCGATAGCCCGCGCCCAATGAGGCAATCCAGCGCTGAAAGATGGTCGCAGAGCATTTGCTCCGTGTGCTTGCGGCTGAGGGATAAACGCGCGCGCACATCGGTTAAAAATGCGAACACCTGCGGCTGCTGCTCGGGCGGAAAAAGCTGCTGCACCCTGCGGGCGCAATAGAGAGGCGCAGACCTTGCAGGGGCAGACGGTTCATCCTTTTCAGGAATTTGCGCGGACATGTCCTTACCTCCTTTTGCGTGTGCGGCGGGAGGGCACGCTGGAAGCGGGGGTGATGGATGACGAGGGGGACGATGGTGCGTTGCGCGGGTTGATCGTCGGGGTGATACGGAGCGGGTCGGTCGGCACAGTGCGCGGGTCGGTCGTCGGTGCGATACGTGGGTCGTTCGGCGGTGCGACACGGCGTGAATCCGTCGGCGCAGTGCGCGGGTCGCTCGTCGGTGCAATACGGCGTGAATCCGTCGGCGCAGTGCGCGGGTCGCTCGTCTGTTCGCTACGGCGTGAATCCGTCGGCGCAATACGCGGGTCGCTCGTCTGTTCGCTACGGCGTGAATCCGACGGTGCGGTACGTGGGTCGCTCATCGGTGCGCTACGGCGTGAATCCGTCGGCGAAATACGAGGGCCGCGCGTTGGCTTTCCGTCGCCAGTCTTTGGCTTTCCGCCCTGCGTTGCCTTTCCGCCGCCCGTCGTTCCCTTTCCGCCGCGCCTTTGCTTGCTTTTCTTGTCCTTTTCCCCGCGCTGCTGATAAGTAAACAGCTTTGCAGGCTCCACATGCTCAAGCTTGGTTTCCAACGCATGGTAGCACGAGCGTCCAACCAAAACCTTGCCCATAAAGCGAAGCTTCACAAGCAGCTTTTGGGATTGATACACGCGCAGGAAGGTTTCACGCGCACGCGCGGTTTGCTCCGCGCCCGGTGCCATGCGGCTGTAATTGCTCAGCGCCAGCATGCGCCACAGGGGTAAAATGGGCACAGGCAGCGCCTTCTGCTTATCCATACGGCGTGCAAAGGAAAGCGGCGTTTCGCCCGTCTTGGGCACGCGCTTTACCAATTTCATGAGGGCATAGGTCGCGTTTCCGTAAATAAAGAGCTTATCCTGCTCCGTTTTTTGCTTGCGGGCTACCTGCTCGGGCATGCTTACATGCACGCGCACACATAGCCCGCCGATAGCCGCCGCGGCCAGCAGCAGCCACCACCACGCAAAGGGCGGCTGATCGTCGGGCGGGGCCTCGGGCGGCTCCTCCTCCTGCGGGTCTGGCTCCTCGGTGGGGCTGGGGCTGTCAGGCGGTTCAGGCGATGGGCTGGGCTCGGGCTCTGGTGACGGCTCTGGCGTAGGCGCAGGCGAATCGTTTTCCTTGGGCTGTTTGTCCAAGTTTTCCTGCGCTGGGGTTGCGTCAAAGGGCACCCAACCGAAGCCTTCGAAATAAACCTCTGTCCACGCGTGCGCCTCCTTGCCCGTAACGTAGGCAAGCCCATCGGCGGAGGGGGTGGCCAAAAAGCCCTCCACATAGCGCGCGGGCAGGCCGGTCATGCGGCAAAGCACCGTCATGGCAGAGGCAAAATAGGTGCAATAGCCCTCCTTGCCCACATAGAGGAAATAGGTCACAAAATCCTGATTTTCAGGCGGCGTATCGGGCGTGAGCGTGTACTTGTAATAGCGCTGCAAATGCCTCATGATGGCGCTTGCCTGCTCGTAGGGCGTTTTTGCGACGGAAACAATGTTTCGCGCATCCATATATACCTTTTGCTCCATATGCTCTGGAAGCCAAGTGTATTTTTTGTAAATTTCATCATAATACGGATCGTCACCCTTGGGCGCGGCATCCACCAATGCGCCAAGACCGCCGTCGCCGCCCTCCAAAACAGGTGCGCTCACGCTAAAGCGATCCCCCCGAGCCAAATCCCGCGTGGTAAACAGCTCGCTGGCATCGTTAAAATACGGCACCAAATTGCCCATGCCGTTAAAGTCCCGCAAGGAAACAGGTGTAAACAGGGTGCTTGTGGCGGTGTTTTGCATTTGCACCTCCACCGTGTGCGGGGTGAGCAGATCACTGGCCGAACGCATGGCCTCCTCGGGCAGTGTTTCCAAATACACATCGGAGCGCAGGTCAGACCAGCGCGGGTTTACATACAGGTACCGCTTGCCGGAGGAGGTGTCCCGCCAATTGCGGCCCGTGTATTCATCCTTAATGACAGCGCGGAGCAAGGTTCGCTTGCTGGTTTTCACCGTCATCACGGGCAAATCTGTCGGCTCCGCCTCGCCGCCTAGCTTGCCGTTTCCCATGGGGTAATAGCCGTAGCTGCCCAAGGTAAATACATTGCGCGGCTCCGTAAAAAACAAATAATCCGATATGGTCTGCTTCAAGTCCATTGCGGCGTTGTACAGCGGCGGCAGTATGGTTTGCCCGCGCGGTAAAATCAGCATGCTGAGCACCACCACAATCGCCGCCATGGGCAGAACCTCAAACAGGTTGATTTTTTCGTGCGAGCTTTGCGAAATCAACAGCAGAAGCGCCACCAGCGCGGGCAGAACAAGCCAAAAAAACATGGGCTTGCCCAGGCTCCACAGCCCAAACAGCACCAGCACCACCAAAATGGTCGCAGGCAAAAAGCCCACGTTTTTGGATGAAAAAGCAAAGCTCAGCATTGCCAGCGCCACGGCCAGCAGCAGTGCAATGGGCGCAGCAAACAAAGGCGCGGCGGCGGTAATGCCTGTAAGATAGAGGGACAGCGCCTTGAGCGCCTCGTAGCAGCTGCCAAAAAAGCCCATATTGGGAATAAAGAGCTGTATCAAGCCAAAAGCGGACAATGCCACGAGTGTGATCAGCCCGCCCTTGGCATGGCCGCCCACAAACACGAACAGGCACAGCAAGGAAATGCTCACCGTCAGTGCCAAGGGAATCAACCCGCCGATTTCAAAGCTCAACAGCAATGGCAGCAGCAAGCCCGCGCACAGCAGGAAGCTTACCATCAAGCGTGAAAGGCGCTCGTTTGTGAAAATTGCGGGCTTGCGCATGGAAAACCCCCTTCTTGTTTTGGTTTAGCCGCCCTGCGGGGTGACGTAATCCACTTCCACACCGCTTTGCTGCAGCTTGCCCACCAGCGGCATCACCGTGGGGTCCTCCGCCGCAAACGTAACCAGATACAGCCGCACATTCGGCCCCATGCGCTTCATGCGCACAATCAAATCCGCCAGCGCGGACGACAGCCTTGTGGTTACAATTACCACCGCGCCTGTTTTGCGCAATTCCCCCATCTGCATCATGACCACGCGCTCAAAGCGCTCGGTTTCGTTAAAGGTACAGCGGGAAAGCTCGTCCAGCAGCACAGGCAAGCCCATGCGGCTGGAATACTCCATGGGGCGATCGCCCACCAGCGGCATGCGCACGGGGTTGTCCTGCCTGATTTGGCAAGCCACCACCGAAGCGGCGGTTTCCAGCACCGCATCCTGCAAAAAAGGTGCGCGTTCAAGCGCAACGCCCTCGTTTAAAAACGGCGCGGAGGTATCCAGGAGTACAAGCGCATCGGGCAAGGTAGGCTCCTCAAACTGCCGCACAAAAATCTCACGCTTGCGCGCGCTCATTTTCCAGTGAATGCGCTTGAGCGGGTCGCCCTGCTGATATGTTCTAAAATCGCTCGGGCTGGAGGGGTCCTCCATGGCACGTTTCATGGTTTCAACGCCCATGTCCCCCGCCGCAAAGGTAAGCGGCTCCACCTCAAAGGGAACGGGCAGTACCAACAGCTCCTGCCCTGCCAAATCCGGCTGATGCTCGCGTTTGAAAAAGCCAAACACATCCGATACCACATAGCTGTCCACCCCGGGAAACATTGCGCCCACATGGTCGGCGGCAAACTTATGCACCACGCGCTGCTTGCGATGCCCAAGCTGGGTTAAATGGATGGTGCCTGCAGGCGTATTGCTGGTGGCACGCATGCGAAGCGCAACGGGGGCAATGGGCAGCACGCTTTGATGGCTGACGGAAATTTCCATGCTCACCACATCGCCGCGGTTGACCTTTACGCCGCTCAGCGCGTTTTGCACCTTCACACTTTTTTCAGCCAAGCGCACGCTGGCATAGGCAAAAACCCAAGCCAGCGCAATCACAATTGAAATCAGCAAATACATGCGATTGCCCATTGACAATGCACTCAGCAGAAAAAAACCGAATATCAGCCCCAGCATCAGCGTTGCTTTTTTCAAGCGCCCTTCGCCCTCCTTTTCCCGAATGCTCCGCGCGGCGAATTAGGATTAGCTCAAACGCAGCGGCACGGGCACGTTTTCCACCACAGCAATCAAAATGCGCTCGGCAGAAATGTTCTTCATTTTGGCCTCGGGGTTGGGGGTGATGCGGTGGGCAAGCACGGGCAGTACCATGCGCTGTACGTCCTCCGGTAAAATATAATCGCGCTCGTTGAGCAAGGCGCAGGCCTGCGCCCCGCGAATCAGCGCAATGGCGCCGCGGGTAGACGCGCCAAGCTGTAGGCTGGGGTGTGTACGCGTCATGGCGGCGATGCTCGCCACATAATGCCGCACCTCTTTGGAGCAATACACACTGCCGATCATATCCTGCATGGCAATGACGTCCCTGGCACTGCACACAGGCTGTAAGCTGGATTGCGGCTTTTCCGTGCCGCTGAAGCGCTCCAAAACCGCCATTTCCTCCTCCAAGGTGGGGTAGCCCATGGAAATGCGGATGAAGAAGCGGTCCATTTGCGCCTCGGGCAAGGGGTAGGTGCCTACAAATTCGCTGGGGTTTTGGGTGGCAAGCACCATAAAGGGCTTGGGCAGGGGATGGGTAATGCCGTCCACCGTAACCTGAAACTCTTCCATAACCTCAAGCAGAGAGCTTTGCGTTTTGGGTGAGGTACGGTTGATTTCATCCGCCAATGCAATTTGGCACATAATGGCACCCGGGTGAAACTCCATTTCGCCGCTTTTAAAATTGACCATGGTAAAACCCGTCACATCGGACGGTACCACATCGGGTGTAAATTGAATGCGGTTAAAGCTGCAATCCAGCGATTTAGCCAAAGCGCTGACCATGGTGGTTTTGCCCGTGCCCGGAACATCCTCAATCAGCACATGCCCCTTGCATAGCATGGCGATCAACAGCAGTTCGATCACCTCGTCCTTGCCAACGATGACCTTGCCAATGTTCTGTTTCAGTGCCGTAATAACCTGACGCGGATTGAGCATACAAACGCCCCTTGCTTTCGGTAATTTGAGTGTGTGGGGAAATTGAAAGCGGTCATGAACAATCGAAACGCAAAGAATAAGCCCACTTTCAATATTATAACGGAAGGAGGGTGTTTTTACAAGTGTGTGACGAATGTTTTACGAAGTTGAACGTTTAAACGCCCTCCAAATACATCCTCCGCATTTTTTCATCTAATTGCGTGAGGAATCCGTCCAGCGTCATTGTACTGCTTGCGTAACGCTCACAAAGGCTTTGAAGCAATAGCTGGGATGAAGCTCCGCTATCGCCCAGGTAGACCGATTCACTGTGAAGATCCAGCCGCATCCTATCTGCTGTGCTTCGATACTGCGCAATCGTTTTCTGCGATATCATCCAGCGCTGCTCCTCCTTTGCGGCGAGCCAGTCGTTGACATAGGCCAGTTGATACGTCAAATCAGCCGTGCTTTCATCGTTTGTTTTCTTGAGGGTCTGTTCCAATTGTTCTTTTTCCGCTGTGTAGCGCGTCACGGATTGCGCATAGTCAGGCCACTGGTAGGGTTCGTTTACATCAGGATGTACGGAATAATAGGTATAAGGATTGTTTTCAACCCGCATGGCACATTCAATAAAAGCAATCGCCTCTGGAATATGCTTTGAGTATGGATTGATGATATAGACATACAAGGTGCCGTCCAGCTTCTGTTCATCGCCCGAGGCAAACGTTAAGGGCAGTATCTCACGCGCTCCCTTTTTAACCCCATACAGAAAATCCTCCGAAAGCGTAACCGCCAGAGAAGAGGGCTCGTTCATTGCCTCACGTTGTGTAAACTGAACCAACGGCGTTACTTGCTCCATTTCCTCCGCAGAAGGTTCGCTGACACTGCGCCCGTTTGCCTTCCTGATTTCATATACCTCACGAAGCTTCTCAAATGCACTGCGCAAAGCGGGATGACCCATGTCGGGGAGAAGCCCTTGCTGATCGTGCTGGCGTGCATAAAGCGTTACCAGCCGCTCGCACCATTGCGCATAGTCAAAATCACCTATAAACGTTAATTCCGGATAATCATCGGCAGCATCCGTTTCCCACTGAATCCACGCGTCCAGCAAATCGCCTATGGTGGTTGGAAGGGGCTGGTCTTTAAAAATCATCTGCCAATAGGCGGTGTTCATTTTGCAAAACATGATATACAGCTCGGCGGGATAGGCCGCTATGCATCCTTTTTCATCCATGAGGATTTCCCTGATGGGCTGATACATGGCTGTTACATCGTCCAAAATGTATTGAGAGGTTGACAGATCGGCCATCATCCCCTTGCGCAGCATCGACATATACACATAGTCTGCCTTGAGCATGAATATATCCACACTGCTGTCCTGCGTAGTGATGCTCTGCGCTACAGCTTCAGCGTTATTTTCATTCAGCTGATGGATGATCTCAATATTCGGGTGCTCCTTTGCGAAGCTTTCTTTTAAATGAAAGGGCATATAACCCGCCTGATAAACAAGTTGAACAGGTTGTGTTGTAGGTGCGAGTGCTTGCGCAGGTGTATGGCACAGAAGCGCGAGCATCAGAAAAAGAACTGAAAATGCGGTTAAGTGCTTCCTTTGCATATCCTCAAAGCCTCCCAATGTTCGAAACGTCCCCCATCATGGGCATTGCTGACTGTGGGTGGGGGAAGCCTATAACGCTATTTGAGATGGCGCACAGACCCATAGCCAGTTTTCGACGAACGATTACCCGTTACCTTCCTTTTTACATAGCGGTTCGCATGGATGGGATGATACGGCTGTCAAAAGCACCTTTTGAAAGAATAAAGTACCATCCATTGCTATTCCTGCTTTGACCTCCTCCATAGAGATATGTCTAAAAATGAGTGCAAGACACTGTGGCAAAAAAATATTTTACGGGATGATTTTGTTCGGCGTGCAAGTGTTTCCGCATGCGGTATGGCAATCCTTTTATTGTAATTAGCAAAACTGCTTTTTTCGATATGGCATGGATGATTGGTATGGAGGGGGGGAAGGAACGCAAACTGGGTGGTTGAGCGGCTGGGAGTGGATGAACGCCAACTGGGCGGACACCATATATGGTGTCCGCCCAGTTGGCGTTTTACCCTTATTGATACGTAAACTCTGTACCGTTATCTGTTTGAATTTTTTGAAACAAAAATCCGCTATATGGGTTTATCTACGTTTAAGGATTGACGACTTTGAAAAGTCTGCATCCATGAATGGGCAACGTCATGGGGAAAATATCACCATGCGTGGTTTCGATCACATCATTCCAAACGTCCAATAAGACAGTGGATTTGGACAAACCAAGCTTGCCAAAATCCAGCTCAAACCTCGCATCCACATTCCACGTGTTAAACAACGCGATATAATCAGCATCGCCCTGCGAACGCCACAGCACGCAAGCGTCGTTGTAGCCGCAACGCATCACTTGGCAAGCTTTTTGATTGCCCTGATTCATGGCGAGTGCGTGCGGATTGGTGAGCAGTTTTTGCGTTTCAGGCGATAAATCAGTCAGCGAGCCGCCCATCATCAGGGGAGAACGCGCGATACACCAGAGCGTCATCATGGAGCATTGCTCTGCTTGTGTCAGGCGGCAAATGCGCTCCGTTACGCCGTGCTCTGACCCGCGAACAGACAAATGCCCCAGGGGCAGCATGTCCGCATCGGGCCAATGTCCTTGCACTGCAAAGGGCTGCCATTGGGCGCACTTTTCAAACATCGGTTCGATGTCTTCCCAGCGGTCCCACAGGTCAGCGGTCAGCCGCCACATGTTTGCGTTGGCTTGCAGATGCGTCGCTTGCTCGATCGGCGCAGGACCGCAGCTCAAGCTGAGAACCATATCGCGACCGCACTCGTCGATGGCACGACGAAGCATTTCAATCTCGCCGCGGCCTGCGTATGGATCTTTGCCAAAATCGGTGTAAGAAATGTCGTCTACCTTCAGAAAATCCACACACCAAGACGCGTATAACTCCACAATGGAGCGATAATAGGCTTGTGCCCCAGGCTTGCCTTGGGCAATGCCGTACATATCCGTATTCCACGGGCAAATGCTGTAAGGATGGGCAATGTCCCGCGCACGGACATCCGTTCCAAGGACTGGCGTATTCTGGTGCACAGCCTGCCGAGGAATCCCGCGCATGATGTGAATGCCAAACTTCAAGCCCAGCTCATGAACATAGTCTGCTAAGGGTGCGAACCCTTTTCCACCTTTGGAAGATAAAAAACGGTTTTCCGCTGGAATCAATCGTCCAAATTCATCCATTGCCAAATTCGCAAACGGATGATAAACCGATCCGTCCGCCGTTGGCTCGTACCATTGAATGTCCACGACAACGTATTCCCAACCAAAGGCCTTTAAATGCTGCGCCATATAACGAGCATTTTGACGAACCTCTTCTTCCGTCACGGAAGCGCCAAAGCAATCCCAACTATTCCAGCCCATCGGTGGGCGCTGACAAAACGCTATGTTATTTGATTGCACTGTCTACCATTCCTTTGATAAAATATTTTTGGAGGCAGAGATACAGGATCACGATGGGTAGCAATCCTAACAGCGCGGCTGCCGCCGCACCCCCCATATTGCTAGATTGCTGTGAAAAAAACTGCGCCACCGAGGTTGCCACATTGCGCATGGAGGTTTTGGGCAGCATGTACAACGACATTTGGTAATCGTTCCATACAAAGGTTCCCGTAATAATCACAACGCTTGCGGTGACGGGCTTGACCAACGGCACAATAATCTTCACAAAAATCTGCATGAAGTTTGCACCGTCAATATAGGCGGCTTCCTCCAATGCAACAGGAATGGACGAAATAAAATTACGGTACAAAAAGATGCTTAGCGGGAGCTGTCCTGTTACCATAATGATGATGATGCCCCAGTAGGTATTCACGCCGCCGATGCGATTCATCATGCCATAAAGCGGCACCAACGTAGAAAGCGGTGGAATCATCATCACGCCAACGACCACAAACATGACCATACCATTGATTCTTGACTTATTGCGTGCCAGCGGGTAACCCGCCATAGCGCCAATCGCAACAATCAAAAGCACGGAAAACAACGTGATAATGCAGGTATTGGCAATGGCGCGCAGCATGTTGCCGTTGACCAGCGCGTTTTCAAAGTTTGCCCAGAAAATCCCTTTGGTAGGCAGCATCCACTTGCTGGAAAGATCACTTTTCGCTTTGAGCGCGGTGGTAATGGTAACGTAGAAAGGGGCAAGCTGCACAATCACCAGCAGGGAAAGGAAAGCATACCCGATTCTTTTCAATGCTTTATCCATTTAGCTTTTCCCCCCATTTGGAAAATCCCGTATTCAGACATACAGACACAATCAAAATCATTGCAAATAGGAAAACACCGATGGCAGAAGCGTAGCCAGCTTTTTCTGCGTTAAAATACATTAAGCTGATGTATGTGCTCATGGAGTTTGTGGCATATCCGGGCCCGCCATTGGTCAGCACTTTAATCATATCAAACAGCTTCAAACCGCCAATGAGGTTCATTGTTACGCTGGTAACGATGGATGGATACAAGAGAGGAAACGTAATATGGCGGAAGATCTGACCGCTTGACGCGCCGTCGATCATTGCCGCTTCGTAATACATTGTCGAAATATTCTGCAAACCAGTTAAATAAAGAATCATTGAAAGGCCCATAAATTGAATGGAGTTAATGAGAACGATCCAAAGCAAGGCCATGTTGGTATCGCTGAGCCATGCAACCTTCATACCGCCAAACAGCTTGACGATATCATTGAGCGCACCGCCGTTATATTGAAGCATCATATAATACATACTGCCCATAATGACGGGAGAAACCAATACAGGCATGTACAGGATGGTTCGCGCAAAATTACGGCCACGGATTTTTTGATCCAGAACAACTGCCGAAGCCATGCCTAAAACCTGCTGAATCAGCGTACAGCCAACGCCAAACAGTAAAGTGTTCCAAAGTATGGGTAGAAAATAATCGTCCGTCAATATGCTTGCATAGTTGCTCAAACCCACAAAGGATTTTTCGGCGGAATAGCCATCCCATTTCATAAAGGAAAGCTGTATTCCCGAAATCAGCGGATAGAACGTAAATATGGCAAACAGCAGCAATGCGGGAATGTACATCAGGTTTGTCAAATTGCGTTGCCGTGCTATGGTAATTCCACCACCAGCTTTGGTCACGGTTGCTTTCATGTCGTCATCCCTCCGTTTTCAAAAAAAGAGACGGTCAATCCTACTGTGGTGATTGACCGCCCCCAATAACGTTATTTCTTCAGTGCGGCGTATTCGGACTCAATCTGCGCCAGTGCTTCGTCCACCGTCTTTTGTCCTGTAACAATCATTTCCGTTGTGGAAACAATTGCATCCCAGGACCCGGAGGGCATGTATACACGGTCGAAATAGGGCTGTCCGGGATACTGTGAAGCCTTTTCCATAGAAGGTGCAAGCGCGCCTAGCTCGCTGGCAGCTGTGGTCAATCCACACATCTGACCGGAGGAGGTTGCCAATGCGGCTATGTTTTCGGGCTGTGCAAGGAAAGTAAGGAACTTCTTGCACACATCAATGTTCTTGCCGTCTTTGGCAATGCCGATGGCATCTTTTTCGCCAACCACATAGTAGGGAGAAGCGTCTGCCGTAAAGGCAGGAATCTGCATGAAGCCAAGGTTTGCATCAGGCACATATTCAAACGCGGTAACCAGCGCAAAGTTCATGATGATTCCGAAGCCCGCTTCGCCCTGCGCCAAAGCGCGAGCCATATCGTCGGAGGTTGCAGAGGAATAATCGGGATTGAAGAAAGCTTTCTCCGTCAAGGTGTTCACGGTATCCAAGACTTTCTTGTAGCTATCCTTGGCAAAGGTGCCTTCCAGCATGCCGTTCAGTTCATCCTGTGTAAAGCAGCCAGGAGCAATCCAGTCCACAAACAAGCCAGTCGGCCAGCGATCCTTTCCTGCATTGTAAATCGGTACAATGCCGTTTGCCTTGATCTTCTCGCAGCAAGCAATGAAATCGTCCCAGGTTTTGATATCCTCAGGCGCATAGCCTGCCGCCGCCATAACGTCGCCGTTGTACAGGATGCCTGCGATGTCTACATTCAAGGGAAATGCATAGACCTCTCCGTTTGCTCCGCGCATGACGGCATCCAACAGCGGGCTGATATTGGCCGCCCATTCCTCGCTGGACAAATCCAGCAGGTATTCGCTATACCGTCCCAGCGACCAGCCGTGGGTCATCCACATATCAGGAATGTTGCCACCGCCCAGACGAGTTTTGACCTCGCCCTCGTGGTCGGTGCTGGAAGGCACCAGTTCAATGGCAGGGAGATCGGGGTTCGCCGCCGCAAAAGCCGCCGTCATGTCCTGATAGCTGCGGTACAGAGCCGTGTCAATTGCAGTACCTGTCATAAATTCGATGGGTTCCGCTGCATAAGCGGGCACTGTGCACAGGCCAGCCAGCATCACCAGGGTCAGCAAAAATCCAAGAGCACGTTTCATGGTTTTTTCCTCCTCAGATCATTTATGGTGGGTTGGACATTTCGTTTAACTTGTCCGTATGTGTTATTTTTATCATCATTTGACCGTTACGTAAAGTACAAGTTTTGGAAAGATTGGTACGGTACCATCTCAACAGGTCGGTGGAACGTCCGAAACAGTGGCCTTTTCAACCAATTCCACTGTGAGCCTAATCTGTATTTTATCATTTGGATTTTTCAGCTTTTGCCAGAACGCTTCCATGAGCACACTGCCCAGCTCTCCATAGGGATGATTCATACTGGTGATGGGCACGCGATACGCGGACCCATATTTGGTGTTATCAAAGCTAATAATACTGTGCTGCTTCGGTATCCGAATGCCATCCTGCAAGAGTTGATCGGCCAGTTGAATGGCCATGTCATCGTTATAGCATATGGTAGCGGTGCATTGCTTCAAGCGTTCCAGCAATACCTGCTTGATGTGATGGTCGTGCATCATGATTTTTTCGTCTTGCGTGGACATCCATAAAATATTTCGTTCTTCGATGAACATGTCTTGTTCTGCAAGAGCGCGCATCATGCCAAAATAGCGATACACGCCTTGAATATCGTCGGATTTAAACACGCCGCCAATGTTGCGATGTCCACGATTCAGCAGGTGTTTTGTTGCTGTATAGCCTGCCAGAATGTCATCCACAACCACATAATCGTCCGTATCCGCATGGTAAAAGCCATGAAAAAAGACAACTGGAATGCCTCTGGCTCTCAAACGACCGTACAAGTCGTCGTTCAAGCAAGGCAATGCGCTTTTGGATGGTTCTACAATCACACCTGCTACATCGCTTTCCATCAACAGCTTCAGGCATTCGCGCTCCTGCATTACCTTGTTATGGGTACAGCTGATTGTTACGGTGTAGCCATTTTTACGCGCAGACTGTTGGATTTGATCCATGATGGGCGGGAAGGTGTGGTTGTTCATATAGGCAGCAATGACTGCAATCATTTTAGAAGATGGCGGAAAACGATGCGTTTCCTGCTGTGGCGGCGCAACAAAGGAACCTTTTCCTTGGGCAGTCGTGATGAAACCCTCCTGCGCCAGCCGCAGCAAAGCTTCGCGCACCGTATGACGGCTTACGGAAAACTTTTCGATGAGCTGGTATTCCGAATACAGCTTGTCGCCTTCCTTAAGAGTGCCGTTGTAAATCTCATTTTTGATGTAGTTCATAACCAATTCATATTTCAACTGTACAGACATAAGAACCTCACTTGTTCTGTTTATTCAAAACAAGTATACGTAATAAGTGTGATAAAGTCAATTGTTTATGGTGAGGCCAAACGGCGCTCTTTGATAACATCCTTTTATTTTCCAATGGGAGATGTGTTGAAATTCGCCAAACGAATGTGATGCGGTGAAAAGAAAAAGGAGGGTGAGGTGGTGGGGAGGTTGTGAGTGGATGAACGCAAACAGGGCGGACACCATATATGGTGTCCCTACAAACATGGAGTGCTCCCGCCCACAGGCGCGGCACGCATGGGTGATCGCCGCATGCCTTCGCCATGACTACCACGTTCCCCGTAGGGACACCATATATGGTGTCCGCCCAGTTGGCGTTTACCCTCTTGCTCCTCTTCCCCCTCTTCCTCCGCTTCCTTCCCCCCGTTCCCTACCCTCAAAACCTATTATACGCTGTCGTACGAGCTGTTTCAGCCCAAGCCGCCAGCGTCCACCCCTTCTTCCCATTCGCCGCTTTGGTCTGCGGGGGCTTGATTGGGGTGAACGCCCACATCCATGCCTGCTACGCAATCCACAGGCACAAAGCCGCGCATGAGGCCAAGCCCCGTATCTGCTTCAATGTACGCCCAACGATCCTTGTAGGGGCTGAGCAATGTAATGCTCGTGCCGCTTTCCAGCACCGTAAGCACCGCGCGCCCGCTGTCAGGCTCATCGGTCATGGTACAGCGCTTCACAATCGTGCCTTCCTGATAGTACAAATCCAGCTCGGGCACATTGAGCCGATCCACAATGCCGCGCATAGCCACATAGCCCACACGCTCGGTGTAGGCATTGGTTTCATACGACACCATCAGCCAGCCGTCCTCTTTGCCCGCAATTTTGAGCTGCTCATTTGTGCTGACAAGCGCCCTGCCATTGCCCGAACGGTAATAATCGCTGCCGGGGCCTGTGTAAACCGCAAGCCTTTGACCTGCGCGCAAATCATAAGAGCGGAAATTGAGCGGGCTGTCGTTTGCGGCATCGGCATTGCTGCGCGGCAACGCTTTGCCTGTCCAGTTGTCGGTTTGCTGGTAGCGCATTTCTTGAAGCACCTGATGCGCCAGCTGTTGATTGGCGACCTCCACCCTGCTAAGCATGGCATAGCGGTATTTGGGATTGACTTGATACCATGCCTGCGCGCTGAAATATTGATCGTATTTGCCGTTTGCTTTAAACGCGCGGCCATGACGGGCGAATATTTCATTGTAGATATAGCCCAACGCATCGTATTGCCAGTCCCAAAGCTCAACTCTGGTTAAGTAGCGGGTATCGCTGTCTGGAATGATGAAGAAATTGTTTTGCTCTGCCAACGCGGGGGATAAGCCCCCTAGCGGTACCAACAGAATGGTGAGTAGGATACACAGCGCTTGCTTTGCCTTCATGGGTAATCTCCTTTCACGGTTTAAAGTGCCCCTCTTCTCCCTGCCGAAACTTTACATTTACCCCATTGACCTCTACATCCCCGTCCGCAAGCACAAGGATGTAGTAACGTCCATCAATCACGCGGGTTTCAATCAGCTCGCTATGCTCGGGATCCACACGGATGGAAACGCTGGGCGTGCTCACGGTGAATTGCTTGTGTGTCACCATATTGACTGCGGGCACAGCCGCCGTATCGCCAAAGGCTTGACCGTACTGCTCTTCAAAAACGCTCGCGCGTTCCTTTGAAACGCCGCAGCTTTCCAGCATTCCCTTCACAGCCTGCTTGGTGAAGCAAAGCGGCTCGGCGGTTTTGTCGGCTTTTTGCTCCTGAATCAGGCCGCGCACGGTTTCGTGAACGGCCTGCACCACCGAAAGGCTGCATTCCTCCGCCAAAGCATCCTGGAGGATGGCTTGAAAGGTTTCCTGCTGTTCCTTGGCAGGGATGGGCAAATCGGTGCCAAAAACGCTTTGAATAAACGCGTCGTGCACATCCCCGCTATCGCGGGTGTAGTAGAGCGCATGGTAGAGATCGGCGCTTCGCTCCGTAAAAGCGGGGAACAGAAAGCCCAGCTCAGGCGCGCCTACAATCCAATCCGCCATGCGGTTGTGAAACTCGCTTTCTGCCGCATAATAGCTAAGCGCAGGCTTGGTTTGCCGCACAGAGCACACGGCGGACAGAATGTAGTGAAACACATTGCTGGACTGCTCGTGATCCACCTCGCCGTTTGTATCCCGAAAAGGCACCTCGTAGCCGTCATGAAGCAGTAAAATCAAATAGTTGGCCGCTTCCTGCTGTTCCGCTACGGATTGAGCGTCCGCGCCCGCGCTTGCCGCAATAAAGGCGATTACGCGCTGGTAATACGCCTCCACCGCCGCATCGTCCGTAAGGGCGCTGTCTCGCAGGGCGCAAAGCAGCTGATGCTCCGCGCCCTCCATGACTTGGGCGGCTGAAAACTCGATTTCCTGCGTGTTTTGACCCTGCGTACCCGACAGGATGCGCTTAAAAATGGCCATGTATTTTTCGTTTTCTTCCTGCGGCAAATGAAAAACAGGCTGTGAAAAAGTGGAAATGATATGCCCATCGCCGCCCACATAACAGCCGCGAATCACCGTGGGATTGCGTCGGTCAGGGTTTAGCCTGCGTTTAAGCTCGGATAGATCTCTTGGATTCATCTTTGATTTCATCCTTCCAAATGGCGCGAATGGAAGCGCTGGAGGCGCGTATTCTTCGCAAAGAGCATATCATTTTTTGGAGGGAGTTGCAATATGGGAAAGAGGAATTCCGTTTTCCAGCAACAGCATTTGAACCTTCTTGTCAATGCCTGCGAGAAAAAGCGAAGCGTCAAAACCATCCAAACCATCCAACCCATCAAACAGCTCCGGAGACTTTGATTCCAGTATCTGAATTGGGTTGAATGCATTGATATAGATGTTTTCGGCATAGCTTTTGAAAATTTGCAATGCATCGAGCGAAACAGCCCAACGATCCTTCTTTTCATGTGCTAAGATTTTTTCTTCTTGTCTTTTTACTTTTTCACTCAGCTCCTTTGCTTGCTCTGGCTTTGCTCTTACGAGCTCAGCATTTAATGCATCCAGTGTTTCCTGCAATGCCCTATGCTCCTGTTGATAGAAGGCATTTTCGATCGGCATACAAATGCTCTCATACAGCAAAGCCTTTTCAATCTCGGTACGCTGTCCATCAAACGAAGCAACCAATTCCATGGCTTCACGCTGATGCTTGCTATTTGGGTTCACAATAAAGTACGATAGGCTATCTCCCCAAGGCGAGAAAAGCGGTTGGGCATCCTTTTCAAACGTCAATGGAAGATATGCATATGCGCTTTCACGATCCAGACATGGAAGCGCATAGCCATAGAACAGCGGTGTTCCGCCTTGATAGGCGCTTTCGCTTGCTTCTGCATAAGCTTGAACGGTTTGATACCTCTGAATCAGCCCTTCCATTGCATCCGTGCAGTACGCAATAGGCAATCCACTGCGCATAACGGTATCTGTATATTGCTCAAGAATACTCGCTATTGACATGCGATTTGCAAATGGGTTGAGGACTACGTCCTGAAAGTCATCCGCATAAGCATCGTACCACTGGATGCAGAAATCAAAATACTCCTCATATGTGGCGGGCGGCTCTATGCCAAGCCTTTCAAACGTTGGTTTGTGATAGCACAGCACATCAATAAACAGTGCTTTGGGAAAGGCAGCAATGGCTTCTGCGTTCATCAAAGCATCCCTAAAGGGGGCATACATCTGAACGGTTAAGTCGGCAATCTGTTGTGATGCGGACATATCCGCAAAATAGCCCTTGGCCTTGATGGTCTGTAAAAGGCTCGTGTCAGACAACACATAGATATCCGTGCTTTCATCTCTGACGGTCATGTCTTGAATGAACTGTTCTTCGCTGGATTGTGTACCCGAATGAACAAAGCGTACATCGACCTGCGGATTGTCCGCAAAAAAACTGCGGTATTCCTCCCCGCGCCCATAGGGATCAAGAACCGTAAGCACGGGTTTTTCGGGCTGATGGCTGGTTTCAAAATTGCGAATCACAAGAAAATCATCCACAACGATGGCGGCACCATCCGCCAGCAAGCACGTTGATATCACATCGCCTCCAAGAAAACGATCCGTTAGCTTCAGCTTTCCGCCCTCAGCCACGGAAAAGATTTCACTTCTCCCAAAAAGATAGGCAGTGTTCGCTGTACCGTCAAATATGAGCCTGCTCAACGACTGCGAAGGACTGATCTCCGCCCATAAGGTTGCTTCGCCGCTGTCTTGATGTATGATTTGAAGGGTTGTTGTGACCTCTGGCCAATGAGCTTCTTGTACCAAGGCCAATAGGTCACCATTGGGCATGATGTCAAAGCAAAAAACGCCGTTTGCAGGGAGTGTGCGAGGCTCTTTTTCGTCCATGGAGCAAATCACAATTTCAGGCTCGCTGTTGTCAACGGTTAAATAGCAGAGCGTTCCATTCTTTACCCTTGGAGATTGAATGCTTGATTGAATGCGATTGGAATAGCAAGCTTGATTTACATAGCTGCCTTCTTTATCTACCAGAAGCCGAAGCTCAAAGCCCTCGTCCTGTGTAAGGCAGTATATTTCTTGCCCATCAGAGAGCAAATCATAAACATGCTTGGGCAGTTCATCGGATGAAGCCACGAGAACCTCTTCGCTTTCTGTGCTGGACAGCGTATACAGCCCGCTATCATGCAGGGTGTAAAGCAAGCCATTCCCACAGGCAACATACATGACGCTATCCGTATCATAAAAAGTTGACATATTGGCATAAGAGGCAGTGCTTTCTGCTGTTAATGTGCAGCAAAAAAGCATCGAAAGGGCAATGAACAGGAATGCAAAGCTTTTTTTCATAGGGTTCTCCTTTTGCTTAGGAATAAAGCAAAGCTGCCCTTACTCCCAAAGAACAAAGCGAATGGCTGTTCCGTGTGTAACGGGCGGTGTTTCAATGTATATTTCGCCGACCTGCTCGCCTGTATGCGCATCCACACGGATGCTGATGACATAGGGAAGCGCATCTCCAAACACGCGCTCCTCCTCACTTAGCATGCCCTCCATATCCAAAGCATAGGGCTCGCTGGAGAGCAATGCTTTCATGTGAGCGACGGAGCTTGCCAAGCTATAGACAAATTGGTATACAGGACGATGGCTCCCGTTGGGGATATGAAAGACCTCAAGCTCAATATCAATGTGCTCCAGCATTTCAGGCTTCCAACCGGGCAACGCTTGAATTGCCTGCTGTGCTTTCTCCTTTGCATCGATATATGAAATACACGAAGCATCAGGCAGGCAAATGTCATGAAGGATGAAGTTGATCAGAGGATTCCTTTTTTGATGCTGATCAAACGCCTCTTGATCGGATATAGCGAGGCTTTGGACCTTGGGTTCCCATACTTGCTTGAGCTCATATAGCGATAGGTAGCTGCGCTGTGCTTTTTTGACACCTTTGTCAAGCTGTTGGTATAGGGACAGGGCTTTTGGCCCTTCAATGGACTGCAATTCGCCGTCTGCGCGCATTTCGCCAACAACCATGCCATCTGTTGATTCGTCAGGAGGCTTGACATACAAGCTGAACATCCAGCTCCCATTTTCCGCATGTACGAAGCTGTTTAACGTCAGTTCATCGCGAGTATACCCTAAACGAGCTTCACAGTATTGGAAAACAAGGTCTTTCATAGTGTCGGCGTTTGTTACCGCACTGGCATGTGCAGAAACCATACTTGAGAAAAGCACCATACAGCATGCCTGCAGCATGCATGCTGTGATACGAAAGGATTTAGCCAAAATATGCATACCATTCCTCCCTGCGTCGGCGACGGTTTTTTTCACAAGCAGGATAGCAGTAAATGCTCCGTAAAGGTGTTCTTTGTCGCGAAATGCACGAATTTGATGGTGAATAGCATGTTTTGTGCCATCCATTGTGCTGATTTCCTCATTTTGGCACAATGGATGGTACTGGGCAAGGTAAAAATGTGCTTTTGCCACCCTAACCAGAGGATATCGATTGGCAGGGTGTGCGCAAGCGCTATTGCTCCCCTGCCGTCCATTGCAGATGCAGGCGGGAGCGCAGCGCTTTCCACAGCCGGTCGCTCACTTGCGGACAGCAAACCATGAGCGCAAAGCGCAGCTTCGTTCTGCGGCTTACCTGCGAACAGGTCAGCAGGGCGTTTTGATATCGACCGAGCTCGTGCTTGGCAAAGCGCGCCTCGCCGCGTTGGTGCTGCTCGAGCGCCTTCACGCGGTAGATCGCCGCCATTTGACAGTACATGGCTTTTGCGTAGTGCAGCGTCTGCGGGTCAAACTGTTCTGCGAGCGCCACAACGCGCTGCCAGCCGAGAAAAGCCGTTCGGCGGCGCACGTCGAACGTTCGCATAGCGCTTTGCGCATGGATGCGATAATGATACAGCGGGCGCGGCTCATAGCAGAGCGCAGCGCCCTTGGCAAAGAGCAGTGCGTTAAACAGCAGATCCTCTGATGAGAGGATATCCGCCGGCATTTCGGTGAAAGGCTTGCGCGCAATGAGCGCAGCGGAGTAGAGCTTGTTGCAGGGCCCGCCGTTGAAGTGGTCGCCCTTGAGCATCCCGCAGAAGGCGCTCGGCGCATCCAGCTTGTTTTCATGCGTGGGCTTGCAGGGCTGGCGGCGGCTACCGTCGGCAAAAAACTCCTCCATGCCGCATGCGGCGATCTCCGTGCCGTGGTGCGCCGCCTGTGCAAGCAACCATTCGTACATCGCAGGCTCTACCCAATCGTCGCCGTCCACGAAGCCGATCCATTGCCCGTGCGCATGTCGGAGACCCCAGTTGCGCGCCGTGCTGACACCTGCGTTGGCTTGGTGATGCACGATGATCCGCGCGTCCCCTCGTGCCCACGCATCGCACAGCTCGCCCGAGCCGTCCGTAGAGCCGTCATCGATCAGCAGGATTTCTAAATTTGCATATGTTTGCTTTTGCAGGCTTTGCACGCACTCTGGCAGAAACTCGCGCTGGTTGTAAACCGGCACAATGATGGAAATCAGGGTGTCACACATCGCAGACCCGCTCCGTTTCCAGCGGTGACGCAAAGCGGCTGTGGTTTGACAGCACGCTTGCGAACGCCGCGTTATCGATTGTCTATATCGTCTTACGATTTCATCAGACGGTTCTCTTCGTTTGTTCCGTGGGACGAACGCGCGCAAAAGAGCTGTCCAGCCTTATATTAAGCGATGTTCGAGAAAAAAGCAAGCGCTCCGAAAACGCGGTTCCTCTGTATACCTTGCCGGGAGCATTGCTTGCTAAGCCAGCGGCTTTGGCTTCCGGCTTGCGGGCAATCGTCAACCCCTAATACCATTTCAAATCATATTGCAGACTATGACCCGGCGTTTCGAAAGCGAATTCTTCTATATGAACCGTTTCGCCTGTGTGCGCATTGATTTCCACCTTATAGCACAGGTTGAAAAGAGGGTTGTCGAACCCGTTTTCAATTTCTCGCTCGGGCAGTGTTTTGGGGTTAAATAAGAATTTCCAAAGCGGGGTACTGGCATCTGTAATATCGTAGTAGGTACCCACTTCTCCATATAGCGAGAGTAATTTTGGCGTTAAGCCATAGGCTTCCTCCAAGGCGGTTTTTGCCAAGTCAAAGGCTTTGTCCTGAGAAATAGCATCCGCTTGCGCAACGCCGTAGAGGTATGTTGACTGTGCGATGATGATGGTATCTGGACTGCCGCAGTTCATGAGCTCTGAGAGATCGCCGCTTTCGATAATGGCCTTCACCTTGGGCACAATTTCCTTTGAGTATTCAGCCCGTAACGAAAGCGGCCACTCACGAAACGAGTCATGTCCCAGCTCGTGGGCACGCTTATGATATACGCCTATGGCTTGATAAAGCGCATTGTCAGGCGGCCTTGGCGCTTTGGCGTGCTTCGCGCGGAGTTCATCAACGGATTGAAGCAGCTCGCCTGTTTCGGGATGAATATACAGCTCCATGTCATGAAACAATCGTTTTTCCTTCGCAAGCGCATCGGGCGCGGTAAATGCTACATACCAATAGGCCTGCTTATTTCCCTGCTCCGCAAACTCTGGCACCTGAAAAGAAACAATATGGGAGTAGCTGTCCAGCACGCTCTCTTGAACGCCATAGCTTTTTGCAATTGCATTGCGGGCAATCGCTACGGCTTGCTGTTCGCGAATGGAGCCCGTGGGTTCCACATAGAAGGTTTTCCCATCACTTTCAATTCCGATGCTTTCCATGAGCCTCGAATACCAAGTACGTTCCTCGTGTGTCCATTCGTCAAAATGTCCCAATGCGGCTTGGATAAGAACCATGAAGCCAATTTCGCTTGTGTCCAGTCCCACAAATTTCGAGACGGCTTCGTCGGCAATGCGGCTGGCATCGTCCTGCTGCCGCTTGCCATCCATCACTTGTTGAAGTTCATCCGTCTTTTCAATATACCCCTGTTCAACCAAGGCTGTAACCACCTCGAGCTTCTTTTCCAACGGCCAAAATTGAAAGCAGCCGCTTTCCTGCTCGGTTTGAGCCATTATCAGCGCAGCTTCGCGTATGGATACAACGGCCAATGCGGTTGCGACAACCAGAACGATCACGATGATCAGAACCAGTCCCACCGATAGCTTCTTTTTCACTTTGACCTCTCCTCTCACCTGACGAAGTACATCCCGCTCAAAGTCGGGTTTGTTTTCCAGTCCAGGAAGGCAGGCATCCATCACACGGCGGATTTCGTTGTTCTGCGGTGCTTGATTACACATGCTCACGCCCCCCTTCTAAGTCACAGCGGAGTTTTTCGCGTGCTTTTTGAAGCCTTGCGGATATGCTTGAAGCGGCAATGCCCAAGGTTACGGATATTTCTTTTAGTGTCATGCCTTGATAGTAGTACAGCAGCACGACTTCCTTGAGCCTGTTGGGAAGGCTCATGACGGCTT
>JAVXND010000024.1:0-13033 GCA_036645955.1 Clostridia bacterium | reverse complement strand
ATAGCGAAACCATCGGTCGCGCCGCAGGCTCCTGCATGTGTTGATGGCAATGTGCATCAGCCATGTTTTTTCGCTGCTGTCCCCGCGAAACGTTTCCAACGCTTTGTAGGCTTTGATGAACGTTTGCGCAGCGGCATCCTCAGCCAAGGCTGAATCCTTCAAATATGCGGCGCACATGCGCATCAGGTCGTTTTTGTACTGCGTCATCATTCGGCATAGGGTTTCTTCGCGGATTTTGTCAGGGACTGTGGCAACCTCCATTCGCCGCTCACCTCCATTATTCGCTGCAGTGCGGTATGGGGGCCGCGCTGGACTGGGTTGGGTTGGATTGGGTTGGGTTGGGTTGGGTTGTTTGGTTTGGTTGTATTGTTTGGATTGTTTGAGCGAGCGCCCTGCGGGCGATCGTCGCTTTGGTAGCCTTCACTATATTAGACGCATGCTGCGGGGGGTTTTTTCGGGGAGTGCGAAAATAATTTTTTGGGGGGGAGGGTGCGGGGGGGTAGGGGGGATTTTCGAGGGGGGTGGATGTGTGGGCAGGGGGGCAAGGGTGGCAGGGGGGGTGACAGGGTGGTAGGGGGGGTTAACGCTAACTGGGCGGACACCATGTATGGTGTCCCTACAGGGATTGTGCGGGGGGACAATTCAGTGAGGGGGGCGAACCCAGCGCGGGGGGGCGTGCATCATGCGGTGATGTGTTGTCGCGCGGGGGTGTGCATCATGCGGTGTTATGTGGGCAGGTGCGATTGCCCTGCTGCTGCATTCCCTTCCATTGACATGAATGTCGGTTCATTGTACACTATTTTTATTCGATTGACAAAGAGGAGGTTTGCTTGCTATGAAGCAGACAGCCGCAGGCCCCGCGTTTCGCGAAATTGGCCCCACTACCTACCTTTGCCCCATTCCCGCCGTGCTGCTGGGCTGTGCAGACCCTGCGCATGGTGAGCGCCCCAACCTGATTACCGTGGCTTGGACGGGGGTGGTGTGCTCCAAACCGCCCATGCTGAGCGTAAGCCTGCGCAAGAGCCGTTTAAGCCACGAGCTGATTTCAAACACGGGCGAGTTTACACTCAATTTGATTGGCAAAGAGCTTTGCCGCGCCATGGATTTTTGCGGGGTGAAAAGCGGCCGCGAGGTGGATAAATTTGCCGAGCTTTGCCTGCACCCCATGCCCGCGCCAAAGCTTGAGGCAGCGCCTGCCCTTGCGGAAGCGCCCGCTTTTTTGAGCTGTAAGGTGCGAAGCGTGATCGAGCTAGGCTCACACGATTTGTTTCTGGCTGAGATTTTGCAGGTGAGCGTCGCGGAGCGCTATTTTACCAGCAGCGGCGCCATCGATGAGGAAAAAATGCAGCTGGTGGGCTACGTGCATGGAAAATACCATGCCCTGAGCGAAGCTTTGGGCTTTTTTGGCTATTCCCTTGCCAGTGATGAGGCGCTCAAGCGCCGCATGAACAAAGACGCGTAGCACTGCCGTCAAAGCACAGGAGGATTGTCATGATCAGTATCATCGTTCCCATTTACAACGCCCAGGCCTTTTTGGAGCCGTGCATTGCCTCCATTGTTTCGCAGGGCAGCTGTGATTTTGAGCTGTTACTGCTGGACGATGGTTCAACAGACGAAAGCCTTGCCATTTGCCAAGCCTATGCGCACAAGGACGCGCGTGTGCGCTGCTACCATCAAGACAATGCGGGGGTGTCTGCCACGCGCAACCGCGGGCTGGACATGGCGGCGGGGGAATGGCTGATGTTTGTGGATGCAGACGATTTGCTTCTTCCCAATGCATTGCAAAGCATGCTGACGCTTGCAAAACAGCATGCCGCAGATTGCGTTTTGGGCGGCACGGTGAAGGGCATGGGCACAGCGCCCACCGCATGGCCCAAGGACGAGGTCAAAACAGGCGTTGCCGCGCTGCCCCTGTGCCTTGCCGATCCCACGCGCCGCCTGACTTGCCACGCAACGCTTGTAAGCGCCGGCGCGGTAGGTGCGCTTCGCTTTAGCGAAACCTTGCACTATGCGGAGGACAGCGAATTTCTCATCCGCGTTTTATCCCGCTGTCAAACGGTTGTGCTAAGCGATCAACCCTTCTACCGCTACCTTTTGCATCCGCAGTCTGCCGTACACCGCTTTTGTGCCAGCCAACAGGCGGAATACATCAAAACCCTGCAAGCCGTACAAGCCTATGCGGACAAGCTCGACCCAAGCGTGCGGGAAGCGTTGCCGCTGTTTTCGCTGTCTCAGTTTTTGTTGATTTTGGTGCATGGCATTTTTCATCCAAACAACCCTGCGGCTTTTCATGCGCGGCTTGCACAGGCGCGTGCATTGCGAAGCGATCCCTTCTTTGTAGACTGCTTTCGCAAGGCGAAGCTATCCGCCTTGCCGACCGCTAAGTGGGTAACGCTTTGGCTGGCAAAGCACCGCTTGCTCTTGCTGGTATACGGGATTGTGAAGCTTCGGCAAAAACAAAACGCCGCGCTGGAGGGCTAGCCCTAGCGGCTGGCAGGGAGCGCTGCGGTGGCGGCATAGGGCGGGATGACGTGGGGGGGCGTGATGGGCGTGTGGGCGTGATGGACGTGATGTGTGGACGTGATGTGTGGGCGTGATGAGCGTGTGGGTGTGAACGCCAACTGGGCGGACACCATGTATGGTGTCCCTACAAGGACGGCGGTGTTCCATTCGATAGTAGCACGCCGTTCGATAGTAGCACACCACACGATGGCGGCACACCACACGATAGCAGCGCGCCATGCGATTGCGGCATGCCGTTCGATTGCGGCATGCCGTTCGATAGCGGCACGCCACACGATGGCGCACGCCATCTGTACGAAACACAAACCCACGAACCCCGCGATTCCTGTAGGGACACCATACATGGTGTCCGCCTAGTTTGCGTTAACCCCCATCGATCGATCGATCCATCCATCGATCCATCCATCCATCGATCCATCCATCCATCCATCCATCCACCCATCCATCCATCGATCCATCCATCCATCGATCCATCCATCCATCCATCCACCCATCCATCGATCCCCCCCCTTCCCCCCCAACCATAGACTTTTATTTGCATGAATGTTATACTATCTGCGTCATCATCTTTTGTCGTTTTATGCTTCGTGCAATCCAAAGAATGGGAGGGTATCTTATGAAAGGCATTATTTTAGCGGGCGGTGCAGGCACCCGTCTGTATCCCTTGACCATGGTTACCAGCAAGCAGCTTCTGCCTGTTTACGACAAACCCATGATCTATTACCCGCTGTCTACGCTGATGCTGGCGGGCATCCAAGAAATCCTGATCATATCCACCCCTACAGATACGCCCCGCTTCAAAGCCCTGCTGGGGGATGGAAGCCAGTTTGGCGTTTCCTTGCAATATAAGGTGCAGCCCTCCCCCGATGGCTTGGCGCAGGCCTTCCTGCTTGGGGAGGAGTTCATTGGAAACGAAACCTGCGCCATGGTTTTGGGCGATAACATTTTTTATGGCAATGGCTTTTCAAAGCTTTTGAAAACCGCCCTTGAAAACGCGCAAAGCGGCCGCGCAACCATCTTTGGCTATTTTGTACACGACCCTGAACGCTTTGGCATTGTAGAGTTTGATGAAAATGGCAAGGTCATTTCCGTGGAGGAAAAGCCTCAGCACCCAAAGAGCAACTACTGCATTACGGGCCTGTATTTTTACGATAAGCGCGTGGTGGAATTGGCAAAGCAGGTCAAACCCTCTCCGCGCGGCGAGCTTGAAATTACTACGCTTAACGACCTGTACCTCCAAGACGGCTCGCTGGATGTGCAATTGCTTGGCCGCGGCTACGCATGGCTGGATACGGGCACCATGGATAGCCTTTTGGATGCTTCTAATTTTGTACAAATGGTTGAAAAACGTCAGTCCGTTCAAATCTCTGCACCGGAGGAAATTGCCTTTCGCAATGGCTGGATTAGCTACGAGCAGTTGATCGCTTCATCAAAGCTGTATGGAAAATCGCCTTATGGCGAGCACCTTCGCAATGTGGCGGAGGGCTTTGTGTTTTCAAAATAGCCGCGGCAAGGCATGGGGGAGCAGGCGTGGGCAAATAGGAGGGCATGGCATGTACGATTATTTGATTGTGGGCGCGGGCTTGTTTGGCGCAACCATGGCGCGTCAATTGACCGATGCGGGCAAAAAATGCTTGGTGGTGGAAAAACGAAGCCACATAGCGGGCAATGTCTATACACAGAAAATCGAGGGCATTGATGTGCATCAATATGGCGCACATATTTTCCATACCAATAACGAAGATGTCTGGCAATATGCGAACCGCTTTGCCGCCTTTAATCACTATGTCAATAGCCCCATTGCCAATTATCAGGGGGAAATTTATAACCTGCCCTTTAACATGAATACCTTTAACCGCATGTGGGGCGTGATTACCCCCAAGGAAGCGCAGGAAAAAATTGAGGCTCAGCGCAAAGCCGCACAAATCAAAGACCCCCAAAACCTCGAGGAGCAGGCCATCAGCCTTGTGGGCACGGATATTTATGAAAAGCTGATCAAGGGCTATACAGAAAAGCAGTGGGGACGATGCTGTAAGGACCTTCCCGCTTTTATTATCAAACGCCTGCCTGTGCGCTTTGAGTATGATAACAACTATTTTAACGCTAAATATCAGGGCATTCCAACGGAGGGCTATACCGCAATGGTGGAACGCATGCTCAAGGGCATTGAGGTGCGCGTGGATATAGACTATTTGGATGCGCGCGCGGCGCTTGACGCGCTGGCTCAAAAAGTGATTTTTACAGGATGCATTGACCGATTTTTTGATTATTCCTTGGGCGTGCTCCAATACCGAAGCGTGCGCTTTGAAACCGAAACGTTGGATATCCCTAACTATCAGGGAAATGCGGTGGTGAATTACACGGATGCGCAAACGCCCTACACACGCATGATTGAGCATAAGCATTTCGCCTTTGGCAAACAGCCCAAAACTGTAATCAGCCGCGAATATAGCACGGAGTGGACACTGGGGGACGAACCCTTCTATCCCATCAACGACCCTGAAAACCAAGCGCTGTATCAGCGCTATGAAGAGCTGGCGCAAAAAGAAGCGCGGGTTGTGTTTGGCGGGCGGCTGGGGCAATATGCCTACCGCGATATGGATACGGTGATTGCCGAAGCGCTTGCGGCCGCCCATAAGGAGCTGGAAGCCATATGAATCTGCAAGTGTTTGTAGCCATGCATAAGCCGTATCCACAGCCAAGCGACAGCGTTTATATTCCCCTGCACGTAGGCCGAAGCGGGAAGCCCCCCCTCTGCGCGGCGGGGGATGATACGGGCGATAACCTATCCGCCAAAAACGCGAACTATTGCGAGCTGACAGGCTTGTATTGGATGTGGAAAAACGTAAACGCGGATTATTTGGGGCTGGTGCATTACCGTCGGTATTTTGCCCATAGAGGGCTGTGGGGGGATAAGTGGAAGCGCATCCTTTCGCGGGAGGAGCTTCAAAGGGAGCTTGCCGCCTGCGACGTATTGCTTCCCAAGCAACGCCATTATGTGATTGAAACCAACCGCTCACAGTATATTCACGCGCACAACGAGGCGGATTTGCAGGTAACGAAGGACTGCATCCGCGCTTTGTGCCCCGAATATCTGCCCGCCTTTGAGCACAGCATGAAGCAAACCCACGGGCACCGCTTTAACATGCTTGTGATGAAAAAAACCCTGCTGGATGCCTACTGTACATGGCTGTTTGCCCTGCTGTTTGAAATAGAAAGCAGGCTGGACATTTCCCAATACAGCGCCGCAGACGCGAGGGTTTTTGGCTACTTGAGCGAAAGATTGCTGGATGTGTGGCTCTTTCACAACAAGGTGGCCTATCGCGAACTGCCGGTGCTTTTTATGGAGCCTGTCAATTGGGTAAAAAAAGGCACGCGCTTTGTTTTGCGAAAGCTGGGGATTCATCATCAGCCCTAAGGAGGTTGCCCTTATGAGCACGCCGGAAATTGATTTTGTGATCACTTGGGTGGATGGCAGTGATCCGCTTTGGCAAGCGCAAAAAAAGCAGTTCACCAAAACCAGCCATGCCGACGATTCGGCCATACGCTACCGCTCTTGGGAGCTGCTGCGCTACTGGTTTCGCGGCGTGGAAGCCTATGCCCCTTGGGTGCGGAAGATTCATTTCGTCACTTGGGGGCATTTGCCGCCTTGGCTCCAAACCGAGCACCCCAAGCTGCACATTGTGCGCCATGAGGATTACCTGCCTGCGGAGTGGCTGCCTACCTTTAACAGCCATACGCTGGAATTGTCCATGCACAAAATACCCGATTTGGCGGAGCATTTTGTATACTTCAACGATGATTTGTTCCTGCTGAACCCTCAAAAGCCCGAAAACTTTTTCAGCGGCGGTCTGCCCTGCGATTCGGCTGTGCTAAGCCCCGCCATTGTGGAAGCGTGGCAGGATGTGGGCTTTGTGGCGCTCAACAACATGGGCGTGATCAACGCCCATTTTTCCAAAAAAGACGTGATGCATCAAAACCTCGGCAAGTGGTTTAGCCCGCGCTATGGCAAACAGCTGCTCCGCACGCTTTGCTTGTCGCCGTGGCGGCACTTTCCGGGCTTTTTTAACGATCATCTGCCTCAGCCCTTTTTGCGCACAACCTTTGAGCATGTGTGGGAAGCCGAAGCGGCATTGCTAGAGCAAACCAGCGCATGCCGCTTCCGGGATTATCACAACAATGTCAGCCCTTGGCTCATGCGGTATTGGCAGTTTTGCGAGGGTCGTTTTGTGCCCGCCTCCCCCAAAAGAGGCATGGACGTAACCAGCTTGCCCATGGCGCTCGTTGCCCAAATCATCTCTCAACAGCGCACCGACATGATTTGCTTTAACGATTCGGAGCAGATCGCTGATTTTGCGGCCGCAAGCAAGCAAATGCAAAGCGCCTTTGAATGCATTTTGCCTGCGCCCTGCGGGTTTGAAAAATAACGGATTTCCGTTTCTCAAGCGGCTTTTCAAGGGGTAGGTTGCTTGATTGAAGAAATATGTGTATAATGGAGGATGGCTCGTTTTACAAGCCATTACAGGGATTGGATGATACGGCTGTATCGCAACGAATGATTAAGGAGACTTACACCTTATGAACGCAAGGATAGCCACAGTTTGGAGCCATTTTACACGATATAAGCCATTGATGAGCGAATTGGTGATACGCGACCTCAAAGTCAAATATCGCCGCAGCTTTTTGGGCTACCTTTGGAGCTTGCTCAATCCGCTGATGATGATGTGCGTGATGTCGCTCGTGTTTTCCAATGTTTTTCGCTATGATATCCCCAATTTTCCGCTGTATTTGATTTGCGGACAAACGCTGTTTACCTTCTTTAACGAAAGCACAAACATGGCCATGCGCAGTATTTTGGATAACGGCGCCTTACTGCGCAAGGTGTATGTGCCAAAGTTTATCTTTCCCATCTCCCGCATACTATCAAGCTTTGTGACCATGTCCTTTAGCTTGGTGGCCATCCTCATTGTGATGATTTTTACACGCACCCCTTTTACCTTTACCATGCTGTTGATTGTGGTGCCGCTGGGTTGTCTGTTTGTTTTTTGCTGTGGTATGGGCATGATTTTAGCGTCTTTATCGGTTCGCTTCCGCGATGTGACGCATCTTTACAGCGTGGTAACGCTGGCATGGATGTACGGCACCCCCATTTTTTACCCCATTGAGGGCGTTTCTGCACAAATTGCGGCGGTCATTCGCCTCAATCCCCTCTACCATTTCATCAATTTTTTCAGAAACCTTGTCATTTATAATAACATTCCGGGCCCTAACACTTGGTTTGCCTGCATTGCAAGCGCGTTGCTGATGCTTGCGGTGGGGCTTGTGGTGTTTAACCGCATGCAAAAAGACTTTATTCTCTATCTATGACCCAAGTGAAAGGAAAGATTGCTTTGGAACCAATGATTGAAGTAAGAAACGTTTCCATGCGTTTTAATTTGGCAAAGGAAAAAACGGATACGCTCAAGGAGTACTTTGTTAAAAAGTTTAAGGGACAGCTCCACTTTGATGAGTTTTATGCACTTAAAAACATTGACTTCACAGTGCAAAAGGGCGAATCCCTTGCATTGATTGGCCGCAACGGCTGCGGCAAAAGCACCCTGCTCAAAATTATCGCGGGTGTGTTTTACCCTACCAGAGGCAAGGCAACCCTGCACGGCAACATCGCCCCCTTGATTGAGTTAGGCGCAGGCTTTGACCCTGAGCTTACAGCACGTGAAAACATTTACTTAAACGGCGCGGTGCTAGGCTATGACCGTAAATTTATGAATGCGCATTTTGATGAAATCATAGATTTTTCGGAGCTTCATCAGTTTGTGGATGTGCCTGTGAAGAACTATTCCTCCGGTATGGTGGCAAGGCTTGGTTTTTCCATTGCGACGCTTGTAAAAGCGGAAATTTTGGTGGTGGATGAAATTTTGGCTGTGGGGGATTTCATGTTTCAGCAAAAATGCCAACAGCGCATGAAAAAAATGCTCGGGGATGGCACCACCCTGCTGTTTGTGTCCCATGACATTTCCCAAGTTCAGGCGCTTTGCCAGCGCGCGGTTTGGCTGGAGCACGGCGAAATGAAGGAAATAGGCTCAAGCATGGAGGTTGGCAAGCACTATATAGAGTACATGGAAAGCGGGCACGAATAAGCCGCAGAACCGTTCAAGGGCAAACGAAACAATGAAACGGATGTTAAAAGCACAACGAGCGGTGCACCATCGGCTGAAAATGTGCGTTTCTCGCCCGAATCGTAAATAGATAATGGGGGATTGTATATGCAAAAAACACTGTCGATTGCGATCGCCGCCTACAACGTTGCTTCTACGCTTGGCCAAACGCTTGATTCGCTGGAAAAAGCATCCTGCTTGGATCAGCTGGATGTGATGGTGATTGACGACGGCTCCACGGATGAAACCGCAAAGCTCGCAGACGAATATGCGGCACGCCATCCCACAGCCATTCGCGTACTTCGCAAGCAAAACGGCGGTTGGGGTTCTACCGTGAATACAGGCATGCAAAATGCTGAGGGCAAGTATTTTTTACAGCTGGACGGGGATGATTACCTCACCCATTTAGACGAGCTGGTCACCTACCTTGATCAGTGCCAAACCGATCTGGTTTATATGCCCTACATAGTTTTCCGCGATCAAAGCGATTCCGTTATGAAAACCGTTACCGAATTGAACGTCCCCTGTTATCAAGAGCCTCAGCCCATATCGAAGCTAGCAAAGATACCCTCGGTTCATGCGATTGTTGTTCGTACCGAAATTTTACGGCAAGCAAAAATTTCCGTTGCGGAGCACTGTTTTTATACGGATGTTGAGTTTGTGCTTAAAATATGCAGTGCGGTTCAAAGCATATCCTTCTTTGCACTGCCTGTATACTGCTACCGTTTGGGTTTTGATGGTCAAAGCATGAGCAAAACAGGGGTACGCAAGCACTATCACGATCATGTGCGTATGCTTACCAACATGTTCCAGTATAAAAAAGCATTGGCTTGCGATGCACACATCAAAGCGATTTTTGACCGCCGCCTTTCGGATGCGTGCTACTATCAATATCTCTTCTTTTTTGCACTGCCCTGCACAAAACAGCAGCAGCAGGAGCTGAAAGCCTTTGACGCGTTTTTGAAGGCTACAGACCCCGCCATTTACGAGCAGGCGTCTGGCAAACCCATATGCATTCTTCGCCGTACCCATTTTCACGGCTATTGGCTGGTTGCGCACTTGAAGGATACACTGGATCAGCTCACGAAAAAGCACATCTACCAATGCGATTCGCGGAGGAAATGAGCATGACAGAAAAGCTGGTCAGCATCATTGTTCCGCTGTACAACCCAACAGCGGCGGAGCTTCGCCGCTGCGTACAAAGCCTGCTTTCGCAAACCCACCAAAACCTGCAGCTTGTGCTTGTGGACGACGGCAGTGCCGAGGAAGCCCGCATGCTGTGCGACGCGCTTGCTATGCAGGATGAACGGCTTTGCGTGCTTCATCAGCCAAACGCGGGGGTGAGCGCGGCGCGCAACGCGGGCATTGCACTTGCAAAGGGCGAATACCTTGCGTTTGTGGATGCGGATGATTTTGTGGAGCCAAGCTTTGTGAAAAGTCTTGCGCAAATGCTGGAAAGCAATGATCTGGCCATTTGCGGCATTGCGGAGCGTCATTTTGAGGTGGTTCAAAAAACGCTTTCCTGCGATGACTTTTTTTCCGCGCCCAAGCCCTTTACGGGGGTAGTGTATCTCAATTTTTCTTGCAATAAAATGTTCCATATGGAGCTGATTCGTTCCCACCGCCTGTGCTTTGATGCGTCTATTCATTTGGGCGAGGACGCGGTTTTTTTGGCGGATTATTTTCCCCACTGCCATCAAGTGGCTTGTATTTCTGAAAAGCTGTATCATTATTGCGATTCTGCGACCTCTGCCATGCACCGATACAACCCTGATTTTTGGAAATGGGAAGAAACGGTCATTACCCGCCAATGGGCTTTGTTTGCCGCTAAGTCGGCCGCTCCCGCACAGCAAGCACAGCTATATCAATGGCTTTACCTAAAGCTTCGAGGCGTTTTTGAATATTATTTGGAAAACGCGCCCAAGGAGCGTCAAATCCTGCGCACCATTCAAGCTTCACAGGTTTTTGAGCGCTTGATGACCCACGGACACAGCAATATGGGCTTTCACAAAAAGGCAAGGCTGAATCTTTGGCTATGGCGGTGGTTTCATACCGCAGGCATTGTTTTGGGACATAGGCTGCGTTGCCTGACCGTTCGCCGCCCCCGTAAGGGCGCTATGTAATGCCAAACCGCTCCCCTACAGCCATGACGCTGATTTTGCTGGCGGATGCAAGCAAATCTCAGCTGGAGGATCACCGCGTTTTTGGGCAGAAGAAAGCAGCTAAAATCTGTATATATATAGGAGGATGTTGTTTCATATGAAAGCATTGGTAACAGGCGGCGCTGGGTTTATCGGCTCTAATGTAGTGGCGGAACTGCTGAAAAACCATTGGGAGGTGCGGGTGCTGGACAAC
The DNA here is from genome assembly GCA_036645955.1 of Clostridia bacterium. Taxonomy (GTDB): domain Bacteria; phylum Bacillota; class Clostridia; order Christensenellales; family Aristaeellaceae; genus Limiplasma. Next base: position 2,000 of record JAVXND010000024.1, on the reverse strand, counting down.
CTTAGCTCGGGCTATCTCTGCAATTTAGAGGGGCTTGAGGTGGAGCTTTTGAGAGGCGATATCTGCAGCGAGCAGGATGCGGCAAAGGCCTGCGAGGGCGTGGACGCAGTGTTTCATTTGGCCGCGAGCGTGGGGCGGCAAAGGTCAATCGATCACCCACAGCTAGATAGCACCATTAACCTGATTGGCACAGTCAACGTGCTGGAGGGCATGCGCAAGCATGGCGTGAAAAGAATTGTGTACTCCTCCTCAGCCGCTATCTTTGGGGAGCCTGAAATGGAAATTGTCAAAGAGGATCATCCGCAAAATGCGGATTCGCCCTATGGCGTAAGCAAGCTGGCCGCTGAAAAAATGATTTTATCCTACATGGGCATTTACGGAATACAGGCGGTTTGCCTGCGCTATTTTAACATTTATGGGCGCAACCAGCGCTTTGATTTGTATGGCAATGTCATTCCGATTTTTGCCAAGAGGATAGCGCAAGGGGCACCCATTACCATATACGGCGACGGCTTGCAAACGCGCGATTTTGTCAACGTCAGGGATGTGGCAGCCGCCAATTATCTGGCCGCCTCCGGAACGGAAACAGGCGTGTTTAACTTAGGAAGCGGCGGGGACATTACCATTTTGCAGTTAAGCCAATGGATGCAGGAATTAAGTGGTAAGCATGTAGAAGTAATACATGCACCCACCCGCGCGGCGGATGTACTGCATTGCAGTGCAGACCCAAGCAAAGCGCGTGAAAAGCTGGGCTTCGAGGCCTCCGTTCCGCTCCGTGAGGGGTTGGAGGAGTACTGGAATTGGTTCCAAAAATATGCAAATAAATGATAGGAAGTAGTGTCAAAATGTTTGAACATAAAACCTTGCTGATTACCGGCGGGACAGGCTCCTTTGGAAATGCGGTGCTGGAGCGCTTTTTGAAGGAAGACATCAAGGAAATCCGCATTTTCAGCCGAGACGAAAAAAAACAGGACGACATGCGCAAGCACTATGCGGATGACCGCATCAAGTTTTACATTGGTGATGTGCGCGATTTGAGCAGTGTGGCAGGGGTCATGCATGATGTGAACTACATATTCCACGCGGCGGCGCTCAAGCAGGTGCCTTCTTGTGAGTTTTTTCCGCTGGAAGCGGTCAAAACCAATGTGCTAGGCACCGATAATGTGCTCACCTGTGCCATTAATGCGGGGGTGCGCAAGGTTATTTGCCTATCAACCGATAAGGCGGCCTACCCAGTAAACGCCATGGGCATTTCAAAAGCCATGATGGAAAAGGTTTTTGTGGCCAAAGCGCGCACGGCAGACCCTTCCAAAACGCTGATTTGCGGCACGCGCTACGGAAATGTGATGTGCTCTCGCGGCAGTGTAATTCCGCTGTTTATTGAGCAGATACGCGCCGGAAAACCGCTGACGGTAACGGAGCCGCTCATGACGCGCTACATTATGAGCTTGGAGGAAGCTGTGGATTTGGTGCTGTTTGCCTTTGAAAACGCAAACGCGGGCGATATTATGGTGCAAAAAGCGGCGGCGTGTACCATTGAAGTGCTTGCGCAGGCGGTCAAAGAGCTTTTTGGCGCTGCCGACATACCCACCAAGGTAATTGGTATGCGCCACGGCGAAAAAATGTATGAAACGCTGTTAACCACAGAGGAATTTGTGCATGCGGTAGACCGAGGCGGGTTTTATCAAGTGCCCTGTGATAAGCGTGACCTCAACTACGAAAAATTCTTCAGCGAGGGCAATGTAGCACTGAATGAAAGCAACGCCTACACGTCTGAAAACACCACGCAGTTGAATGTGGAAGAGGTAAAGCAGAAGCTGCTGACACTATCCTATATACAGCAGGAGCTGGCTGTGGCTAAGATGTTGTAATCTCCCTCCCCCACAGGGGGAGGGGGATTTCGGAAGTGCCCTTCCGCGGCACTGGCGCGGAAAGCCATTTCCGCAATCGCCCTTTCCCCCCGCAGGGGGATACAGCAGCGCGGAAAGCCATTTCCGCAA
>JAVXND010000023.1:0-37475 GCA_036645955.1 Clostridia bacterium | reverse complement strand
GTTTTTGATCGGAGTCACGTGCCGCTGTTTTCTGCATACTCTTTTGCGCCAAAAGAGTATGTGCCCGTGTGGGGGGCAGTCCCCACGCCAGCCGCGCGGAAAGCCATTTCCGCAATCCATCCCCCGCCCCCCTGTGGGGGGCAGTCCCCACGCCAGTCGCGCGGAAAGTCATTTCCGCAATAGTGCAATTCCCCCCGCGGGGGATGCAGCTGCGCAGAATGCCAATTCCGCAAGGGGGGGATGCAGCGGCGCAGAATGCCTATCCCGCAAGGGGGCGAACCCCGTAAGGCGGGGGCGGACACCATGTATGGTGTCCCTACAGCGTTATCGGCAAGCATGCCGATTACCAGCCAGAGTACAGACACCCCCCCCATCATTAGCATGGGGCTCGCGAATTTGCAAGCGCACCCTATGCTAACCCACCGTCCCCAAGCACTCGCATAAATCCGTCGCAAGCACGCCGCGTTCGCCATAGCGCTCCTCTGCTTTTTCGCCCGCCAGCCCGTGCAGTGCACAGCCCAGTTGAAGCAAGGTAAGCGCGTCCTGATCCGCATACGCCCCTGCCGCCTTGCCCGCAAGCAACGCACAAAGCACGCCCGTAAGTGCGTCTCCGCTGCCGCCCTTGGCCATAGCAGGGGTGCCAAAGGCATTGAGCGCCCTGCCGTTTTCCGCAAGCAGCACGCTCACCGCACCCTTGAGCACCACCGCCGCACCAAAGCGTTCTTGCAGTTCTCTTGCACAGGCAAGGGGGGCGCTAAGCACCTGCGCAACCGTACAGCCCAGCAGCCGCGCCGCTTCCGCAGGGTGGGGGGTAAGCACAGCGCTTGGCAGCTTGAACGGTTTGTTCTGTCCAAGCGCAAGCAGATTCAGAGCATCCGCGTCCAGCACGGCGGGTTTCTTTTTTTGCGCCAACGCATGCACCAGCTTGTCAAGCACAAGCGCTGTCACGGCATCCTGCCCAAGGCCACAGCCCGCGCCCAGCGCGTCACAGCGCTCCAATGCAGGCTGAAGCACCGCCCACAAGCCTTCTGCCGTGTGCTGCACATCCGCCTCCGCCCCATTCCCCGCGCTTCCGCCCGCCCCATTCCCCGCGCTGTCGCCCGTGCCATTCCCCGTGCCATTCCCCGCCCCATTCCCCGCCCCATACACAGGCAACGGCAAACAAGTTGCGCAGGGGCACAGGGTTTGCACCACAGCTACCATGTCCGCAGGGCACGCGACCGTCACCAGCCCCGCGCCTGTGCGCAATGCCGCTGTTGCGCAAATCGCCGCCGCACCCGCCATGCCTAAGTGCCCCACCCACAGGAGCACACGTCCATAATTTCCCTTGTGGCTTACGCGCTCCCGCCTAGGAAAGCGCACCTCCTCGCGCTGCATGAGCAGGTAGCCGTCCGCATCGTCAAGCGAAGTGGGCAGTCCAATATCCGCAACGCGCACAAGCCCCGCGTAATTTGGGCCCTGCCCCAAATACAGCCCCAGCTTGGGGCGATGAAACACAATCGTTTCAGTGGCATGAATCGCACAGCCCAGCACCAGCCCTGTTTCGCCATGAAGCCCAGAGGGGCTGTCCACCGCTACCACAGGCACGCCCTTTTCAAAGGCCGCATTTGCCAAAGCACACAGGGCTTGCGCCATGCCCGTCAAGGGCCGCGACAGCCCCGTGCCAAACAGCGCGTCCATCACACAGCTTACGCCGCTTGGCCACGCGGGCTGGAGGCCGCCCGACAAACGGCGCACCTTCACACGCGCGGCAAAGCCCGCGCAAAGCAGCTTGTCAAGCTCGCGCTTCGCATCCGCTGAAGGCTCGCCCTCCAGCAGCCAGCATTCGCCTGTGAAGCTTTCGTCTGCCGCCGCCAGCAAGCGCATGGCGGCCAAGCCGTCGCCGCCGTTGTTGCCCACGCCGCAGAAGCAAAGCACCTTGCCCTCCCGCCCTTTCGTAAGCCGTGCTACCGCCCGCGCCGCCTCTGCGGCGGCACGCGCCATCAGCATTTCACCTGTGATGCTGGTTTTGGCCATGACGGAGGCTTCCACGCGCCTCATTTCGGCGGGGGTTATGGTTTTCCACATCAAAAACACCCCCCTCCGCTATTCCAGCACCGCAACCGCGCCCGCAAAGCCCGCCTCATGCGTCAAGCTCAAATGCGCTTTGGTTGCGCCCATGCTCTGCATTTTTTCAGCCGCCGCACCTAGCAGTCTGTAAAAAGGCGCACCGCATTCGTTGTGCGCTATCTCAATATCCTTTAGCGCAATGCCTCCGCTAAGCCCGATGCCCGCCGCCTTCAAAAACGCTTCCTTTGCCGCAAACATCGCCGCCGCACTGCTCATGCTCATGTTGTTTTTTTCAGCCAAATAGCGCCGCTCATCCTCTGTAAAGTACCGCTTTAAAAAGCCGTCGTTTTTGGCAAGGATGCGCTCCATTCGTGCAATTTCGCACAGGTCCAAGCCCAAACCCATCATTCCTTCTGCCCCATGACCACCGCATTGCATATGGCCCGCGCCATGACCTCGGCGGCGGCGGCGCATAGCTGGATGGGATTCACGTCCGCTTCCACACGCCCTGTGGCCAGCGCAAAAACGGTATCGCCGTCCATTTGCGTATGCACGGGGCGGATGGTACGCGCCAAGCCGTCATGGGCGCAGGTGGCCAAGCGCTGTGCCTGTGCCTTGGTGAGCACCGCATCTGTGGCAATCACCGCAATGGTTGTGTTTTGACCTGTGGTGCCGGAAATTTTGAGCGTATCAGGCAAGGGCACTTCACCATACAAAAGCCCCTCGCAAAGCACGGGCTTGCCGCCAGGCAAATGTCCGCAGGCAAGCGGCTTGCCGTTTCTAAGGTCATACACATCGCCGCACGCATTCACCGCCGCAATGGCTCCAATGGTTACACCGCAAGCCAAGGTAAGGCTCGCCGTGCCCACACCGCTTTGCATGGGAATGGCACCCGGCACCAGCTTGCCCACCGTAGCGCCTGTGCCGGCACCCACCGCGCCCTGCAAAACCTCTTTGCCAGCCGCTTTGCATGCCTCAATGCCCATTTTGGCATCGGGGCGCACATGCGCGTCCCCCACGGCCAAATCATACAGCACAGCGGCGGGCACAATGGGCACGCGGCAAATGCCCATGTCCATGCCCACATCGCATTTTTCCAAATATTCCATCACGCCTGTGGCGGCCGCAAGCCCGTAGGCGCTTCCGCCCGAAAGCACCACGGCGTTTGCTTTTTCCACCGTGTTTTCAGGCTTGCATAGGTCTGTTTCACGCGTGCCGGGCGCGGCTCCGCGCACATCTGCGGCAACCACCGCGCCATCGTGGCTTGCCAGCACCACCGTTACGCCCGTCAACGCCGCTTTGTTTTGCGCATGCCCCACGCGAATGCCATGTACCTTGGTAATGCTTCCCTCGAAAATTGGCTGCTTCATCATAAACTACTTCTCCATTCTGTCAATCACAATGCTGTCAAGTCCATAATATTTTGCATAGTACACATTGGGAAAATACGTAGGATCTGTAGATACCTCATTGATTCCGTCATAAGCATCGTAGCGGGTTCGGCCGCTGATGCCAAAGGTGGTGACCGCTGTAACCCCCGCATCCCGCTGACTGCACACCTCCTGCACCCTCGCCTGCGCCAGCCTGTAGCGATTGTACACGCTTGGCAACGCGCCAAGCGCCGTTAACAGCATCGTAAAGCAAAGGCATATGGCCAGCGCATCCGCCATTGGCTTTACGCCGATGGGCATTTCCACCAGCAGCAGTGCGCAAGCCGCAATCAGCAGTATACAGGTGCCTGTAAAGGCGCGTTCGGGATAATAGCTGGACGCAACCATCGCAAAGTTGCACAGCAGGGCGCAAACAAACAGCCCCATGGAAAGCGCCAGCCGATCTGCCTCCATGCCTGCATGCCACGAAAAGCAAAACAAGCTTAAAAAGATCAGGCTCAGCCAAAGGCCATGCTTCATAAACATATCCATTGCCGCCGCAAAGTGATCCAGCAATGCGCCCATGCCGCTTCCCGCAAGGCTTACATTGCTTCTGTTGGCAGGGGAAAGCATCATCGCAAGCCAGCCCGCCATCACCATGCCCGTGGTCACCCACATCCATGCCCGCACACGGCGTTTGCGAAACAACAGCCACAGGATGCAAAGCCCCATCAAAAGCGCGGCGGCGGCGGATACGTTTTCGCTCATGTTGCCCATGAGCAGTCCGCCCACAGCCAACAGCACCTGCGTAAGCCTGCTTGGGCGGTCACGCTGTCTGATCATTGCATCTGCAAAGGGAATCAGCAAAAACATCACCAGCGTATCGCACCAAAGGTAGTTGATGGAACCCGACATCCACAAAAAGCATTGCCCAAAGGCGGGGGGCAGCAGAAATACTGCGCTTGCCAGAATGCATAAAAAGCGAACGTCATAGCGCTCTTTTCCGCAGATCAGCCAGTACAGCCCCAGCAAAAACGCCGTGTACATCAGCGCGTTCACCACTGCAAAAACCGCATGCGGCAAGAGCGTGAACAGCTGTACAAAAAAGTGAGGCACCAATCGGCCGTTCATCACCTGCGCATGTGCGGCAAGCGAGGGGAAAATATCCCCAACGGACGCAATCCTTTGCTCGGTAGCAAAGCTGAACGCATAGCGGTAATCGTCCGCAACCAGCGGGGTAAGCAGGTTGAGCACCAGCATCAGCAAAAACACGCTGACCAAAACCGCTATGAAAATGATCCTCCGCTTCTTTTCACACATCGGTATCCCCTCGTTTCTTCCACAATCTCAGCAGTAGCCCATCAGTCCCCGCACGGACACATCCCCGCTCAGCACGCGCTGTTGCTTGCCCTGCTCATCCTCCACAAGCAACGCGCCCGTATCGTCAATGGCGCGTGCGATGCCTGCAAAGTCCGTGTGAGTGCCCAGCACATGCACGCGGGAGCCAAGGGTGACCGAGCGCTTGATATATTCTGCCAATATGCCCTGCAAACCGTGTTGCTCCAACGCCTCCAGCGCATTTTCCATATGCTGTAGGTAGCCAAGCAGTAACGCGCGTCGGTCAAGCGGCAACGCGCTTGGGTTGGTTTTTCGAACCTCCAGCAATAGCGACGTTGCCTTTTGTGCCAGCTCCCCCTCAAAACGCTCTTGGTTCACGTTGACACCCGCGCCCAGCACCACAAATTCAATGCCGTCCATGTTGGCAGAAAGCTCGCTCAAAATGCCCACGCATTTTTTACCATTGATCACAAGATCGTTCGGCCATTTGATGCCTGCCTCAAGCATTGGGCAAAGGTCATGAATGGCCTGCGCCATGGCCACCGCCGCCGCCAAGGTACAAAGCTGTGCCTGCTCCGTGGATAGCTGCGGCCTTAACAGCAGAGATTGCATCAGCGCTTCGCCCATGGGGGTTTCCCAAGCACGCCCCAGCCGCCCGCGGCCAGCGGTTTGACGCTCGCAAAGCGCCAAGCTTCCCTGCGGTGCGCCCGCCCTGCCCAGCTCCTTCATGCGCGTGTTGGTGCTGTCCATTTCACGCGCATACAGCATTTCCCCTCGCCCCAATTGGCGGGTGGTAAGCTCCGCCGCAATATAGCCTGGCAGCAGACTGCCTGCCGCAGGCGCTAAGCGATAGCCCTTTTTGCCTGCGGATATAATTTCGTAGCCTTCCTCGCGCAGCTTTTCAATGCGCTTCCACACCGCGCCGCGCGTCATGTGAAGCTGTTCGCAAAGCTTTTCGCCAGAGAGATATTCCGTTGTGGAAAGCAAAGCCAGCAAGGGTTCAATCATGCCTTTCCCTCCTGTTCCTGCGCTTTTGCGGCAGGCTTGCGCTTACGGTAGCGCTCCTCCTCGCTAAAAACACAGCCACAATATTTTTGCATGTACAGCCCCATTTCACGAGCGCTATTTTGCCCCTCGCGAAAGCGCGGCCTAAAATCACGGTACAAAAACGAAATGCCAAATTCCTCCGCCGCACGCTCTGCGGCGGCTTTGAGCAGCTCATGGTTTTGATAAGGGCTTACAAACAGCGTGGATGAAAAGTGTGTAAAGCCGTTTTCAGCGGCATAGCGTGCCGCCCCGCGCATGCGCATTTCATAGCATTTGCTGCAGCGCCCGTCCAGATCGGCCGCCACCTCGCCAACAAAGGGTCTAAGCCCATAATCCCCATGCAAAACAAGCGCCAAATTGATTTGCTTGGCGTATTCAATCAGCGCGTTTTTGCGGCTGCGGTACTCTGTGTATGGGTGAATGTTGGGGTTATCCCAAAAGCCCACAGGCTCGATCCCCTCGCCGCGCAATGTGTCAATGCAGGTGATGGAGCAGGGCGCACAGCAAATATGCAGTAGCAGTTTCATAGCAATCACATCCCTCCGCTTCATTGTAGCACGGGTTTGAGCGTGAAACAAGAAGGGAAAAAAGCGTCACAGGGCCGCAGGTTACTGGTGCATTTTCTTTTGAAATTCAAGCCGCATGGGCTTTGCATAAATGGATACGCCAATCACAATCAGCGCAAGCGATACCGCGCCCACCACAAATTGCGGCCACTCCATTTTCACCAGTCCAACCAAACCGCAAAGCACGGAAATCAAACCGCCCAGCACCAATTCAAAAAGGGGCAGAAAATTGCGCTTCTGCTTTTGGAAAAAGATCAGGTACAGGCTCCCAATGGCTGTCAGCAGTCCAAAAAACACCACAGGCACCACAAAATGCGCCCATTCGCCCCCAATCACCCCATCCAGCACAAACAAATAGAGGCAAACCGCAATGCCCACGTCGGAAAGCTTCTTAATCAGCGTGTGCTCCACCAAGGGGCGGTACAGAAAAGCAACATAAAATACCACCAGCCCGCCAATCACAATCAGGCTCCAAGCCATTCCGCCCACGCAAAGGTTAATGACCAAGCACACAATGGATAGGTACAAAAACCCAAGACGGTTGATTTCCGCGCGGTTGCGCTTCCAAAAGGATTCCTTGCAAACATCGGGATAAATGATGTGAACGTCCATATTACTTGCTCCCTTCCACATAGGGCTCGAGGCCGTCGTCGCACAAAACGCGGTACAAGGCCTCCTCCACGTCGGGCAGGCGGGTGTTTTTGGTAATGGTGAGCACGGCGTGTTCTCCGTAGCTGCACAGCGAAAACACCGCCTTGTTGCTGATGGGCGGGCCCAGCATCGCATCAAACTTTTCAATAAACTCGGCCATTTCGGGCGGCGTTTGAATCACGCCCACGTTGCTGAAAACGGAGGTAAACACCACATCGCTCATAAAGCCATAAATCAAATACGCAATGGGGCGCTTAATCACCAGCGGCACAAAGCGCAGCAGGCTCACCAAGCGGCGCGATAGGGCAATGGTTTGGTCAAGATTTTCCTTGCTCATGCCCTCGTCCGCCTGCTTGGCAATTTCGGGCAAAATATCGTCAATGCTCGTAACCTCATCAGGGTGCAGGCGGATGGAGCTAAACATGCTGAAATTGCGCAGGGTATGTACAGGGTAGTACTTTCGCATGTTCACAGGCAGTTGAATTTGAAGCTTGCGGTTGCGCTTGTTCGGCTCCGCCGCTTGCTTGCAAGCCATAAACAGGTAGGCAAACATCAGCGTGTTAATGGTCACATGGCGCTCCTTTGCTTTTTGCTTAAGCAAGCTCACAGGCAAATTGAATTGCACCACGCGCGCGGGTTTTTCAAAGGTTAAGCGGCCTTTGAGCTGTAAAGCGCGTTTGTCGCTAAAGCTGCCCATTTTTTTAGCCGTGTCCGCCACCGGAAATGCATCCTCCCACTCAACGGGAGAGGGGGCTTCGTTTACATCAAAAGCCCCGTTGCCAAGGGTCACGGGGTGCCCCAGCAAACGGAAATACTCCGCAAGCATGGTGCGCAGAAAAATCGCGCCGCCCGTACCATCCGATAGCACATGAAAAAACTCGATGGATACGCGGTTGCCGAAGTAAACCACGCGCAGGGAGGGGGATTCCTCGTGCCGAAGGGTCATGACAGAGCAGGGCAGCTTGGTTTCAGGCTCCAGCGCCCAACGGCGCATGGTGCTATCCACATAATGCCAAAACACGCCGCATTTGATGGTGGTTGCAAAATATGGGAAGCGCTTGATGGTATAGGTCAGCGCAATTTGCATGATTTCAGGCACCACAGGCTCCTTTAAATAGCATGACAGGCGAAAGAGCATCATGCGCTTCAAGCCCATGGAAAGCGGGTAAATTTTTGCCGCCGTATCCAGCGGATACCAATCCGTGCGCTCCTTCAAATAAAAATCGCCCAAGCGCGGCGCATCCAAGCGTGCAACGGCCTCCGCAAGGCTCAAGCCCTGCTGCTTGTAATACAGAAGCGCCTTTTCAAAGTCCGCCACCATGGGCCTGCGATGCCTGTCGGGTAGTGCGATTTGCTCGCTCAAATGGGTCAAAAACTGCTGTGCCGCCGCCTGCTCCTCGGGCGCAAATGCGGAAAGGGACGGAAAAATCATTTGTGTATTCATTACTGCCTCCTTATGAAAGCATCTCTATATTTGGGGAGTGACAAAAGCTTTGTACCTTATTGTACACAAAAACAAGCTTTTGACATCTGCGATATTCATTGTATCACAGTTTTCACACAGATAGCAATAACGTCGATTTTTAGGCATGGTGCAAGCATCATTTTCCCACCGCGTCCATTTTGCTCCGCTTTTGATTCGACCGAATTTGCATCACAATGGTAATGGCCGCGCCAATCAGCAAGAATAAATAGTATGTCATAAAGCGCCACACAAGCAGTGCCAGCCCAAGCGTTCCTGCGGTAAACAGCCCGCGGTAAAACACCATAAAGCCGCCCTCCTGCGCGCCGCTCGCGCCAGGCAAGGGGGTGTAGCTGGCGCTGATGTAGAGCAAGAACGAAAGTGTCAGCAGCTGATACCAAGGCGTACCGCTCAAGCCAAAGGCCTGGTATACGCAAATAATCACGCAGGTAAGCCCCAGCATGCTCATGACTGAAAGCAGCATTTGAAATAGAATATGCCATGGGTCGCGCCCCAAGCGAAGCACGCTGGCATGGTAGGTATCCAGCATGTGGCTCAAATGGAGCGTGGTTGTTTCCGCATTTTTAATCAAATGCATTTTAGCGCCCATGCGCACAACAAAGTTCAAAAGGGATTGCACCAGCGGCCTGTGAAGCGCCACCAGCAAAATCAGCGGCACGGCGGCAAAATTCACAATCCAGCCAATCACAATCGCCCATTTCACGCCCGCCAGCTGCACATTCACAAAATCCGCATTGGCGATCCACAAAATGGTTGACAATAGCACCGTAATGAACTGGTTGCACATCAGCTTCATGGAAATACCCGAGGTGCCGATGCCTATGGGTATGTCGCGCTTTTTCATGTAGTAAACCTGCATGGGCTGTCCGCCGCTGGCCCCGGGGGTGATGTTGGCATAATAAAAGCCGATCAAGGACACATACACCGCAAAGCCCAGCGGAACAGGGTGGTTTTGCTTGCGCAAAAAAAAGAAGTAGCCCAGCGCGTCAAAAAACATATAGCTAAACCAGCAGCAAAGCGCGCCAAAAAGCCAGCCCCCGTGAAGCGTAAAGAGCACTTCCCATGCGTTGACCAGATCATTGCTGCCAAATGCTGTTATGAGTATGAGCCCCAAGGTAAAGGCGATAAACAGCAGGCTTAGCAGGTTGCGCACGCTGGCTTTCATAGAAAATAATCATCCTTTCAAAACCGTGATTGGGGTACGGCCTTTCAGCCCTTGCCCCCCATCCGCTTGCCGCGGCTGAACGAATGCGTGCGAGGGCTTGCTGCCCTTCGTCTGCCCGCAGTCTGGCGCTTTGTGCCGCGCTTTTGCGCACACAGCTGGTTATAGCGCATCACAACCTCGCTCATAATCCGATCCCAAGGGATGGGGATGGTCTGCCTTGCACGCTCCCCCACCTCTTTTGCGGCGGGCAATGCATTCAAAATCCCATCGGCTATGCTCTCCACCGTGTTTTGGCACAAAAAGCCGTTTTCCCCATGCACCACGCCTTCCGCAGAGCAGGTTCCTTCCACCAGCAGTGCAGGCGTGCCCATGGCCGCCGCCTCGCGAACCACCATGGGCGCATTGTCGTAAACAGAGGGAAATACAAGCAAATCCGCCCGCCGATAAAGCGACAGCGTTTGGGAGCGGTCGCCCAGGAAGCCCGTGAAGCTGACCTTCTCCTCCAGCCCCAGCTGCCGTGACAGCGTGCGCAGACGCTGTTCATCCTGCCCACAGCCCACCATCAGCAGTTGAAAATCAATGCCGCGCTGTTGAATGAGCGCACAGGCACGCAATATGCTTTCCGTGTTTTTTTTGATATCCAGCTGGCCCACAAATAAAAACGTGGGAATGCCCTCACGAAGCGGAAAACGCGCCATTGCATCGGCATATTCGTCCTCTGTTACGCTTTGGGGATTGGTGCCATTGGGCATGATCACAATTTCCCCTTCATACCCATAGTCGCGCAGCACCTGCGCGGTCTTTGCATTCACCGCCCACACCTCATCACACGAGCGGTAAAGCGCCAGCACGTAGCGCAAAGCAAGCTTTGAAAGAAGCACCGAATGTGTTGCGCGGTAAAAATCGTCGTAAAACTTGCTGTGAAAGGTTGCCACCATCGGGATGTGCCGCCTGCGTGCAATTCTGCGTGCGGCTCGCCCCGCCAAAAAAGGGCTATGAATGTGTACCAAATCAAACGGCAGCTCCCGCGCCGCTTTGCGGTAGCCGCGGCTCCAGCCGGGCACGCCAATGCGATAACGCTCGCCCGGAATGGGCATACCCGTATATAAAAGCGTTTCACAATCCGTGGTCAAGGTACGGTCTGTATCCAATGGGGCAATATACAAACAGCGGTGCCCCATCTGCTCCAGCGTTTGGCAATAAGCCAGCATCACCCGCCCCACACCATCCAAGGCAGGGGGATAGGTTTCGCAAAATTGGCCGATCAGCAAGGAAACACGCCCTTTCGTCGTCTTTTGCATTGCGGAGATTATATCAAATTTAATCAAAAAGCGCAAGGAGGCGCAGCGCCATCTTGCACAAAGCTCCTTGCTCCGTTATACTCTAAGGGTACCCCCCGTTGCTTTGCTCAAACCTACAAGGAGGCGCTTTGATATGCCCAACATTCAAGATCACGCCATCGCTGTTGGCGGCCTTAGCTTAGCGGAGAGACCCTTTGACGCTTTGGATAGCTTGATTTTAGCGCAGCTGGTTTACATGCCCATGGAGGGCAAGCTAGACAAAGGGGAAAGCTGCACGCTTTTGGAGGCATGGCGCTTTTTGCGCGATCAATGCGATTTTGCCGCGCTCGACCCCTTCCAGCAAAAGCGCTACCGCCTCACCGAGGTCTGCGCCGGTCTTGCTCGCTACCAAGGCTGGCAGCTGCACGACTACATTAACAACATAGATAATGAATTGGTCACGCAATTTTGTGCGCTTACCTTTGAGCCGCCCTCGGCGGGCTTTAGCTACGTCGCCTTTCGCGGCACGGATTTAAGCCTTGCGGGCTGGAAGGAAGACCTGAACATGTCCTTTATGACGGTTCCCGCGCAAACGGAAGCCGCCGAATATGTACAGCGCATAGCACGCCAAAACGGGGACGCGCTCTTTTTGGGCGGGCACAGCAAGGGCGGCAACCTTGCCGTGTATGCGGGCGCATGGGCAGATGCCTGCACCCGCGAGCGCATTCGCCGCGTTTATAGCTTTGACGGCCCTGGGCTGGATGAAACAACCATGTTGAGTGAAGGCTATCAGCTGCTCAGCGCGCGGATTGAAAGCTACATTCCCCAAAGCAGTGTGGTGGGCATGCTGCTTGCCTACCACCCCATTTACACGGTTGTCCGCGCACATGCCATCGGCATTTTACAGCACGATGCCATGACCTGGCAGGTTGAAAACGGTCGCTTTGTACAGCTGGGAAGCTTGGATTTGAGCGGGAAGCTGACCGATGAGGCGCTTCACGCATGGCTTTGCGAAATGACCTTGGATGACCGCCGCCTCTTGGTAAACACGCTTTACCGCGTGATAGACGCGGCGCAGGCGGAGCAGGTAACCGATTTGCTGGATGATTGGCGCGAAAGCACCAGCCGAATTTTGGAAGCCATACGGGATTTGTCCCCCGAGGTCAAAAAGAGCGTTCGCCGCATGCTCCATTCTTTGTTTACCACAGGCGCGTTACAGGCGCTTCGCAATGTTTTACAGGGCTTCTCAAAGCCTTTGCAACCATAAGGTTAAATTTTTATGATCCCTCTTACGCTAACCTGTCTGTTATTCTCCAAACCAATACTTACTAGAATCATTTCCTTCTGTAATGTCAATAACCGATGAAGAAAATGGATCCACCCTGACGATAACGCAAAAAGGAATTTCCCCTGCATGAAACTGTTTAAACGCATCTGGCTTTCCTTCTGGCGGAATGCGATACGCAAGTCTCCATTCGTGCATCTCCGATGGGTAAATCCGATACGATAAAGTATACTCATATCGGCTTTCCAATTGGCTTGTACTCCAGCCATACTTGTCGAGTATGGCTTGTGTGCCTATTTCAATCGCCTGCTCTGCGGGAATAGCGCCTTCAGCTGGAAACGCATAGGGTATCTGGGCAAAATACGCAGGCCATTTATCAATTCCTCCGGTTTCCATTGCTTGGCGGATTTGAGGGGCTAAATCTCTGGCAAATGTAGCCAAGCCTTCCACGGAAAAAAAGTCATTGTTATGATATCTTTTTAGTTCGTAGAATTGCTCATTGAGTGTTGATGCTGTTGTTGCAGGTTTTTCGGTACTGCCGCAATCCATCACCGTTCCATCGCTATAAATGTATGCGTAATAGAGCAGATTCTGACTCCCTTGCAGATAGTAGTTGAAATACCAAGCCCTAAACGTCTTTTCACCGCCCGTTTCTTCTTGAAAAAAAACATTGCTGGTAAGCGTGTTGATCTGCGTAGCCTCCAATCCCACCACCTCGGTCAAGCAATTTTGGGCAATATTTCTTGCTTCCTCCTCTGAAATATCCCCTGCCTGCGGCAAAACATTTCTCGCAAACGAACCATTTTTTTGATCGTGTTGATATTTTTCCAAGGTAGCCGTATACCATGCTCGCAGTTCGAGCGGCCACTGTTCGTATTTGCCATACTCTTTTGCAATGATATCCATGGTTGTTAACCATTTGTCTCTTGCCGGAAAGTATGAAAGGATCATATCCATGGCCAGCTGATCCTGCTCCTCAAGGGTCAAATCTTTGTTTGCAAGCTGCGAAACCTGCGTTTCATCCAGCGCAATGCCCGCGTCCACCATCCACTGCACAAGCAGTACCTTATCAGAAACAGGCCAATCTTGAATGGTACCGTTTTTGCTTTCCTGCTCAATTGTTTTTTCATAAAATGCAGTCAACGTCATGGCCACCGCCGTCACAGTCCCCAGCACCAACACAATTGCCAATACCAACCCAACAAATAGCTTCTTTTTCACTTTGCCCTCTCCCTTCGCATCAGCCATGTTTTTTCATTGCATTCGCCGCGAAATGCAGCCATTGCTTTGTACGCTTTTAGAAACGTTTCTTGCACCGCGTCCTGCGCCTCGTCCTCATCTCGCAAAAGCGCATAGCACATGCGGCGCAGGCAGGTCTGGTATTCCTCCACCAGTCGGATCAGCTTTTGCTCCATGGCGCCGTCAGAGCTTGTGACAACCTCCATCCTCCCGCTCACCTCCTTCATATCCATATCCAATAGACGATTCAAATTCGTTTTTGAACCATATTTTGCAAAATTTCTTTGTTTTTTTCGGAAAATAACCTTTGTAACAATATGGTTGAATCCTGTGGATTCCCTTTGCTTTTTTTACAATCCTGTTGTATACTATAAACGTAAAATGGTAGCTTGATAAGCGTTCCATGACCAATCAACAACAAGGGGGTTATCCTATGCGTAGCCGAATTTCTCATAGCGTCATTGCCTTTACCATGGCTTTGATCCTTGTTCTGTCCATTGTAGCAACCGCTTTGGCTTATGATACAATTCCTTACGGAGAGCAGAGCGACAATGTACGCAAAATGCAAAATGCTCTCAAGGCAAAGGGTTGCTATAGCGGCGCAATCGACGGCAGCTTCGGCCCCTCCACCCGCAGGGCGGTTATTAAGTACCAAAAGCGCTTGGGCATTACCGCCGATGGCAAGCCGGGTAACAAAACCCTGAAAGCCTTGTATGACGGAGGCAGCAGTGCCATTAATAAAGTTACTCAAAAAGACCTCATCAACGCCGACGCGCCCAAAAACCCGCGTTCCTTGTATTACGGCTGCACAGGCTCGCGCGTAAAGTCCTTGCAAAAGGCGCTCAAAGCCGCAGGCTGTTACAACGGCAGTGCCGACGGCGTATACGGTGACCTCACCTATGCCGCCGTTAAAAAGTTTCAATACAAAAAAGGCATTCGTGCCGATGGTGTTGCAGGCACCAAAACCCTTGCGCTGTTAAATAAAGATACAAAATCCAAGGTTGGCGGCGGCTTTGTGCTTTCCATGGGAAGCAAGGGCGCCACAACCAAAAAATTCCAAGTTTACCTGAGGGACAAGGGCTACAGCTTGGGTGAAGACGAGCTTGGCTACTACAACAAGGGCACCAAAGCCGCAGTCGAAAAGTGGCAGGCCGATACGGGCAAACCCGTTACTGGCACCGTAAGCGAAGGGCAGTACAACGGCGCGGTGCTAGCCCCCAAGGTAACCCCCGTGCCCTGACAAGCAAACCCCTCTTTGATCACATTCAAAAGCTGCCGAAGGGCAGCTTTTTTGTGTATATCTGTCGAAAGTATATATAATGAAGAAACCCCTTTGCAAAAACGCAAAAAAATGTTATAATGCATAGGTTACCGCCTATGTTTCACGGTTTGCGCGCAGGCGGCTTTCCATTGCTTGTATAGCCCGCGCAAACCGCTCAAAAAGAGCCAAAGGGAGTGTAATTCTGTGACCGAACAAAACCCCGATCAAAATGAAGAGTTCATGCCAACCGCCGAGCAGGAAAATGCCGACACACAATCCCATTCCTCCGCCACCATCGCCTCCGCCGTTAACTTGAACGCTTACGACGAAACGCAAATTCAGGTGTTGGAGGGCTTGGAGGCCGTGCGCAAGCGGCCGGGCATGTACATAGGCAGCACGGATTTTCGCGGGCTGCACCATTGCGTTTATGAAATTGTAGACAACGCGATCGACGAAGCGCTGGCTGGCTACTGCACAGACGTCAATGTTTTTTTGCACAAGGACGGCAGCTGTGAGGTACGCGACAACGGCCGCGGCTTCCCTGTTGGCATTCACCCCAAGCTAGGCCGCCCTGCAGTTGAGGTGTGCCTCACCATTTTGCACGCAGGCGGCAAATTCGGCGGTGAAGGCTACAAGGTATCTGGCGGCCTGCACGGCGTAGGCGCAAGCGTTGTCAACGCCCTCAGCGGCCATTTTAAGGTGACCGTATACCAGGACGGCAAAATCCACGAGCAGGAATACGCTCGCGGCAAGGTGCTCTACGACCTGCGCGTCATAGGCCCCACCGACCGCACAGGCACCACCATCCAATTTTGGCCCGATGTACGCACCGAGGAGGTGCCAGACGGTATTTTTGAAACGGGCGATTTCCAATTCAACATTTTAAAGGTGCGCTTGCGCGAAATGGCATTCCTCAATAAGGGCATCCGCATTACCTTAACCGATGAGCGCGTAGACCCTGTGGACGAGCGTGTATACCACTACGAGGGCGGCATTGTGGAGTTTGTCAAATACCTCAACAAAAACAAAGAGGTGCTGTTTGAGGAGCCCATCTACGTAGAAGGCTTGGTCAAAAACACCACCGTTGAGGTTGCCCTGCAATACAACGATACCTACCAAGAAAACATCTACAGCTTCGCTAACAACATCCACACCCCCGAGGGCGGCACCCATCTGACGGGCTTTTCCACCGCCTTAACGCGCGTTATCAACGAATACGGCCGCCAGTTTAAGTTCCTCAAGGATGCCGACCCCAACCTCAAAAGCGAGGATGTCCGCGAGAGCATCGCCGCCATTATCAGCGTAAAATTAATCGACCCCCAGTTTGAAGGCCAAACCAAGAGCAAGCTTGGCAACAGCGAGGTTCGCGGCATTGTAGACGGCTTGGTGTACGAAAAGCTCTCCACCTTTTTGGGCGAAAACCCAACCATCGGCCGCTCCATTTTAGACCGCTGTGTGGGTGCCGCACGCGCACGTGAAGCCGCCCGCAAAGCCCGCGAGCTTACACGCCGCAAAACGGTGCTGGAAAGCGCCAGCCTGCCTGGTAAGCTGGCCGATTGCTCCGAGCGCGACCCCTCCAAATGCGAAATTTTCCTCGTAGAGGGCGACAGCGCAGGCGGCAGTGCCAAAACGGGACGAGATCGCTTCTTTCAAGCCATTTTGCCCCTTCGCGGCAAAATTCTAAACGTGGAAAAGGTACGCATCGACCGCGCCCTTTCCAACATCGAAATCCGCGCCATGATCACCGCCTTCGGCTGTGGCTACGGCGACGAGTTCAGCTTGGAAAAGCTGCGCTATCACCGCATTGTCTGCATGACGGATGCCGACGTGGACGGGGCACACATCCGCATTTTGATGCTCACCTTCTTTTACCGCTACATGCGCCCCTTGGTGGAAAACGGCTATGTCTACATCGCCATGCCGCCGCTTTACAAGGTTACCAAGGGCAAGAAGGAATACTATGTCTACAACGATGAAGAGC
Source organism: Clostridia bacterium (assembly GCA_036645955.1). Lineage (GTDB taxonomy): Bacteria > Bacillota > Clostridia > Christensenellales > Aristaeellaceae > Limiplasma. The sequence goes on along the minus strand of JAVXND010000023.1, from coordinate 20,760 downwards.
TTGAAAAGCTCATGACCGAAATCGGCCGCGACCCCAAGCCCGAAATTCAGCGCTACAAAGGCTTGGGCGAAATGTCTAACGAGCAGCTTTGGCAAACCACCATGAACCCCGAAACGCGCACCATGATGCGCGTGACCGTGGAGGATGCCATGGCCGCAGATGAAATCATGAGCCTGCTCATGGGCGATAAAGTAGAGCCACGCAAGGAGTTCATCGAGGCAAACGCGAAGCTCGTAACCGATTTGGATATTTAACGGGGCTTGCGCAAGCCATTATAACCTTGAGGAGTGATCTTCCTGCATGTCAACCATTCAAGATAAGCTAATTCCCATGGATTTAGAGCACGAACTCAAAAAGTCGTTCATCAGCTACGCCATGGCGGTGATCATCAACCGCGCACTGCCGGATGTGCGCGACGGTTTAAAGCCTGTTCACCGCCGCATCCTCTACGCCATGAACGAGCTGGGCATGACCCCTGATAAGCCTTACCGCAAAAGCGCGCGCATTGTCGGCGACGTTTTGGGTAAGTTTCACCCGCATGGCGATAGCAGTGTGTACGATGCCATGGTGCGCCTGGCGCAGGATTTTAGCATTCGCTACCTGCTGGTGGAGGGTCAGGGCAACTTCGGCTCCGTAGACGGCGACGGCGCGGCCGCCATGCGTTACACGGAAGCCCGCCTTGCCAAATTGTCCATGCACCTGCTTGGCGAAATCGACAAGGACACCGTCGATTTTTGCCCCAACTTCGATGAAACCCTTCTGCAGCCTACCGTACTGCCCAGCCGTTACCCCAACCTCTTGGTAAACGGTTCCAGCGGCATTGCCGTGGGCATGGCCACCAACATCCCCCCGCATAACCTGCGCGAGGTGGTGGACGGCTGTATCCACATGATTGATCACCCCGATTGCACGGTGGATGATCTGATGCAGTTCATCAAAGGCCCCGACTTTCCCACGGGCGGCATTGTGCTTGGGCATGCGGGCATTCGCGCGGCCTATCACACGGGGCGCGGCCGCATTTTTGTTCGCGCGCGCACCGAAATCGAAGCCATGCCCAACAACCGCAACCGCATTGTGGTCACCGAAATCCCCTACATGGTCAACAAAGCCAAGCTGGTGGAAAAAATTGCGGAGCTGGTACACGAAAAACGTTTGGACGGCATCAGCGACATCCGCGACGAAAGCGACCGCAACGGCATGCGCGTTGTGGTGGAATTAAAGCGCGACGTACACCCCACCATTATTTTAAACTACCTCTACAAGCATACGCAAATGCAGGAAACCTTTGGCGCAAACATGCTTGCGCTTGTGGATGGCGAACCAAAGGTGCTCACGCTCCGCGAAATGCTCTACCACTACATTCGCCACCAAAAAGAAGTGGTCACCCGCCGCACGCAGTACGATCTGGACAAGGCCGCCGCACGCGCCCATATCTTAGAGGGCTTAATCAAGGCGCTTGACCACATCGACGAAATTGTCGAAATCATCAAGCACAGTGCAGACGTTGGCTCCGCACGCAATAGCTTAATGGAGCGCTTTGAGTTCAGCGAAAAACAGGCGCAGGCCATTTTGGACATGCGCTTGGCACGCTTAACAGGCTTGGAGCAGGACAAACTCATGGCTGAATATGCAGAGCTTGAAAAAACCATCGCCTACCTGAGCGGACTGCTGGCGGATGAAGCCTTGCTCATGGGCGTTATCAAAGAAGAAATGTCCGCCATCCGCGATAAATTTGCCGATGACCGCCGCACCGAGCTTACCCACATGGAAGGTGAAATCGACATTGCGGACCTTATCCAAAGCGAGGACATGGTGGTAACCATGACGCGCTTTGGCTATGTAAAGCGCTTGCCCAAGAGCACCTACCGCGCACAGCATCGCGGCGGCAAGGGCGTAAGCGGCATGGGTACCCGTGACGAGGACTTTGTGGAGCGCTTGATCATTGTCAACACCCACGAGGACATTATGTTCTTCACAAACCGCGGGCGCGTGTACACGCTCAAATGCTACCAGATTCCCGAGGCAGGGCGCACCGCACGCGGCATGGCCATTGTCAACCTCTTGCAGGTAGCAGGCGATGAAAAGGTCACCGCCATGATCCCCGTACCAAAGGACACAGGCGAGCATTTCCTGGTGATGATGACCATGCGCGGCATGATCAAGCGCACCCCCTACAGCGAATTTGCCAACCTGCGCAAAAACGGTCTGATCGCCATCACCCTCAAGGAGGACGACGAGCTCCGCGCCGTGGAGCTCACCGACGGCACACAAAGCCTGTTGCTGGGCAGCCGCTTCGGCAAGGCGCTCCGCTTCAGCGAGGAAAAAATCCGCGTCATCGGCCGCACAGGCATGGGCGTACACGCCATGCGCTTGCGCGACGAGGATGAAATGATCGACATGTGCGTCATCCGCGAGGAGCAGATGATTTTGGGCATTACCACAAACGGCTACGGCAAGCTCACAAACCCCGAGCAATACCGCGAGCAGGGGCGCAACGGCATGGGCATCGCCGCCATGAGCCTCACCGACAAAACAGGCCTCTTGGCCGCACAGCTCGCCGTAAGCATGGAGGAGGACATCCTGCTCATTACCGACGACGGCGTGATCATTCGCATGGCCGTGGCCGATATCCGCGAAAGCGGACGCAACACGCAGGGCGTGCGGTTGATGCGCATTGCGCAAAGCGCACAAATCGTAGCCGTAGCCCGCGCCGAGCAGGAGGAAGAGGAGGAGCTTGAAGAAGCCCTTGAAGCTGCAGATGAAGAAGCAGATAACGAAGCTTTGCTGGGCTCCGACGAAGACCGCCCCATCTCCAACGATAGCTTGGCAGACGGCTCCAACGAGATCTAAAGAGGAATGCAAATGCACCACACCACTGTTACCAGCAAGGCAAGCCCGCGCACCGCGCGTGCGCTGGTTTGCCTTTTCTTCGCGGCATTTCTCGCCCTTGGGCTTTTCACCGTAAACGGTTACGGTCAGCCTTGGGATGAGCTGGACGAAATGGACATACTGCGCATGAACCTTTGGGAATACGCCCAAAGGTTTGGGCTGGATGAAGCTGCATTTTTACGCCTGTCCGAGCAGGAAAGTGTCAGCATCAGCCAGCTCACGCCCATATCACAGAGCATGGAGCGGGATCACGGTGTCGGCGCGTTTTATCCGCTGGCGCAGGTGGTCATGAACCCCGCCATGCCGCAAAGCACGCGCATGCTCTATTGGCATAGCGCCTGCTGGGTCTATTTTACCTTGGGCGCTTTTGCGCTGTACGCCTGTGTGCGTGCGTTGGGTCTTTCACGCGGCGCAGGCTTGCTTGCGGCGCTGTTTTTATTGCTTTCTCCCCGTTTTTTTGCCGAGGGACACTACAATAACAAGGACGTTGTGCTCATGTCCCTCGTGCTTTGCACGCTGTGGCAGGGGTTGTTTTTGCTTCAAAAGACCAGCTATCCGCGAGGGCTTTGCTTTGCTTTCTTTGGTGCATTAGCCGCAAACACCAAGGTGATTGGCTTTGCGGTCTGGGGGCTTTGCGCCCTGTTTGTGCTGGGTTGGCAGCTGGCGCATTTTGCCAGGGAGCGCAAAAGCCTATTGCGCTGCCTGCGGGTGGATTTGGTCACATTGCTCAGCATGCTTTGCTTCTACACACTTCTCACCCCTGCGCTTTGGCGTGAGCCGCTTGCCTTTGTGCGTTATCTGTTTCAAAACGCAACGGCCTTTCAGCGCTGGAACGGCTTTGTGCTGTTTCGCGGCGCTGTTTTTGACACGAGCACTGCTCCCCTGCCTTGGTACTATCTGCCCTACATGATGCTCGCCACCACCCCGTTGTGGCTGCTGGTGATGGCCTTTATGGGTCAGCTTTCCGCCATTGCCGCCATAGTCCGCAAACGCGCAGGACTGCTTCAAAACAGCCGCGCCTATTCACTGCTGTTGGTCACACTGCTATGGCTGTTGCCGCTTGGCTTTGCGCTCTTAACGCGCACGCGCGTTTATAACGGCTGGCGGCATTTTTACTTTCTCTACGGCCCCCTGCTTGTACTGGCCGTTTATGGCACAAGCACGCTTTGGCGGAAGCTTCGCACACGCAAATGCATGCGCCGCATTTTTGCGGGGGCTTTGGCGCTTGGCATGCTCTGCACAGGCATTGGCATGGTGCAGGCGCATCCCTACCAGTTTGCCTATGAGCAGCCCCTTGTGCGTTGCCGTGAAAACGGCCGATATTTGGAGCTTGACTACTGGAATGTAAGCGCCGTAAACGCGTTGCAGACGCTGTTGGCGCAAACAACGGGGAACCTCACCGTTGGTTATTCGGACCTATGGACAAAGGCAGGGCTGGAGCGCGGCTTAAACGCCTTGCCGAGCGCCTCCCGCGCACGCATCACCCCCATGGCACAGGGTGCACGCTACCTGCTTGAAAACCCCACCTATTCGGTTTTCAGCGGCTTTGCCCCCACGCAAGCCATGACGGATGCGGTAAACATCATCGCATACGGCAACCCCATCATGCGCATTTACGAGGATACCGCCGCCCCAAAGGAGGTTGAGCCATGAACCGCTTTAAGCGACCGCACGCAAGCCTATGGGTTGCGCTTTTCTTTCTGACCCTTACCCTCATAGGCCTGTTCACCTGCGGCGATTATGGTCTGCCCTGTGACGAACCTGCGGAGCAGGTTATTTTGCGTCAAAACATGATGGAATACGCCATCCGCTTTTTGGGCGAAAACAGCAATGCGGCGCAGTATTACGATGGTCTGGGCATAGTGCCCATTTCGCAAAGCATAGAGCGCGACCATGGCGAGTGCGCTTTTTACCTTGCCGCGCCGCTCCTTACCCTGCAAGCCTCCGCGCCTGAAACGCTCACACTGCTCTGGCACATGCTGTGCTGGCTTTGGTTTATGGTGGGTGCTTTTTCGCTCTATGGCTTTTGCCGTGAAACAGGGCTGAACCGCTTGATTTCCTGTGCAGGCGCATTGCTGTTATGCCTCTGCCCCCGTTTTTTTGCGGAGGGGCATTACAACAACAAGGACCTTGTGCTCTTGTCCTTGGTGCTCGCCACCCTTTGGCTGGGTCTGCGCTTCCTGAAAAAGCCGAATTTTCTGCGCGGACTGCTGTTTTCGCTGGCAGGTGCCATGGCAAGCAACACAAAGGTCGTGGGCATATTCGCATGGGGGCTCATGGGGCTTTGCACCATTTTGCTTCTGGCGGCTTCCAAGCGCTTCCACAAGCGCACGGCCGCCGTTGCGGCGGTCACCATCGGGAGCTTCGTGCTGTTTTACGCATTGCTCACCCCTGCCTGTTGGGGTCAGCCAATGGACTATCTGCGCTATTTATTGCTCAACGCTTCAGGCTTTACACGCTGGCCTGGGGTGGTGCTGTTTCGCGGCGCACTGTACGAGCATGCCATCAGCCCCCTGCCGCGCTACTATCTGCCGTATATGATGCTTGTGACATTGCCGCTGTACCTGCCTGTTTTGGCGGTGCTGGGTCAATTTTCAGCCCTTAGGCGCGTTTGGCGGCAAAAAAGTGCCGCACTTCGTGATGAAACCACGCTGGCGCTGTTGGCGGCCACCTTGCTTTGGCTGGTTCCATTGCTGTTTGCGGCATTCACACGCCCGCTTGTATACAACGGCTGGCGGCATTTTTATTTTGTTTTTGCAGGCGTAAGCATACTCGCCGCGCAGGGTGTCGGCGCTGTTTGGCGCTTTTGCGTGAAGCGCGCAAAAGCCGCGCATGCCCGTTTATGGCGCAGACTGCTTCCCCTTACGCTATGCGCATGCTTTGCCGTTTCCGCATGGGGTATTGCGGCGAACCACCCCTATCAATATGGGTATTACAATGTGCTGGCACGCGGGCACGCGCAAAATGAAATGGAGCTGGATTATTGGGTGGTCAGCACCCTAAACGCCATGAAGAGGCTCACCAGCGAGCCGCGAAACCAAGCCCTGCCCCTCAAGCTGGGCGCAAGGGATGATATGAGCTGGTTTGGGGTAGCGCATGGCGCGGCCGTGCTCCCCAAGGATCAGCGCGAGGCGCTAAGCGTGGCTTATGAGCCTGATGCGCCCTATCTGTTTGAAAACACCACCTACGCCAAAATCTATGCCACAGCCCCGCCGCAGGGCTATCATGTGCTTTTTACCGTGCAAAGCTACGGCAATGCGCTTTGCACGGTATACGAACGGGACGAAGCCTCACCCCTCTAGGCTGACCTGTTGCTCTGGTGCGGCTTTCGGTTTTCTGAAAATGCATGCACCCAAGCCCACCTGCAACACAGGCGTAAGCACTGCCAGCCCCGCAAAAATCCACCAAGGCACGCCCACCACAGGCACCAAATAAAATACTTGGGGGAGGAAAACCACCAGCGCCACAAATGCGGCGCTCATGAGCACCACCAGCAAAGCACGCATGGGATCAAACGGCAAGCAAATCAGCGCGAGCACCACAAGCCCCGAATACCCTGCAAGCGCTGTGCAAAACGTGTCCAGCGCCTCCTGCGAAAGCCCGAGCTTCGGTGAAAGCAGCAGCACACAAATCACCAGCATTGCCGCGCATAGCCCGCCTGGCAAGGCTCTTTTGATGACGTTTTTGATAAAGTTACCGCTCACGCATTCATGATTGGCCTGCAATGCCAGCACAAACGAGGGAATGCCAATGGTCAGTGCGCTGATCAGCGTAAGCTGTATGGGCGCAAAGGGGTAAGCAAAAGGCAGCCCCAGCATGGCCAAGGAAAGCAAAAAGCTATAGATGTTCTTGACCAAAAACAAGGCGGACGCACGCGTGATGTTGTTAATGGCACGCCTGCCCTCCAGCACAATATGGGGCATGGCTTCAAAATCAGCGTTGAGCAAGGTGATTTGCGCCACGCGGCAGGCCGCATCGCTCCCGCCTGCCATGGCAATGGAGCAATCCGCCGCCTTGAGCGCGGGGATGTCGTTGACCCCATCGCCCACCATGGCCACGCTATGACCGTCGTGCTTGTAGGCTTCAATCAGCTGCCGCTTGTCCTCAGGGGACACACGGCCAAAAATGGTATATTCACGGGAAAGCGCCTGATAATCGATCGGCCCCTCCAAGGCGGACAAATCCACCATGCAATCCGCATTGGGCACCCCTGCGTCCTCCGCCACACGCGCAATGGTGAGCAGGCTATCGCCCGAAATCACCTTGAGCGCCACGCCCTGTTCGCCAAAATAGCGCACCGTATCACACACGCGCGGACGCAATGAATCGCTCAGGCACAGCAAGGCCATAGGCTCAAGCTCGCAGGGCAAAGCCGTGCCGTTAATCGCCTGCTTGCTCCTAAGCAGTGCCAGCACGCGCAGGCCCTTGGCGCTCTGCTCCTTCGCGCAAGCCAGGTTTTCCCCTTGAAGCGTGCGTTCAGGCGCACCCAGCACCACCGTTCCCAGCCCTTCAAACTGTGCCGCCGACCATTTTTGTTCGCTTGAAAAGGGCACGCAGGCCAGCGCTTCCAGCTTGCATTGCGCAGGGTAGGCACTTTTGAGCGCCGTGTTTGTGGGGGTGGGGTCCTCAAAGGTGGAAAGCAAGGCCGTCAAATGGCTTTCGATTTCCGCAAGGCTCGCATCGCAAAGCGGGAGCGTTTGGGTAAGCGTCATTTCGCCATTGGTGAGGGTGCCTGTTTTGTCCATGCACACCACATCCGTGCGGGCAAGCGATTCTATGCCGTAAAGCTCGTTCACAAGCGCCTTGCGCCGCCCAAGCCGCACCACGCCCACGGCAAGCGCCACAGAGGTGAGCAGAATCATTCCTTCGGGTATCATGCCCAGCACCGAAGCCACGGTTTTGGTTACCGCATCGGCCAAATCAAGCTTGAGCAAGGCGGTTTGCTTCCAAAACAAAAGCAAGCCGATGGGCACAATGGCAATGGATACGCCCTGAATAATCTTATTCATATCGCGCATGAGCGTACTGCTTCCATGCTTCACCTTCCGCGCCGAAAGCTGCAGCTTGCCCGCGTAGCTCTGCGCCCCAACGGCAGTCAAGCGTGCGGTTAAATTGCCCGCGGTTAAAAAGCTGCCCGAATACAGCATTGCGCCCTCGCTTTTTTGCATGGGTGCGCTCTCGCCTGTAAGCAGGGATTCATCCACCTGCGCCGAGCCCCGAACCACCTCCGCATCCGCCGGCACCTGATCGCCGCGCGAAAGCACAACCCAGTCCCCCTGCACAAGCGCCTGCGGCGGCAATTCTTCGCAAGCGCCGTCCCTGAGCACCTTTACATTGCCCTGCGAAAGCAGCTGTAAGCGGTCATGCGTGCGCTTTGCGCGAAGCTCCTGCACCGTGCCGATCAGAATATTGGATAAAATCACGCCCAAAAAAAGCATGTTGCGGTAGCTCCCCACCAGCAGTAAAACCACCGCCAGCGCGAGGTTCAAAAAATTAAATAAGGTAAACAAATTTCGGCGAAAAATAGCGCCTGCGCCGCCATCGCGCGATTTGGGCATTTGGTTATGAAGCCCTTGCTCTGTCAGCCTTTGTGCTTCCTCTGTGGTTAAACCGCCTGCGAGCGGGTTTTCTGGTGTATTCATGCGTATATCTCCTTCAAATCCTTTGAATAACAGCGCAGCCTGCGAAAAAAGTCAAGCTAAAACTTGCGCTTGCGATGTCTGCGCATCTGCGGTTTTTGAATGCGATCCGTTTTTTCGCCTTTTAAGTGAAAAAGCTCGTCGCGCAGCTTGGCGGCTTTTTCAAAATCCAATTCCTTTGCGGCAGAAAGCATCTGATCCTCAATGCTGGCAAGCAGGGCTTGAAGCTCTTCCTCGCTCATATCCTCTGGTGCGCCAGCCTTCATGCTTTCCGTAATTTTCAAAAGCGCCTGAACCGTGCTCTTCACGCTTTGCGGGGTAATGCCATGCAGGCGATTATACGCCTCCTGTACGGCGCGGCGGCGGTCGGTTTCGGATATGGCGCGTTCCATGCTCACGGTGAGCTTGTCGCCGTAGAGAATCACGCGCCCGTCCACGTTCCTTGCCGCGCGGCCGATGGTTTGAATCAAGGAGGTTTCACTGCGTAAAAAGCCTTCCTTGTCCGCATCCAAAATGGCCACTAGGCTCACCTCGGGCATGTCCAAGCCCTCGCGAAGCAGGTTGATGCCCACCAGCACGTCAAATTCACCCAAACGCAAATCGCGGATGATCTGCGTGCGCTCCATGGTTTGAATATCGCTGTGCAAATAGCGCACCCGAATGCCTAAGGTGTTGAGGTATTCGGTCAAGCTTTCCGCCATGCGCTTGGTGAGCGTGGTTACCAAAACGCGGTTGTCCTGCGCCACCACGCGGTTGATTTCGCCCACCAAATCATCCACCTGCCCCGTGGCAGGGCGAAGGATAATTTTGGGGTCGATCAGCCCTGTGGGGCGAATAATCTGCTCCACCGTGTTTTCGCTTTTTTCCATTTCGTATGCGCCAGGGGTGGCGCTTACGCAAATGACTTGATTGAGCCTTGCTTGAAACTCGTCAAACACCAAGGGGCGGTTGTCGTAGGCGGAGGGCAGACGAAAGCCGTAATCCACCAGCATTTTTTTACGCGCGTGGTCGCCGTTAAACATGCCGCGCACCTGCGGAAGGGTTACATGGCTTTCATCAATAAACATCAAAAAATCCTTGGGGAAATAATCCAGCAGGGAATAGGGCGCATCGCCGGGCTTGCGGCCGTCAAAATAACGGCTGTAGTTTTCAATGCCTGTGCAGAAGCCTATTTGCCGCATCATTTCCACATCGTAGCGGGTGCGCTGGCGCAGGCGAAGCGCATACAGCGGCTGACCCTCCTCCTCGAGCTCCTTGGCGCGTATTTCAAGATCCTGCTCAATTTGGTCAATGTTCTCATTCATTTTTTCGCGATCCATCGCATAATGTGTGGCGGGGAAGACAACGGCATGCTCCAGCACATTGAGCGCATTGCCTGTAACCACCTCGGTTTCGCGTATGCGCTCAATTTCATCCCCAAAAAACTCAATGCGCAGCGCATGCTCGCGCTCGTTGGCAGGGATGATTTCCACCACATCGCCATGCACACGAAAGCTTCCGCGGGTAAAATCAATGTCGTTGCGGGTATATTGAATTTCCACCAGCCGCGCAATCAGGTGATCGCGGCTCAGCTTCATCCCAGGGCGAAGGCTGACCATCATCCCCTCATACTCGCTTGGGTCGCCCATGGAGTAGATACAGCTCACGCTGGAAACGATGATGACATCCTTGCGCTCCCGAACCGCCGCAGTGGCGCTGTGGCGCAAGCGGTCAATTTCCTCGTTGATGGAGGAATCCTTTTCGATATAGGTATCGGTAGAGGCAATATAGGCCTCAGGCTGATAATAATCGTAATAGGATACAAAGTACTCCACCGCGCTGTCTGGAAAAAACGCCCGAAACTCACTGCAAAGCTGGGCGGCCAGCGTCTTGTTATGCGCCAGCACAAGCGTTGGCTTTTGCACCCGCTCGATCACAGAAGCCATGGTAAAGGTTTTGCCGCTGCCTGTAACGCCTAGGAGCACTTGATTTTTCTTTCCCTCCAGCACCGCGCGCGAAAGGGATTCGATGGCCGCAGGTTGATCGCCGGAAGCGGCGTAGGGTGCCTTGAGCACAAATTTGTTCATGGCTCAGCGTCCTTTCGTAAGGTGATGTGCATCATTATAGCATTTTTAACCGCAGGTGAAAAGGTTTTGCTTGCTCCTGCCGTTTTTCAAAATATTTATTGCCATGGTATGCACGAGCCGCACGCCTCCGCGCAGACTATGCCGTTATTTTTTGCCTAGATAGCCCGCAAACCCGCCACGACGCTGGTCATGCAAAACGTTTCCACGCAACATGATGCGTGCCTCAAGCGGTCAAAATGAGCGTGACGGGAGGGAATGAACATGGCATTTATCTGGAAACCGATTCATTGGCTGCATGCCCTACGCATTGAGGTGAGGCCGCCGTGGCAAGCTATCTGATCCGCCATGCGCCGCGTTTAAGCGGCGAAGTGGAAATCAGCACCGCAAAAAACGCCGTGCTGCCCATCCTGGCGGCAGGACTTTTAACCGAGGACCCACTCATTCTAAAGGATGTGCCGCACATTACCGACGTGGACACGCTTTTGCAAATTTTGCGCGATTGCGGCGCAGAGGTTTGCAGAAGCGGGCAGGATGTGTCAGTCTGTGCGCTTCATCCGCAAAGCCCAAAGCACGAGGAAAACATGCGCAAGCTTCGTGCAAGCATCCTGATCTTGGGGCCCATCCTTACCCGAAGCGGCAGTGTGTGCGTAAGCCTGCCCGGCGGCTGTGCCATAGGCCAGCGCCCCATCGACCTGCATGTAAAGGGTCTGCAAGCCATGGGCGCACAGGTACAGCCCTTGGGGGGGCAAAAGCATCTGTCTGGGCGGCTGATCGGCGCTCGCGTTTACCTGGATCTGCCAAGCGTAGGCGCTACGGAAAACCTCATGCTCGCCGCCACGCTTGCCAGCGGCATCACCACGCTTGAAAATGCCGCAAAGGAGCCGGAAATTGTTGATCTTGCCAATTGCCTCAACCAAATGGGTGCCTCCATCACAGGCGCAGGCACAGGCACGGTGACCATTTTGGGGGTAGAAAGGCTTCACGGCGCTATCTACCGACCCATTCCCGACCGTGTGGAGGCAGGCACGCTTCTATGCGCCGCCGCCATCACGCAGGGAAGCGTGCTTGTGCGCGGCGCATGCGCCGAGCATATGCGCTCGCTCACCTTCAAGCTTACCGAAGCGGGCGTAAGCATTCGCGAAACACCCGCAGGCATGCGCCTAAACGGTGTAGCCGCAACGCCGTTTGAGGTGCGCACCTTAGCTTACCCCGGTTTCCCAACAGACATGCAGGCGCTCATTACCATTGTGGCATTGCGTTGCCACGGCACCAGCATGCTTCACGAAACTGTGTTTGAAAACCGTTTCATGCACGCGGCGGAGCTATGCAGACTAGGCGCGGAAATTCGCGTTGAAAACAACATGGCGCTGATTGAAGGCGGCAAACCCCTACAAGGCGGCATTGTGCGAAGCACCGATTTGCGTGCGGGCGCGGCGCTCATGCTTGCTGGCCTGCTTGCGCAGGGTGAAACCCTATTGCAGGACCCCGCAGGGCACATTGAGCGCGGCTATCAGGATCTGCCCGAAAAGCTTCGCCAGCTAGGGGCAGACATTGAATCCATTTCTGATTGATTCGAATGAAATTTAAAAAAAGGGGGGCTGTCACGCGCAGAAATGCACGCGGCGGCTCCCTAAAAAATCGTCAACGATGGGACAATCCCTCATCAGTTGTGGTATAATGGTTCGTATAGCGACAGCATCGTTTTTACCCGATGCGCAACAAGGAGCACGAAGCATGTACGATACGCAGGACCCTATGCAGCCCATGACCCCGCTCACAGCCGATGGGCCCAAATGCCCGCAGGGTGAGCTTCCTACCGACAGTAAACCGCGAGAACGGCTCGTTGCGCGTGTCAGCCAACCGAGCACTTTGTTTACGCGCCCAGCTGTTCCTTTTTTAACGCCGCCCAAGCCCTTGTACCCCACAGGTCACGAGCTTCAAACCCCTCCAGCAAATGAAACAAAGGCGGTTGCACCCGTAGTCATGGAGCCCGCCGTCAATGCTCCTGCACGCAATGCCGCTGAGCAATATAGCACTTTTTATCAATCAGCCGCACCCATGGAGGCGGTTTTCTCCCATCCTCCCATTGCTTCCGCCCAGTCTGCCGCCCCTTTAGATCCCGACCCATTTCCCGATATCATGCACAGCGTCGGCGCTTCAAGCGAAATGGATGCGGATGCGGATCAGGATGCGGACGAAGAGGACGAGCCTGACGCAGTACCGACCGAAACCATGCCCGTACCCGTGCCTGTTCCCATCAGCCCAATCACCCTGCCAAAAGCAAGCCGCAGGCTTACCTATGTCATGGTTGCGGTAACGGTTCTTTTTACGCTATTGGGAACGGCTTTTATTGCATCACAGCAACTTCCCAAGCTTACGTTCTCCGCGCCCACCACGGATCATATCCCCGCTGTTTCCTTTGCTTATGCGGACACGCCATGCCCATAGGGGGGCTTGCTTGCTCCGCTCAGCTTCATAGCGCCTACAGCCCCTTGAGCATTTCCACAGTGTGCGCATATTCCGCGCACACCCCGCCATACTGCCTGTCCACCGCTTCCTCGTCCCCTGCCCGAATGGCTGCCATCAGCTCCGAGCATTGTTCAAACAGAGGGGTGAGCCCCAAATTGCCGCTCAAGCCCTTGAGGGAGTGGGCGGCAAACTGGAAGGCCTCTTGATCCCCCTGTTTCTTCGCCTGCACCATTTGATCAAAGCTTTCGTCTTGCGGCAGTGAGCGCATAAACTGAAGCATCATTTCCTCATCACCTACAAACCTCGCAAGGGTTCTGTCCACATTTACGCCGTATTGTTCAAGCGTTTTCCGCGTTTCTGGCAGCATCTCTGGTCACATCCTTCCATCAGGACCGTGCTTTTTGGCACGGCTTTCTTTTAACATTTTTCGCAATAGCGCATAGAGCGCCATTGGATCGATGGGCTTGGCGGCATGCGCATTCATGCCTGCCGCAAGCGATAGGCTTGCATCGCTTGCAAAAGCGTTTGCCGTAAGCGCAATAATGGGTACGGTGCTTGCATCCGATCTGCCTGAGGCGCGTATGGCCCGCGTTGCGTCAAAGCCATCCATTTTGGGCATTTGCAAATCCATCAAAATCAGCTGGTAGGTTCCCTCTGGATGCTGCTCAAACTGCTCTACAGCCTGTTCGCCATCCTCCGCAGTGTCCACAAGGATGCCCACATTTTTGAGCAGCTCACGGGCAATTTCACGGTTGAGGTAATTATCCTCCACCAATAGCGCACGGTTTCCGCAAAGCTTAATCTGCGCCGCCTCCGCTTGCTCGTTCGGCTCCTCCGCCAGCTCGCAAAGCAAATTGAGCAAGGTGCATTGCTTGAGCGGCTTTTCAATGACCCGCCAAAAATTCAAGGTTTCCACCTGCAAACGCACGGCGGCCGTATCCTCCGCAAAAATCACCGTATGAACGCACGCTTCCAAGGCGGAGCGCACCTTTTCATAAAATGCTGGCGTAACCTCGCCCGCCATGTCCCAATCCAACAGCACAAGCTGGTACGGTTCCCCGCTTTGCGCCGCCTGCTCTATTCTGTCCATGGCTAAATAATAGTTGCTGGCCGTATCGCATTTTGCTTCCAGCCGATTGAGCAGGCTGGAGGTAATTTCGAGCACGCCTTGGTTATCCGACGCTACCAATATGCGAAGGTTGCCAATCGCTTCCAGCTTTTCCCCCTGCGGCATGCCGCAAAGGTTGCTTTGCATCGGCAGGTTCACCGTAAACACGGAACCCATCCCGGGCGTGCTTTGCACCTCCACACTTCCATGCATGATTTCCACCAGGCTTTTGACTATGGCCAGCCCCAGCCCACTGCCGCAGTAGTGCAGGCTTTCATCGCTTTCCTCGCGTTCATACGCATCAAAAACGCGGTGAAGCATTTCCTCCTTCATGCCAATACCGCTGTCCTTGACTTCAAAGGTTAAATGGACATTGTTGTTCTGCACGGCTTTTTGGCGTACCGTCAAGCTCACATAGCCGTCACGGGGCGTAAATTTCATGGCATTGCTCAGCAAATTGAACAGAATTTGCCGAAGCCGAAGCTCATCGCCGATCAACTGCTCCTGCACATTTTCTTCTACGCGGATGCTCAGCACAAGCCCCGCCTCACTCGCTTGTGTGTAAAAGATTTTGCCGATCATGCCGATAAAATCGCGGAGCTTGAAGGGTTGCTCGCACAAGCGCAGCTTTCCGTTTTCGATGGCGGACACATCCAGAATATCGTTGACAATGGCCAGCAAATGCTTGGATGCCAGCTCTGTTTTCTCCAAGCAATCCTGCACGCGTGCCGTATCCTTCAAATGGTCTTTTGCAATGCCTAGAAAACCCACAATGGCATTGAGCGGCGTGCGAATTTCGTGGCTCACACGCCCTGTAAAGCTGCTTTTTGCCGCGCTTAACCGCTCCGCATTTTGCAGTGCGGCATTCAGGCGCTGATAGTTCAAGTGCTCCTTGCTCTTGGTTTCGTCTATGTTGCTAATGTAGAGCATGACAGCGGCGGGTTGCTTGCTTCGCTTTTTCTTGGACAGCCCCTGCGCCAGCAGGGCACACCAATAAGGCGTTCCCTGCGGCGAAAGGCGGCGGTACTCCATATACATGGTTTTTTCTTCTTCGCTCAGCTTTTCAAGCCGCTCACGCGCTAAGAACGCCGTTATCTCCTGCACATCCTTGGCATAGACATGCTCACGCGTAGCACGTGCTAAATATTGATCCAAGGTTTCGGGCATATTGGTTTTTTTAAGCACGCCATTGAGAATAAAGAACTGGCAAAATTTGTTGTCACTTAGGTTCAGCTCATAAACCTGCTCATACACACTGCTCATGGTGTTTGCAAGGTTGTGATTGACCGCACGCAGGTGCGCATTTTGCAAAGCATAGGCCAGTAACAGCCCGAGTAGTACCACCACAATGATGGAAAAGCCAACATAGGGCATAACAAGGGACAAATCAAGGCCTCCATTCATGTTCATTGCGGCCGTTTATCTGCCTCCCTTATCGTAGGGAACGCCGCTGGCTCTTGGCGCTTGTGATTTTTTGGAGGAGAAGGCAAGTACAATCAGCGTTGCAAGGAAGGGCACCATTTTGTAAATATCGCTGGGTATGCCTAGGTTCATCAGCATTGGAATGCCTGAGTACGTAGAAGCAATGGTTTTCATCAAGCCAAAGAAGAAAGCGGCAAACAGTATGCGAAGCGGCTTCCATTGGCCAAAAATCAGCACAGCCAATGCAAGAAAGCCGTAGCCGCTCACGGTTGCGTCAAAGTTGGTGGAGGTAGGCACCACATAAATCAAGCCGCCTAAGCCTGCCAGCGCACCCGAAATCATCACGCCCGCATAGCGGATTTTGTAAACGTTTACGCCCACGCTGTCCGCCGCTTGAGGATGCTCGCCGCACGCGCGCAGGCGCAAGCCGAACTTGGTTTTGTACAGCACAAACGCGGCAACCGCCAAAATCGCAAAGCCAATATAGGTGGTGATGTAGGTGTTTTGAAACAGAAGCGGGCCTAGCACGGGTATATCGCCTAGCACAGGCACTTTTTCAATGCGGAAGGTGTTTTCAAACGAGATTTGCTGAACGCCGTTGTCCTGCATCATGCGTGCGCAGTAAATGGCAATGGCGGGAGCCGCCATGTTCAGCGCCGTACCGCTGATGGTTTGATCCGCTTTTAGGTTGATGGCGGCGTAGGCGTGCAAAAGTGAAAACACAATGCCCGAAACCACCGCAACCCCAATCCCCAGCAGCAGCAGCAGCTGTCCGCTCATGGCTGTTTCCATTTTGTTTATGAAGAAAAGGCTGCAAAATGCACCCATGACCATAATGCCCTCAAGCGCAATGTTTACCACACCGCTGCGCTCTGAAAACATACCGCCCAACGCAACCACCATCAAGGGAATTGAAAAGAACATCATCTGCTGAACCAAAAAGTAAATGGTATCCATCAGTTGTTCTCTCCTTTCGCACTATTGTTTAAGGATGCATCCTGTGGTGCTGTAAGCGGTGCAGGCGCTGGAGGCGCTTCCTCCTCAGCGTCCAAGCCGCTTGAGGCTTTGCGCAAATGCGCACGAGCGAGCAGGTTCTTTACAAACAGCGAAAACGCACTGAAGTAAATGATAATCCCAATGATGATATCAATGATTTCCCTCATGTATTTAAGCGACTGTAGGTAGGAACCGCCCACTGTGATGTAGCTGACAAACAAGCCCGAAAAGATAATGCCAATGGGGTTGCTCAAGCCTAGCAGTGCCACGGGGATACCGTTAAAGCCCTGCGCCGATAAAATTTCCTCCACATGGATATGCATGCCGTTGGGCGGTGCCAAATACATCAGCGCACCCGCCGCGCCTGAAAGCGCGCCCGCAATCACCATGGAGAGCACAACCGTGCGGGTGCCGTTCACGCCCGCATAGTTACCCGCTTCCTTGTTGTAGCCGCAGGCCTTTAGCTCATACCCAAAGGTGGTTTTGTTGAGCACAATGTAAATGATGATGGCAAGCAAAATCGCAATGAAAATGCCCGCGTTTACGGAGGACACATCCATATAGCTGCCCTTTAGGTTGTAAAACACCTGATCCAGCCCCCACTTGGGCAAAGCGGCAGACTCTGCCACGTTCATGGTCTGGTTTTTGAGCTTATCGTAAATCAGGTACCCGCCCTCCGGGTTCATCATGTTTTTAATGAGGTAGTTAA
Organism: Clostridia bacterium; assembly: GCA_036645955.1. GTDB lineage: Bacteria > Bacillota > Clostridia > Christensenellales > Aristaeellaceae > Limiplasma. The sequence goes on along the minus strand of JAVXND010000023.1, from coordinate 3,462 downwards.
TGCCGTAAAGGCCTATGTAGTTCATCATGATGGAGGATATAACCTCGTTCACATTCAGAAGCGCCTTGAACAAGCCGGGAACCATGCCCCACAGCGCTCCTGCGGCCATGCCGCAAAGCAATGCCACCACCCAGTGGAATGCGCCCAGCTGCGGGCAGGTAACACCCACCAGCACAGATACAAAAGCGCCCATCATAAGCTGCCCAGGCGCACCAATGTTAAATAGCCCCGTTTTAAACGCAAAGCCAACGGAAAGACCTGTCACAATAATGGGCGTTGCATAGTACAGCACCTGTCCCATGCCCTTAAACCCATTGTTAAAGCCGCCCTGCAAAATGGTCCACAAGCCCGCAAGCGATTTGCTCGGGTTGCTAATCAGCAATATCAGGAAGCCCGCAAACAGTCCCACCAAAATAGCAATCAAAGAGGAAGCGGCGCTGGAAAGCCCCTTGATATGAAAGCGTTTTTTGTTCATACAGCTTCACTCCTTTTTGAGCCTGCCATGTACAGGCCAAGCTCCTGTGCTGTTGCGTCCGCCGCGGTTAGGTTGGCGACAATTTCACCCTCGTACATCACCAAAATGCGGTCGCTCACATTTAAAACCTCGTCGAGCTCCAAGCTAATCAGCAGTACCGCCTTGCCTGCGTCCCGCTCCGCCACAAGCTGCTTGTGAATGTACTCAATCGCGCCTACATCCAAGCCGCGCGTAGGCTGTACCGCCACCAGCACCTCTGGCTCCAAGTCAATTTCACGGGCGACGATCACCTTTTGCTGGTTGCCGCCTGACATGCTGCGCGCCACGGTTTCTGCGCCTTGGCCAGAACGGATATCGAAGCGCTGAATCAGCTGCTCCGCATTTTTGTGAATCTCGCCGAATTTGAGAAAGCCGCCTTTTTGAAACTCTGGCTTGTAGTAGGATTTGAGCACCAGATTTTCCGCAAGCGAGTAATCCAGCACCAGCCCGTGCCGATGCCGATCCTCCGGGATATGGGAAAGCCCCATATCGTTTCGCTGGCGGATGGTGGTTTGGGTAATGTCCTGCCCGCTCAAGAATACCTTGCCGCTTTCAGGCTTCATTAAGCCCGTAAGCGCATACACAAGCTCGCTTTGACCATTTCCGTCAATGCCCGCAACGCACACAATTTCACCCTTGCGCACTGTGAAGGATACATTGCTCACCGCGTGCTTGCCATGGTGCTTGCCTGCTACGCACATGTTTTGTACTGAAAGCGCAGGATCGCCAGGCTTTGCAGGCTTTTTTTCCACCGCAAAATTCACCCTGCGCCCCACCATCATTTCAGCCAGCTCGTCTATGTTGGTGGCGGACACATCCACCGTGCCAATGTACTTGCCCTTGCGCAGCACGCTCACGCAATCGGCCGCATCCATAATCTCGTTGAGCTTATGGGTAATAAACAGTATCGACTTGCCTTCCGCCGCCAGCCCCTTCATGATCTTGATGAGCTCAAGAATTTCCTGCGGGGTTAAAACAGCGGTTGGTTCGTCAAAAATGAGCACTTCATTTTCGCGGTAGAGCATTTTCAAAATCTCTACACGCTGCTGCATGCCCACCGTAATATCGCTAATCAAAGCGTCGGGATCTACCATCAAGCCATATTGCTCGGAAAGCTGTACCACGCGTTTGCGCGCTTCATCCATTTTGAGCACGCCGTGGCGGGTGGTTTCCACGCCCATGATGATGTTTTCCAACACCGTAAAGTTATGCACCAGCTTAAAATGCTGATGAACCATGCCAATGCCCAAGCGGTTGGCATCGTTTGGGTTATCAATCAAAACCTTTTCGCCGTTTTTGTGAATTTCACCGCCATCGGGCTGGTACAGCCCAAAAAGCACGCTCATTAATGTGGATTTTCCCGCGCCGTTTTCCCCCAGCAGGGCGTGGATTTCGCCCTTTTTCAACCGAATCGTCACATCATCGTTGGCGCGGATCCCTGGAAATTCCTTGGTGATGTGAAGCATTTCAATGATGTAATTCATCGGGTGCTACTCCTCTGCCTTATCATTATCTGACGGATGCTAAAAACCCATTATGGGGCAGACAGAAACTCTGCCTGCCCCATGTTGGTTTGCTAAAGCCTTGTGATTACTCTACGATGGTTACTTTGACCAAGGTGGTGCCAAGCTCTGCGGCGGAAGTAACATCGGTATCCTTCTTCAAGGTTACTTTGCCTTCGGCCAAGGTGGCAAACACTGCGTCATAGTCAGCCTGTGTAAAGGTGGTGAAGCGCGAGGTTTCCATGGGCAGGCTCACGCCTTTATCAGCAGCGCCCAAAACCCAAGCTTCGCCGCCGGGGAACTTGCCGTCAAAGTTGGCGGTCAAAGCCTTCACAACGGAAACGGCCAAGCCCTTGGTAGCAGAGGTGATAACGGTTTCGCTCTCAGCGGATTGATCCCTGTCAACGCCGATGACTTTGCCCTTGCTGGCTTCTGCAGCGGCCATTACAGAGTTGCCCACAGCGCCGCCGCAGGCAAAGATGACTTCAACGCCGTCATTGTACCAAGAAGCGGCCAAAGCCTGCGCCTCGGGGGTAGCAGCAAAACCGCCGGTGTAGTGGTAGTTCATGGTGATGTCGGTTAGCTTCATTTCAGCAGCGGCAGCCTCGGCGCCCTGCACATAGCCGTAGCCAAAGCGAACCACAGCGGGAACGGCCATGCCGCCCATGAAGCCCAGCTTGGTGCAGCCTTCTTTTACAGCCGCATAGCCTGCCAGATAGCCGGCTTGCTCTTCCGCGTACACAATGCTCACAGCATTTGCGTTGGTGCGGAATTCGCTGTAATCAGCATTGTGGGGAACGCCGTCTAGCAGCACGAATTTTACGTCAGGATACATATCCTGCGCAATGAATACGGGCTCTTCAAACAAGAAGCCGGGGGTAACGATAATTTCGGCGCCAGCCTTCACAGCCTGCTCGATATTGTCAAGGTAAATTTCCGTGCTCTGCGCGGAAGGTTGGTAGTAGTTGTACGTCTTGCCATTGGCTTCGGCGTATTCCTTGATGCCTTCCCAAGCGCCCTGGTTAAAGGATTTGTCGTCAACCTTGCCGATATCGGTGATCAGCGCGATGTTGTAGGTTTCGGCCAGCGCGGTGAGGCTCATGCCCAGCGTAAGAACCAAAGCCAAAAGGATAGCAATAACCTTTTTCATGATTGGTCTCCTCCTCAAATTTTTAACGTGCGAGATAGCACTCTGTAATTATAGCAGAAAACTTGTCACAAGGAAAGAGCATTTCCCCAAATAACCAAAAAAGAAATGATTTTGTAAGAACTTTTTGATAAAAAGGGGGGGGCGAGGGCGGGGGGGTGCCCCCACACGGGGCGGGGGGACTGCCCCCCCCACACGGGGACGGGGATTTCGGAAGTGCCCTTCCGCGCGACTGGCGTGGGGACTGCCCCCCACACGGGGGCAGGGGACAGGATGCGGAAATGGCTTTCCGCGCGACT
>JAVXND010000022.1:0-37974 GCA_036645955.1 Clostridia bacterium | reverse complement strand
GTCCAGAGTGCAACTCTGCTCCCCATGTTGTTGGTCAAATATACCGCGGCATTATTTATGGTAACTTTTTCGCCATCTGGCACATCTTTTTCAAATTCATTCTGAACAACTCCTGACCCTCGATAATAGGTGATTGCATATTGAAGCAATTCTTTGCTTTCAGGATTTGAATACGAGACAAGAATCTCGGAAAATTCAGCAAGAATGTCGCAGATATATTCGTCTGCTTTCCACCCTTGCGGTAACCAAGTCGGAAGGCTGGGTTCAAAGCCTAAAAATGCAACCGCTTCTGACCAGCTTTTAGTACACAAATTGAGAATTTCGCCGTTCTTTATACACGCGTCTGCTTTATCAATGGTACCAGGAGATACAACAGTACCTTGCACAATGACCTGTTCATGATTTTGTGAAATGCTGGTGTCAATGCTTCTTTGGGTCAATAAGATATCTGTGGTAAAGAGCATAGCCATCACACAAACTGTGGCGATTACAACTCGTAATACCTTCCTGCGCCGAGTTGGTTTTCTTGCAGGATAAAGTTTGGCGCGTATTGCAGTATAATTACTTTCAAAATGGCTCTCAACCAGCGACGCTTTTTGCGGGTTTATACATTCAAGAAAGCTTTGACAGGCGTTTACATACCCCATATCGACCTCCTCTACAGGCTTGTTGAGTTCCTTGTCGATTTCAGAGGTCAAAATTCTGCGCATTTGTGCATGAGTGAGGCTGCCATCAAGAATCGATGCTTTGATAGCCGCAATTTGATTTTCGAAATTCGTCTTTGAGCGATCCATGTAAATCCTCCTTCACTTCATTAAGCGCACCAGAAAAGCAAAAGATGCGAAAATGAAAATAAAAATTGAAAAGTCGGTGTCCTTTAGATTTTGCATTTTTTTCTTCACGCGAGAGAGGATTGACTTGATCGCACTAATCGTGCTATGCTGCCGCTTCGCAATATCTGGTATTTTCTTCCCCTCTACAAAACGTTCGCGGAAGATCTCTGCCTCACGCTTATTTAAAATTTCAATGACTTTTTTAACATAGGCATCTGCATTTTCATTTTTGAGCCATACATCCAATGCGCTGATGGTCTGAGCAACTTGGGGCGCGTTGTCTTCATCATCGATAGAAAAAGCGTGGCAAGACTTATGGCGGCGATATTTTCTGACAGCAGTCGTAAAACGGTTGTAGCAGGTTTTTACAAACCATCCTTCCAATGCCGCATGATTCAGCAATTCATCATACTTTTTTACGGCAATTAGATATGTTTCTTGAATGCTTTCATCAATGAGATCACGGTATTCTTCTCTGTAATCAACATGTTCCAAGCAAACCTTTTCCATCTTTTTACGATAATGAGCGTATGCCTCCTCAAAAAATTGTTCACGTTCATCGTTCATATACATACGTCCACCCCCCAGCATTTGACTTGGCTGTTCGCCATGAATGGTTCAAATTTTGAGAAATCCACCGTAACAGAGCCTGTGAAGCAAGAATCATTTGATGGAAATAAGTGTATCACAACCAAACAGTCCCGTAAAGCAAAAAACAGAACGGGATCAACAACCTATTCCCCCATGTTTCCAAACGCCGCGCAATGTGGTATAATATCCTCATTCCCACGATCTAGCGTAAAGGAGCCTTTCATACGATGTACGAATCAAACCAAGCCCTCCGCCGCGCCTGTGCGCTGTGCTTTACATTCCTGCTTGCCCTTTCATTTGCCCTCCCCCTTGCTTCTCCCGCCTTAGCGGATGAGGACCGCGCCGCTTTGTTTGAGCAAGCGCGCGCCGCCCTTCTCACCCCCGCCGAAGTGGGCATTCAAAGCGGCGAATACACCCTGCGCACAGGCGACAGCGCTTATGTGCCCTCCTTAAACGCCCCCATCATCCCCTATGACGAGCTGGAAGCCGCCGCCGCTCCCGCGCAAAACGGCACCTTTGAAAGCGCCGACACAAGCATTGTCACGGTGGATGAAGCAGGGCTGATGACGGGTGCTTCGGCAGGTTCAACCGTGGTCACCCATCACGCACAGGAGGGCGACCGAACCTACTTGGTCACCGTAAGCGACGATGCCATGCCCGAAGGAATCAAAAACTACATTTATGTGCTCAACCGTGAGTTTACCGAGGTGAAGCGGGCGCGTCTGCCTAAGTACAACAAATACGCCAAATGGTACTACGGCAGAAAAAACGAAGTGGGCTGGTGCTCCGTGTTCACCATCTATTGCGCCAATGCCTCCGGCAACAACCCTGTGAAAAAAAAGTCGCTGGAGCTAGTCCCCCCCCAAACCGTGCAATTTTTGCGCGAAGGGCAGGTAGGCAACCAGTTTGACGGCTTTATGCAAATGGAGCGCTTTGGCGGCGTGCCCAAAGCAGGCTATTTGGTCATTTATGCGGACATGAATAACTCCTACCGCACGGTTCACATTGCCTCCGTCGTTTCTGTACGCGACATGGGCGAAGGCATTTACGCCGTTACCACCGTGGAAGGCAACATGAGCAACAGCGTCAAAAGCTATTGCTACCTCTACGATAGCAACAAGGATAATCACATGGTTGGCACGCAGGACGGCTTGAAGCTTCAAAACAACATGGCCGCTTTGCCTGCGCAGGAGCAAACCGATCCGCTGGTGCAATACGACCTGCATACCGACCATTGGTCTGTTTTCGGATTTTGCCAAACATGGTAACAAACCGTTTCACTTGTTCTTCACATGGGTAAGCTGTAATGGCCAGAACATTGCATTACCAATAGAATCATTTAAATATGAGGAGGTACACCATTTTATGAAGCCATTGAAGGGAACCAAAACCGAAGCCAATCTGATGACCGCTTTTGCAGGCGAAAGCCAAGCGCGCAACAAGTACACCTATTACGCCTCCAAGGCGCGCAAGGATGGCTATGTCCAAATTGCCAACCTGTTCGACCAAACCGCCGCCAATGAAAAAGAGCACGCCGAGCTGTGGTTCCGGTATCTGCACGAGGATAGCATCCCCGATACCGCCGCCAACCTGCAGGATGCCGCCGAGGGCGAGCACTACGAGTGGACTGAAATGTACGCTAAAATGGCCATTGAAGCCAAAGAAGAAGGCTTTGACGAAATCGCTTTCCGCTTTGAGGGCGTAGCCAAGATCGAAAAACGCCACGAAGAGCGCTATCGCAAATTGCTCAGCAACGTAAAAGACGGCGTTGTGTTCAGCCGTTCGGGCGATATGATTTGGGAATGCAGCAATTGCGGCCACATCGTCATCGGCCCCAAAGCGCCCGAGCTTTGCCCCGTGTGCAAGCATCCCAAGGCTTACTTCCAGCTGTTGGCGGAAAACTATTAAGCAAGCCTGCGGGTGACGAAAGCATATTTCGGCATTCACAGCATCAAATCCACCATCTGCCGATGTTTTCGGTAAGGGGTTCGTCCAAGCGGGCGAACCCCTTACCTACATTTCATCCCATTTTTCAAGCATAAAGGAGGCGCCGCCCTTGCGCATTGTCCAAATCAACGTAATCGCCTCGCTCAGCACAGGACGCATTGCCGTTACGCTGTCCCGCATGGCCATGCAGGAGGGTCACCGCGCACTGTTTTGTTTTGCACGCGACTTTGCCCCTGCCGATATACCCTCCCTGCGCATCGGCAACCGCATCAGCACGCTCATGCATGTCATGCTGGCACGCGTAAGCGATCGTGCGGGCTTTTACAGCCGCCACGCCACCAAGAAGCTTGTTAGGCAGCTTCAAGAATATAAGCCTGATTTGATTCATCTGCATAACCTGCACGGCTATTATCTGCATTTGCCCACGCTGTTTGCATACCTCAAAGCAGCCGACATACCCGTGGTTTGGACCCTGCACGATTGTTGGAGCTACACGGGGCATTGCGCCTATTACACCATTGCCAAAAACGCCCGCCCGCCAGAGGGCGACAAGCGCCGCCACGCGCCCGAAATAGGCTGTGAGCGCTGGTTAAACGGCTGTGGTCATTGCCCCTGCAAGCATAACTATCCCGTGAGCTGGGTCATGGATCAAAGCACGCGCAATTGGCAGGACAAGCGAGCGCTGTTTTCAAATGTTCCTCACATGGTGCTCACCACGCCTTCTGAGTGGCTCACCAGCGAGGTGAAGCGCTCCTTCATGGGCAAATACCCCGTTTACACCCTGCCCAACGGCATTGACCTAAACACCTTCACCCCCTGTAGGGATGAGCTTTTCATGAAAGATGTGGCGCACTATTACAGGCTGGAGCGGGTGAATGGCCGCCATTTGGTGCTAAGCGTTGCCGCCGTGTGGGATGAGCGCAAGGGGCTGGACGATTTGGTCGATTTGGCGGAAGCGCTTGGTTCCAGCTATTGCGTCGTTGCTGTTGGGTTGGATGAATACCAAATCAATTCCCTCCCCGCCATGGGCAGCGGCAAGGCGGCCGTCAAGCCGCTAGGCCTGCTTCGCACGGGAAATGTGAAGGAGCTTTGCGCGCTTTATACCGCCGCCGAATTATACATGTGCCCCAGCCACGAGGAATCCATGGGCATGACCTTGGTGGAGGCGCTCGCTTGCGGTACGCAGGTGCTTTGCTACCAAGCCACCGCCATGCCTGAAATTGTAACGCCAGAGGTGGGCGAGGTTGTGCCCTTGGGCGATATTGAAGCCGCCGCCGAAGCTGTGCGCCGCATGTGCGCCGCGCCCAAAAGCGCGCAGGACTGCCGCGCCCGTGCCGCCGAGTTTGATAGCACCCAGCGCTTTGCCGCTTACATGCGCCTGTACGAAAACATGTACCGCTATAGCCCCGCCTATCAGCAAATGCTTGAAACCGCCAAAGGTCCTCAAAGCGCCGCGGCAGGGAAAACCAAGAGCAAGGTCGAATCATCTTCATTCGACCCCCATGACAGCTGAATGCAAAAGGAGGAAATGCACATGCGCCTTAACAAAAAGCTTTGCTTGCTGTTGCTTTGCTGTGCTCTTTTTTGCTTGTGCAGCTGTTCCGTGCTTGCACCCGTGGATGTGCCTGCCTCCGCCGTGCCGAACCTGCATTTGCTCGCCATGTCCCCATACGAGGATCAGGAGCTTTCCGCCGCACCCGCGCAAAGCGTCAGCCCCTTGCGCGTAGACCTTTGGCTGGATGCCTCCCAGCTCATGGGCGGCATCAATGCCAACCAAAATAGCCTTTACCCGCATTCCAGCCGCAAATACCGCGAAGGCGGCTTTCATTACCGCTACGAAAACACCGTCGGCTTCTATGAAAACGTTCTTCGCGGCATGCTCGCCACCGCCGAGGGTTCGCTTGTGCGCGTACTGCGCTATGGCAACGAACGCCTGCCCGATTCCTTTTTGTTTGAAAACGGCTTGGCAAACCCCGACGCCCCCGGCGACGCATTGCGTTCCCTGCGCCGCGATATGCTCACCTATGCCATCAACCCCATGCCCTCCCTTTTTTCGGAATTTTCCGCAGAGGATATGACGGATAGCTTTTACGCCCTCGGCACCCCCAAGCTCAACCAAGCGGCCCATTTTTCAGCCGAGTCCCGCGCCTTGCTTGAAAACCCTGCAAAAACAGCGCAAATGACCACAGCGCTCGCCAATCAAATCTCCGCCATTGCGGCAAACCCCACTGGAAGCTTAACCGCCGTAGGCGTGGATACCGATGCTCCCCTCCTCTACGCCTTGCAAAACATCGACCTCACCCGCCTTTCCATCATCACCTGCGACCCTGCCGCCCTGCGCCGCCTGAGCGGTATCAATGCGGACGGCTCCGTTACGCCCTATGTGCAGGCCTTGCTGGAAGAACGCGGCGTGTTTGACAAGGGGCTTTGTGTGGGGCTGTATGCGTTCCATTTGGATTATATGGGACAAATCAGTTCCTTTGGCCCTGCCGATTTCAGCGAGCCGCTTGTGTGGGGCAGGCTTCGCTACAGCAGTAAAACGCACACTTCAACAGCCGCCCTGCCCATGCCCCGCACCCTGCTCACATTGCTGATAGGCAAGCCCGAGCAGGTGGAGCCTTTTGCTTTGGCGCTCAATGCACAATTGGAGGCCGACCCCGCCCTCAAACAGCTTCGGGGCGATGAGCGCGGCGAGCTGGTTTATACAAAAAATGGTCAAACCGTGGTTCAACAGCCCTTTGCTTTTGCCTACCACTTTACCTGTATTGCCCGCCCAAGCGCAGGCTTTTACAGCCAGCATACCCCCTATGCAGAGCTGACGGTTTCGCAGGGCGAAGGAAGCGTTGCGGATGGCAACGGCCTTCGCACCGTGCTTTTGTCGCTTTCCGCACCCAACGGCACCCAAAACCGCACCCTTCAGTTCACCTTCCCCGCGCAAGCACTGCCCAAGGGTGTCCAAACGGATTTAAGCAAGCTTCAAAACGCACGCGCAGATGTGCTAAGCGCACTGTTGCTGGAAAAAACCTTGCCGTTAAGCAGCTCGCAATCCCCGCAAGGCAATGCGCAAATCATCACGCTACGGGATATGCGCTATGTTTTCACAGAAACTGCGGCCCCCTTTGAAGGCGACCGCGCACAAAGCCCCTTTGCTTTAGAAGCCATCACCCTTGATGACGGCGGCGAACAGCTCACCGTAACCGTGTCCGTAAACAGCGCCAAGCTCGCGCTGGGCTATTACCGCCTGCGCTTGTATGCCGATAGCGCAAAGGAGCAATTTGCTTACGCGCCTGTGGATTGGATCAGCAAGCAAAGCGTAACGTTAAGCAACGAGCAATGCTCCGCGTGGGAGAGCTTTACCCAGCTCATTACCGCCAACGAGCACAACCCGCGCAGTATTCCCAAGCAATTTCAGCATGCATGGGGCTCCGCCGAAACCAAAACCTATCACGACATTGCCATTCCTGATTTTCCGCCCGTTGATAGGGCTCCAGGGCTATCGGAATTGTATGACCAAATCCGCGCCGCCTCGAGCATAGCGCAAACCCCGTTTCTGCGCTGTGTATTTGACGTGCTTGTTACAAGCGGTGAGGGCCTTTAAAGCCCGCTTACCATAGGGAGGTGAACCAGTTGCAGCTTCAAACCGCCATACCCGCCCCAAACAAAAAAGCCATGCCTTTACGCCGCTCAAACCGCGCGAAATGCCTGCTTTGCTATTTGATCTGCTTTGCCCTGCCCCTTGCTTGGCAAGCCATTGCGCTCTTGCTCCTATACCCCAGCCACCTGGTTGGCACCGCGCCTAACATCATCGAAAACCTTTCCAAGGCTTTGCCTTTTTTACAGGGTCTGCTTGAAAAGCCGCTGCTGCGGTCTGCCGTCCCTGCAGGCTTTGATCCCCATGCGCTGGCGGCGGCGCTTCGGTATCAGGCGCATTGCTGGCTGTTTTTCGTTTCCCTTTGCGCTGGCTTGGCTTGGGCGCTTACGCTCGCTTTGCAGTTGGTTTGGCGTTTTTCGCATAGCCGCGCTTACATGACCGCGCAATTTACACAGCAAGCGGTAGCATCCTACCGCTTGCTTCAAACCCTGCTGTGGCTTTGCAATGCGCTGTTTGCCGCCCTGCTGTGGCTCTTGGGCGTGCGGTTCATTGCGGGACGCAACCTGTGGGATTTTGCGGTTTACTTTGCGGTATATCCGCTTAACGCCATGGCGGCATTTGTTTGCTTCCGCCTTGCCGCGCCGCCCGCAATCAGCGGCAAGCACGCTTTTTTTAAGCGATTGTAGGATCATTTCAAAAAAAAACAACGAGGGAGGGAAAGCAATTGGGCTATTATGTGATTGCCGTTGGCGGCACAGGCAATAAAATACTGGAAAGCGTTGTCTATGGCGCTTGCGCGGATGTTTTTTACACACAAAACGAGCGCGGCAAGCATAAACCCCTCCCGTTGATTCACGCCCTTTCCGTGGATGTGGATGCGGCCTGCGGCAACACCACCCGCGCCAAGCGCGCCGCGGAGCATTATGAAGAAATACGCCAAGCCTTTGCCGCCGCGCCCTCCCACCACCGTTGCTTTCATACCGCACTACAGCTAAGCCGCTGGAGCATGGGGCTTGACAAGCGCGCCGCATCCGTAGATGGCATGGTGCAAAACCACTTAAGCGATCAGGTGCTTTCCCGCACGCTGTTTAGCAAAACGGAATCCAGCTTGGAATACAGCGAGGGTTTTCGCGGCCACCCCGACCTGGGTGTGTTGTTTTTTGCAGAGCTGTTAAACGCGCTGGGGGAGCCTCAAATTCGTCCCCAGCCCGATGAACTGCTGGATTTCATTGACGATATGCAAGCCGATTTACACAAGGAGGAAACCGTCAAGGTTATTTTATGCGGCAGTATTTTCGGCGGCACAGGCGCATCGGGCATTCCCGCGCTTTCGCAATACCTTCGCAAGCGCTTTGCCGACGATAATGAGCACTTTGAAATGGCCTCCATGCTCATGCTTCCCTATTATGAGGTGCCCAAAGCCACGCAAAACGAGGAGCAGGAAATCGTGGTAAGCAGTGCCGCCTTTATTGACAAGGCACGCACGGCGCTCCAATATTACGGCATGTCTGGCCTCATGCGGGATGGCGCAAACGATGCATCCGGCGTTTTTGATGCGCTCTACCTCTTGGGCTTGCCTCCCGAGAGCTTTGTGACCACCCGCAACTACGCCACAGGCTCGCAGAGCCAAGAAAACGACGCACATCTTTTGGAATGGCTGGCCACGCGCTGTCTGTCCAAATTTTTTCGCACAGGCTTTCGCGGGCAGGACGCTCGCAACATCGATTGCTATTACTACCAATGGCACTCGCCCACCTTAAGCTGGCAAAGCTTTGATCTTGAAAGCGACCTTTACCGCGTTCAATATGGTGCCTTGCTCAAGGCCGCCGCCGTTTTTTTTGCCGAATGCTACCCCACGCTTCGTTTGCGGGTAAGCGCCGCACGCTCGCACAGCAAGCGCGTCAACTACTGCGCCCCCTATTTTCACCTTGTGGGGCGCTACCCCGCATCGGAACGGGCAAGGCTGGAAAAGCATTTGCATTCGCTGTATCAATTTTTTGCTTTTTATTGCAATTGGCTCATCCAAATCATCCGCACCCTGCCGCCCACCCTTTGCGAGGATGAAAGCGCCGCCATTTCCGCACCAACAGAGCTGCCCAAAAACAGCCTGCTCTGTGCGGAGCTGTTAGGGGAATTGAGCCGCCTGCTGCACGAATACGGCACAACCGCCGCACTGCGCGACAATGCTCTTTTTGACAGTGCTTGCCTTGCTTTGCAAAAAGGCTTGCAACGGCTGATCGTGCACCGCGTGCCCGACCGCCGCAATCTGGCGCATGTGATTGCGGCGCTAGGCGGCGGCATATGCGACGGCAAAAACGCAGACACGGCGCTTTGCGGCTTTTTGAGCACCCTTTTGCAAGCCGTAGCAGAGGAGGAGGTTCCATGACCAAAGCCCCCAAGGAGCAGGCTCCCGCCGTTGAGCAAGCCGCCTATCTTACCCTGCTGCCCCCGATGGACGAGGGCTTTCACACAGGCTATCAACCGCAGGCAGGCATTATCGGCGAGCAGAACCAAAAGCCGCGCGAATGGCTCATTCATTTTGCCAAGCACATGCAATCCCAAGGTGAAGAGGTAAGCTTTTCCATACCCGACGTGCTTGCAAGCGAGCAGCAGCTCCGCCGCTTAGCCTGCCTGCCGCACGACCTTGCCCTGCGCCACCAAGAAATGATCAATTACCGCGCCATGCTGGCCCTGATGCTGCTTTGGGATGGTTGGCCGCAGGACGCGGCTTGGCCCACGCTCAGCCTGATTCACGCAAGCGCGGATGCCACCGCCTTTACGCGTTCCGTTCGCGCCGCGCTCACCCCCGAGCGGGCAAAGGATGGGTTGTGGGTCTACACGCTCACGCCAAGCCAAGCGGAGCCTACCAAGGTTTATCCGCTGTGCATGCTTTCCCGCGCCATGGTGCTCATGCCCTCCGCCAACTTAGGGGATTTAAGCGCTTTACTGCCCGCGCAGGTTCGCTGGTACGACCGAAAGCACAAGCGTTTTCTGGACCCCTGTGGTTTTTTGGATGAACGGGACACTTCACGCCTTGTTTTACAGCTTCGTTTGCTGGTTGCGCTAAACGAGCGTGCGGAGCTGGGCAGTCCGCTGTATTCGGCAGATGCCCAGCTCTGCGGCTTGCTCAACCATTTTGCGGATGATCTCCTGCGCCACCGCAATGCATGGCGGCAACGGCTTGACAGCGGGGATGAGGCCGCCGCCCTTGAGCTTCGCACGCGCATACTGGCCGTATATGGGCTTCGCACGTTTTCAGGCTATGAAAACCACGTAACGGAGCAGGTGCTTCACACGGAGGTAGCGGAGCTTGCCCAAAACCCATTGCTCCGCGCCTTTTTACCCCAAGGCGCTCCCCCTGCAAGCACCCTCACGGACAGCGATTGCACGCTTTATCTGCTGGACGGCATCCCCTTTGCACGCCTTTCGTCCGCCTATTTGCTTGAGCCTGCTTACGCGCAGGGGGAAAGCGATGCCCTGCGCCGCGCCGCAGAGGAAATGGCCGTTCCCGATCGCTTTTACGCGCCATGGAACCAATCCATGGCCGCTCTGCTCCGCTCGCTTCAAAGCAAACTGCAAAACCGTGTGGGCATGAGTGTGCAAGTTCTTTCTTTGCTTGGCACCTGGGCAGAGCAATACGAAGGCTACGCCGCGCTAAGCGATCGAAACCTTCCCCTGCACTACCCCATGCAAGAGGAATGCCCCCCTGCCCTGCTCGAACTGCTCACCGATATGCTTGGCCCCATCAGCACGGAAGTGCTCAAAGCACCTTTTTCGGATTGCCTGTTGCTGATAGAAGCGGCAGAGCAATCCCCCTTTGACGATGAAGTGCTTTCCAAAAGCTGTTGCCTTGGCGAAGGGCGCTACGCTGTACCGCCGCTTTCACCGCAACTTTGCGCATGGCTTCAAACCCAAAGCGAAGCAAGCGCCGCCGCCGCACAGCTGGACCCAGCCAGCCTCCGCTTCACATATCACCCCGCGCAAAACCAAATCACCGCCAGCTTTAACCTTCTTGGCCGCGCAAGGGAAGCGGGCGCTGTACTTACCGACACCGTCACCTTCACGCGCACCTATGCCCTGCGTGAAGCGCCCGAGGTGGGCTCCATCCTTTCCCTGCCTGCCGCCGCGCTTCCCTATGTAGCGGTATGGCCCAATGTACGCCTTGCACAAGGGCAGTGGAAGCAGTATTTTGTATACACCCATCGCCCCGAAGCGCTTGACCTATGGGCGCTTGCGGATGCAGGCTGGGTACGCGGCACCGCACACAATGCGGTGGACGGCAACGGCTCACGCGCTTGGCAAACCGCCTGCGTGGAGCGCTTTCCCCTCTATGTAGCCCTCAAGCGGGGGGAGCTGTCCATGGGTGCACTATGCAACCCTTGCCCCCGCACGCTCTTAAAGCGCGAGCCTGCCGCCGTTGTCAGTGTGGATTTTGGCAGTATCGCAACCACTGTCATGCTTGCGCAGGCAGAGCGGCAACGCCCCGCCGCGCTTCCCAGCTGCCTGCACCATGCCCTGCTGTGTACACAGCCCGAGGATGAACGCTTCCTAGCAGATGAGCTGTTGCCCAAAAGCGCACTGTTTTCCCCGCAGGATGGCCGCGAAAGCACCTTCTACAGCGTGATGGAGCTTTTTTCGGATGATCCCGCTCGCTGGCAAAGCGTGCTTCAGGACGGTCATATCTACTACCGCGAAAGCATGGCCGCGCTCCTTTGCAAGAATGAAAACAGCCTGTATTATGACCTCAAATGGGGTGAGGAGGATTACCTGTTGCGCGTGCTCCGCTTGTTTTTAAAGCAAGTGCTGATACAAGCCTCCCTCTGTGCGCGTCTGCTAGGCTCATCGGAGGTTTCTTGGCGCATATCCATGCCCACGGCGCTAGCGCCCCACAAGCGCGAGGCTTATTTGGAGCTGATGCGCGGTTTGTCCCGCGAGGTAGCGCAGGAAACGGGTCTGCCGCTCACCTCCGCCTGCCCTGCCGTCCTCTTTGCCACCGAAAACCAAGCCGACGGCCTTTATTTTCTCAGCCGAAACGAGGTAGATGCACACAGCGGCTACCTCAACATGGATATTGGCGGCGGCACGGCCGATATAAGCCTGTGGCTGAACGGCGCGGCCCATGCCACCGCCGAATGCTCGCTGATGCTCGGCTGCCGCCAAATGCTTTTTGACTCCCTTGAGCAAACGGACGGTTCGGCGTTTGAGCAAGATTTTTCCCATGCGCCAAACGAGGTAAAAAGCGCCGTGCACGCCATCCTGCAAGCCCTCAACCAAAGCGCCTCGGGCACGCGAGGGCGGCAAAAGGCCATGCTTCTCTTGGATGATTTTTTTGCCGTTCACGCGCAAGCCATCTGCCAAGCCATGGCGGAAACCCGTGCACAAGGGCGCATCAGCCATTTGGAAGGTCTGTTGCTTTTCAACATCGGCTTCCTGTTCTTTTTATGCGGCATGCTGTTGGAACGGGCTTTTGAGCAAAGCGAGCTGCAGGCCTTGCTTCCAAAGCGCATCGCGCTGTGCATTGCAGGCAACGGCGGCCAGCTTGTTAAAATTTTGAGCGACGAACAGCGCGAAAAGCTCTGCCTTCTTGCCCTTTCCTGCCTTTCACCCGCGCATCCATTAGCGGCGCTATTGCCTGTGCAAAGCCGTCACCCCAAGCAAGAGGTAGCCATTGGGCTTTTGAGCGAAGCAACACAGCTTCAAAGCACCCTGCGCCATTCCGACTGCTGGAACGGCACGCCAGAGGAGGCCGACGAAGCTTCCAAAACCGATTTTGTACGCGCCTACCTGCCCAAATTTTACGAGGCTTTTCCCCAAGCCGCCAACCGCCTGTTGCCCAGCGTCTTTGAGGAAAGCGGACCGCACGGCGGCATCCGCCTTTGCGCCACCGCAAGCATGGAGCTTGAAACCATCTTCCAAAACGAGCGCTGCAAAGCCCCCGAGGATGATTTTCTAACCGCCGTGAGCTGCTTCACCGCCATGAAACGCCTATGGTCTGTGTAGGGAACTGTTTTCCGCGCGTTCCAGCGCATCTGCCAATTGACTTATCCCTTCAATCTAGTATAATATACCTTACTTGTGTCCGCACGGCGGTTCACAGAAAGGAGGAAAGCATGCAGGTCGTCAAACTCAAGCCACAACGCAAACAATTGTTTTCACAGCTGCTAGGGCTTGCCCTATGCGTATTGGGCATGCTGGTTGCACCTGTGCTCTGCCTGCCGCTTTCCCTCCTTCTGCCCCTGTTTGCCTGCCCCCTTGTGGGGCATAAACAGCAATGGGCGGGCTTTCTGTCCGTGGCCGCGCCCGCCGTTATCTCGCTTTTGTCTGGCTTTGATGTGCTTTTTAGCCTCAGCCTGCTGCTTCCCTGCGGGCTTTGCTTGGCCGTGGCGGAATATTTGCGCCCCAGCAAAAAAGCCGCTTTGCCCTATGCTTTTATCTACTATATCATTGCTTATTTTATTGCCATGGGCATGATACTCGCCTGCCTGACCCAAGCGATGGGCGGCTCATTGGTTTTGGGCTTAGCCGCAAAGACAACCGAGGCCATCCGCACCTCGCCTAAGTCAGGGCAAATTCTCTACAACCTTGCCTCCATGGGCATGATCGGTTTGCCAAGCAATTACGCCCGCCCCACCATGCTTTCTTTTACACTGGACCCCATTTTCATTCATCAGCTGCTTCTGTCGCTTCAGCGCTCGCTGGAGCTGGCGTTGTGGCCGCTGATTCCCTCATGGTTTGTGCAAATTTGCTTTTTGGGCGGGCTGTTTACCACCCTGCGCACACAGCACATGAACCATGCCATATTGCTGGTAACCACACTTGACAAGCCCAGCCCAGATGCTAAAAAAGTAGAAATTGCCCTCCCCTCCGGCTTCAGCCGTTTACAGCTTCCCCCCAGCCTGCGCCTGCCCCTTTCGCTCATTGCCCTTGCTTCCCTTTTTTGCGCCTTGACCCCCGGCGACCTTTGGGGCGAGCTCAGCCTACTGCTATGGGCGGTGGTGCTTTGCCTGTTTGAGGTGCTGGGCGCGGCTGTGCTCGTGGGGGTGCTCAGCGCCCGCAAGCCCGAGCAAAAAAGCCTTTGGGGTTGCCTTGCGGCGGCGCTGTACCTGCTTTTTCCCATTGCGCTGTTTCTCATTGGCATGCTCGACCCATTTTTGCATTTCCGCTCCCGCACCCTATTTCAAGAAGAACAACAAGAGGAGGAATAAATTCATGAAGGTTATTCTGTTATGTGACATCAAGGGCACCGGTAAAAAGGACGACATACTCAACCTGTCGGATGGCTTTGCCCGCAATTACCTTTTTCCCCGCAAATGGGCCATGGAAGCCAGCCCCGCCGCAGTAAAGGAAATTGAGCGCAAGCGTGCAAACGAAGAAAGGCTTGAAAGCGAACGCCGCCAGCAGGCCCAGCAGCTGGCCGATTCCCTGCGCGGCAAGCTGGTTACGCTTCAAGTCAAATGCGGTGAAAAGGGCCGCCTTTACGGCAGCATCACCAGCCAAGAAATAGCCGATGCGCTCAAGCAGCAGCACGGCATTGAGGTGGATAAGCGCAAAATTGAATGTGAGCCCATTCGCCAAACAGGCGATGTAGATGTGAATGTTTGGATTTACGCAGGCATTACCACCCCTATGAAGGTTCGCGTAGAGCCCATTGCCAAAAAATAAAGCTTTGCCATGAAACAGAACGCTGTAAAAAAACCAAAAGGAGGGAAGCCGTATGGAAAACAGAGAAGCACTCACCGCCCTGCCGCCTAGCAGTATAGACGCGGAGCGCTCCGTTTTGGGTGCCATTCTACAGGATGCGGGCGCGGCAACCCTCGCTTTTGAAACCCTGCAGGCGGTGGATTTTTATTCCGCCGAGCACAAGGAAATATTCGAAGCCATGCGCTCCCTTCACATTGCGGGCAGCCCCATCGACATCATGACGCTAGGCAACGAGCTATCCCGCCGCGGCACGCTAGACAGCGTGGGCGGCTCCGCCTATTTGCTTCAAGCCATGCGCTTTGTGCCCACCACCGCCAACACCCGCACCTATGTGGAAATTGTGCTGGAAAAATCGGTACTGCGCAAGCTGATTTCTGCCTCACAGCGCATTATGGAGCAATGCTACAGCCAAAGCGATCCGCTTACCGCCGTGCTTCACAACGCGGAGCGCTTGATTTTTGACATTGTCATGAAGCGAAGCGGCGCTGAAACGCTTGTACCGCTCCAAAAAGTATTGCTTGCCACCTTTGACCAAATTGAAGAGCTAAGCCGCTTAAAGGGTCGCCTTGCCGGTGTGCCCACGGGTCTTTATGATTTGGATCGCATGCTCACAGGCCTTCATGGCGGCGAGCTGGTGCTGGTAGGCGCTCGCCCCGCAATGGGCAAAACCTCCATGGCGCTTGGCGTTGCGCAATTTGCGGGCGTAAAAGCCAACAAATGCGTCGCCATTTTCAGCATGGAAATGCCAAACGAGCAAATCGGCATGCGCTTGCTCTGCTCCACCTCCTCCATCAACATGCAGCGCGTGCGAAGCGGCATGCTGTCCGATGATGAGTGGATCAAATTGGGCGATTGCATCAACGACCTGAGCTCCTGCCGCATCTATATCGACGATACCCCCGGCCTCACCCCCTCACAGCTTCGAAGCCGTTGCCGCAGGCTCATGATGGAGCAGGGGCTTGACCTGGTGGTTATTGACTATTTGGGTCTCATGGGCACGGATAAGCGCGTGGAAAACCGCCAGCTTGAGGTAAGCGAAATCAGCCGCCAGCTCAAAGCCATTGCGCTTGAGCTGAAAATACCCGTTCTGGCTTGCGCACAGCTCAGCCGCGGCCCCGCCTCCCGCACAGACAAGCGCCCCATGTTAAGCGACTTGCGCGATTCAGGCAGCATTGAGCAGGACGCGGACGTGGTGCTTTTCCTGCACCGCGAGGGCTACTACGCCTCCGCAGGCTCTGAGGAGGGCGGTCCCAAGCCCGACGACACCGCCGGCGAGGTGATTATTGCCAAACAGCGCAACGGCCCTGTGGGCACGGTAAACGTGGAATGGCAAGCCGAATTTGCCCGCTATACCAACCTGCCAGGCACCCGCGTGGCATTATACGCAGAAAACTAGCTTGAAGGAGTAACGCATGCCTCAACAAACAATCAGTGAACTCACCAAGGATCAACGCTTCGAGGGCTTTTTGCTCGTGCGCACCTCGGATCAGCGCACAGGCGGAAACGGCGCAAAGTATTTGGATATGAACCTTGCCGACCGCACAGGCGAAATCAACGCCAAGCTCTGGGACGGCACCGTAGCCGCGCCCGCTGTGGGCACTGTGGTAAAGGTTCGCGGCGGCACGCTGGAGTACA
Organism: Clostridia bacterium; assembly: GCA_036645955.1. Lineage (GTDB taxonomy): Bacteria > Bacillota > Clostridia > Christensenellales > Aristaeellaceae > Limiplasma. Next base: position 21,675 of record JAVXND010000022.1, on the reverse strand, counting down.
ACGGCCGCTTGCAGCTGCGCATTGAGCGTTTCCGCGCTCAAGCCCCAGAGGATGAGGTGGATATGGCCGCCCTTGCGACCTGCGCGCCCGAAGCGCCAGAGGAAATGCTTTTACAGCTTCAAAGCACGGTTGACAGCTTTGAAAACGAGCCCTTGAAGCTTCTTACGCGCGAGCTGCTTGCACGCTTTGACGAAAAGCTCCGCTACTACCCCGCCGCACAGCGCATTCACCATGCGGAGCGCAGCGGCTTATTGCACCATACCACAGGCATGCTTCGCACCGCAAAGGCCATCATTTCCGTTTATCCATGGCTCAATGCCGATCTGCTTTATGCGGGGGTTATTTTGCACGACCTTTGCAAAACCGAGGAAATGGATAGCGATGAAATGGGCATTGTGCGGGATTACAGCAAGTCAGGCCTGCTGCTGGGGCACCTTGTGCTGGGCGTAACGCGCGTGCAGGAAGCCGCAAACGATTTGGGCATTACGGGAGAGCCCGTGCTGCTGCTCCAGCACATGCTGTTAAGCCACCACGGCGAAGCCGATTTTGGCAGTCCGCGCAAGCCCATGTTTCCAGAGGCCGAGGTGCTGCATTGGGTGGATTTGCTGGACGCACGCATGAACGAAATGCAAACCGCCGTTCAAAAGCTCAAGCCAGGCGTTTTCAGCGAGAAAATCTGGTCGCTGGATCGGCGGCTGTACCGCCCCGATTTGGAGGAAGCTGCATCCGCTGAAGCCGTTGTACCTGCCGCCGAATAAACCATTGACGAATTCATTCCATAATGTTACAATATCATGACGGAGTGAAGTTTGTCCGCCTTACGTTCGTTCTATGGAAAGAAACACAGCGGTTTTGAAGCCGCATCCTGTATAAACCCGTTACTTTTGAAAGGATGGTTGCATGAAACGTCAATGGAAGCTGATCCTTTGCCTATCGCTGGCCGCCGCGACGCTATGCGCCTGCTCAGGTACGCCCCCTGTGCAGCCCTTCCCGCAAATGACACAAAATTTAGGCCCCAATGTGGCCACCGCTACACCCGAGCCTGCAGTACAACAGCCCGATGCCAACACCCAGCCCAATGAGGACGGCGGCACCGAGGACGGAAGCATTTTTTCCAACAATCCCTACGATGTAGCCCCGCAGGATGACACCTTCACCCCTGACGATGCCATGAACGAGGAAGGGATGATTGACCCCAACCTGACGGGTGACGAGGTCAACAATTACGACAGCGCCGCCGCCGCAGGCACCGAATACCCCTATGCGGGCAGTACGCCCATACCGCTTGACCCCATCGACATGCCCACGCCTACGCCGCGCCCCAAGCTGGCGTTCACCTACATGCCCTATACCTCCGCCATTGGTATTTCCTTTGAAGCGCCCGCAGGCTGGCTGGTGGATGAAACGCAAAGCGAAACCTTCATCATCAGCGAACCAACCGACCAAATCAAAGAAAATCAGCAATGCATTGTAACCCTCACCGCTTTCAAGGTCAATAGCAATTACAGTGAGAGCAATCTCAAAACCGAGGTAAAGCAGCGCCTCGACAACATCAAAGCCACCAATTTCACCACTTGGAAGCCTAGCCTGACCGCTTCCCGCTACCTCATGGGCAGCAAGGGCGTATATGCCAATTATAGCGGCGAGCTGGCCAACGGCACGCAATTGGGCGGCCGCATCCATTATACCTGTGTAGACAAGGTGCTCTACGGCTTGGAAATTGTGTATCCCCTTGGTTATAAGGACGACTATTTAGGCGTTTTTTCCAAGGTACGCGAAACCTTAAAGCTCAACTAACCGCGCTTTGTTTTTCATGTAACTTGACTTGTTACATGAAATAGCTCATGTAACCATTGATTTGCTCGCCGAAATAAGGCAGGCGCTCAATTGTTTCGCATGAGCTGTTTTTTAGTTACATCCCATTTTCTGGTATGTAACCATTGGCGTTTTTTTGTCACCCGCGTTCATTCCCCCGTTTGCCCGATTGCATTTGACCATTCTATGCATCTATGCTATAATTTTGAGGTCATGCAATACATGGATGGGTTCCCGCACCTAAGCGCGCCCTATCCCAAGTTGATATACAGAAAGGCTGATACAATGTCTGGACATAGCAAATGGGCAAACATCAAAATTAAAAAGGGCAAAACCGATGCCGTTCGTGGAAAGATTTTTACCAAAATTGGCCGTGAAATTGCCATTGCGGTGCGCGAGGGCGGCGGCAACGCAGATAACAACTCAAAGCTAAGAGATGTCATTGCAAAAGCCAAAAGCAATAACATGCCCAACGACAACATCATGCGCTCCATCAAAAAGGCCGCAGGCGAGCTTGGCAATGTCAACTACGAAGAAATCACCTATGAGGGTTATGGCGCGGGCGGCATTGCTGTCATCGTGGAAACCATTACCGATAGCCGCAACCGCACCGCAAGCGACGTTCGCCACTGCTTTGCCAAAAACGGCGGTTCCCTCGGCGTTACGGGCAGTGTTAACTTCATGTTCGATAAAAAGGGCGTGCTGGTCATCGAACGCACAGACAAATCCAATGAAGACGACATGATGATGACCGCGATAGAAGCAGGCGCTGAGGATATGCAAACCCTCGACGATGCTTTTGAAGTCACCACAGACCCCAACGAGTTTTCTGCCGTGCGCGAAAAGCTCGAAAAGCTTGGCGTTGCCTTTTTAAGCGCCGAGATCCAAATGATCCCCCAAAACACCGTTGCCCCCGCTGACGCGGAGGTGCTTGAAAAGGTGCAGAACCTGCTTGAAATGCTCGAGGATAACGACGATGTGCAAAACGTTTGGCACAACGCCGAGCTGCCCGAGGAGGAAGAGGATCTGTAAGGAACAGCCTTGACATCATCCATAAAGATAGTCAAACGAGCCTGCGAAGCAATTTTCGCAGGCTCGTTTTGTTGTTTTCGTCATTTGTGTTGGAACGCAAAGGAGCGTGTCCGCACCCGCGCGGATACCCTATTCATCCACCACATCGAAATTGGGGCAATTCAAAAACTCATCCAGCTGCTTGCGGGCCGCGTCAAAATCCACCTGACGGGTGGACATACCCGCGTAGGTAATGGGTTGCATGGCATCCTCCGGCGGCATTTGTATGCCCTCCGCTTCCACCCCGCGCAGCTCCATGGCATAGCCCATGGCCTCCAGCATATCCGCCATGGACATGTTGGTCATGACTGTGTGCTCGCTCACGGTGGAAAGCAGCTTCATAGCGCTGTCCATGGTAACCTCCGCATAGTTTTCGGCAAGCGTGCTGAGCACGGTGCGCATGCGGCGCGTGCGCCCAGAATCACCGCCGCCGCCCACCTTGCGGATGCGCATATAAATCACAGCCGCATGCCCGCCAAACAGATAGGTGCCTCCCTTGTCCATGCTAGGCGTGGTGCTGTCCCGCGAAATGCGGTAGCGGTTCAAATAATCCGCTTCAGCGTCTGTAACCGTAATGTTCACACCGCCCATAGCGTCTATGATTTGCTGTACATTGTCCATGCTGAAAAGAATATACTTATCCATTTTTACGCCAAAATGGGAGCTCAGCACCTTGCAAAGCGCTTCGGGGCCGTAGGTTTTGGCAATATACGTCAACCGTCCTGTGCCGCCATCGGGGCGCTGAATGAGCATTTCACGCGTAAAGGTGGTAAAAAGCAACCTTTGAGCGGCCACATCCAGCGTTACCATAATGGAGCCATCTGTATTTCCAAGGTTTTTTGCATTGCCCTGCCAATTGTCCACACAGGTCAGCAAATAATGATGCTGTCCCTCATAAGGCTCTGGTATTTCGCTTTCCTCCAGCGGCACAATCGGTCTTGGCATTTCTGCCAACGCGGGCACGCAAGACCCTAAACACAAGCAAAGTGCCATCAAGCTTGCTAAAATGCGCTTTCGCATGAAATCATCCACCCTCTCTTGACTTTCGTATGAACCAAAAAACCTTATCACATGACCCATGCGCAAATACGCTTTGTCATGTGATAAGGTATACGATGCGCAAGCGCCAATTCCTGCTTCGCTGTCCGTATTGTTACAATTTTATGACATCATCTTGCTCGTTTTGATTATTCACAGAGCATTTGCAAAAGCTTGTTGCTGCGCGTGAGGAAGGCGGTTACTTCATCCTTTTCAAGCGGGCGGGTGCTCATGCGTGCCAAATCATACAGCTGAGCGGCCATCAGGCTGCGCTTTTCACCATCTTGGGCACAAAGCAGGCTCTTGACCACCTCGTTTTGAGCATTGAGCACCAAGGTATGCGATTCAGGCATTTTGAAATCCTGCCCGTAGATCTTGCTCATTTCGCCAAAGCGCCTGCCCTGCTCGTCCTGCGTAAGCAATGCGGAGAGGGCTTCGTCCTTGAGGTTGTTCACCTTTACCGTAAGGTCTTCCTTGCCGGTAGCGGTTTTGAACAGCTCAGCCAGCTTCTTCTCGTCCTCTTCGCTCTGCTTCTTTTCATCCTCGCTCTGCTCCTTGGTAAACAAAGCGCTATCCGCGTCCACGCGTGCAAAGTGCAAATCCTCCACGCCGGCGGAGTATTCCATAAAGCTTACAAAGTTTAAGTCGATCAACGCATCCAGCGCAATCACATCTATACCCTCCGCGTCATACATGGCAATGCTCGCCGCTTGACGGGTAGCGTCGTTGGTGTAAATCACCTTTTTGCCAAGCTTGCCCTCGTTCTTGGCCATGTATTCATTCAGCGTGAGGTATTCGCCCTTGGTGGTTTTAAACAGAAGGGTATCCTTTACCTGCTCAAAGAACTTAGCATCGCGCATGCAGCCGTATTTCACAAAGGGATGAATGTCGTCCCAGAATTTTTGATAGCTGTCACGCTCGCTGTTAAACAGTCCTGTGAGCTTATCGGCCACCTTGCGCGTGATATAGGCGGACAGCTTTTTCACATAGCCATCGTTTTGCAGGAAGCTTCTGCTTACGTTCAGCGGCAAATCAGGGCAATCGATCACGCCCTTTAAGAGCATCAGGAATTCTGGAATCACCTCTTTGATGTTGTCCGCAACAAACACTTGACCGCTGAAGAGCTTGATTTCACCTTCGCGCGTGCCAAAATCGTTTGTGATTTTGGGGAAGTAAAGAATGCCCTTGAGGTTGAAGGGATAATCCACGTTCAAATGAACGTAAAACAGCGGGTCCTCATAGGTATGGAACACATCGCGATAGAACTTTTTGTATTCCTCCTCGGTGCAGTCCTTCGGCGCTTTGAGCCACAGGGCGGACGTATCGTTAATGCGCTCAGGGCCTTTGGGCTCTTGCGGCTCCTTTTCAGCCTCCGCATCGTCGGTCTTGGGTTCATCGTCCTTGTGCTCAGGGGTCTTTGGCTCCGCCTTTTTCACCACATCAAAATACACGGGGGTGGCCATAAAGCCGCAATAGCGCTTGAGCACCTCGCGCACGCGGAACTCCTGCAAAAACTCCTTCTCTTCCTCGGAAATGTGAAGGGTGATGGTGGTGCCGCGTTCGGTGCAGGAGCCATCCTCCATTTGGAAGGCCATGCCGTCCTCGCTTACCCAGCGCACGGAAACCGCGCCCTCTGCGCCGCTCAAGGTTTCAATGGTCACCTTGTCCGCCACCATAAAGGCAGAGTAGAAGCCCAAACCAAAATGACCGATGATGCCGCCCTTGTCCTTGCCTTCATAGTTCTTTAAGAACTCCTCCGCGCCGGAAAAAGCCACCTGGTTGATGTACTTTTCCACTTCCTCCGCCGTCATGCCCAAGCCATTGTCGCTAAAGCGAATTTCGCCCGCTTCCTCGTCAAGCACCACGTCTACGCGGTATTCGCATTCATCCCCCGGCTGTAGAATTTTTTGCTTGGTAATGGCGTCGCAAGCGTTGGAAACCATTTCACGAATGAAAATGTCCTTATCGGAATAGAGCCACCGCTTGATAATCGGCATAATGTTTTGTGCATGAATGGAAATATTGCCCTGTTGATTGGTCATGTTTTTACGCCTCCCGAAATGCTTATGCTTTTATGTGCACCGTAAAAGCGGTTGCGCATATTCGTATTGTAGCAGAGTTTAGCGGCAAATGCAACGAAAAGTTAGCACTCATTTGCAATGAGTGCTAACAACTTTTGATTTTTACCCAGTTTTCCCTTACTTTGCCGCTTCTGTGCGCTGTTTTCCATAGGCCTCAAAGCGCTTGAGCTGTTCGTCATCCATCGGCTTCAACAATTTTCGTGCTTGCTCGTATTCCCCCTGTGCATAAAGCCACGCGGCTCGCTCCCTCACAAACAAGTATTCATCCGTTTGCTTCTGTGCCTTTTCCACAATTCATCCCTCCTGCAGACATTGCTGAACATGTACATCAAAGACAGTTACAGCATATGCCATGGGTTATGCTTTTGCAAGAGCGAACATTGTCGAATGCCGTCGATTGTCCTATATATGTTGTTTTTTGTTGGTATTGCATGGGGAACCAAGGTGTTTTTTGGTTTCGTTTGAGGTCTGCTGCTGTGCGCCAAGGCGGCGGCATTCGAGCCGTTTCGCGCTTCTTCGGCGCATTGTCTGGCTTTTCCCTCGCTTACTTGTTCGCTTTCGATGATACAACTTTATGGGACTTTTGAACCCTTTTCACCACGAACACAATCACCAAGGTAAGCAGTAGGATCACCAAAGCCGCCGCCCCCAAGGCAATCCAGAATATTTTGTTGGGTGCCTTGAGCAGCTCGCCAAGGTTTGCGGAGCTTTCAACCAATTTGCGCCCCTGTGCCTGTGCATAGCTTTGAGGCACGCTAGAAAGACCGTCCACCTTTGGGAAAGATGAAAGGTAGGCCGCAACGCACGCCCATTCCTTCATTTCATTGCCATTTTGATCATGCAAAATGCGCGTTTCAAAATCCGTAATAGGCTTTCCCTGTTCATCCTTTGGGGTAAGGGTCATCAAGCCAAAGGATTTGCTGTTCACCATGCCCAGCATCTGTCCCAAATAAAGGTTGGCCACCGCGCGGTACAGGTGATCCTCCTCCACGGGCTTTGGCTGACCATTTTCATCGTATACCCAAACCTCGGTTGCGCGGTTGAGCGGCAATCTGTTTACATTGTATCGCCAGCCACAGCCGGAAGAAAACAGCACCGTGCCTTCCATCATGGCTGAAATGGAAGCGTCCACCTCCGCCACCGTTTTAAGCTCTGCTCCCGTTAAATAAATACTCACAAGCGGATAGCCAGGCACGCGATCCGGCCCAATGCCCAAAGAGCAAACGTTAAACACATCCGAAACGGTAAGCTTGCCCGTTGCAAAGGTTCCGCGAATAATGCCCGTTGCGGTAACCGCAAGGTCTACGGGCACATAGCTCTCCCCCTCCGCCTGTTTGACCGCATAGACGTAGGCATCGCTCAATAGGTTGCCAAGCGTAGATTCGCCGTGCTGCTCCTGAATATCGCGCGACGTGCCAAAATCAATGGGGTTATTGGCCAGCAGTTGATCAAAGGTGTAGCCAAAGCGCGACAAATATTGCTGGTTCACAAGCTCGCGGTACTGTGCCAGCTTTGCTTCCACCGCAGTGTCCTTGGCAATGGTTTGATCCAAGGGCAGCAGCCGATAATCTGCCAGCGCCCAACGCCCGTTTTCCATGCGCGTCAATTTCATTTCCCCAAGGCTTTGGCAATATTCACCAGAGGAAGCAATCACCGTGCTGCCCACCAAAATCGGCTGTGCCAGCGCCGTATGTGTATGCCCGCTTACAATAACGTCAATTTCAGGTACCGCCTTTGCCAGCAGTTCATCCTCCGACTTTTTAGGATCGCTCCACGTGCCGCCGTGGGACAAGCACAGGATGAAATCCACGTTTTCCGCTTTCAGCTGTGCCACCGCTTGCTTGGCCGCTTCAATCGGCTCCTGCATGGTAACTTGGGCAAGAGGTGCGCATGCCTGCGCATCCAAGCCAAGGATCCCAAACACGCCCACCCGCACCCCTCCGCGCTCCAAAACGGTGTAGGGCTTGCCGCCGTAGGCGTTAAAGGCGGTCTCCAACGCAAGGGTTGACTCTGTGGTATTCGTTTTCCAAGCAATGTTGGAAGCCACCAGCTGCGGCAGCTTGAGCGTCTGGTCTGCTTGAGCGTTTTGCACGGCCGCCTCCAGCATATGCGCAAGCCCCTCATCGCGGTAATCAAACTCATGGTTGCCAAAGGTAACGGCATCGTAGCCCAAATACCCAAGCATGGAAAGCTCCAGCGCATTGGTTTCGTACAGGGTTTGATACAGCGTGCCCATGGAAAAATCGCCCGCATCCACCAAGAGCGCATCGGGGGTGCGCCGCTTTTCAAGCAAGGCGGCAAGCTTTGTCATGCCCCCTGTTTCGACCCCTTGCTCGTCCACGGTTGCTTCCAAATGGGAATGCATGTCGTGTGTAAACAGCAGGGTGAGCTGCTCATTCCCCGTTTGCGAGGCAGCGGCACAGCCCGCATACAGCGGCAATAGCAACAAGATCACCAGGAAAACCGCAACCGTCCTTTTCATTTTAACCCCTCCATTTTCTTTTCGCCGTATTTTTTGTCTTTATATAGATATGCGTATAAAATCGTCGCAATCAACGGAAAAACAATGGCGCAAGCCATGCCGAGCTTCATGCCGAGCTGTTCTGCGCTGAGGTGAAGCCCTCCCGCAAACGAAACCGCCGCCGGGTTTTGCAGGGTGAGATCCGTCACCAAGCCCACCAGCTGCGGGCCAATGGATGCGCCCAAATCGCCGCCTGCCGCCATCAGCGCAAAAACCGCCACGCCCGAGGCGGGAAATTTGTCTGCCGCCACAAGCAAGGTGCCGGGCCACAGCATGGAGGTACAAAAGCCCGTAAGCACACAGGCTATTAAGCCCACTGCCGCCACGCCCGAAAATGCCGCCGCAACGTAGCATAGCACAGCCCCTGCCGCGCCCAGAAGCAGAACCTTGTGAATGCTTCGTCCGCGTTTGGCAAAAAGCGTGCGCCCTGTGCCAAGCATGACTGCAAACATCGCAACCCCAAGCACATCTCCCCAAGCCTTGGGTATGCCCAGCGCTTTTTCCAGATAGCCAGAGCACCACTGCGCCATGGTGCATTCGCTTGCACCGCCCAGCAATATGCAAAAAAAGCAGAGCAAAAACCGCGGATTTCGGATCAGCTTCCAGACCGAGGAAACGGTTTGAGGCGTTTCCATGGCGGGTATTTTCACGCGCAAAAATTGAACGCAGGCATAGAGCGGAACCAGCATCCACAGCAGTGCCAGCCAATGCCAGTTTTCCCTGCCAAAAAGCTTGAGAAACAGTGTGCTCACAATCACAACCGCCACCACGCCCCAAGCATAAACGGAATGCAGCTTGCTCATTTCACGTTCGGGGTGCTCTGCGGGAATGGCCGCAATCACGGGGCTGATCAGCACCTCCGCCAGCCCGCCAGATGCGGCAAAAATGACCGTGCCCAGCGCCAGCCCCACATAGGCGCTTTGGGGAAACAGCCATGGGTACACAGCATAGATCAGCAAGCCCAAAGCGCTGAGCGCAGGCGTAAGCTTCACAGCCTTTGCGATGTTGAAACGATGCGAGTAAAAAGAAAAAACCAGATCAATCAAGAGCTGTGTGCAAAAGTTGATCAGCACCAGCAAGCCCAGCAGGGAATACGAAATGCCATACAGCCCTCGAAAAGTCAGCAGCAGCAGGGGGGACAGGTTTCCTACAATCGACATGGACAGGTTGGTCATGTAGCAAGCGGATTTTACCGACTTTTCATTTGTGCTCATTCATCGTTTCTCCTAGCGTTTTGCATCTCAAACATTATAATCTTTTGCATGCGCATATGCAAGCATCCATTCTTCTTGTGCTCTTGCCCCTTCTGTGTTACCATTACCCTAGTCCAACGCAAGGAGGTTCCAACCCATGCTACGTTTACACCAACTCCGTTTGCCGCTGGATGCGGCCGCCGCGCTTGATTCGTCCATGCTTCGCCGCTTATGTGCGGAGCGCTTAAGCATACCGCAAAACGCCTTGGCCTCCGCCAAAATTCAAAAGCGAAGCATTGATGCGCGTGACAAAAGCGACGTTCATTTTTCGCTCACCGCCGATGTCACACTCACCAAGGAAAACGAAATGCTCGAAACCAAATTAGCCGCCAAATTTCGCCCCAATGAGGTGGCTTGGGTGGCCGACAGCTTGCATGCCGCGCCAACCGATGTGTTTCACCTCCCGCTCACGCCTTGGCCGCATGCCAGCCCTCGTCCCGTTGTGGTGGGCGCAGGTCCCGCCGGTCTGTTTTGCGCTTTGGCGCTGGCCGCCCGAGGGGCAAAGCCCATTTTATTGGAGCGCGGCCAGCCTGTACAGCAGCGCGTGCTGGATGTGGAAGCCTTTGAGCAAAATGCAAGGCTGAACGAGGAAAGCAACGTGCTCTTTGGCGAGGGCGGCGCGGGCGCGTTTAGCGATGGCAAGCTCACCTGCGGGCTGAACAGCCCCCACATCCGCACCGTGCTTGAAACGCTCTGCGCATGCGGCGCACCAGAGGACATTTTAACGGCACAACGCCCGCACATCGGCACGGACGAGCTGCGCTGTGTGCTTCACAGCCTCCGCAAAAGGCTGGTTGCGCTAGGTGCGGATGTGCGCTTTGGGCACAAGCTCACAGGCATTGTGCTCCAAAACGGTCAGGTAGCGGCGGTTCGCTTTGCGCACGACGGCGTAACGGATGAATTGCCCACCGATACCCTTTGCTTGGCCATAGGTCACAGCGCCCGCGACACCTATCGCATGCTCTTTGAGCTTGGCCTGCCCATGGAGCAAAAGCCTTTCGCCATTGGGGTGCGCATTGAGCACCTCCAGCGCGATATTGACCGTTCGCAATATGGCGCGGTTGCGGGGCATCCCGCATTGCCGCCCGCTGAATACAAGCTAAGCGTCCCCACGCCCGATCAGCGCGGCGTATATACCTTTTGCATGTGCCCAGGCGGGCAGGTAATCGGCGCTTGCAGTGAGCAAGGCGGGGTGAATGTCAACGGCATGAGCTTGCACGCGCGAAACGGCAAAAACGCCAACGCGGCGGTGCTCGTAGGCGTTATGCCTGCGGATTTTGGCAGTGAGCATCCCCTTGCGGGCATGGTTTTTCAGCAAAAAATAGAGCGTGCGGCCTTTGCCGCCAGCGGCGGTTATGCCGCGCCCTGCCAACGCGTAGGCGATTTTCTGAAAAACCGCCCCACGGCGGCGCTAGGCTCCGTGCGCCCGAGCTATCTGCCTGGGGTATCGCTGGGTGAAATCAGCGGCTGTTTGCCAAGCTTTGTGACCGATAACCTGCGCTACGCGCTCCCCAAGCTTGCACAGCGCCTTCGCGGTTTTGACGCGCCCGACGCGCTTCTCACCGCGCCCGAAACCCGCTCCTCCTCCCCCCTTCGCATGCTGCGAAACGAACAGCGCCAAAGCCCCATCAGCGGCTTGTACCCCTTGGGCGAAGGCGCGGGACACGCAGGCGGCATTATTTCTGCGGCGATGGACGGTCTTGCCGCAGGCATGACACTTTGTGAGGAAGGCGGCTGTAAGGAATGATTCGCGGCGTTTTATTTGATATGGACGGCTTGCTTCTGGATACAGAAGTGCTCGGCAGTCAGCTATTGCCCAAGGTAGCGGCTATGCACGGCTATGATTTTCCGCACGAGCTCTATTTGAGCATCCTTGGCTGTAACACGGTGCTTAGCAAACAAAAGCTGCTGGCTCATTTTGGCGTGGATTATCCCTATGAGGTGATTATGCATGAATTTTTCGCGCAATTGCTTCAAACGGCGCAAGCGGGTCAGCTTCCGCTTAAAAAAGGCCTGACCGAATGCATGCAGGGTTTGAAGGCGCGGGGTTTATTGCGCGCGCTTGCCACCAGCACAGAGCGTTCTGTGGTGGATGAATACATCGCGCACACCCCGCCGTTGCAAGGCGTGTTTGATACCATTGTTTGCGGTACGGAGGTAGCACACAGCAAGCCCGAACCAGACATTTACTTAGAGGCCGCCAAAAGGCTGGGGTTATCCGCCGCAGAGTGCCTTGGGGTGGAGGACAGCTTCAACGGCGTTCGAAGCGTTGCCGCCGCTGGCTGTATCAGCGTGATGATCCCCGACCTGCTCCCCTTTGACGAGCATTTTGCCCCCTATGTGCATTACCGCCTGAACGATTTGGGACAGCTTTGCACCTTGGCCGATCGGCTGAATTTGGAAGCAAGGGTGAAGGCGTAGGGGCGGGAAGATAGGTTATCATTCACACATTTTTGATGGTGACTTTTGCCTTTCGTAAAAAGCATCATGAAGGTGTTCAGTCGAATGATTTGCTCGTTAGATTTATCTACAGAGAGGTTTTGAACTATTCAACGACAGCGGGAAAGGTGAGTTGCGAACAATCGCGAATAAGCAACGATAAAATGCTCTTCCTCTAGTAGCCAAACATTTGCTTCATTCGTTTTCTAACATAACCATACGAGCCACGTGATTTAAGTTTACCAAAAGTATATCCAGCGATGATTCGTTCAATTCTTGCCCGCAGGCGGTATCGATCACCGTCTCCAGCGCATTGAAGCCAGTGTTGCTTCCAAAGAATGGTGCATCGTAAGGAATAACAAGTTGCTGCGCGACCGAACGATAATTACAAATACTTTCGTAAGAGATCAGCCAATCATCTTCTGCAGAAACCAGCTGTGCTTCTTTTTGTGCCGCTGCGTCTTTCAGCTCAGCCGTCATATCCCCGTCCGCAGTCTCGAGACGTGCCTGTAAAGCCGCCTTTTCTTTATTTAGTGTTGCCAGCCGTTCATCATGGTTGTCGTGGTGAAGCGGTGTATCCAATTTAGAATTCATCATATATTTTGTCTGCGCATCAACGCGATCAGCACAGAATGTGATGAAACGTAGAGATGCATCCTGCTTAGTACTTGCACTGCTCATCGTCAAAAGTGTGAGTGTACCGCTGAGCCTCTGGGTTTCATCATTTGCGATGGCTGGCATGAACATCATACGCGTCTGTTCATCGTCGTTATATCCAATTCCAAATCCTTGATAGTACGTGTAGATGAGCGGCATGCCGTAATTCTCGGCGTTGGTTTTTAAGACATCCTGATGGGCGACAACCGCTAGCATGGCATTGCGAAAATCCTCATTCGTGAAGTCGGGATATTCATCGCCGCATTGCAGAAGGTATTCCTTGACCAGCATTTTGATGCAGCTTGAAACGCCGCCAGTCAGATCAACCAACGTATAGTCAGGGTTATCTGCGGCATAATCTTCTTGCCAAAGCCGCATCAACTTCAGTAGTTCCTGATAGGTTTTGGGGACTGCGCCGAGCGAAAAGCGATCCCAAAGCGTTTGGTTCAGTGTCCGGCTTTTCGTGCTCATGTTGATTGGAAATGCCATCAGCTGATCGTCGGCCATGAGGGTTTCCTGAATGCAGGGATAGAGAGCCGACGCTTGTTCCATTAATGTGGAGGAAGCGTTCAGCGAGGCTAAATAACCCCTTGCCTTGAGTTGTGCATATACACCCGGCGCCTCCACCACATACATGTCCACATTATTGCTTGCGGATAACACAGATTGCTGAGCGGCATCCTCGGCGATTTGGGGTACAGTAACAACGGCAATATCAGGATTGATCAGCGAAAATTGAATCAACATATTTGGATCAACATCTCCCATGACGTGGAGCGCTGTCATTTGCGGCTGTTGGGTCAAGTCACGGATGAACACATAACTGTTTGTAGCAACAGCGCACATTCCGCTCTCATTGCATACCATCCTGCCATCCCCATAAGATGAAACGGGCACGTACGCCATGACTTGCGATTCACCTACCATGTCATAGCCCGTAATCTGCCCTGCGGTGCATAGCAGCAACCGATTTTGCCCAAAGCTCATATTGCCACTGGCCTGATCGCCTGAAAGCGTTAAGAACGGGCTTTGCAGTTCACCGTTTGCGGCACTCAGCCGATGGAAGGAATACTGGTATTGTTCAGCGTCATAGAGGGAAACAATCAGCGTGCCATCGTCCAAGATTGCGAATTTCTGTATACGCTCCGCTGACAGTATAGAAAGTTGATCTGTTTGCGTATCAAAACAGATCAAAGACGCTCTCCCCCAATCGGAAGAATCATCTGTTCCGAGCAGAAGATACAGATGATTGCCTTGCATGGCAACCTGACGAACCTCGCGATAAACGTTTTGTCCATCTGTTTCATAGGTCAACGTGGAGAAAGGAACAGTGGTGGCGAGCGTCAATACTTGCTCATGCACTGTGAAAAGCTGACCACTATAGGGATGCCACGCATAAAGGGTTGTTCCATCTGTGACTAAATAATTGATTGCCTGTTGCCACAAGGTGCGCTCTGTTTCATCCTCGGGAGCGGTGTCCTGATAGCGGTAATTGGAAATGCCGACTTGCTGCCAGTATACTTGCGGCTCGGTATCTCCAATATGCCACTGATAGATCGTTTCGTTGCCGAGCATGTACAGCGTATCACCGACCCAGCAAAGGCTTTGGATACTCTCATAGGTGCTTTGCGAAAAGGTCAGGGTTTGATCGTTTGCTTCCGCCGACACGGTTGTGACCATGCCCAGCAGAAGCGTAAAGGCGATGCAGATTGAAACCAACTTTTTCATCGGGCGTTCCTCCTTATCCCACTTGAGATGCCGAAAGAGTAGGCTGTTCCACCAGATGTCCGTCTTGCAGTTCATACACGATATCGCAAGCCTGCGCGATGTCGGCGGTGCTGTGGCTGGCGAGCAGTATGGTTTTGCCATGTGATTTCCATTGCTGTAACAAATCATGTATATCAGCTATCCCTTGCTTATCTAAACCATTAAACGGTTCATCTAGGATCAACTGATCAGGATCCTCCATAATCGCTTGAGCAATTCCCAAACGTTGGCGCATACCAAGAGAATATTTTCCCACGGGTTTCTTGTCTGTGGGATCTAGACCAACCATACGGATTACTTCATCAATACGAGCTTTATCTGCTTTACCGGAGATGCCTGCGAGTATTTCCAAATTTTTGCGACAACTGTCATGAGAAAGAAAACCCGGGGTGTCAATGATTACACCAGTGGATGGCGCAAAGTCTACATCTTTCCCAATGAGTTTCCCCATCACGGTTACAGTCCCGCTAGATGGACGTGTAAAACCACATATACAACGCATTAGCGTTGATTTTCCGCAGCCATTAACACCTACCAATCCATAGACTGTACCCCTTAAAAGTTCGACCGAAATTTCTTTAAACACTGTATTACTCTCATTTGCCTTGCTGAGATTTTGTATGCTTATCATCAGTCAACATCCTTTCCAGTGAAGAATAAACCCATCATCCGAACCTTCCGATACATGCAGCATACGATAAGGACATCTAATGCAATGATACGGATGCCAAAAGCACATTTTAGGTGAATAAAGTACCACCCATTGTACAATGAAAAGGAAACTAGCACAATGGGTGGTACACAACAAGGTGAAAATGTGCTTTTGTCACCCTACTCATGCAATATAACAGCCAATCACGGTAGGGATAGCCTGCCATTGATGTTCTGGAAACTTCGATGCCACAGCTGATAAAGTTGCGAAATTTGCCGGCATATAGCGCATCCAATTGGGTAATGATTCCCAAAGAACCGTAATCTGTAACACCAAAATAGATGAGGTATAGTCATTACGACAGATAGCAAAAGCATTGCTATCAGCATGAGCATAGTAATGGATAGACAAAACAGCACTTGTGACATTAACCACCTAAATCTTGTGGTACGAATAAGCATCGCATTTTGATAAAGTGTACACCGTGGGACCTCCGCAATCATTACTAAAAACAACGCGCTTACCAATGACACATTACCAAAGCCGGTTGATAGGTAATAGGAAACACACTCACCAAAATGTGAATATAGAGCGTTGCTTTCCAAACTAAAGACATAACTGCGGGCATTCATATAAGTGAGTGCTAGAATAACCAGAATGGAAAACAAAGTACGTGGCGAATGAAACCAATCCGATATTTGACCACGGAGAATTGCAAAGGTAGAGTGAATTTTATGCATTGCACACCCTCCTCCTTAGTCCAAGTAAGTAAACAATTATTGCAAGAACAAGGAAGATGGCATATGCCAGCAAGCATTGCAAGTCGCCTTGAATTGTCTGACCATCATTAAAAAGCGTACTTGGATCTGGAAGCCTAAAACCAAACAAGTAGTACGTTAAATTGGCATTCCATAGTTTAAAAATGCTGACTGGGATGATGGCTACTAATAATTTGTCTGGCACCCATATAGCAACGGAAAGCGCAACAACAGACCAAACGCCTGCTGTTAGAGCCATGCCTAGCACGCAACTCTAGCGGTTGCTTCCCTATCCCATACCATTGGTCATAGTAAAATGATATAGAGTACCCTTGCAAACATAAAAAAAACACGATTGCGGAAAGAAAAAATAGTGGGGATGTAAAAGCCCGCTTTAACTCCGATTTCATGGCTTCTCACCCAACTCCTCCCACGAAAGGAAACTGTGA
This sequence comes from Clostridia bacterium, assembly GCA_036645955.1. Classification (GTDB taxonomy): domain Bacteria; phylum Bacillota; class Clostridia; order Christensenellales; family Aristaeellaceae; genus Limiplasma. The sequence continues at coordinate 5,174 of JAVXND010000022.1, read as the reverse complement.
AAATCACCAACGCTTGAATCCAGACCAAAAGGTTCTATCATTTGACCTGTCTGTGCATTAAAGACCAATGCACCATACTCAATAATGCCGTTAGGCGGGACATCCTCCGCTTCGTAGTTGCATACTTCTTTCTGCGGATCGCTAAAATACCAGCAGTTGACATACCATGCCGGCACTGCATAATACAAACAGCTTTTCATCCATTCCAAGCCGCGTTTTATGGAATAATCCGGAGTGTTATATAGTACATATCCTAAATTGACGTCAAAAACTCGGCGCAAACGCCCCATATTTATCTCTGTCTCGAGAGTAGATCGAATCACAGAAAAGTCGCATAGTGGAATGTCATCAGTCAAAATCCCATTTTCCTTGACAAGTACACCGCAAAAGTCAATTGAATTTGCTGATGCTATACGGAAAACGACCGATGGAGAAATTGATGCTTTCTTCTCATCATATTTCCTTAAGCCATCCAATGCGTGTCCAAGAATCATAATATCCACTCATAGGAATGGGGTCTTCTTTTTCATCTATCCAATAAATAAGCGATATGTCCTTTAAAAAGTTATTAGAAGTGTTATAGTCAGTTGTTGAGGCTATAGCCTGGTACACTTGAAACGCGTCATCCAATGACATATTGCTGCCGGGTAAATATGCGGTTTCCCAGTTATAGGGCGATTGTAGCGAAACCCCAATTATTCTTTTGTAATGTATATTTTTTACGATAGCCTCTGTATCTACTGGGGGCTCGCCTATGCCTATAGAAAAGGCAGAATTATCATAAGTGTTACTATACCACCCATTTTCTAATAGAGAGCTGTTGGGATTCCAAAAAGCAAAATCTACAGTCAACACAGGTACTTTATTGACATTGGGAATATTTGGTTGAACATCCACGTCAATTGTGCGCCATTTTGTTGCATAGGTTTGTGTCCAACGTTCTATCTTCTGTTCATTCATATCCGATATGGAAACATACGAAATTTCCGCGATGCCAATTAGCGGTGTTAGCATAATGCAAATAAGCAGAAGAGAAATCAGTACTCTTATCATAAATAACCTCACAGATAAATATATTGCCGGGATTCTGGCTTTGCCGGGACACCGGGCTGGATTAGCATAGATGGGATGTTTAACGGGTTCTGAACTGTCCCTCCAAGCGGATGCTCGTAAGTCCAAGCTGATCATTGTGCGTAGTGTTTCCGCGTCCTCCTGGAGTGACATTGAAAGGCCTATTCAATAGCCGTGCCAATAATATTGGTGCGTACTTCGATATAATTTGCGTTGGTCTGCTTTGCATGAAATTGCCCAGCGTTATTAAGAGTACTTTCGTTAACGCACTGAGCAGTGAAACCATACTTCCAGTTGGTGACGGAAGTGTCGGCAGCCAAAGCAGTGCTGGCAATCAGCAACAGGGATAATCAAACCATCAAAACAGCAGCGATCAATTTTTTCATAACTATTCCTCTTTTCCTTTTCATCTGTTTGCACGACTGTTTGTCGTACGAGTTTATAGGATTAGGTGCTTGGCAACGCATTTTGCAAGGATTTTTTACTATCCGGGTCACATTATCTTTGTTCATATGCTTCGTCGCCTCTTTAACAGTACTCAACTTACACCAATACCAAATAGCAATAACCCCTACTGCGTTTCCATCTGATGCCCGTTTATCTTATCAAGTATTTGTGCTTTTCTTTGTTTTCATTGGGCGCCTCCTTTTTTCGACAGCTAATTAACGCTCCATTGTTCATTCGTTCGCAATGTTCGTTGATACCCTACTAGCCTTTGATTTGCTTCAAGCTTCCGTTTTCCATCTCGTATACCACGTCGCATGCTCTTTCCATATCTACGGCGCTGTGGCTGGCTAGAACGACAAGCTTGCCCTGTCTCTTAAGAGTTTGCAGCAAGGCATGAATTTCTTCCATAGCCGTTTTGTCCATTGCGTTGAAAGGTTCATCCAAAATTAGTACTTTAGGATCCTCCATAATAGCTTGGGCGATGCCCAAGCGTTGGCGCATACCCAGCGAATACTTATTAACTGATTTTTTACTATCAGGATCTAATCCAACTTTTCTAATGACTGAATCGATGTGTTCTTTGTTTATAACGCCACTGATTCCTGCTAGAACCGTAAGATTGCGTCGAGCACTATATTGCGGCAGAAAACCTGCTGTTTCGATTAAAATACCTGTGGACGGTGCAAAGTCAACATCCTTACCAATGATCTTGCCAAGAACAGAAACTATGCCGCTGGTTGGACGGGTCAGACCGCAGATACAGCGCATCAAAGTCGTTTTTCCGCAACCATTCGCGCCAACCAGTCCATAGATTGTGCCGCCTTGAAGTTGCATATTGATTTTTGTCAGGATTGCTTGATGACTGTATTTTTTTGTTACATCCACTAAACTGATCATAGATATTTCTCCTTAGTTTTTTTGAAGTGAATAAGTTGGTATATCCATTCGTCGAGCTACTAATAGAACGGCCGCAATTTGTGTCAGAGCAAGAGAGCCATAGACTACAAAGGCATTTCGTAAGCGTTGAACAAACGCATCTTCATATGTGTATCCAATTCGCATCAAGGTTGAAAATGTCATAGGCGGTTCTAATCCAGGAATATTTTCATACATGAAAATGATGCCGGAGAACAGGATAATCACATATAGCGAAGACCCAAGCGCAGGTATTCTTATCAAACTAAAAAACAATACTGTCATAGCCATAACAAACCAAAAGAAGAAGATTGGGACGATCGATAACAAAAAGGTTTGCCAAGGCGTAAAGTTCTCTCTAATCCATTGGGGAACATATGCTAGTTCCTGTTCCAAACCATTCGAAATACGTATGTCGTCGCTCCACCCGCTACCTGAGACGGTATAAGGCTTTACAAAGATAGCTATGAGCAAAATCAACATGACAATCATTACCATAATGCAAAGAACACAATATATTATTTGCGCGCCAATCCATTTGTTTCGAGTGGAACGGATGATTGTATATTGTTGAAAAGGGATTCTGCGCGGAAGTTCGGATATCATAACAAGGAAGACCAAACTCGACAGACCCATACTGCTAAAACCCGTCATTAAAAACCATGCCATGCTTTCATCGAAATGCATCGTATACTGTTGAATCTCAAGCCCTTTGCCATATCCACGCACAATTAACCAACAGGTTACAGTTGTGAATGTAGCCATTATCAAAGTTCGTGGGCTACGTAGCCATGTGTCCAGATTAGCCAGTAACATTGACCCCATTTCTTGAAACAAGCATCGTTTATTTTTCATGTTTATATCTCCTTTGAATGCGTATGGAATAGAGTGCCAGACAAGTTAAGCCTAACAATGCGTATACCATCAATGAAATACCGACCACGTCCCAAGTCAGAGCGTCATTATACAAATCAGCAGGATGCGGAAACCATTTCAAATTCAAAAGTGCTTGTGGAAAACCACAGTGCCATAAATAGTATATGCAAAATGGAACCGCTATGGCTATGATCTTATCTGGAATATACATCGCTGCTGTAATACCTACAAAGCTCCACATACCGCCACAGAAGGATATCCATAGAAGCATCCAAAGATATATGGGTAAACCATAGCAAAATGCTTCCCATGAATAATATATGCAGTTATTGGCGAACGGAATTGCAGTGTAGCTGTTAACAATGGGATTACATGGCGTTGCAACAATATTCCATATGATGGCATGTATGCTGAATGCCAACCCCACGGATGTAGCTCCGCAAAGAAATGAGGCTGTGAATTTTTGAACAATATATTTATGTACCGAGCTTTTAATGATTCGAAGATCTACAAACGCACATTGTAATTCTTCCACTTGTAATAAGCCGCTTGATAGACTTGCACAAAGCGGCATCAGCAGCATTACACCACCAAAAAAAATACCACCAATGGTTTGTTGCAATGATGAAGGTCGTACTTCTACAGGCCAATTGCCAACAGCTATCCATTCGAGTGCAGCATAGCCCGAAAAGCATATGAGCATTATCGCAACAGAAAGCCAAAAACGTCTTCCGAAAACCATTTCTATTTCTTGGCGCATTTACAACTTCTCCTCATCTTGCAAATCCAAGATCGTCCCACGTATATATATTGGGCACATGACGACGGCTTCTGCCATTTGCATTGTAGTCGATCAATTCACCTATATTTGCTTCAAAGACTACGGGTCTTCGTTCAATACCATCATCCACCATTTCGCCATTATCGTTATAATATGGCTCAAACTCTTTCGAGGCATTGCGTGTATACCCACCACTAACATACCATCCGGGCAGCAACCAAACGACGCTATTATCTGCCTTGTCAATATAGGGAATATAACATAGCTTCACAGTATCTATGCTACGTAAATGACCTGACATAATTTCTGCTTCAATGGCTTCTTTCGCATCATAAAAAGAAATAATCGGTATATCCTCATATTTGATTCGTGTTTCCTTGTAGTGGTTTCCCCAGATCATAAAGCTATTTCGATCCGTGATATTCACAAAATAATGAGGAAAAAGCCCCAGAGCTGCTTCATTTCTTCTGCAAGCAGTGGAGTAGCATTCCATTGCTGTCTCCATGGAGATTCCATGAAAAAGCTGCCGAAACTTGAATTCATACTCGCCAATTCCCGTCACATATTCATACCAGATTCTTTCGTGCATGTTTTTGTACTTTGAACGATAATACCCGGTTGTCACTTTGGTCTCGAACACCTGCAATTCATCAGATGTACAAGCGCATAGTCGACAAATTTCACTAACGCTGTAATCGAGCGCATCCTGATAATTAAAATGATTGTTTTCCGGCTGAACATTCGGTTCCTCTCCATTGTGATAGATTCCTAATACTTTCTGTCTTAACTCTATGGGAAAATCAAAAAAAGTATCGGCGTGTTCTTTATCTTTTGCCGCTACAAAACTGCCCTTTCTATTTTCATGAATATACTCATAGTCTTTAAAAAGATCGGTAGGGAGTATATCTCCCTGCTTGATTTGTATAACCGGAAATTGATCCACAACTGGCACTTCAATGGAAACGTCCACTTCGATAGTGCGCCATTTGGTTTTATAGGTTTCTATCCAACGCGCAGGGGTTTCTTCCTGAATTGTTGAGATGGATCGATATTCATACTCGCCTATAGCAGACGATGAGACACT
>JAVXND010000021.1:0-38321 GCA_036645955.1 Clostridia bacterium | reverse complement strand
AGGGGTTTTTGCTTGGAGTGCGTGCCGCTGTTTTCTGCATACTCTTTTGCGCCAAAAGAGTATGTGCGGGTCGTAGGGGCGCATAGCCCCTACATACCTGGCGCGGGATGCCAATTCCGCAAAAGCGCGATTCCCCCGCAGGGGCAGCAGAACGCCAATTCCGCGAAGCGGAAAAAAGTCCCCGAGCAAAAAAACAGCCAAAGCATGCGCTTCAGCTGTTCTTTTTATCCATTTGTTTACTTTCCAGCTACAGCTGCGGCAATACCTTGCGCATCCAGCTTGTAAGCCTTGAGCAGGTCAGCGGGCTTGCCGCTTTGGCCAAACACATCCTGCACGCCGATTTTGGTCAGGCGCACGCCATCCATGTTGACAATGGCGGCGGCGGCTGCGTCGCCCAAGCCGCCAATCACGCTGTGCTCTTCTACGGTAAAGACCTTCTTGTACTTTGCGGCCAACGCCTGAGCGCCCGCATCGTCAAAGGGCTTGAGGGTATGGACATTTGCCACCGCAACGTTAATGCCCTGCTGTGCAAGCAATTCTGCCGCTTTGAGGCACTCGCTGACCATAACGCCGCAACAGAGCAATACGGCATGCTCGCCCTCGCGCATTACGTTTAACTTGCCCACGGTAAAGGGCATATCGTCAAAAATGGGGGAGGGCAGACGCGCCAAGCGGATGTACACGGGGCCGTGTATCGCCATGGCGGCATCCACACAATGCTCGGTTTCCTTGGCGTCGCAGGGCACAAAAACGGTCATGTTGGGGAGCGCGCGCATGAGGGCAATGTCCTCTATGGCTTGATGGCTTCCGCCATCCTCACCAAGGGTAATGCCTGCGTGCGTAAAGCCAAACTTTACGTTCATTTTGGGGTAGCATACGGAGTTGCGGATTTGATCAAAAGCGCGGCCTACAAAAACCGCAAAGGTACTGCAAAAAGGAATGAAGCCCATGGTGGACATGCCTGCGGCAACATCCACCATGTTTGCTTCCGCAATGCCGCAATCAAAGAAATGCTCGGGATGCTCGGCTTTAAAGTACTGGGTCATGGTTGCACCTGCAAGATCCGCGTCCAGCACCACAAGCTGTTCGTTTGTATAACCAAGCTTGGCAAGGTATTCGCCATAGGCTACGCGCGTTGCTTTCTGTTCGCTCATCTTATTTGTCCTCCAGTTCGCTCAAGGCTTGGGCGCGCTGCTCTGCGTTGGGTGCTTTGCCATGCCAGCCCGCCTTGTTTTCCATAAAGCTGACACCCTTGCCCTTGACGGTTTTCATGCGGATGAGCTTAGGCATGCCAAGCGTATGCGGCTTGTTTAATGCGGCTAGAACCTGATCGTAATCATTGCCGTCTGCCACCTCAACCACATCAAAGCCAAAGGCGGCGAACTTCGCAGAAATATCGCCAAGGCTCATGACTTCGTCGTTACTGCCGTCGATTTGCAAACCGTTGTTGTCCAAAATAACGGTCAAATTGTCCAAATGATAGTGCGCGGCGGCCATGCAAGCTTCCCAAACCAAGCCCTCTTGAGATTCGCCGTCGCCAATGATGGTGTAAACCTGAATGCTGCTGTGGTTGGTTTTTGCGCCTAGTGCCATGCCTGTGGCCAAGCTGATGCCCTGCCCCAAGGAACCGGTGGAAGCGTCGATACCGGGGCAGCGCTTCATATCGGGGTGACCCTGTAAAATGCTGCCGAGCTGGCGGAAGCTCTTGAACTCCGCTTTGTCAAAAAAGCCGCGCTCACCAAGCACCGCGTACAGTGCAGGAGCGGCGTGCCCTTTGCTTAGCACAAAGCGGTCACGGTTTACCATTTTTTGATTTTTTGGGTCGATGTTCATTTTTTCGAAATACAGCGCAACCAGCGCTTCCACAATGGATAGCGAACCACCGGGATGACCGCATCCTGCGTCCGCTGTCATATTAATAATGTCGCGGCGCACTTGGGTGCATGTGGAACGAATTGAAGCGTCCATGAGGTTTCCTCCTTGTGTGTACGGTTTCAAGCCTTGTTTATGGTATCAACAGTTGAGGACTTTGTCAAGAAGATGTCCGTACAAATAATGGAATGTTTTTTTGCAGGAACACTAAAAATGCTTGCCTATGGTGCTTTTAATGCGGGAGGAAGCGGGGGCTGGTGCGGGCTGTGAAGCCTCCGCAGGGGCATGAGAATCGGTGCAATCGTTGCTTGAGGCGGGCTGGGCAGGAGCCTCTGGCTCGCTGAGCTGTTCGGGTACAGTGCTTTCAGGCACGGCATTTGCATGAAAGGTGGAGCGAATTACAACATGCGAAGTGCCCGCAGGCGCGGCTATTGTCTGCGCGGGTTGGGTTAGCGGCTGTGTGGAAGCAATATTTTGCGTCGCTATCGCAGGCGCAGGCGCAGGGGGAAGCGGTTTGCTGGATGCCTGCTCCGCTGGCTGGCTCTGCGCCTGCATAGCGGGGGCTGGCTCTTGAAAAGCTTCCTTTGGGAGGGCATTTTCCTTTGCGGCAGGGCGCGGAGGCGGCGCATAGGGGGAAACATGGCTGGTGGCTCTTGCAATGGGGATTCCCACGTTTGGCGTGTAAGCATCCTGCGGCTTTGCGGCGGCAGGGGCAAAGGTTGAAAAAGGGTTCGGCTCTGCCTTTGGAGCGCGAACAGGGGCGGCCTTGGGCGTGAGCAGATCGGGCAGTGAGGTATCTGCAAACGGATTGTTTTCCATGGCGGCGGGAGCGCGGGTAGAGCGCCATACGGGAATGGAATCAGCCGCTCCCTCCTCTGACACAAGGGCATAAGGTGAGCGGGGTGCCTCGGTCTGCTGTGCCTGAGGTGCGGGGCGGTTAAAGAGCATGAGAAGCGCGCCGATAAGCGCAATGCCCGCGCCGATGAGCATCATGAGATAACAGTTTTGCAAAGAAAAAGTCATCATGGCGTTGATTGCGTTTACAAGGGGGTTTTCAGAGGGCATTTCAAAGGAGGAAAGCACCAAGCGAAGCTGATCGTTGGCAATCATGGGCAGCACCGTTGCCGCCAGCCCAATGAAAATAATCGCACAGCCAAGGCCGAATAAAATCCCACTGAAAATCTTGATATACTTCATTTGTGATTTCCTTTCCCAATTGATCGGCTACCATTGCATTTGTTCGCGACGGCAACGCTGTTTTCCTTCCTCGTGAAGGCAGGAAAACAGCAAAAGTGTGAAGAACCATTCTATATCGACTTATTTTTTCATTGGGAGGTTTCATGATAATGGAAAGCTATAAGCTCACTTATAATGTAGACATGGTTTTTTGCATTGATGCAACGGGCAGCATGCGCCATGTACTGGATTTTGTGAAACAAAACGCGCTGACCCTATACCGCGATGTGGTGGCTGAAATGGAAAAAAAGCACAAGGTCATCAACAAGCTCCGCGTTCGCGTGATCGCTTTTCGCGATTATGTGGCGGACGGGGACGACGCAATGCTCAGCAGTGATTTTTTTATGCTGCCTGAGCAGGCGGACATGTTTCGGGATTGCGTGGAAGGCATTAGCGCCAAGGGCGGCGGAGACATTCCAGAGGATGGCTTGGAGGCGCTTGGTTATGCCATTCGCAGTGATTGGACGCGCGAGGGCGTTAAAAAACGGCATATTATTGTGATGTGGTCGGATGCGCCTACCCATGAGCTAGGCTACGGCAAAATAGCGCCTTGGTACCCCGAGGGAATGGCGAAGGATTTTGAAGAGCTTAGCCTATGGTGGGAGGATGAACAGCTTGGCGGCGGCATGGACGAAAATGCAAAACGGCTGCTGATTTTTGCGCCTGATGCGCCTGCATGGAGCCGAATTTCATCGGAATGGGGACAGGTGATTCATGTGCAAACGGTGAGCGAGGGCTTGCTGGAGGTGGAATATCGGCAAGTGCTGGATGCGGTGTGCAATACCATTTAACCTTTTGTGCCCCTCATCATGGATGGACAAAGAAAACCGCATGCGGGAGAGGATGAACCGTATTTGCAGGAATGCATGGTTTCTGTTAGCTATGCCGCGCTTGCTGGGCAAGGGGAGGATAGCTTTGCCATACGCTCTGATGCGCGCGGCGCGGTGCTGTGTGTTGCGGACGGTTGCGGAGGCTTGGGCGGCAAGCGCTACGAACGGTTGGGAAACCATACAGGCGCATACCTTGCTTCCCGCTTGGTTACGCGTGCGTTTGTGAGCTGGGCGGAGGAGCGCAAGCCCATGCCAGCCACAGCCCAAGAAGGCCAAGCGCTTTGTGCGGAGCTGGAGGGGGATTTGCAGGGAATATTGAACGGCTTTGCTCAAAAAAACGGCTGTATGGATGAACCTACGCGCATTGTAGGCAGCATGCAGCGTTTGCTGCCCACGACGCTTTGCGCGGCCATTACGGAAGGCTGTTCTGTACTCAAAAGAGAGTGCTGCTTTGTTTGGGCGGGTGATAGCCGCGGCTATGTGCTGGATGCCAATGGATTGCATCAATGCACGCAGGATCATATGCGCGGAGAAGTAGACGCATTGGAAAGCCTGTATCGAGATGTGCCCTTGAGCCAATTGCTTTGTGCGGAGCTGCCTTCCAAGCTTAGCATGAGGCGCTTGACCGTACCAACACCCTGCATTGTTTTGTGCGCAACGGATGGGGCTTTTGGTTGCCTGTCTTCGCCAATGGAATTTGAAATGCTGCTTTTGAGCACCATGCTTGCCGCAAACAGCGAAGCGGACTGGCAGCATCGGCTAGAGCTGGCGCTGGGAAGGCTTGCGCATGACGATGCAACCCTGCTGCTGCAATTTTGCGGCTTTGAAAGCTATGCACAGCTCAAACAGCATTTTCAACAGCGCTTGACAGCGCTCAAGCATGGCTATATCACCCCCATCAGACGGCATCGGCAGGCGCTGCCCTATACCCGCGAAAAATGGCAGGAATACCGAGAACAATATGACCGAACAGAGGGAGTGCCAAATGAACGAACAAATTGGCGAATATAAACGGCTGACACCCATGCAAACGGCGGGCAGCGGAAGCGCACGCTGGTGCATTGCGCAACGCGGAAGACAGCGCTTTTTTCTGAAGCAATTTTTATCGCCCGTATACCCTGCGCTGGTGGAAAGCGCACTTTCACAAAAGCAATGCGAGCGCTGTGCGGCTTTTGAAAAGCGCAAGCAACGCATGTATACAGCGCTTTCCTGCGTGATTGGCGATACGCTTGTGCCCGTATTGGATTTTTTTCGCTTTGAGCGGCGCTATTTTGCGGTGAGCGAGGCAGTGCCCGAGCCTTACCAAACAAGCGAGGACTTGCGGGAGCTTAGCACGCAGGAGAAGCACAAAATCCTTTTTGAACTGGCGCAATGCTTACAGCGCTTGCATATGCAAGGCATTGTTCATGCGGATTTAAAGCCAGAGCATGTGCTTTTGATCAAGCGTCCCACAGGCTACCGTGTACGGCTGATTGATTTGGACAGCGGCTTTTTAGCGGATGATCCGCCACCGAGCGAACGCGAAATGGAAGGCGACCCCGTTTATTTAGCGCCAGAGGCTTTTTTGCGCATGGCGGGTCAAGAGGCGGAAACCAGCACAAAGCTTGACACCTTTGCTTTTGGTGCAATGATTCACCACTTTTGGACGGGTGAATTGCCAAGCTTTGACACGGCTGTATACACTTATCTATATGAAGCGGCGCTTGATGGCGGTAAAATGACATTGTCGCGCGAGCTTCCGAAGGGCTATGCAGAGCTGGTGAAGCAGATGCTTTGCGCAGACCCCGGCTTGCGCCCCGATGACGCTGAAATTGTGCAGCTGTTGACGGTGCCGCAATGCGAGTGCAACGAAAAGCAGACAAGGGAACAGCGTGATGAACCCATCAATGGGCTTAGCCGATATATGAAAAAATGATATGCCTGATCAGCTCAAGCGCAAGCAGGTCGTTTCTTCTGCCAAGGATGCTGTTAAGCTCCTTGTTTCTCGCGGCGTGTTACAGGAAGGCTTCGTTTCGCGCACAGCATGAGCCGGGTAGCCTTCCTTGTATCGCAAGATTCGTATTACCTGCGGACTCGGCGCAGCAGTGCCCCGACGCGGCGGAGCGGCGCGGTAAGTTGCCAGCATTTGCGCGTTCGTATCACTTCGTCGCTCTGGCAGTCGAGCTCCTCGTTGCGTAAGTATCGTACAAACAAAATAGGCTTGTTCGTACATCCTCCATACGCAGGGCGGCGCGCATACTGATAAGCGCGAAGCGGCTTAAACAAGCGCCATGAATGGCTGCGATAAAGCGTATCAGAGAAGCCCTCTGTGGACGCACCTTGCTCCGCGCGTTCTGGTATCGCGCACTCCGCGCCCAAGGCGTTGGCCTTTTGCGCAGTATAAAGGATTGCGTCGTCCCAATCAGTCTCGCACGATAGGAAATCAAACATATTGCTATAAAACCGTTTCAGTGAGCCGTCCAACACGACCCTTTCATCCGTGTCGAGGCTCTCTGACAGCCGAATCCAGTTCTCGTTGCATTCTTGTAGATGATGCCCTGCCAAACGGCTGCCCTGCCGTTGGTGACTGCGTACCAGAATGTTGTTTGCGTAAGCATAGCAAAGCGGCTGTCCTTTAAACATTCTGAACCAAAGATCATAATCCTGCGTTGTCGGGAACGCGGGATCAAACATACCCACACGCGCAAAGTGACTGCGATGGATGAGAAGGGTACAGCCATGGATTCCCCCCCGTATGACTGAGAACAGCGCGTTCTGAAGCTGCGCAGCGTGATACTGGTTCTGCAAATCAATTGTGCATGAATACTTGCCGCAAGCGTCTACGATCCGATAGCTCTCTGTAAGCAGTGTCGCCCGATCCTCCAGCAATGCCAGCCAGCGCACCTCGTTTTCCACCTTGCGCGGCAGATAAGCGTCATCGTGGCTGAGCCACGAGAAGTATTCACCGCGCATATTCTCTATTCCTGTATTGAGCGCGGTAGCCACACCGCCGTTAGACTTTGGAATGTAGCGAATCCGCGTGCCGTAGGAGCGCGCGATCCGCTCGGTTGCACCGCCATCCGACGAGCCATCGTTGACGACTATTACCTCTATACTGCGGTATGTCTGCGCAAGTGCGCTGTCGATGGCCTCGCGCATATAGTCCGCTCCGTTGTACACGGGAATGACGATAGAGACGGGCGGCTGGAAGTCGCTCCACGCATACAGCGACGCTATATCAGCCTGATCCGACGAGAACCAAGCACGCAGACGCCGCACCGCGCCGCGTTCCCAGCCCGCGCCATGCGCGTAAAGCTCGGCTAGGAACGGGTTATCGTCCCTAAGCGACGGCATCGCGGCGGGAAGCCTTTCAAGCAGTGCGCAAAGCTCCTTGCGATGCTCAAGCGCCTCGCCCATGCAGAGGATATCAGCCAGCACAGGAAGAAGCTTCGTCGCAACGGCTACGCTCCGTTCGCGTTCGCCTGTGATGTGCTCGATTGCGGTAAGCAGCGCTTCCGCGCTGTCCAGCGCGTTCAGAATGCGCGGGCGCGACTCAATATACACCCTCGGACGCGAGAACGCGTATGCGCAATCATCGGCATAGGCTATCGTTTCCGCGTCTGCGAGCGCGGGCAATACGGCTGAAGCGTCCTCGCCGATCTGCACGCTTTCCGCGAACGGGAAGCGAAGCAACAGCTCGCGCCGAAACAGCTTGGCCGCGGCTATTGCGCCGTCCTCAGCGGCGATCACCGCACCGGGCGCGGTGATCAATTTTTCTTCGTCGGCGCAGACCTGAATATATAAATTGTTTTCCGCGAGCGGATAGCGCGTGTGCATCCGACGATCCACCCATTCGGTATCGCAGACGGAGACCTGCGCGCCCGCGCGCTCCGCCGCGGCGAGCAGACGCTCCAGCGTGTACGGCTCAGGCGCGTCCCCTTGGCCGATAAAGGCTATCCATGATCCTGCCGCGGCACAGATGCCTAGGTTCTTTCGCGTCCCAAGGCTTGCGCCGCGCGGCGGCTCAATGGTGCGAACCTCTGCGAAACGATCGGTAGGGAAGCCTTCGGGCAGCGTATCGCTGACCCAGATCAACTCAAGCTTCGGCGCGAGAGTTTGTGCGGCCAGCGTCTCCGCCAGCGTGCGGCCGAAGGCCGCTTCGTCAGCCCATGCGACCACGCTTATCCTTTCATCCATCCGTCCGTCCCCTTTCTCGCGCTTTTAACGATACAGCTTGCTCAGCGCTTTCATCTTCTCCAGCTTCGCCTCGTCAATCCGCTTCATAAATGTTCTTGCGGCGAAGCTTATCCACCGCGGACTTCACGTGTGCCGCCGCCCAATAGCCGTTGAAGCGCACCGCGCGCAGAAGGTTCAGCACCGGCCCCTGCGTCTGCTGGTAAATATCGGGCGCTTTGGCTTTGAGCATGTCGTCATACGCGATCAGTTCACGTTTTTGCTCAGCCGTAGCCGGCAACGCATAGAAGAACAGGTAGCAATAGTAGGCCATATCCCGAAGGCGCTTGACAAGCAGCATGTCCATATGCTCGTCAAGCTGCTCCTCGCTCCTGAAATCCAGCAGCCGCTCCGTTTCGAGGACATGATCGCGGTAATGCTTGCGAATGCCCGCCTTGCTCATGCTCTGTCCGCTGAATGACAAGCGATACGCGTACACGGTCTGATCGAAATAGGAGATGGTACGCGCGTAGCGATACGACTTGCACACAAGCCCCACGTCCGTATAGAAGCAATGCTCGGAGATCGTAACATGGTTGGTTTTCAGAATATCCGTCTTGATGATCAAGTTATGTACAGAGCCTACGCAGTTCACCTGTTCAAGCGGCAGCGGCGTAGCGGCGGGATGATGCTGAGGGTCTGTCCAGAGCTTGCAGGTTTCACCAGTCCTGTCGCGGAACGTGCGATGCGGCGCATACACCAAATCGGTGTCACAACGGCTCAGGTACGCGAGCAGTGCGTCCATGTTCTCCACATAATCGTCGCTATCCAGCTGCAAGAGGTATTTCCCCTGCGCCAGCTCGATACCCTTGTTGACGGTGGAGCCCCAGCCGCCGTTTTCCTTGGAGCACAGGCGGAAGGCTTCCGGGTAGCGGCTGACGTACTCCTGCGCGATCTCGGCGGTCTTGTCGCGGGAGCCATCGTCCACGATGATGACGTCCAGCAACGCAAGAGCGTTTACATGCGCGAGAGATTCCAACGTTTCCCGAAGCGTCGCCTCGGCTTGATAGGCGGCGATCGCAACGGACAATACCTTATTCATCCGGTTTCCTCCTTTTTGCGCGTACAGCTCAGCCCTGCGCGACCGACTCGCCCTTCGCGATGGACAGGTCGATGTTTAATAAGTCATTTACCTCAATGATAGGCGGCAAACCAATTCCTTCCCGCGATCAGATAGGAAGGATGAAGTTCTTTTGCAGATTATTGAACACAGCAGACCAATACCCACCATCAGCAAGCTGCTGGTGATGCAGGCAAACCACGTGTTGAACCCGGGGAGGCTTCCGTAGATCACCAGATTGCGGAAGCAGTTGATATAATGATACAGCGGGTTGAGCTTGATGGGCGATTGGATCTACGCCTGAATGCTTTCGATGGGGTAGAAGATCGGCGTGCCATACATCCACGCCAAGGTGACGATGCCGTACAAATGCGTCACAGCCCGGAAGGATACGAAGAGCGAGGCGAGGATCAGCCCCATAGGACGGCGTAAAAAACTCAACAGCATGCGCGATACTGGAAATATGAATTTCGGCACGTACACCTTTCGCAGCAGCGTACCGTTATCCAAAATGCTACGCATGCCATGTTGGTGCTTTCATTAAAGAGGGTGTGGGGCGTTTGCCCATAGATCAGGTACAACGGGAAGCTGGGGATGTTGGTGCGAAAGGCCTTGGAGAACACCAGCGTCATCACGCACATCATGAGCAGCGGATTGAGCAGGCTCCAGACATAGCTTCAAAAGCTACGGCGGTACTTCACCTTGAGGCCGCGCACCACAAGCTCGTTCATCAACGGACGGCATCGGTGAAAGTGCTCCACTATCACAGCCAAAGCGCTGATGTATCAAATGTAACAGCTCCTTCGAAATCAAATGACGCGCTAATATACATAAATTATTATATCATAGCCGTATAGGAAATGCAAGGCAGTCCACGCCGCGGCCAGGGCAGCGTGAGATATCCATCGGCTGTTTCGAAAACGCTTCGAATGTGTATATCATCAACAAACTTTACGCTCGCCATGTATCGAACTTTGCCCTCTGTGTTTATATAGCGAATCGATGGCATAGCCAATGTATACTCCGCAAGGGTTTCTCCGAGTGCAACCTTAGTGAATAAAAACCCAATCATCAGGGAAATAACCCCAAACCACTTTTTTTCACGGCTTATCCTCCAACCCTTCATTTCTCGCGTTCCATCAGCTCAGGAAATCTATGGATAAAACGATCGAAGTCCGCTGTTTGTTCCCTGTTTTCCTGCATTCCAAGTCGGAAGCCGAGGTGCTCTTTAGATGCCGATAAGATGATACGGATGCCAAAAGTACATTTTAGGTGAATGAAATACCACCCATTGTACAATGAAAAGGAAATCAGTACAATGGCTGGTACACAACAAGGTGAAAATGCACTTTTATCACCCTAATGATAAGATTAATCCTGTGCCAGTATCTCTGTTGCGTCATCCATGATGACTTCAGAAAAAGCACGTTCCCCAATGCAAGTGCTCTTTAAAAGATCCTCCATGGTGGCAAATGAGGCAAGCCTGTAGAATTCGTCATTACCTACAGGTTTACGATGAATAGCGTATAATCCGAACATCACCTCACGACCATCTTCGAGATACTCTGGATCGTCTGCGTGCATTGTCCATGTATGAAGACGATACTCGTTGTCGTGATATCTAAATTCCAGCCCGAACCAATGACCATCTGACGGGCTCCATTCACCAACATACTGTGAAGTAAACTCTTCCAAGGAAGAATATTCATTGATTCTCATCATAAAAGGCAACATGCTTGAGTTTTCCATCCGGAACGACCGCATACAGCTTGATCGTTCATTATGCCATTGGCAAACCCAAGAACTCCGCCATGACGCGCGTGAGCCGTTCAGCCTCTGCACGGGTGGGCATTTCGCAGAACACGCGCAGACGCGGCTCTGTACCGCTGAAACGCGCAATGATCCAGCCGTTTTCAAACAGCACCTTGCAGCCATCCATGTAGTTGGTGCCCACCACAGGCACGGGGAAGGTCGGCAGTTTTTTGTCTGCCATCAACAGCTTAATCAGCTTATCCTTCATTTCCTGATCAAAGGGCCAGTCGCATTCTGCCATGTAGGCGGTGCCGAATTCGGCATATACATCCTTCATGAGCTCGCTTAGCTTGCGGCCGGTTACGCTTAGCATTTCCACAAGGAGCGTAGCGGCATAGATGCCGTCCTTGCCGTTGATGTGGCCGCGTACCGTTAGGCCGCCGCTGCTTTCGCCGCCGATGACGGCGTTATGCGCCTGCATAGCGGAGGAAATGTGCTTAAAGCCAACGGGCACTTCGTAGCAGGTTTCGCCAAAGGCTGTGGCCACACGATCCAATAGGTGCGTGGTGGCAACGTTGCGCACAGCGGGACCGTGCCATTTTTTGTATTTGAGCAGATAGTAGTACAGCAGAACCAAAATTTGATTGGGATGAACAAAATGCCCCTCATCGTCAATAATGCCCAAACGGTCAGCATCGCCATCGGTGGCAACGCCAATGTCGGCATGGCTTTCAAGCACGCTGGCCTGCAATGCGCCAAGGGTGTCTACATTGGGGGCGGGCAGGCGGCCGCCAAAGAGGGTATCGTGACGCTCGTGAATCACGCTTACATCGCAACGGGCGGTTAACAAAATGGTTTGCAGGGAGGTGCGGCTTACACCATACATGGGGTCTAGCACAATGAGCAGGTTGCGGCTGCGAATGGCATCCATATTAACGCCGCGAATAATGGCATCGATGTACTGGTTTTGCGGGTTGATTTCCTGCACCATGCCAGCCATAATGGCTTTGGCATAAGGGATGGCGGTAATTTCCGCAACCTTGACCGCATTGGCCGCGTCGCCCAGCTCGTTTGTGATTTGCTCCTCCGCATCGCGTCCGCCTTTTGTGAACAGCTTAATGCCGTTATACAGCGCAGGGTTGTGGCTTGCGGTAACTGCCATGCCATAGGCCAAGCCGTAGGACTGCACCGTAAACATGATGAGCGGCGTAGGCGCTTCGCGGTTGATCAGCAGCACATGAATGCCCTCAGCCGCCATGACCTCTGCGGACCATTCGGCGGCTTGACGGCTTAAAAATCTGCGGTCATAGCCAATGCAGAAGCTTTTGTCCTGCACATCTTCTTTTTTCATGCGCAGGGCAAGTGCGCGCGTGAGCTTTTGTACATTTTCCTTGGTGAAATCCTCGCCGATAATGGCGCGCCACCCGCCTGTTCCAAATGAAATCATGGCAGTACCCTCCATTTTCAAAATTGCATAAAAACATTGTGTAAAAGCCTTGTGGGGCGGCGGTTCCGCCCGCTATGCTATCATATCACCCCGCAGGGGGGAAGTAAAGCGCAACAAATGCATTACTTGTAACGCCTTAGCCCATGATGACCAGCACGCGATGCTCTCCGCCATCAAAACGTGGGATTTTTTCAACTTCCTTGCCATCCACCGTGATGTGCTTCACGCCCTTTTGTACATGCTCGGGGTTTTGCACCGCAATGCGGTAGGCCGCGCCGCGCCATTTGCGCATGGCGGTAAAGCCGTCCCAAGCGGCGGGAATGCAGGGGTCAACAGTGAGGCTGTCAAACTCGGGACGAATGCCCAGCAGATAGCGCGTAGCGGCATAATAGCTCCAGCCTGCCGAACCCGTCATAAAGGGGTGACGCGCACGCCCATGGGCGGTATGGTCGCGCCCCATGATGAACTGGCAATAGCTATAGGGCTCTGCTTGACGAATTTCCATCTTGTCGTTTTGCTTTTCGGGCAGAAGTGCCATGTATTGCTTCATGGCGCGGTCGCCGCGCCCCAGCATGGCTTCTGCTACCCATGCCCAAGGGTTGGAGTGGCTGAAAATGGAGCCGTTTTCCTTGATGCCCGCATATACGCGCGTAACAAAGCCAATGCTGTCATTGGGCGTGTGGAAGCTTGGCGCGTTGAGCATCAGCCCATAGGGGGTGAAGAGGTATTCGTCCACCGCATCCATGCAGGAAAGCCCCTGCTCACGCGTGGCGGCACCGCTGATGACCGCCCAGGTATTGCTTTCCAAATGCACCTTGCCTTCGGTTGCGGTATGGGAGCCGATGGGCTCATTATTGCCCGTAATGCCGCGTAAAAACCATTGACCGTCCCAAAGGGCTGTTTCACAGGTCTTTTTCATTTCGGCGGCCTTCTTGGCATAGGCGGCGGCATCGCTCTCGTGCCCTGTATGGCGTGCCATGTCGCAGAAATGCTCCACAGCCCACAGCAGCAGGAAGCTGACCATGGCGCTTTCGCCGCCGCCTAGGTTGAGGCAATCGTTCCAATCTGCACGCAGACCTTTGCATATGCCGTTTTGGCCGATTTGCGAAAAGCTGAAATCCAAAATGGCGCACATGTGGCGGTAAACGGTATCAAAGCCTTGATCGGCATAGGGGATGGTGCTGGATAGAAAATCCATCTCGCCTGTTTCGCGCACATATTCCGCAATGGCGGGTATGAGCCAAAGCGCATCGTCTGCGCAGGTGTCCTTCAAACCGTGAATCATACTGCTTTTATCGGGCGTGGGAACAACGGTGGGGGAATTGAAGCTTTGCTTCTGCCCCGGCTCAAACCAAGCGGGGTCAAACAAATGCAAGCCATAGCCCTGTGCGACTTGCCCGTGAAGCAGCTGCTCAATGCGTTTTTTGCACATGGCGGGGTCTGCATGGGGGATACACATGGCATCCTGCGCGGTATCGCGGTAACCAAGACCTGTGCGGCCGCCCACTTCAATAAAGGAGGCGAAACGGCTAAACGACACGTTGACTTGGCTTTGGTACAGGTTCCATAAATTCAGACTGCGGTTCATATCCACATCGGGGGTTTTGACCTGCAAGCGTGCCAGCTTTTCATCCCAGTAGCCGCGCAGGGCAATAAAGGCGCTATCGGCATAAGCGTCGGTATATTTTTCGCGCTTTTGCTTGGCAACCTTTGCATCGCCGGTGCCCAGCAAAAAGCGGAGGCGAACCTCTTGATTCGGCTGCAAAACAAGGCGCTTTTGCAATGCGCCGCAATGATTGCCGCCCAATTCAAAGCTGCCGCTCATGCGGCCTTGCTCTACCGCAATCGGGTTTGCTTCGGTATGATAGGCACCGATAAAGCTGTCGCGCAGGCAATCGAAGCCATCGGGTTCAAAGGACGCGGTAAAGAACTCGTGGCTGTTTTCTTCGTAGTGCAGTTCGTATTCCACCGCACCCTCTTCATAGCGCGAGCCTGCGGCATAGAGGCTCATTTGGAAGTTTTGATTGTCCATATCAATGTGATGAAAGCTAAACTCACAATAACCGTAAAGGCTCAGGGTGCGTTCGCGCTCGGAATGGTTGCACAAGCGAATTTCCCACAATTCCACATCGTCATCCAATGGGATGAAAAGCGTTTGAACCCCTTCGATTCCTTCGTTTTCACAACGGAAGGTGGAATAACCAAAGCCGTGGCGGCATTCGTATTTTGCGTTGGCAAGCGCAAGCCCCACAGGCTGCCAGCTCAGCGACCAATAAGCGCCTGAAACATCGTCCCGCACATACACATAATGGCCGGGACCATCCATGGGCACGCCGTTGGGGCGGAAACGTGTAACGCGGTGATATTGAGGGCTGCCATTCCAGAGGTAGCCGCCTGCGTTTTGGTTGATTACCGCGCCTAGCTTTGCTTGCCCAAGATAATTGGTAAAGCTCTGCGGAACGTCCACACGCTCCACTACATACTCTCGTTGCTCATCGTCAAAACGTCCGTATTTCATAGCAAAAACCCTCCGAATGCGATACTGTGCGCAAAAAT
The DNA here is from genome assembly GCA_036645955.1 of Clostridia bacterium. GTDB lineage: Bacteria > Bacillota > Clostridia > Christensenellales > Aristaeellaceae > Limiplasma. The sequence continues at coordinate 23,356 of JAVXND010000021.1, read as the reverse complement.
ATGCTTCCTTCCATGTACCATGGGTATCATTTCACAGTCTTATCATATCACCCAAGACCGCAAACCGAAATAACCCCCCGTGTGATTTTTTGTATGTGCTTGTTCATTTGTCAATTTACGTAGGAGCGGTGCATATCCTTTCCAAAACGCGTGGAGGGGTTCATTGTGCATCAGCATATTGAGGAACGTTGCATCCGCATTGGGCAGTACATTGCGGACACGGGTGCTACCGTGCGCGAGGCGGCACGGTATTTTGGGGTGAGCAAATCCTCCGTGCATAAGGATATGGATGAGAGGCTACCAAAGCTTCACACAACCCTTGGGGTGCAGGTCAGGCAAATCTTGAGCTACCATAAGGCGGTGCGGCATTTGCGAGGGGGCGAGGCAACGCGCAGAAAATATGACGCATCGCGCCGCAAACGGGAAACCGAATAGCCTCGCAAACAGATTTTTCTCCTGTTTTATTGCTGTTAAAAAGAAGGAGTTAGCACCTTGGCGGCGAATAGGTTTGGTTCAAGGCGATAAGCTCGCTTTGTTTATGCATGCACAGCCGTAACACGTGACTGTGCAAGCAAAGCAAAAAGAGGGGTAGAGAGATTGCATGGCAAGCATCAACGACATCGGGATTGATCTGGGAACCTCCCAAATCCTGATTTACATGAAGGGCAAGGGCATCATTTTGCGCGAACCCACCGTAGTGGCCATTGATCGTGATACCCGCGATATACTCGCCTTTGGTGAGGAAGCCAAGCGCATGATCGGGCGCACGCCAGGCAACATCCTCGCCATTCGTCCGCTTCGGGATGGAACCATTTCTGATTATGAGCTGGTTAGCTTTATGCTCAAGGGCTTTGTAATGAAAGCCATTGGCAAGCATATGTTTGCCCGCCCACGCGCTATTTTGGCTGTGCCCATCGCAGTGAATGAAATGGAGAAGCGCTCGCTGATCTCCACCATGTTCGATGCGGGCATGCGCCGCACGCAGCTTATGAACCGCTCCATTGCGGCGGCACTGGGTGCGGGGCTGCCTATGGACGAGGCCTATGGCACCATGATTGTGGATATCAGCGCAGGCGTGAGCGATATTGCGGTGCTCTCGTTTGGCAAGGTGATTGTGAGCGATTGTACAAAAGCAGGCGGAGATCGCTTTGATGATGCGATCATCCGCCATTTGCGGCGCAAACATAACCTGCTGATTGGCGAACGCACGGCGGAGGAGCTGAAAATGATCATCGGCTCAGCCATACCGCGCACAGAGCAGCTTTACATGGAGGTTACGGGGCGCAACCTGATTACGGGTTTGCCCAAAACCATGCGAATCACCAGTGATGATATTACCGAGGCCATCGACGAACCCTTACAGCAGCTCATAGAGAGCATTCACGGTGTGCTGGAGCACACCCCCGCGGAGCTTGCGGCAGACATTTTTGAATACGGTATTTTGCTTTCGGGCGGCGGCGCTGAGCTGTTTGGCCTATGTGAAGCAATTGCCGATGCGCTCAAGGTGCCCTGCTCCTGTGCCGAGGATCCTCAAAACAACGTGGTCATGGGTTGCGGTCGAGCACTTGAAAACATGCACGATCTTGGCCAATACCTTGACGACGGCCGCAAACGCCTCATGGGGCGTTAGCAGATAAGCGATCTACCTTCTAGCCCATTCAAAAATCTATATTATTCGGAGCGCTCATGATGAATCTCCACTTAATTCCCATTACGGATTCCAATCGGGATGAAATTCTTTCTTTGCATATTGCCGATGCTCAAGAAGGCTTTGTTGAATCTGTGGCGCAATGTCTTTCCGAAGCGGACAAACTGGATTTGTGGCGGCCGACCGGCATTTACGACGGGTCCGTGCCCGTTGGCTTTGCTATGTACGGCTTGTTTCAAAACGAATCAAGCGAGGGCAAGCTGTGGCTGGATCGTTTCTTAATCGACGAGCATTACCAAAAACACGGCTATGGCAAAGCTGCCCTAGCCGCGTTGATTGCGCGTATTCACAGCGAATATCGCAGTACGCGCATTTATTTGAGCGTTGTGGTGGGAAACAATGTAGCCGCAGAGCTATACCAGCATTGCGGCTTCCGCTTCAACGGCGAGCATGATATCAATGGTGAGGATGTCATGATTTATGACTTTGCACTTGAAGCCGCTTGCCCGCTTATGCTCAGCTCATCGCGCACATAACCGGCCAGAATATCGACAATTCTGGCATTGCGCCCGCCGTGGGCAACAATCACATCCGCAAGCTCAATATAATTGCGGATGTGTTTGTCGTACATGGGTTTGACGGTGCTCAAATACTGCATGGAGATGTTTTCGATGCTGCGCCCACGCTCGTTAATATCGCGCGTGATGCGCCTGAGCAGGCAAATATCGGGTTCTACACTCATGTAAAGCTTTAGAAAGAGCAGCTCGCACAAGCGCTCATCATAAAACACATGAATGCCCTCCACAATGAGCACGGCGCTTGGATAAATCAGCTCCTCCAAATCCGCGCGGCGGTGCTGGGTATAGTCGTAACACTTGCGTGTAATGGGCTTGCCGTCCAACAGCAATTTGATATCTTCCAAAAATAGATCGTGATCAAAAATTTCAGGCTCGTCGTAGTTGAGCAGCTTGCGTTCATCAAATGTGAGGCTGGGATGGTCACGATAATAGCTGTCGTGATTGATGACCGTGCAGCCATTGCCCACTGCTTGGCAAAGCTCCTCCGCTAGCGTGCTTTTGCCGCTTCCACTTGCTCCGCAAATACCAATCACCAGCATGGTTTCAGACACCCTTTCTTAGGTACAAAGGGGAGAGCGATTTTTGCAAAGCAGCTCTCCTTTTTTGCTTTGATAACCATAACAGACCATGCAAGGGGTGTCAAGCAAAATATGAGCAAATTCGCGAAATCAAAATAGGTACTTGACAGTTGAGGGGTAAATGCTGTATTCTGTGGGTAGACAAACGTCACCTACATGTAATTTGTTCGCACGCAAGCCTCGCAAACCCTGTTTCATATTGATTCAACGATTGAGGAGGAAGATTTTATGCGCACAGCGATTCTGTACAATTTCCTGCTGGAGGCGAACCTGATGGCATCCATTGCCATTGTGCTGATGCTCTTGGTTCGAAAGGTATTCAGGAAGTCCCTAGGCAACAGAGCCATTTACTTTGCATGGCTATTGGTAGCCATTCGGTTGCTTTGTCCGTTGACATTGCCAAATCCCGCAATCAATGAAATCCGTTCACCGTTTGCGGCTGATGAAGCCATACGCCCCATTGCGGGGCAGATCAAGGTGCGCTTTACGGATGCGGTACGTGATACGTATTATGGTGTAAGGGAAAGCGACGTTAAAAGCGAAAATACTCCGCTGATGAAGAATTATTTTAAGTTTTATCAATCCACGGAGAATGGCATGCTTTCCATTTACCTCATGGAGCTTTATGGACTAGGGATTGCGGCGGTGCTTGGCTGGTTTATCCTTGATAATCTTCGCTTCCGCCGCCGCCTGAAAGCGGACCGCATTGAGCCGATTTCAGGCAAGCTCTTAGCGCAATATGAAGCGCTATGCACCGAGCGCGGCATAAAGCCGATTCCAGTATACTTTACAGATCCCCTGCCAAGCGCCTGCTTGGTGGGTACGTTTCGACCTTATATTGCATTGCCCCTATCAGCCGCGCCAGAGGATGCTATTCGGGTGCTGACGCATGAGGTATGCCATGTAAAGGGGCATGATCATCTTTGGGCTATACTGCGTTTGCTTTGCTGTGCCGTTCATTGGTTTAACCCGCTGGTATGGGCGGCGGCGCATATGAGCCGAACGGATTGCGAATTGGCTTGCGATGACCGCGTGATTGAAAAGCTGAACCATGAAGAAAGGCTTGCCTATGCCAATGTGCTGGTTTTGGCGGCGGCCAAGCATGATGCGCCCAGTACCGCCGTGCTGGCTACAGGCATGACCATGACGGGGCGCAAGCTCAAAAAGCGCGTAAGCGCGATTGTGCAGGGAAAGCAAAGAAAGAAAGCCCTTGCGGTGTGCTTTATGGTGCTGGCATGCATTTTGCTGCTTGGCGCATTTGCCACGGCGGAATATCAGCCCATTCCCAAAATACCCACACTAGCTCAAGACAATGCCATTCCCAAAAGAACCATCCAAAGCAATGAGGACGCCATTGCTTTTGCAAAAGCGCTTTGGCAAAGCGAGGCATTGCAATGCGATGTGACAGGCATGACGTGGAATGTGATCAGCGAGTCAGAAGAGATCTATGATGTGCAGACGCTAATGTCGGAACGTGGAAAAAACATGATGACCATGCTCAATGCCGATGGGCATGTCAGAGCGCTTTATAATAACAATACGGCCCTTGACCGCGGCGGGCTGGAAGCGGCTCACCTCTATGCGGACCATACGGAGCTGCAGGATGAATTGGCGCGATACCTATTGCACTTTACGGAGCAGCTAAACCCGGGGTCGTCCAACAAAATTGAAGCAATGAGCTTGATCGAAGAAATGAAATGCGAAGAGGGGTATTTTGTGGTTTTTCATGGAGAGGGTGAAACGGTCAGCAGATATGTTGTACAGGTGTTACCGCAGGTACGCGTGGTTCAGTACAGCGAAAACATCCAGATCTACGATAGCTCAAGCAATGGCTAAGGAGATGAATCTATGAAATATTGGAAGCTGTTTTTATCTGTGTTGCTTTTGACCCTGATGCTGGTATCAAGCCTGCCTGCGGCCGCAGAGCCGTTGCAGGAACCGATTGAGCATGCCAAATCATTGCTTACAGAGGTTTTTGGTTATACCCAACAGGAAGCGGACAATTTGTTTACATTTAAGGCGGAGGAATCGGAAACCGAGTGGTCCATTGCATTTTACCCCAAAGCACATCCGCAATGGGTTTATCATGGCAGCTTTAACAAGCAAAATGGTCAGTATCTGAATGGCTCAACGCCCTTTGCCACCAAGTATACCCGCTATCCAGGGGAAGCGGCTGTACGCACCGTCCTAAACCAAGCCAAAGAAGGAAAGTGGTTTTTGGAGTGGAACAAGGCTTCAAAAACTGCATTTCAAAATGCACTGACGGAGCAGCGTATTTATATGTCCTATGATTTGGCAAAAGCTTTTGCTTTGGAAACTGTTACCGCCGGGCAGGCCATTCACGGCTTCTTTGAGTCCTGCTATGATCAAGCAGCTGCATGGACGACTGCAACAGGGCAGTGGTGCGACGAGGTGCTGGCAGAGAATCAAGCGGTATTTCAGACCTCCATGCAGCTGCCAAAGCGCGGCATGGTGTCGTATTCGATTGTAAGCCCATTCAGTCAAAACACGGTAGAGGTGATAGAATTTCAGCAGGAGGCGCCCAAGGAGCTGGCGCAGGCCTTTACCCAACCCAAATGGAGCGGTTGGAGCTGTGTATCAGGCTCAATGGGCTCCTACCATCAAGGCAGTGAGCCAAAGGGGGCAAGGCTTGGCGGTGCTTGGCAGGGGGGAGGAGCGGCAGCTGGTTTCACTGTATTTGGAAAGTGAAAATCAAACATGGCAGGCGATTCCCTTGGGAGAAAAGGCCTTGCTGACAGGCCGCGAGCTGTTTGTTACCCCCCGTAATGTACAGGGCATAATGAAATTTGCCATCGTATACCCCATTTCATCCACGGAATGGGAGGAATTTGTGGTGAGCTCAGATGCTGACGGGCTTTGCAGGCTGTGGACTTATCAACATTGCAATGCGGCGCTTGGTACAGCCATCGTGATAGATGGCGAGGGCAGAACGGCGAATGGTAACCGCAGCTGGTATCATGTGAAAACCTATGCGCCCGATCAGCCTGAAACCGAGGAGCTGATTGAGCGCGGATTCTCGGAATATATGGCGTTTACTGATGCGGATGCCTTTCCCAAAACAGCGGAGGAATGCCGTAAGGTGAGCGGAGCTACTTTGCCTCAGGGATATGCCAATACGGCGGGCTGTCATCTTCGTGCCAAAACCTCATCCCGCTCTGCCGATATGGGCAATGTTTGCTCGGGGGCGATTGTGAAGGTGCTGGAGGTGGTGCCGGGTGATCCCAACCCATGGGCGCATGTGCAAATTGGAGCGCTGGAAGGGTATATGTGCGGAGTTTATGTCAACTATGAGGGAACGGGGTGCAACATGGATCCCTTTATGTATCCGCCGCTCAAGGTGGCTGTGAACAACCAGCCAATCCAGCTGAAAAAGGGAACGGGATGGTTTGCGGGTACGGAAAAGGAACTCCCCGCTGGCACCAAAATGCATGTGCTGATGGATTGCGAAAACTGGCTGTATGTGGTGGTGCCAAGGGGTGAAATTGGCTGGCTGATGGATGTGGAGGGCACCTATGGTTATGTGAAAACTGCGGATGTGGTGCAGGCGGCTACTGTGATGGGGCTGGACTAACGAGAGGATTTGGATGCGGGATTGCTATCAAAAGGCGAATGTACTGTGGGGGACGATGCTTGCATCGCCCCCCACAGTACATTCGCTATTTTCATCAATTTTTAGCCTTTGACTGCGCCGCCTGTAACGCCTTCCACATAGTACTTTTGAATCTTGATGAACAAAAGCGTAATGGGGATGGAGACCAGAATCGCGCCTGCGCAGAATTGCGTGTAATACTGGTAGATGTGCTCGCGCTCCAGCATTTTAAACAAGCCCAGTGCAACGGTGTAGTTTTGGTAATTGTCCTTCATGATGACGCTGACAAAGATGAAGTCCACCCATGGCGCAATGAAGGAGGTAATGGCTGTATACACCACAATGGGGCTGGAGTTGGGCAAAATGACCTTCCAAAAGATCTGGTTCTTGCTGGCACCGTCGATGGTGGCGGCCTCGTCCAGTGATTTTGGAATGGTGTCAAAGAAACCCTTGGCAATGAGGTAGCCCAAGCATTGCCCCGCCGTGTACACCATTACAAGCGATACCAGCGTTTGCGCCATGCCGAGTGCCTTGAGCACATGGTAAACGGCGATCATGCTCATGAAGCCTGGGAACATGCCCAAAATCATGCCGATGTTGAGGAAGCCCTTGCGGCTTTTAAAACGCAGGCGGGAGAAGGTGTAGGCAAGCATCAGCACCATCATGGTGGAGAGTACGCAGGTACACACGGCAACCAAGAGCGTGTTCATGAACCAGCGCGGAAAGTTAAACAGCTCCGTTTGCGTAAACAGGTGAATGTAGTTATCAAGCGTATACCCCTTTGGCAACAGATAAGTGGTATAAGCGCCCGATTCCGCACGGAAGGAGGTGAGCAGCAGCCACGCAATAGGCGCGAGCCAAATAATGGACAAAATGCTCAGGATGATGTAAATAACGGTGTTGGAGGTGCGGCGGCGCGCTTTGATGCCAATCTTCATTGAAACTCCTCCTCCTTTCGGGCAGAGCCGCTCATGTTATACACAACCAGCGAAAGCCCTGCGCTGATGACGAACACCAGAATGCCAATGGTGGAGGCCAAGGCGTATTCCTGATTGTTCACCGTGAGCTTGTATAGCCAAGTGACCAGCAAATCCGTCTTGCCCGCTTGAAAAAACTCGACGGATTTTGGATCGCCCTTGGTAAGCAGATAAATGACGTTGAAATTGTTGAGGTTACCAACAAATTGGGTAATGAGGTAGGGTGTGGTTACAAACAGCATGTAGGGGAGGGTGATTTTGAAAAACGCTTTGACAGGGCCTGCACCGTCGATTTCGGCGGCTTCATACAGGTCTTGCGGAATGTTCATCAAAATGCCTGTGGTAATGAGCATGGTGTAAGGAATGCCCACCCACATGTTGACAATAATCACAACCACGCGCGCTATGTTGCCATCGGTCAGGAAGGGGATAGACTCTTTGATCCAGCCCATTTGCTTGAGCAATACATTCACGGGGCCTTGGTCATGCAGAAGCTGGCTCATCAGCAGCAGGCTCACAAATTGCGGCACCGCAATGGTGATGACAAAAATGGTGCGCCACATGCTTTTGAGGCGAATGCCCTTTTTGTTGATCATGATGGCGAGGATCATGCCAAATAGATAGTTGGTAAAAGTGGAAAAGAAGGCCCAAATGAGCGTCCAAGTCAGCAGCTGACTGAAGGTGTAGGATTTAATGGAGCTTTGCCAAAAAATATCCTTGAAGTTTTGGGCGCCGACCCAAGTAAACAGGTTTCCCGGCGGCTGATGGCTTTTGTCAAAGTTGGTAAAAGCCATTAAAATCATGAACACAATGGGCAGCACCGTAAACGCGACCACCATGAGGGTGGGCAGCGTGAGCAATGTTGTGTGAAAGCGGCTATTGGAAAGCGTGCGCAAATCCTGCCTTGCGGTGGGCAGGGGCCTTTGCATTGCCTTTAGCTCTTGAGCGTGAAAGGCGGATTTTAAGCTGGTAAAATAAAGACCAAGAAAAAATAGCAGAAGAAAGATGCTCATGACGCTGTAAAGCAATATGAGCATGGAGTTATCCCCCATGGTGCGGCGGAAAATCTGCGCGGCCTCATCCCATACCTTGCCTTGGGAGGTGGTGCCCAGCGTTCCGATTTTGGATAAATATTGCCAGCCGAAACCGATAAAATACCAGACAGTAGCGGCTTGGCAGAGCAAAAAGCCAATGCCCTTGAGAATTTGACCACGGCAGAGGTTTCCAAAACCCATTATCAGGAAGGAAAGGCGCGTAATCCAATCCCCCTTGATAAAAATGTGCCCGATGGTTACAAAGGGCGATGCTACCGTTCGCAAAAATCCTTTTTTGCGGCCCGATTGCTTGGACACAGTCCATACCTCCTCTATTTAGGCGGATTCACAAAAGCATAAGCCTTTGTTCAAGCGGGGTGAAAAAGGGAGCAGCCCGGCGCGGGCCAGACTGCTCCCTGCGTGATTCGTTTGCTTATTTGGCAACGATTTGTGCAACCATCTCGTTTAGCAGGGTGGGCACATCCTTGCTGTAATCCTTGGCTTCCATGGTGGTGCCAAAAGCTTCAGAGGGGCTCCAGTAGTTGCCGAGCACGTCCTTTTGCGAGGTGGCAAAAGCACTTTGAGCGGCCAGCGCGGCCAGTGCAACATTGGCTTGCACGCCCTCAGAGGCGGCGGCGTTGATGTTGGAGGGGCCCATGGCGCGTTTTTCAAAGCGGATGACTTGGTTGGCTTCGTTGGTCAGCCATTCTGCAAGATCCATGGCATCGGTGGGGAAAGCGGTCTGGGTGTTTACGCCAACCAGCTTATAGCCGCCGAAGGAGCCGATTTGAACCTGAGCACCGCCGCAGGTAAAGGTGGGCAGCTTGCAGGCCGCATAGTTTTCGCCAAGCTTTTCCTTAATGGCATCGGCATTCCATGTGCCTGTTACGCCAGCTGCAATGGTATCGCCCATGCCGCCGGTCAGGATGGCATCGTCACCGGTCAGGAAAGCTTCGTTTGCGGTGAAGGCTTTGATGGCTTCGCCAGCGGCAATGCCCTTTTCGTTGTTAAAATCGCAAACCTGATTGCCAGCTTCATCCAAGCCCAAGGTGCAGCCTGCGCCCAGGAAGAAGGAAGCAATGTACCAGCCGTTGGAAACATCCATGAACATCTTTTTGCCAGCCTTGGCGCAATCTGCAAGAATGCCGTCCAAGGTGGAGGGATCGGTAACCACGGATTTGTCGTAGTAGAGGAAGTAGCCGTTATCGGCCGTCATGGGGTAGGCGTACAGCGTATCGCCTACAGAAGCCGCTTCGATGGAGCCGGCCACGTTTGCGGCAACAACAGCATCCTTGTTGCGGGTAACTTCGTACAATGCATCGGCATGAACCAGATCATAAAGCTGGTCGTTTGCAAAGGCAAATACGTCAGCGGCGGCGGCGGGGTCTTCCAAGTACTTGGTTTTGGCATCTGGCTCGCCTACCACACCCAAGGTGATTTCGTAGGTTTTGTCGGGGTTGGCGGCTTTAAAGGCCTCGGTCATTTCGCCAAGCATTTCCTGATCTTCCTGAGAACCCCAAACCTTCAGGGTAATGGTTTCGGCCAATGCGGGGGCAGCCATTGCGCATACAAGCGCCAGTGCCAAGCATACGGATAGGAATTTCTTCATTGTGTTTCGCTCCTTTTTGATTTTATATCAACACGCATTGCTTGCGTGCTAATAGCGTTTATAACTGTGATGAAACCGCCGCGGGGCAGGGCTTTGCGGAGCCGCCCTCCACCAGTGTGGTGTTTAATAGCACATGGTGGCAGAAGCTTTCATCCTTGAGGGAGGCGGCCATTAAATCCACACTGCCCTGCGCAATTTGCTCGGCGGGCTGGCTGATGGTGGCCAAGGTGGGCGTATAGTAGCGCCCAAGCTCAATTCCGTCAAAGCCGATGACCGATACATCACGGCCGATGGCGAGCCCTTCATCGGTGATGGCCTTCATGGCACCAACGGCCATGAGATCGCTGGTACAAAACATGGCGCTGAATGGGCGGGAGCTGCGAAGCAAGCCTTGGGTTGCACGGTAGGCGGCGGACATGGAAAAACCGGATTCTACATAGAGCGCTTCATCAAAGCGCAGGCCATGGTTTTGGAAGCTATCCAATACACCGCAATACCGTAGACCAATGCTGTCGGGAATTTCCCGCTTGCCGCCTAACATGGCAATGCGGCTGTGACCTCTGTCTAGCAGGTAATCAATGGCGGTTTGCCCCGCTTTTCGGTCGTCTACCCCAATGGAGGATATGCGCTTTCCTGCAAGCGTAGAGGCATCTACTGTGGCAAATACCAAGGGCAGCTTGATTTGCGCAATGGCTTCTTCACGCCCAATGATGCTGGCTCCCAGAAAAATGATGCCTTGGGTTTTTTTCTCGGTCAGGTGCTGGCGAGCAGTTTCAAACTCATCCTCTTTTTCACCGATGTATTCAATCAAATATTGATAATCCTGATCCTTTGCGCATTGAAGCATTTTTTCTGCTGTGTTGTAAAGGAAGCTATTATCGCGCCCGCGCACAATGATGGAAACCGTGCTGCTTTGCCGCATGCGCATGTTTTTTGCGTTGCTGTTTTGGGTATAGTTGCATGCATCCACCACCGCAAGCACCTTTTGACGGGTTTCCTCCTTTACATCCGGGCGATTGTTAAGCACTCTGGAAACGGTAGAAATGCCGACTTTTGCTTGGGAGGCGATGTCCCGAATGGTCAAAATCCGCACTTCTCTCACTCCTATCCACCCAAGCAATGGGTTTTTGGTCACTATAGAAAACGTTACCGGAAACGTTTCCAGCTGGTAGCCTTATGATAACCTCCCTTGGTAAAAATGTCAATAGGCTAACTCAAAAAAAATAAGAAACGATGGCTATGGCACAATTTAGTAATGTTTTGACACATATTTTACGCTTGTTAAACCATGCAAAAGGGCGGAAACATAACCCCGTTACGGTTTGCGAAGTGCGCTGATAATAATTTTTATTTGAGTGGAACCCAGCTGAAAACAATTATCTAAGCATCCTGTTGATGATTATGACATATTTATAATGATGTTTTGAGAAATGAAGCAAATGAAGGGACAAAATGAGCAGCGGAGCCTTGTGCTATGCGTCAGCATTTTACAAAAGAATGAAAAAAATCACGGATTTGGCTTCCGCATGGGTTGGAACATGGCGGTCGATGGAAGCATATCCAAAAGAGAATATGTCGCATTGTGAAACTTTTCTGCTATTTTTCACGAAAGCTCTGCCTGTGTTGAGCCTTGTGCTATAATGCAAAAAAAGGTAAGAAAATCACGTAGGGGGAATGAATTGTGCGCGGAACTCGAATCCTGGTGGTGGACGATCATGATGCATTGCGCAAAAGCATGGTCGAATTTCTATGCAAGCAAAGCGGCATTGATTTGGTCAAGGAGGCATCCAACGGCGTGGAAGCCCTGAAATGCCTAGCGGAAGAAAGCTTTGATATAATGGTGACGGATTTGATCATGCCCATGATGGATGGGTATACCTTGCTTGAGGAAATGAGACGGCTAAAGCTAAATCCCATGCCCAAAACAATTGCCATAACCGCGCTGGGCCGTGATGATTTTGTGATGCGCGCCGTGGATTTGGGCGTTATGTTTTACATGGTAAAGCCCTTTGAGGCGGAGCACCTGTTAAACCATATTCGTGAGCTCTGTGATGGCGGAGCGCCTGTAAACCCGTTGGCTGGTGCAGTACAGCAGCAGCCCCGCGTTCAAACCATAGACGAACGCCTGAGCAGTTTATTTTTGACCATTGGCATTCCCGCGCATATCAAGGGCTATCAGTTTTTGCGCGTGGGCATTAAAATGGTGATTGAAAATACAGATGTGATCAACCGCATTACCAAAGAGCTTTACCCTGGCATTGCAAAGCATTATTGCACAAGCGCAAGCAAGGTAGAACGTGCCATTCGTCACGCCATTGAGGTAGCGTGGAACCGCGGCCGCATTGAAATGCTGAACCAAGCCTTTGGATGCAGGGTTTGCACACCAGAGGATAAGCCCACCAACGGGGAGTTTATTGCCATGATTGCGGACAAATTGAGCATGGAGCACACGGCGTAAGCTTGTCTGCTCCAACAGCGTGCTCGCTAGGGTGGTTGAGAAAACGCGGCCTGTATGGAATGGTTAAGACCGTTCCATACAGGCCGCGTTGTTTGAAAAAGAGACTATTTTTTCTTTACGGGAATCCAAATTTCGCAGTAATACCGCTCGTCGTGCACACCATTTGGATAATCGGCGGGGCTGTTGTACATTTCCACACAGTAGCCAGCGGCAAATTCGTAATCCCTGCAGTTGGGCAGCCATTCGGAAAAGATTTTTCGGTTGGTTTCCTGCATTGCCTCGGGCATGGTGCCAACGCAGGGGAACACAGCCCAAGTGAAAGCGGGGATGGTTCTTGTTACAAAGCCCTCCGGTACAGCACGCTTGCCGTCATACTCGTCTGCCAGCAGATATTCAAATTCCTTGCCGCCCATAGCCTTGTCGATGTTAATGCCGTACATTCCGCATACGGTACTGCCCTTGCCCGCTTGATAGTGTGAGGCCCAGAATTTGGGAATTTCAAGCGCCGCATTTTCATAAGCAAAATGCTTGGATACCGCAATGACCGTAAATGCATCCTTCGCTGCAATTTTGTACTCCATGGTAAAACCGCCTTTCAAAGTGAATGAAATTTGGAGCGGAGCAAAGGATTTGACGGTTGCTCCGCTTTTTCGTGCAGACGAAGGTGTGACACCATGAAAGCGAGTGAACGCTTTTGTGAAGCTATCGGGGGAGTCATATCCGTACTTGAGCGCAATGTCGATCACTTTGGCATTTGCGGCGATAAGCTCGCTGCCTGCACAAGTATCCTATCACGATGAAAAAACGATGTCCCGACAAATGATGCTTTTCCCTGTCCGAAAATGGACGGATTACTTGACCCGACGGTCGCCCCAGAAAAACAAAGCAACGGTTCCAGGCCCTGTATGGCTTCCGATGGTTGTGCCTACGCTGTTGATCACAACGCGGCCGTTTAGCTTGGGAAAGCGCTCTTCCACCAGATTGGCAACGGTTTGCGCGGTTTCCAAGCAATCCGAATTTGAAATGTAGCACTTGCCGCTGTATTGCAGGCCATCATCGGCGTGCTGCTCCATCATGTTTACAATTTCGTGAGCGACCTTGTTGGTACCGCGAATTTTGAAGCGCGGAATCAATCGCCCAAGATCATCCATGTTAAGCAGGGGGCAAATTTTGAGAATGGTGCCAAACCAGCCTTGCGCTTTGGAGATACGGCCGCCTTTGACGTAAAAGGTTAAGTCGGTTGAAAAAAACCAATGGTGAAGATTGAGCTTGCGATCCTCTGCAAAGGCGTGCAGTTCCTCAATGGTTTTGCCTTCGCCGCGCAGGTCTGCCAAGCGATCCATAAGCAGGCCGTAGCCTGAAGAGGCACCCAGAGAGTCCACCACATAAATTTTGCGGTCTGGGTATTTGACGGCCAGCTCGTCACGCGCAATGCAGGCGGAGTTGCTCACGCCTGAAATGCCGCTTGATAAGCAGCAGTGCAAAATATCCTGCCCTTGCTCCAAAAAAGGGGTGAAGTAGGCAACAAACTCTTCTGCGTTTACTTGTGATGTGCGCGTTTGTGCGCCATTTGCCATGGCACGGTAAAAATCGTGAAAGGGCATGGACTTGCCCAGGTCGTCGGTATATTGTTTGCCGTCCATCATGTAGTGAAAACAAACATAGTGAATATCTCGTGCGAGAAAATGCTCTTCGCTAAGGTCTGCGGTGGAGCAGCAGCTGATGACATAGGGTTTCATGGGTAATCACTCGCTTTCTATTTGTGGTGGGCATGCGGTGGGTGAGGGAGTAACTCCCATTTAGGGTAATTCGGCTTTGCTGTTTGCGCTTCCTTCATTCTGCTAACGCTATTTTCCAAGGCGGACGTGCTAACGCTCGTAAAAGACTTCCGTTAGCTCCAGCCCGCAGGCGGGTGCGGTTACCCCAAGCTTTAAACGGTCGCCCGTGGCTAGTGCAAGCTCAAATACGTTTGGTGCAACGCGTTTGCTGCCGATGTCCAGCATGCTTCCTACGATGATACGTACCATGTTATACAGAAATGCGTTTCCGCTGATGGTAAGGGTCAAATCGTTTCCCTGTTGGGTAAGGGAAAGCTCGCGAATGGTGCGTAACGTGCTTCTGGCAGTGCCGCCCGCCGCTTGGAAGGCCGCAAAATCATGGGTGCCTACCAACAGTGTCAGGCTTTGCTGCATAAGCGCTACGTCAAGGCGTTGAGGTACATGCGCGTACAGGTTGCGGTAGAGTGCGCTTGCGTGCCGCTCGTTGTGGATGCGGTAGGTATAGCGCTTGCCCTTTGCGTCAAAGCGCGCATGAAAGTTGGCAGGCACATCGCGCCCGCCCAATATGCGGATATCGCGTGGGAGACAGGTGTTAAGCGCAAAGGGAAGCTTATCGGCGGGGATACGGCTCAGGGTGTCAAAATGCGCACATTGCCCCAAGGCATGTACACCCGCATCGGTGCGGCTTGCGCCCATCATGCTGATTTGCTCTCCAGTGAGCTTGTAAAACGCGTCCTCTACCTTTTGCTGTACGGTCATGGCGTTTTGCTGACGCTGCCAGCCTGCATAAGCCGTACCGTCATAGCTTAGCGTGAGCAAAACCCTGCGCGGAGGGGGAGCGGAAATTTCGTTGCGGGCGGAGGGCAGCAAGGTCATTTGATCCACATCCCAGCAAAAATAGTCAAGAGAAGCATTGCGGCAGTGACCGCCAGCGCCCAAGCATCAATGCTTTGAAAACGAAGCACGCGCAGGCGTGTGCGGCCTTCGCCCCCATGATAGCAACGCGCTTCCATGGCCATGGCAAGATCCCCCGCGCGGCGAAAGGCGCTTACAAAGAGCGGTACCAGCAGGGGAATCATCGCCTTGGCACGCTTTAGCAGGTTGCCGCTTTCAAAATCAGCGCCGCGCGCCATTTGCGCTTTCATAATTTTGTCCGCCTCTTCAATTAAGGTGGGAATGAAGCGCAGGGCGATGGTCATCATCATGGCAAGCTCATGGGCGGGGAAATGGACCACCTTCAGCGGCTTTAAGAGCATTTCAATGCCATCGCTTAAAGCAACGGGCGAGGTGGTAAGCGTGAGCAGAGATGTGCCCACCACCAAAAAAATGAGCCGCATGCTGAAATGAACGGCTGTAAATACCCCTTCCTGCGTAATTTTCAAAAAGCCCCATTGAACCCAAACCGTGGTGCCTGATGAAAAAAACAGATTGAGGATAAAGGTGAGTATCAGCAAAAAGCGAAGCGGCTTGATGGCTTTGAGCATATGCTTGAGGGTAAGCCCCGCAAGCTTGGCGCTGAGCAGTACATAAAAAAGCGGAATCACGTACCATAGCGGGCTGGTTACGCAAAAAATGGCGGCGATGTAAAGCAAGGTGAGGATGATTTTCATGCGGGGGTCCATGCGGTGAACCAAGGTATCGCCAGGGAGGTATTGCCCCAAAGTAATATCGCTTAGCATGCTTTGCCTCCCTTTTGCAACAGGGCGAGTATGGCATCGCGCACTTCGCAGGGGGTGTAGAGATCGGCGGGCAAATCAAAGCCCTCCGCAATCAGGGCATGGGTAAGCTCGGCGGCTTGCGGAACGCCCAGCCCAATGGAGCGAAGCAAATCCTCCTGCATGAAAACCTCGCGCGGCGTACCGCTGAGCACCAATTCGCCCTTGCTCATGACCAGAAGCCTTGTGGCAAGGTCGGCAATATCATCCATGCTGTGGCTCACCATGACCACTGTGAGCCCGCCTGCCGCATGCAAATGGCGAATCATCGCCAAAATGCTTCGCCTGCCTGCGGGGTCCAGCCCAGCGGTGGGTTCATCCAGCACAAGCACCTTAGGGCGCATGGCCAGCACGCCCGCAATGGCAACGCGCCGCATTTGTCCGCCGCTTAACTCAAAGGGGGAGCGCTGTGCAAGCTCGTCGTACACAAGGCCGACCTGCTCCATGGCAAAGCGCACGCGCTCATCAATTTCGGCGGGGGAAAGCCCCATGTTTTTGGGGCCAAAGGCGATGTCCTTTGCAACGGTTTCTTCAAAAAGCTGATATTCGGGGTATTGAAACACGAGCCCTACTTTTTTGCGCACCTCCAGCAGGCTGGCACCCTTTTGGCCCACATCCAGCCCGTCCACCACAACGCGCCCTTGCGTGGGCTTGATTAAGCCGTTGAGGTGCTGAACGAGCGTGGTTTTGCCTGAACCTGTGTGCCCCAACAGACCGATGAGCTCATTGTCCTCAATGGTGAGGGACACGTCGTTTAGCGCAACGGCGGAAAATGGACCGCCTGCCATATAGGTATGGGTTAAATGCTCTACTTGGATGGGCATAGTGTGTTTTTCAGCTCCTTTACCATATCCGCGACGGTTAAAACGCCTGCGGGCAAGGGCAAGCCCTTTTCGCGAAGCTCCCGCGCCAGCTCTGCCATGGGCGGAACATCAAGCCCCAATGCTTTGATTTCGCTTACGTGGCTAAAAACCTCGGCGGGGGTACCGTCCATGGCGATAGCGCCCTTGTGGAGCACCACCACACGATCGGCAACGGCGGCCTCTTCCATAAAGTGCGTGATCCAAACAACGGTGATGCCGCGCTCGCGATTTAGCTTGCGCACGGTTTCAAGCACATCCTTGCGCCCTGAAGGGTCAAGCATGGCGGTGGCTTCATCTAAAATCATCACCTCGGGCTGCATGGCGAGCACGCCTGCTACGGCTACGCGCTGTTTTTGACCGCCGCTTAGCATGTGCGGCGCGAAGGAAGCACGCTCTGTCATGCGCACAGCCGCTAAAGCCGCGTCAATGCGGGGAATCATCTCTTCCTGAGGCACGCCCAGGTTTTCAAGCCCGAAGGCCACATCCTCGCGCACCACATTGGCTACGATTTGGTTATCGGGGTTTTGGAACACCATGCCCGCATGCTTGCGAATGGTCCATGCATCCTCGCAGGCAGAGGTATCCATTCCGCAAACCAGCACGCGCCCATCGGTGGGCAGGTACAGGGCATTCATCATTTTGGCCAGCGTGCTTTTGCCTGAACCGTTATGCCCTAAAACCGCCACAAAGCTACCTTTGGGAATGCGCAGGCTTACGCTTTCAACGGCGGGGCTTGCATCCTCCTCGTATGAGTAGGTTGCGTTTTCGGTACACATGGGAAAATCAAAAGATAAAGCTTTTTGCTCCATGATATCGGACAAACTCCTTTTATGACCTGATAGGGCAGAACCATTTGCCTGTGCAAAGAGCGCGGGTTCGTTTTGGCTCGCCCATTGAAGCGCAGCTTCGCGGTCACGTGAAAGCTGTGCTTTGAGTGCTTCTAAGGATGGGAAGGCTTGCTCCGCACGCAAAAACTGGCGATAGACCAGCTTCATGCACTGCCCATACAGCGCATGCTCGGGATAACCAAGCAAGTGCGCCTCTATGGTGGGCAAACCCTCGGGTACGGTGGGGTGCTTGCCTTGGTTGAGAATGGCTACATAGCTTTGGCTGTGGCCTTCAAGCTCTGCCACGCCAATATACACACCATCTTGAGGCCAATCGCGCTTTGCCGGATCGTAGGCGATGTTGGCTGTGGGAAAGCCAAGCTTGCTGCCGAGCTGCTTGCCGCGTACCACGCGCCCCGCAAGAACAAAGGGCAGCTTACACAAGGGCTTTGCCTTCCAGAAATGCAGCTGCAAAGGCTGATATGCTTTGATGATCAATGCCTGATGGGTTCATTTTTGCAAGCATGGAGCTTGCCATCATCGATTTGGTAATCCAGCGATCCATGCCTTTTTGCTTTTCAAGAATGATTTCACCGCCAAAGGAAGCGACCTGCATTGCATGCGAAAAAAGCTCGGTACCCAGCTTTTGGGAAAGCAATGCATGGAGGTCCTCCTTGCCGCATCGGCAACAAAAGAGACCAAGCGGCACCTTCATCAATGAATCGTGCGCTGAAAGCAAAAAGCGGGTGGCAAGCTTATGCATTTGCCCCATACGAATGGGAAAGCCGACGATAATAGCGTCATAATCGGATAAATGGGGTGTGGGGCTGGAAAGATTGGCAAGCGTGACTTGCGCGCCCAGCAACGTGAGCTGTGCTTGGAGCCGAGCGGCGGCTTCCTCTGTGGTGCCTGTTTTGGTGGCATAAGCAATCAGAATGTGCATGAAATAGGACTCCTTTCCTGACAACCTAGCTTCTTTGAGTTATGAAGCCTGTGTATTATACTTCATAAGGAAAAGAAACGTCAAATGGTCTTTTGAAATGCGAAAGGTCTTTTGAATGAACGCTCATTCGACAAAGCTCCTTATTTTTCGAGGCAGGAATGAAGCGCTGTATGGCGTACATCCTGTTGAGGGAGGTGTGGCTATGCGGCTTTTGATTGCTACGCTGAGCCTGGCGCAGGCGGAACAGGTTTGCGCAGAGCTGTATGCAAGCGGCGCGCAATGGGATATAGAGGTTGCGGCAGATGGGCTGTCTGCCCTTCATGACCTATTACACGAAGGCTTTGATTTGCTGTTATTGCATGCATGCTTGCCTAAGCTGGACGGTTTAGCGGTGCTTTGTGCACTTCGGGAGCAAAATTTGCTGTGCCCACCGCGCGTGCTTTTTTTAAGCGAGCCAGAGCTATTTGAACGCTTTGAACCCGCAGTTGATTGTGTCGTGCCTTTTTTTACAACGCCTGATCGGCTTTGCATGCTACTGCGCGTGCTTGCCAAAAAGCCGCTGCCAATGCTGGCAGCGGCAAATCGAAACCGAGATTGGGAAGCGACGGAGGCTTTTTTGAATCTGCTTTCTTTAAAGCGAGATTTGAAGGGACGCGCTTATGCAAGCTGGCTGATTTGCCGCATGCTGCCCTCTCCCGCGCAGGAGGAGGCGGCCATGGGCGAGCTATATACAGCCTGTGCGCAGGCACATCATACCACGCCCGCCGCAGTGGAAAGGTGCTTGCGCCTGGCGGTGGAAAATGTGTTTACGCAGGGTAACCTACGCGGGATTGAGCGCTTTTTTGGCGCAACGGTCGATCCCGAACGCGGCAAGCCCACCAACCGCGCGTTTTTACTGCAAGCCGTTGCACAGCTTCGTTTGCAGTTGGGCAGTTATTCTTTGGCTGACGTGCGCTCGCCAAAAAGCAACGAGATACACCAAAGCCCCGCCGCACCTACGAGTGTGTAAACAATGCGGCTTACCACGGCGGATTGTCCGCCGAAGAGGTAAGCCACAAGGTCAAATTGAAACACGCCAACCAGTGCCCAGTTAATGGCGCCGACGATGACCAGAACCAGCGAAATCTTATCCAACATAGCAGTCTTCTCCTTTTAGACCCATGCTCACGCATGCGCACTTTGCGCAAAGGGCTTCGCTAAAAGGATGTGCCGAAGGGTCAAGAAGTATGCTAAAAACTAGCAGAAACAGGCTTGGGCATCCGCGCCTGTGCATAGCGTGCGCTTGAGCCATGGCTGTTCGTGCGAAAGCAAGCAAACCTGCCCGCAAAGCGTATCGGACAAAAGCGCGAAGCTGCCCTTACAGCACAGGCCCATGCAAAGCGCCCATTCTGGCAGGTTCCACAGGAGTTTACCTGTGCGAATATCCAGCTTCATCAGCCCATCGGGTGTGCTCAGCAGTGCGGTAAAGCCATCGGGGCATACGCACAGCGCACCCGGCTGGCCCGGCAGTTCAATTAATTCGTGCGGACGCACCGCATGGGGTGCAAGCGTATAGACAACTGTTTGGATATCCTCGCGCTCAGAGGCGCACACTAGGATCAGCCCGCCGCTCCAAAAATCGGCGGCAAAGCAGGGGCTTTTGAGCTCGATGACCCCTTCGCGGCTAAGCTCGGGCGCACGCAGTAAATAAGCCTCGTTCACCGCGCCGCCGGCTACAAGCAATGCACGCCCGCTTGGGTGGAGGCGCATCATGCGGGGAAAAACCCCTGTAGGCGCGGCAAACAACAATTCTCCCGTAGCCATTCGGCGTGTATGGACACAATCCGCCTCGGAGCTTAGCTGGTAAAGATAGCGCTCACAGGGGGATGAGCATAACGCGCAAAGCGCCGGCATGGCAGGCATACGGCACAGCTCCCTGTGATTTGTGCGGCTCAGGCACAAGCAATCCAGCGCCTGACGGCAGCAAAAAAGCAAATGCTCGCGCGTGGCGCAGGGCATATAGGGAGATTGGAAGGGACAGGAAATGGCTGAAAATGGCGAGCCGGTTTCGGGTGATTCCTGTACGCCTAAGGAGGAATCTGTGATTAAAATGCTCATCGCATCGCTCCCTTTTTGCCCCTTGGCGCTGATACTTTTAACGTATGCCGCTCTTTTAGCAATGTGAAAAGTTTGGAAGGAAAAACGGGACATGCTGTCGAATATAACAAATTGGCTTATTTTGCGAAAGCATAAAGGAGAGGGAAGCATGCATTTTAAGACCAAGGGCACCTGCTCATCCGCAATTGATTTGGATATTGAAAACGACACCATTACAGCCTGTAGCTTTACAGGCGGCTGCCGTGGCAATACAACGGGGCTTGCACAGCTGGTGGTTGGGCAAAATGCGCATGAAGTGATGAACAAGCTGCGCGGCATTCCCTGCCAGGGAAACACCTCATGCCCCGATCAATTGAGCCGCGCCATAGAGCAGTATTTGATAGAACATAAAGCACAGTAAGGAGCACAAGTCTTGGCAACAGAAGCAATGGAACCCATGAAGTTTTCGGATGCAGACCTCAGCACGGAGATATTGAAAGCCGTTGAAAAAATGGGCTTTCAAGATATGACCCCCGTGCAGGAAAAAACCCTGCCGCTCATGATGGAGGGCCGTGACGTGATCGCGATCGCGCCAACGGGAACTGGTAAAACATGCGCCTTTGGCATCCCGATGCTTGAGTATGTCAATTTAAAGGACAAGCGCGTACAAGAGCTGGTTTTGGCACCCACAAGGGAATTGAGCCTGCAAATCACAGAGGAGCTCAAGGCGCTGGCACGGTATATCCCAGGCGTGAACATTGCCTGCTTATACGGCGGTCAACCCATCATCAAGCAAATCACCCAGCTAAAGCAAGGGCCGCAAATTGTGGTGGCTACGCCCGGGCGGCTGCTGGATCACATCAACCGCGGCAATATCCGCTTGGATAGCGTACACACCATGGTGCTTGACGAAGCGGATGAAATGCTCAACATGGGCTTTGTGAAGGATGTGACCAAGATTATCGAGGCCACCCCCATTGAGCGCCAGCTGGTGCTGTTTTCAGCCACAACCAATCAGGACGTAATGACCATCGCGTGGAAGTATCAGCAAAACCCTGTGGAGGTTATGATTGCCGCCACCAAGGAAAACCGTCCGCAAATTACGCAATACGTGATTGAAACCGAGCGCGAGCATAAATACGAGCATTTGCTCTATTTGCTGGATAGTGACGTTTATCAGCGCGTGATGGTGTTCATAAACACCAAGGATATGACACAGCGCCTTTGCAAACGCTTGCAGGATGCGGGTTATCCCGCTGATTGCTTGCATGGCGATATGCGCCAGAGCGCCCGCAACGATGTAATGCAGAGCTACCGCAAGGGAAAATTCCAAATTTTACTTGCTACAGACGTAGCCGCGCGCGGCATTGATGTGGATGATGTGGAGGCTGTAATCAACTACGATCTTCCCAACGAAAACGAGTATTATCTGCACCGCATTGGCCGCACGGGCCGCGCTAAGAAGCATGGGGTATCGTTTACATTGCTTACCTATACCGAAACGGTGCGCTTTGATGCTATTCTTAAATACATCATGGCTAAGCCCGTGCCGCTGAAATTTAACGAGCTGGGTATTTTGGTGAATGCACAGGACGAGCCCTTCTTCGAAAATATGTAAAGAAAATAAACAACGGAGGCGATCTACATGGGTATCATCCCTTCCCGCAACATGGAGGAACAGCATCGTGAAGAGGCAGGCGTCACCTATTTCGACCGCGGTACCATCACGGGTAAGGACGGTCGCAAATATGACCGTTATGCCATTCAAACCCACTTTGTTGAGGTGGGCGAGAGCCAAAGAGAGCTGATTGAAAAATACGTGCGTCCGCTTTACAAGCCGGGCGACATTGTTAGCTTTGGCGCAAAGGTGATGTGCATGTGCGTAAAATCCGTCAGAACGCGCGATGAAGTGAAGCCCGGCTTTTGGGCCAATCATCTATGGCGTTTTGCGGGCATTAATCACACAGGCGTGGGCATGCATGAACCCTACAAGCTGCAGCTTGTGGTGGATATGGTGGGCTTGCCCCGCGTGCTGCTGGCGGCGGCTTCAAGCGCCATTACCAAGCCTTTTGGCGTGAAGGGTGTGTTTTACCGCGTGTGCGGCAAGGGTGTGGGCGGAATTGACGGCTTTTACACGCGCTCCAGCTTTGAGCTGTATCACGAGTTGGCGCTCATCAATCCTGAAAATGCCGATCAGCTTTGCGAAGAGCTCAGCAAGCAAACCGGGATTCCGATTGTGCTGATGGATGCAAATGATATACAGCGCGACCAGCTTGGCAAGAGCAGTGATATGCCGCTTACCGACGCGCAAATTCAAGACGCTATGGCGGACAACCCAAGCGGACAGGGCGACGAGCTCACCCCGTTTATTTTGGTTCGCCCGCTGGATTAAAGGAAGGAAAAAGCCTCTGTACCGCTTGCTTAATGCATGGGTATAGAGGCTTTTTTTGATATTGCAATGGGGGGTGCTGCCCACACAGGGGCGCGCGGGGTGCCGCCCCCACAGGGGGGCGGGGGGTGCGGAAATGGCTTTCCGCGCGGCTGGCGTGGGGACTGCCCCCCACACGGGGGTACGGGGTGCGGAAATGGCTTTCCGCGACACTGGCGTGGGGACTGCCCCCCACACGGGCACCTCTCCGCAAAAGAGTTTGCAGAAAACAGC
>JAVXND010000020.1:0-42076 GCA_036645955.1 Clostridia bacterium | reverse complement strand
GGTATCGAGGGCAAAAAGCTGCTGTTTGCAAGCACAGATGATGTCAGTAACTTTTCTCAGTGTTCTTGCACACTTTTCTTGTTCTGCCAAGGTTGGTAAAGAAATTTCTATACCCTCAACTATGGTTTTTGAAATTTCCTTGAACGTTGCACCTCGCCCTAATGAGTTCAAATAGTCGGTATTTCCACGAAGAAACCAATATAAGAACTCATTTCTGATTTCCAAACCACAGATCAGATTCTTAAAGCCCTGATTGCAATACATCGTTTTACCAGCAATGGCAACTTTTCCAATCGGGGCTCTTGATGACAATATGACTGTGCCAGCTGGAAATGGGCTGAGTCCTGTTTTGGCAACCGCTTTTTTCGTGATTTTACGCACGCTGCTCTCAATGATATATGTTTCATCGGTGATTTCTGCTGGCGTTATCCAGTCAATATCTCCGCCCCAAAACTCAGGGTTTTCTGTTTTTGGAGTACTACCAGATACTACCGTGCAGACATCGCCAAGTCTCACTTTCCTCATCCCATCACCCCCACAAATCCGAATTTTACTGCCTGAGCAGGTCTTCGAGCGCATCCATTTCCACGTTAATCTTCTTTTCCAGTTCGCGTAAGTCGGTAAGAATTTCCTGCGTGCTGGGGTACTCAACAGCCCGATACTCGGTTTGTTTGTACTTATTGATGGACAGATCATAACCATTGTCCACAATTTCCTGCTTGGGTACAAGAAAGCTCCTATCTGTGCGGGCGCGCGACGTTTCCCCGTCGAGCACACGGAAACGGGCGATAATATCTGGAATATCGTTTCTGTCAATCTCACCGCGTTTATCGTCGAGGCTGAAGCCGTCTGCCTGCATGTCGTAAAACCACACGTTTTCCGTACCGCCAGCACCCGTCTTGGTAAATACCAGCAGGGCGGTGGAAACCCCGGCGTATGGCTTGAACACGCCAGACGGCATAGAGATCACCGCGCGAAGCTGATGCTTTTCAATCAGTTCTTCACGGAGCGACTGGTGCGCCTTTGATGAACCGAACAAAACGCCATCCGGCACGATACAGGCACAGCGTCCGCCTTTTTTTAGCATTCGTAGAAATAACGCTACAAAAAGCAATTCCGTCTTTTTTGTGTTCGTCACGTTTTTCAGGTTATCGTGGATGCTCTCCACATCAATCGAGCCCTTAAACGGAGGATTGGCGAGGATGACATCAAATTTTGAAGCGATTCCGTTTTGTTTTGACACGCTATCTCGGTATTCAATCTGCGGATGCGTGATCGAGTGCAGCATGAGGTTCATAGCAGAGATTCGCAGCATGGTTCGATCTGTATCAAAACCAGTAAAGCTCTCTCCCGCAAAGCGCCCCCACTGCTCGCTGGTCATCGTCGTTTCGTAATGGGTACGCACAAATTCACATGCGGAAACCAGAAAGCCCGCCGTGCCGCAGGCCGGATCACAGATTAAATCATCGGGTGTGGGCGCGATTAGTTCCACCATCATCTCGCGTATGTGCTTGGGCGTGCGGAACTGCCCGTTTTGACCCGCCGTGGACAGCTTGCCAAGCATATATTCATACAAATCGCCCTGCATATCCAGACCCGTCAAATCATGCTGATACAAGTCTTCCAGCCCAGTGATGATCTTTTGCAGCACCTGCGGCGTCGGGATCAAGAACATCGCATCTTCCATATAGCGGGAAAACGCCGTCATATCATCGTCCGAATGATCGCTTGCGTTGTCGTCGGAGCGTATAATCTTTCCATGTTCGTCAATTTCGGGTAGCCTTCCGTTTTTCATGCTCTTAATCGCAGGGAAAACCAGCATAGAAATCGTGTCAAAGATCTCATGCGGGTCTTTATCCTTAAAGCGACTCCAACGCATGGATTGACCAATGGGAGTCTGTGGAAAAATTTTCTCCATCACTGTACCAGATACATTTTCAAACTGTTCGCGTTCCAGCTCTTTTTCGTCAAGAGAGCGAATAAAAAGCAAATAGGTCAGTTGCTCGATGACGGTCAGAGGATTTGTGATTCCACCAGCCCAAATATCCGTCCAGATTTTATCAACCTTGTTCTTTATTGCGCCGGTGATCATCGTCGCATTCCTCCGTAATCGCTTTGTGCAGGTAAATTGTTACAAAACCATTATACCATAGAGTTCTTCAATTGTCCAAGCAGGAAGATGTCAGCGACGAACGACGAAAGGCTCGTACCTGCTGGATAGGATGAACAATCCGCACAGTACGAGCGTTTACAAAAACTACACTTAAGCAGTTGAACCGCCGTGTACCGAACGGTACGCACGGTGGTGTGAGAGGTCGGCAAGGGCATTAAGCCAATAAACATAGCTTCCTTACCGTTTCAGCCACATCCACGCGCATTCGGCGTAAAGAGCAGCCGCAATAGGCAGTGCGCCCTCGTCAATCGCAAAACGGCTGTTATGGGCAGGCCCACAGGAACCGGGCGTTTCATCGGAAGCGGTGCCCACATAAGCATAAACCCCTGGTACCCGAAGCAGCAGCTCTGCAAAGTCGTCGCCGCCGCAGGAAAGTGGCCTTTGGGAAACCAGCGCCGCTTGACCCAGCATTTCCTTTGCCTTAGCTCCTACCTCCGCGCAAACCTCCGCATTGTTTACAAGAGGCGAGGCATAATCGACCCATTCCACCTCCGCTTGGCCGCCGTATAGCTCTGCGGTAGCCTTTGCCAGCCGTTCCAGCCGCGCATTGACCGATTGGCGCAATTCTGGCGTAAACAGCCGCGTAGTACCCTCCAGCACGGCTTCCTGTGCAACAATATTATAGGCACTGCCTGCGCTTAGCTTGCCTATGCCCACGATAACCGCATCGGTAGGCGCGGTCATGCGAGTTACCAGCGCCTGCGCCCCAACGACGATTTGTGCGGCAATATAAGCCGCGTCTGCTCCCAATTGGGGCGTGGATACATGGGCGGCTCGGCCGTGAATACGGATGGTAAAATGGTCCACCGAGGCGTTGTTTGGCCCCGGCTTTACCCCCACCTGCCCCACAGGCAAATCGGGCGCACAATGAACCCCGAACACGCGGGACGCGCCTTCCAAAAGCCCCGCCTCAATAAAGCGTCTGGCACCATAGCCGATTTCCTCCGCCTGCTGAAAAAACAACCGTACCGTGCCGCCAAATTCGGCGCTGTGGCGTTTGAGCGTATACGCCGCCATCAGCAAAGCCGCAGTGTGCATATCGTGACCGCAGGCATGCATCACACCTGGGTTTTGTGAGCGAAAGGGCAAATCGTTTTCTTCCTGAATGGGCAGTGCGTCCATATCTGCGCGAAGTACTACGATGGGTCCATCGCCCTTGGTTCCCACAATTTCACTGTAAACCCCTGTTTGATCCACACGGCGATGCGGCAGCTCCCATGCGTCCAGCAGTTCTTCGATCTTTTCAGCGGTATGGAATTCCTGTTTGGGAAGCTCTGGATGCTGATGAAAAAAGCGGCGCAGGGAAACAAGCTTCACTTGTTCCCCTACGATTTCTTGATAAAGCGTCATTGAACAGTCGCCGCCTCCGCACCCGTTACGGTGGTCTCCCAAGCGGGAACGATGGTGCCGTTGTAGAGCTGGTAAAGCAGCTTGGCTTCATCGTCTGTTTGCAGCAGTTCTAGGATATGGGCAAACAAGGGATTGTCCTTGTCCGCGGTACGGCATACCAAAATGTTGATATAAGGGTTATCGCTGCCCTCGGCAGGGGTTTCAACATAAATTGCGTCATCCAGCGTATAGCCGTAGCCAAGAGCGTTACCGCCATTAATAATTGCGGCGGTCACATCTGGCAGCAGGCTGGGCAGCTGCGCCGCATCGGTTTCAATAATGTCCAAATTGAGGGGATTGGCTGTAATATCCTTCTTCTCTCCCAGGTACCCAACCGCGGGGTCCACGGTAAGCAAGCCAGCGGTTTCCAAAAGCTTCAGCGCCCGACCGCCGTTGGAGGGATCGTTGGGGATGGCAATGCTGTCGTTCGTCTTGATTTCAGCCACATCCTTCACCTTGAGGGAATACAAGCCAAGGGGCGCGATGATGGTATCGCCTACCACAGTCAGCTCATAGCCGTTGGATTCCACCTCGCTGGCTAAGTACTTGTGATGCTGGAAAGCGTTCAAATCAATTTCCCCGTCGTTTAGCGCACGGTTGGGCTGAGGATAGGATGAAAATTCTACTAGCTTAAGCGTTATGCCCTCTTCCTTCAGCTTCTGAATTACCGGCTCCCAGTAATCGTTATATTCTCCGCATACACCCAAGGTATAGGTGGTTTTTTCCTCCGCACAGGCGCCAAAGACGAGGGTAAGCACCAGAAGCACCGCTACAATTGCCGTTGTCTTTTTCATGATCAAATCCTCCTAAAATTAATGGGTTGTCTTTTTGATGATGATATTGCCGAAGCCTTGAATGAGGCTGACGACCGCAACAAGAATGATTACCGTGGCATAGGTGATGTCCACCTGATTGCGGTTATAGCCGTAGCGGATGGCAAAGTCCCCCAAGCCGCCGCCGCCAACCGCGCCCGCCATAGCCGTAAGACCAACTAAGCTGATAAAGGTAATGGTTGTACCGCGCATGATACCGGGCACGCTTTCCCGAAGGTAAACGCGGAAGATGATCTTCATCGGGCTTAAGCCCATGGACTGCGCCGCCTCAATCAAGCCGTGATCCACCTCTGCCAATGCGGATTCAATCTGGCGGGAGAAAAACGGCACTGTGCCGAAGATCAGCGGAATCATCGCGCCCGCCGTGCCGATTGCTTTGCCCACAATCAAACGGGTTAAGGGAATCAGCGCCGCCAGCAAAATAATGAAGGGGATGGAGCGGAATATATTGATCAGTTTATCCAGCACCGTGTAAACAAAACGATTGCTCATAATCCTTCCATGCGCGGTTACGGTAAGGGTCACGCCTAAGATCAGTCCCAGCGCAAAGGAGATCACGCCGGACACCGCCATCATATACAGCGTTTCGCCAAAGGAAATCCACAGCTCCGACCATTTATCAATCACGTTGGGGATGAAATTACTTATGAACTCTGCCATCGGCAATTACCTCCACGCTAATGTTGCGCTCCTTTAAATAAGCCAAAGCCTGTTCGATCTTTCCATCGTCGCCGCCCATGATGGCCACCAAACCGCCCAATGGCGCATCGTCGATGATTTCAATGGAGGAAAATATGATGCTCATATTGATCCCATATTCCCGCGAAAGCACTGAGATCACCGGTTCCGCCACATTCTTTGAAAAATAAGTGAGGCGAACGATTCGCTCGTTTGGCTCAAGCTGCACCACAGGGGATTTTTCTTCCAGCAGATCATACACCTTTTGAAGATTGGAGGTGGTGCGGATAAAATCCCGAGTGATGGGATGCTTTGGATTGGCGAAAATATCGAACACGCCATCCATTTCCACTACGCGGCCATTTTCCATCACCGCCACACGATGGCATATTTCCTTGACCACCGCCATTTCATGGGTAATGATTACCACCGTTAGCTTCAGTTCCCGATTCAAGTCCCGAAGCAGGCGTAATATGGATTGCGTGGTTTGAGGGTCGAGTGCGCTGGTGGCTTCATCGCATAAAAGAACCTTGGGATCGCTGGCCAGCGCCCGAGCAATGGCCACCCTCTGCTTTTGACCGCCTGATAGCTGGCTGGGATACGCGTCTATTTTATCCTCCATGCCTACCAGCTTCAGCAGTCCAAGCACCTTTTGGCGCTCCTGCTGCTTGCTAAGCCCCGCGTCCAGCAGTGGAAACGCAATGTTGCCGTATACCGTGCGGGAGCGCATCAGGTTAAAGTGCTGAAATATCATGCCGATGTTGCTACGTGCTTTACGAAGCGCCGCGCCGTGAAGCGCGGTTAGCTCATTGCCGTCCACGGTTACTTTGCCCTCCGTTGGGGTTTCCAGCATGTTCACACAGCGCACCAGCGTGGACTTACCTGCCCCGGAAAGACCGATAATGCCAAAAATTTCGCCTGCCAAAATGGACAAGCTCACGTCGCTTACAGCCTCCACGCTTCCTACACCAGCGCCAAAGGTCTTGCTGACGTGATCCAATTCAATCATTCCATACCCTCCTGCCGCCTTCAATGACTTGAAGCGTTTCCCTTTTGGGAATGGATGCATTATAGCGCGTTTTGATATCAATGTGTTAATACCGAAAGCAGTGAGCCTGCTATCGGATAAAGCGATAACCAAGTCATCAATGGAGCACGTTTACATTGCATTTTTCCAATTCTTCAATATAGATTTCACCCAAGCGGCTTACAGCGCTCCCTTGGCGCTTAATGTAGCCGATATGCATTGTTTTATTGCTATCCAGCGGTACCACAGTATAATTGGTGCCGTTCAATTCCTCGCATAAAATACCAGAGCATAAGGTATAGGCGTTAAGACCAATCATCAGGTTCAAAAGCGTAGCCCGATCGCTGGCTTTGATGATTTGGCGGTAGTGATAGGTGCTGTACACCTCCTCCGCCAAATAAAAGGATTGGTTATTGCCCTGATCAAAGGAACAGCAGGGATAAGCCGAAAGCTCCTCAAGCGTCAGGCGCTCCAGCTTCGCCAAGGGATGGTCGGACGCTAAAAACACATAGGTATTGCACTCAAAGAGCTCCACAAATTCCAAGCTGTTATCGGACAAAAGCTTGGAAATAATCTCGCCGTTAAAATCGTCGATATACAATACGCCCAGCTCGCTTTTATAGCCGCGCACGTTTTCGATGATCTCAGAGGTTTTGCATTCGTATATGCCAAAGGCGTATTGATCCGGGCTGCAGCGCTTGGCCATTTCGATAAAAGCCTTCACCGCGAAGGTATAATGCTGTGCCGAAACACTGAAGCTTTTTTTGCTTTCCCTGTGATAGATAAACTTTTCCTCGGTTAAACGGTATTGATCTACCAATTGGCGCGCGTAGGCGAGGAATTCCTCCCCCTCTGGCGTAACGGTAACGCCGCGATTCGTGCGTCTAAAAAGGGGAAAGCCCAGCTCGTTCTCTAAATTGCTGATACCAGCCGACAGGCTGGATTGGGCGATAAAAAGTGACTGCGCCGCTCGGTTCATGGAGGCGCAGTCCGCCACGGTGACTACATAATGAAGCTGCTGTAGGGTCATAGCGTGTTATCCTCCCGCCGCTTACGGCTATTGTTTCTGTGCTAGTATACCAATATTAGCTGGCGTTAGCAACAGCCTGAGTCATGCCAGTCGATGGGAGAGGCGTTTTGGTAGCCGTCTTTCATGCACAAATGCACCGCCGCCGTTGTAAAGGTTTTTGGAAGCGCGAGAATATTAGGCGTATCCCCTACAAATTTTCTTTTTGCATCTTCCAGTGCATCTTCAAAGGTAGCGCGGGTTTTTAAGC
The DNA here is from genome assembly GCA_036645955.1 of Clostridia bacterium. Lineage (GTDB taxonomy): Bacteria > Bacillota > Clostridia > Christensenellales > Aristaeellaceae > Limiplasma. Next base: position 34,699 of record JAVXND010000020.1, on the reverse strand, counting down.
CCATGCTGCGAGCAATGCCCGGTTCACGTGCGCCAACGATATAGATGGCACTGGTGTTCATTTCGGCAATATGCCCGCAGCTCATCATGGAAAACCCATGGAAGGGATGAAAGGCGTTCGCAAACCTGTATTTGCGGATATACTCCTCATTGGTGGCAAAATATTCTCCATAGCGGTTCATATCAGGCAAAACCTGCATGGAGTCGTGCTGAAACAGCTCATACAACTCGCGAAGATATGGCCACCGCTCGTCGTGAAAATATCCGTCGCAAATGCTGGATACGATAAACACACACCGATCCGACAATATGCGCTTGTGTCGAATCACCTGTGCGGAAAGCGCTTGCATCATTTGAATCGGGTTGGTACCCATGCCGTCACCATAATGAAAATTCGTGGGCATGCCAAAAACAACTACATCGTATTTCTTCTTCGCCCAATGCACATAGGTGCGTTTGTCCGCCGTTTTCCAGCTGACGGATTGCATTTCCTTCGCCCACCCAGAATGTATTTCGATTTGGCGGCTTTTTGTATCTAGCACTGCGTCGCAGCAAAAGAATTTTTTACCCATTTTCTCTTCCATGAAAGAGCCCTGCTGATCAAACTTTCCGCGCATCTCGCTGGAAGTGGATACGGGAACAAAATCGGCGCGGTGCATCACCTGTGGCACATGGTGAGCCGCAATGGAACGCCAATGGCTGATCCCCGTAGCGCAGTGCTTATACCCGCCAGAGTATCCGCCGTAGGGATTGCCCTGCGTATGACCGATCAACACAGCCACATCCGCGTCATACACATATCGATTCAGGATGACATGATCGCCTTGAGGTGTGTAGCCCAAATCGACCAAATGCTCATAATCCTCGCTATCGTGGCTGGTAATCTGCCCCGATGGATAGAACTCATCAAACAGACTCTGCCCCAATATCAATTTCATTTCCGGCATGGTCGCCCGCGGATGCAAGCCGTTTGAAAACAGTAGGAGCACATCCCGCTTGTCTACGCCCGCAGAATACAGCTGGTCAAGGCATACACGGATCGCAACCTTGCGATGGCTTGTCGGTTGGTTTCCGCCTTTTACAATATCCGGAATTACGATTACCACTTTGGAACCCTTATGTGCCAGAGTGATCAAAGCTGGCATGCCTATGGGATTTCGGACGCTTTCCAGCGTAGCTTGATAAAGGGTGTCCCAATCCTGCATGAGAGCGGGAGGGTCCAGCACGGTTTCACCTGGGATAAATATATCCGTATCATCTGGCAGGTCGGCGCTCATCATGCCGTTGCCATATTCAAAATCTAGCTTCATGCTTTGCTCCTTAGCGTCCCAAGTATTTTTTAATGATTTGCAGATATTCATCGGGATAAAACCCGATCTCACCCGAAAAACGGGTAAGCGCAATCAAGCCTCCATCAATTTCTGGTATATCCGCCAGCATTTCAGCGTTGTCCTGCTTTAAACCGCCGCCATATACCACGTCCATATTACTGGTGCGCTCTTTGATAAAACGAGCAATCTTGGTAATGTAAGCTTTGTCTGCAGGCTTCTTGCCTGGCCCGATGCTCCATATAGGCTCATAGGCGATTACCACCGCGTCCCTGTTTACGCCATCAAGCCCGATATCAAGCTGTGCGCCTAAAACATCCTCCCATTGTGGCTGCTCCTCGATTTTTTCACCAATGCAATATAACACGCCAAGCCCCGATTTTTGCGCTGCTTTGATTTCTTGATTCAACACACGGCACACCGCGTCGGAAGCATCTTTTCCAACCACATTTCCTTGGGCAAGCACGCCCGACTTATCCGCGCGTTCTTCGCAATGGCCTATCAGTGTGTTTTCACAACCCATCTCGCGCATGGCGTTTGCGGTGCGGTTACTGGTAAAAGCGCCAAAATTGCCTCCTGCCTCTGTATCCGCACGATATACGCTCTGACAGCCCAGTTTAACCAGGCTTTCGGCGCTACGTGCAGCGGAGGCTGAAAGCAGGTGCGCTTCGGGAAAAAATATCACGAATTCCGCATCGTTGTATTCGCTCAATTTACTCTGGGTGCGGCGCATAATTTCACCACCCCAATCGCACATAGGCGCTAGACGATTTACGCCTCCGTAACGGGGTGAAATATCGAAGCGCTTTAAATTCAAGTATAAATGCTTTCGCATATCATATTCCCTCCCTGCGATATCTTTGTGCCATATCCTCTAAAGTGACGTGAGGAATCGAACGCGCTTTGCCGACGCAGCCAAATTCAACGATCAACGTGCCAACCACTTCTCTCACGCCTGCCTCTATACAGCCGCAAACCACACTAACGTCGTCGTCGGAAACCATGCCATGCATAACGGTACCCATGATCGGTGCAAGAAACACCCGTGGGTCGAATTGTTCTGGCTTCGCCTTCATTAGCTCATAAATACCGCCGACGGATGGGCTTTTGCTTAACTCCCTTCTTTTTGCAAACAGTTCTCTAAGGTTACGCGTCACAGCCAGCCGTATATCTGTATCAACGTTTATCTTGCCAATACCGCAGGGGATGGCTGCCTTAAGCTCGCTCAAGGCGATGCCGTAGGTATCTTGCAGTTTGCCGCCAAGCTGATTGATCTCATCCACAATATACTGGGGCACGGTTGATGATCCATGGCTCACCAGCACGCCGAAAATATGCTCGTGCAACAGGCATTCCTTAACGGCAATGGCAATCTCACGGCGTAGCTTTACATCCTTGCCTTTGTTCGCGCCATGCATGGTGCCGTAGCTAATAGCAAGCGCATCTACGCCTGTTTGCTTGAAAAAACGCACGGCATCCATAGGATTGGTATAGGTGGAGGTTTCACTAAAAACATGATCCTCAACGCCCGCAAGTACACCAAGCTCGCCCTCAACTGTTACACCATAGCCATGAGCCAATTTCACTACTTCCCGTGTTAAATCAATATTCTGTTCAAATGGCAGGCTACTACCGTCGATCATAACGGATGTATACCCGCCTTCGATTGCCGCCTTAACGCTTGCAAAATCACGACCATGGTCAAGGTGCAACGCGATTGGGATGGCACTGTGCTCGCCATACTTTTTTACCGCATCGCCGATGTTTTTTGCGCCGATAATTTTATCCTCAATGGTTCCGTTGGCGAAATCCACTCTTCCGCCCATAAATGCGTTCGCCAAATCCGCTCCCTGAAGAACAGCTGGACTTCGGAACTGTTCATGCACCTCAATGACCGCCTTTGCCTGACAAACTGCGTTAACATTGAAAGCACCCTGAGCATATCCGTATTGCTGCGTTGCCTCCAAAAGAGGCCTAAGGGGAATCAATGACATGGTTTGCTCCTCCTAATCGAATTCATAATATACAATTCACTCAAATGAAACCATATGTGGCAGCGATTCTCCGATCAAGGGTAAACACCAATCTATAAAAGCCTGCGTAACACCGTTACCCTTTGCGTTTATAAACTCGTCAGGCAGTATACGCTCCCCTCGAGTTACATCCTTCAAATCAAACAGCGCGGTATGCACGCTATAGATACAGCCACTTTCTCTCACTACGCCAACCATCTTTCCGCTGGCTCCCCCAATGATCGCGCGCACCGCCTCCGCTCCTGTCAAAATCGCTTCCCGCCGATCAACAGAGGACACTAGAGGAATGGAAGCGCGTCCCAACAGCCCAGGCTTGTCGCCGCGCGCTTTATAGCCAAGTTTTTTGATTACCAACTCAGCCAAATATGCGCTCACATCACCAAAGTAAGTAGCGCGTCCCACGCGGAATATCGGCTTTACGATGGGCTCACATTCCTTATTGATGAGCCCTTCGCTGGCGACCACTACCACGCCCTTCTTTTGATCGATCAGGCGCTGTACGTCCTGCAAAAAAATTTCCTCATCAAAGGGGCGCTCTGGCATATAAAGGAGATCCGGTGTGTCTACGCCTGCCGTGTACGCTAGCGCCGCAGCTGCTGTAACCCAGCCGGTGTTGCGCCCAGCAGCCTCGATAATCTCCACGTGAATCGGTAGGCTACGCACATCTGCAGCTACCTCCGCTACGCTCTGCGCCATGTAGCGAGCCGCGCTACCAAAGCCTGGCGCGTGATCCGTCATAGCAAGGTCGTTATCCATTGTTTTTGGGATACCGATGATTTGGATTTCTGTTTGCCAAAGGCGTTCATAAATCTTTTCACAGGTGTTCATGGTGCCGTTGCCGCCGTTCATCAGTAAGTACTTTATTCCGTTTTTCTGGAGTATGGAAGGCATTTTAGAATAATCCTCATCAGTCAGCGGATCTCGGGATGTGCCGATGGCGCTACCGGGCGTATAAAGTAAGCCTTCTAGCTTTTCCTTTGGCAAATCGGTCAAATCGATCCACCGCTGCGCCAAAAGTCCAGAGCAGCCGCCCTTTGCAGCATAAATCCGTCCAATAGCCGAATGCTTCCTTGCCTCGACAATCACGCCATACAGTGAGGCGTTCAGCACAGCTGTCGGGCCGCCACCATGAACAATCAGTAGATGATTTTGCGCCATTAAGATTCTCTCCTATCACTCGTTGAAGTTTTCGAGCGTTACAACACGGTTTTCCTTAGCGGAGGTGTAAATAGCCTGCACCAGCTTCAGCGTCTCCAGCGCATCCTTAGGATCGGTAGGAACTGGGCGATTTTCACTTAGCGCCTGATAAAATGAGATGATCTGCGTTTGATGGCAACTTCCCCAGTAGTTTTCACCCTCGGCCTGCAGTTGTGTCGCCATCTCTACCACACGAGGAGTCTGCCCGTCAATATGAATTTCAACAGAATCTCCAGTGAGCAGAATTGTTCCTTTCTCGCCGCTTATCTCGACTCGAATAGGGCTGTTATGCGTATAATAATTGCTAGCAAAGAATGAGTAAATCATGCCATTTTCAAAGCGAATGACTGCGTCCGCTACATCTTCCACCTCAATCGAAGTTAAAACGCGGCGATCAATATTTGCTTTCACACTGGTAACTGGACAGCCCGCTAGATATCGCACAAGATCAAGGCTGTGTATCGCTTGGTCTATCACAACACCGCCGCCCTCCATTTCCCAAGTACCTTTCCAGTCGCATTCATAATAGCTTTCGGGACGCCACCAGTTCAATTGGGACCATGCGCCTATTAATTTGCCCAAAACGCCTTGTTCGATCAGCCGTTTTGCTTCAACAATCCCGGTGATATAGCGGTTTTGGAAAATTACTCCAAGCTGCCTTTCGCATCGTTGGGCAGTACGGATCATCTCTTCGCCGTCTGCCACATAGATTGCGATCGGCTTTTCAGTTAAGACATGAAAGCCTGCCTCCAAGCAGCGAATGACATGCTCCTTATGCAAAAAATGGGGTGTAAGCACATGAACGGTGTCCAGCTTTGTCTTTAGAAGCTCGCCCAAGTCGTCTCCGTAGCCGCATCCCTCAAATTGATGTGCAAAGGCGCGCGCTCGGTCTATATGCTTATCCACACAAAAACGAACATGAACTTGATCCTTTAGGTTTTGAAAAGCCGCTTGATATACCTTGGAAATTCGACCGCATCCAATCACACCGATTTCGTACATAACGCGTATCCTCCATTATCAGCTTTCACGAATAAAGAATTCCCGTATTGCATAGGCGGCGGCGCCCTTACAGCCTGCGTAACGATCATAGTCCTTAAATTCTATGGCGACTTCCTTGTCGTTAAGGCCAAATAAGTACTGCTTTACAACCTGTAACAGTAATTCCCGGTTTTCCTTTGCCTTCATGGTGTATGCATCCACAATCACCAAATTTGGACTGATGAAGTTTGCCATGTTTGCCAGCGCAATTGCTAAATAGCGCACTGCAAGACCCACAATTTCGCAAACTTTTTCGTCCCCTTGGCTTTGCGCAAGACAAACCTCACGCATTGTAAGCCGTCCACTCTCTTTGACGGCACTTTGAAGAAGCGGAGCATCGCCTTCGTCCAAAGCCTTTTGGCAACTGTTTAGCACCGCCGTTTCGCTAGCCAGCGCATCCAAGCATCCATGGTTGCCGCATACATCGCATTTAGGTCCGTCAAGTTGCATAATCATGTGACCGATTTCGCCTGCGCCGGCGCTACGCCCCGCATAAAGGCTATTTTTGATAATCAGCGGGCATGCGATACCCAACGACACAAACAGGTATACAAACGTTTCTGGACGGATACGACCATTGAAAAGATCCTCCCCGATTGCTCTTACACGCACATTGTTTTCGATGCAAACAGGAAGCCCAGTACGCTTTGCTAAATCGTCCCTAAGCGGTTTATTGCGCCAATGAAAACGGCTCATGCTACGCACTACACCACTTTTCCCCTCCACAAAGCCTGGTATGCCCACGCCAATGCCAGCAATGCGCTCTCTAACGTCAGGGCGTTTTTTAAGTAATTGGGCGATGGTTTTCGCAACATAATCAAGGGTTTCGTCATAATCAATATTAATGCGATATTCCTCCAAAAGCACCGTGTCTGTAAAGCGCAAATCTGACAGGCAGAACGTACAGCGATTCGGTGCAATTTCCACGCCAATAAAATAACGGTACCCACTGACCAAATCTACCGCCCTCGCTCGGCGACCCACTCTTCCTTCCTTTTCATGGGCGCCTTCAAAGGCCTCTTGTACAACACCGGCGTTTATAAGCTTTACAATATTGGTTGTAATTGTAGGCAGAGATAGCCCCATCATGTCTGCGATTTGATTGCGATAGATCGGCGCATATTTATACAATATCTCCATCAGCGAAATTGTATTGCGCTTTTTTGCCTTGTTTAGATTGATGCCGTCAATTCTCCCCATACCCAAAACCTTCCATGTAAGCATTCGCGCTAAGGAGTAACACTTCTCCAGTGCTTATGCCTGTATATTTCCTTTAAAGGTTTCGCCGTAGGGCTCTGGTTTCCTTTTTGTTCCCAATTATCCTTTAATGCCCGAGAAGGTGATCCCTTCGATAAAGCGTTTTTGCACAAAAAAGTAAATGAGGACAACGGGAAGAGTTGTCAGTAGCGCGGCAGCCATCAGCAACGCCCACTCCGTTTTGTATTGCGTGGTAAACATCTGCAAGCCAATGGGAAGAGTGTACATTTTTTCCTTATTCAGATACAGCAAAGGGCCGATAAAATCATTCCACGAGTTCATAAAGCGAAACAGTCCAACCGTTAGGATACCTGGCACAACTAGCGGCAGAATGATCTTTGCGTAGATTCTCAATTCGCTAGCGCCATCAATTCGCGCTGCATCCTCTAAGTCGTGTGGAAGATTCATAAAGAACTGCCTGAGCAGGAATATCATGAATGGCCTGCCAAAAAAAGATTGAATAAACAGCGGAATATAGCTACCTACTAGATTGAGTTTTGAAAACAGTATGAAGCTTGGCACCATGGTAACCTCGGTTGGAATCATCATCACCGCGATGGTGATGAAAAACAGAGTATCGCGGCCTTTCCATTCCAAGCGAGACAGACCGTAAGCAATCAACGGACAGACCAGCACCGTGCCAAGCACGTCCAACACAGCAACTATAGCAGAATTGCCCATGTAAGAGAAGAAAGGTATATATTCTGTTGCTTTCACGAAATTGTTCCACACCAATGGAGAAGGAATCCATACGGGAGGAGAGAGGAGCAGTTGTTCATCCGACTTTAATGCTGTGGAAAGCATCCAAAAGAATGGTAAAACAAAGCAGGCTCCCAGAATGATTAGCACGATATGTGTCAGCATCCGGCTGACGCGCTGTTTTACTTGCGCGTTCATATAACAACCCACCTTTAATCTTGATACTGCACCCAATACTTGGAGGAACGGAAGATGAACACTGTAAGGACCAGAATGATTACAAACAAAATCCATGCCATAGCAGATGCATAACCCATTTTCATATACCCAAAGGCATTGCTGTATAAATACATTACATAGAACATCAACGAATTAACGGGGTTCCCCTCGCCACCAGTAATCGTATAAGGCAGCGTAAAGCTTTGCAAAGCATTAATCGTACCCATTACAAGATTGTAGAAAACAACTGGTGATAAGAGTGGGATGGTTATGTGACGAATTTTTTGAAAGGCGGTAGCACCGTCAACCTCTGCTGCTTCATAATAGGTGGGCGAGATATCCTGTAGCCCAGCCAGATTGATGATAACTGCCTGTCCCACGCCCCATGCGGCAATAAGCACCAAGCTGAGTTTGCTGTAGGTTTCGCTGGTAAGCCATGGCACGGACGCAAGCCCCAGCAGATTAAGCGACTGGTTGATAAGACCATATTGAGTATCCAACAAAAACTTCCATACCGTGGCTACCGCAACAATGGGCACTAGCGTGGGGATGAAGAATATCGTGCGATAAACACCAGTAGCTTTGCTTTTTGTGTTAAGAAGTAGTGCGATGCCAATGCCAACGATAATATTAACTGGCACGCTGATGGCTGTGAAATACAATGTGTTGGTAATACTTTTCCAAAACAGATCATCCTGAAAGAGACGAGTGTAATTTTTTAAACCGACAAATTTACCAGGATTAAGAATGCTGTAGGATGTCAAACTGTAATATACGGATGAAATCAAAGGATATGCATAGAAAATCAAAAGTCCAATGATCCACGGCATCGTGAACAGCAATCCCATTCTTGCTTTTTTCTTTTCAATTCCCATAAGCCGCACCAAAGTGGCATGGTTTTTACTGCTTACCATGTTTTATTCCTCCATGGGAGACCCGCCCGAGAAAGAAATCTTTCCCGGGCGAAATCCGCCGCGTTTCATTTCTCGAATCGAATCAGTACATGGATAACTCTTCGTTGATTGTTTCGTACAAACCATTAAGCTGTTCCTCTGGAGTGCCTTTTTCATACAAAACATTATTGAGCACAGTGTTTAGGTTATCCCAAAGCATCTGTCCAACGGGAACAGAAGGACGCACCTGTGCGTAGGGCAACACTTCCAGTATGGTTTCAAATTGAGGATTTTCGCTGAATACAGCCTCGCTGACGCTCTTGATGGGAGAAAGGCTGTTGCCGACTGATGCCATAATGGATTGCGCTTCTTCAGAAGCCATGTATTTCATGAATTCAATAGACGCTTGCGGGTGCTTTGCGCCGCGCGGAATGGTCAAGCCCCATCCACCCGCCCAAGTTGTGGTAATGGACTCATCCTTGGTGGGGATGGGCGCAACCTTCAGGTTCATATCGGGGGCATAGGTGTTGATATCAGTCAGTTCGTCGTTACGCTTTACAGCCATAGCGATCTTTCTGGAGACAAAAGCATCGGTAGCGCCGCTGCCAGCTATTACGCCGCTGGCAAAGTCTACAAATTTCGACAAGCCATATTCAGAAGCGAAGTCATATTCCCATTGAAGGGCTTCAATGATTTCGGGAGCATTCACAGTCAGCACGTTCTTCTCCTTGTCATAAAAATTGCCGTCAAATGCCCATCCCCAAGTATAAATCGGCTTACCCGCATTTGCCCACGGAATGAAGCCCACCTGTTCAAAGCCTCCCATATCATCCTCAATGGTTAGCTTCTTCGCCACAATGGTGAGTTGTTCGATGGTGCGTGGAATATCCGCCTCAGTTAGCCCCGCTTTTTCAAACAGATCCATGTTCACAAACAGGCAACGCACATCGCCGTTGTATGGGATAGAATAGATTGCACCTTGATAAACAGAGCCTTCCTTTGCCCAGTCATACATACCATTCAGAGAAAAACCCGCGTCGTTCATCAGATCATCCAAAGGTGTCAGCGCAGATTGAGCAGCCCAGCTGGCAACCTGAAAATTGTCAAGTATCGCGATATCGGGCGCTTCGCCTGCGGCAATAGCAGCCATGAGCTTTTCCATCGTCTGAGTATTGCCAGATGTTTTGGAAGCGACATAGTCGATATTTACGGTGATTCCCTTTTCCTTTCCGATGGTCTCGTTAAACTTGGTGGCGATATCATGCATCGCGTCTAAACCTGCGCCCTTGCCCCATGTATGCCAGACAGTCAACGTTACGTGATCGGTGCTTTCTGCTAGAGTGCCAAGAGGTAAGCAAGTGACAAACATTGCAAGAACCAGTACGATAGCCAAATACCTTTTCATTGTAAAGTCCTCCCTTTTGTAGTTGTATATTCTCACAGCATCTAATGTGCTGATCGATATCAAGAGCGTATAAACTGCGTCAAATGATCCCGCGCAATCAAAATACCAGCTTTTACCTTTGCCTCGCTACCTTCCCACACAGGATCCTCGTGCTCAATACTCAGTACACCGTTATAGCCGATTTGATAGAGTTGATCCACGATCTTGTTCCAATCCAAATCACCCAAGCCAGGCAGACGATGCCGCCACCATTTTGTGTTTTGCAGCACGCCGTAGTAATCCAGCGCGTCGCGATCAATTTCCGTATCCTTGCCATGTACGTGGTAAATTTTATTCCCATACTTTTTTAACACCCGATACGGGTTGATCATTTGCCAAACAAGGTGGGACGGATCGTAGCAAAGCCCTAGAAAGTCGCTCTTCACCCGTTCAAAAATCTGATCCCACATATTAGGTGCGCAGGAGATGTTCCACATCCACGGGCACATTTCAAAGCAAATGCGCACATTCTTCTTCTCAGCTCTTTCAACGATATCGGTAAAAAACGCTTCAAACGCATCTAAGCTTTTTTCTGGCTGATAGTCTAAACCAGCGATGGATTCAGGCCGCAAGCCAGCTGAACAAACGATTTTTTTTACGCCCATTTCTTTGGCAAAGTCAATGCGTGCTCGCAGCGCGTTGGCATGCTCGCATGCTTCGCTTTCATCCGCGCTGATAAAATTACGGCAATAGATCATGGTACCAATGGTTACTTTTCCCTCGTCCAATACCGTTCCCCATAGTTCCTTATCCATTGGAACAGTAGGCCCAACCTCAAGCTCGCAGATATTATTGCAACATGCCCAATCTGCGATATCATTAAGATTTTTTACACCAACTCCAGTGAGGCTGTTGGTTAACAAACCGATATGCATAAAACTCCACCTCTCAATTTGGAATTGCGATCGTTTCGCCCGTTTCACAAGCCTTTTCTGCCGCATCTACAAGGGTTTGAATGTACAAGCCACGCTTAAGGGAACGCTCTGGCGCGCGCCCAGTCTTTATGCAATCGATAAACTCCGCAAATTCAGCGTTCTGCCAAGGTTCTGTAATAAGCACCTGCGGAACCCGAATCACTTCTGGTTTATCTGGCCCGTATCCCACATCTGTAGCCTTAAACCAAACCTCAAGCTCGTTAGGGCGATCATCGCAGAACAAAAGCATTCCGCCTTCGCTATAGATTTCCAACGTGTGCCGTAAAACGCCGAGACGGCTTGCCACGAAGGATGCGAGCGTGCCGCTTTCCAGCTTCATGGTAAAGGAAGCGCTATCGTCGTTGCTTACCGGGTTCATCTTACCCGTTTCGATATCTTCCCGTTGCTCAATAGAACGGGTACACATACCGTTAACTTGACACATAGCGCCTTGACTGTCATGCAGTAGCCAATCGCACAGGTCAATCATGTGACAACCAAAATCAGCCAAAGCGCCTGTGCCTGACATCTTATGTTGCATGCGCCATTCCAGCTTTACGTTTGGGTTGGCAATACGGCAGCCGCCCAGCGTTTCGCGATAAGTAAAAATCTTACCCAGCCTATTTGAATCTATCAGTTGCTTTGCATAGCGAAGCGCTGGTATGCCGCGATAGCTGAAGCCAACCATGTGGATGCGATCACGCGGCTCTGATTGAACCACTTCGCGAGCCGAGATGGCATCGATGCTAATGGGTTTTTCGCACAATACATGTTTATTGGAAGCGAATGCCTTTTTTAGCAGCGGTATATGCTCACAATTGGGCACGCAGAGGCTGACAGCATCCACCTGCTCAAGAAGTTCATCAAAACTGCCGCATATTTTTATATTCTTAAGCGAATTTTCCATTGCCCACTGTGCCGCACGCCCAGGTATAACATCGTATAGCGCAACCAGTTCGCAGTTATCACGCTGACTTGCATAGCCGTTCAAATGCATTCCAGCGATACCAACGGTGTAACCTGTGCCCGCGATTCCCACGCGAATCTTATCCATCATCTTGCATCTCCCTGCTTCAGTATTTTGAACATTTCTGTTTTGTATGCTTCTACACCAGGCTGATCAAAGGGATTTACTCCCAAAATCAGTGCGGAATCATAACACGCGCGCATGAGCGCATACATGCACATTCCCAAATGATACTCATCCATGCGATCTATTTCAATAATATGACATGGCACGCCGCCCTCACTGTGAGCCTTAACAGTAGCCTCATAAGCCGCGCAATTCAGGTCTTGAAGGGATTTACCGTTCAAATAATCAAAACCGTCCTTAAGCCCGCAGCCCAAACCGATCTCTTGATTCGCGATGGGCTGACCGATATGAAAAAAAGTTTCCATAACGTGCCGCTTCCCGCTTTGCATGTACTGACCTACCGAGTGAAGAGCTTCCGTATTTATCATAACCGTCGGCAATATACCCTTTCCGTCCTTGCCCTCGCTTTCGGCAAACAATTGCCGCCACCACATGCCCAGTGCGTTCAGCGACGGCTCAAAGAAGCAGGCTGTTTCTACGTCGAAGCCTTTTTCGTACAAGAGATTCCGGCGAAGTGCATAACGTCTACATTGCTTAGATAGCTGTCCATTCGCCTCAAAATCGGCTTGAGCATCTATAGCGCCGCGGACCACCTCGTTGATATCCAGACCAGCAACTGCAATCGGTAGCAATCCTACAGGAGTAAATACGGAATATCGTCCGCCGATATCTTCTGGAAAGGGAACACAAGTGTAACCTTCCTGCTTTGAAAGAAGCTCAAGCGCATCAAATCCAATCGTAGGTGTGGTGATAATACGTTTCTTCATACCTTCGACCCCATAGCGACGCGTCAATTCTTCCCTAAGCAGTCGAAATATTACGCCTGGCTCAAGTGTATTAAAATTCTTGGCAATAATATCCACCACCAAGGATTTCCCCTCTGTTTGCCGAAGAATGCGTTGATATTCTGCAGCTGAGAGATACAGCGCCGGATAAATCAGCTCCGGGCCAAGACATCCGCGCCAGTTCAACGCCTCAACAATAGCTCTCGCACCCTGATTGGACCCCCCTAGCCCTACTACCGCAAATACTTCTGCTGTTTTCCGTACTTCGCAGGCGATTGTCTCTATGCGTTCGCACATTTCTTTCCCTGCCCAGCGCTTCACATCTAGCCAGCCAAGACTGTCTGAAAACCGTGTTACGTTCGCTTTGGGATCAAGGGCGGCATGTCTTGTTTTCTCTAAAGCCACCAGTTCTCCCTGTGTTACAAAGGACTGACAATCGCAAAACCGAATCCGAACCATCGTGATATCACTCTCATTTCATTATTCATTAAATAATTTATTTAATGAATTGAGTATAGCACAATTTCTTATCATTGTCAAACACTTTTGTCAAAAAAACAGATTTTTGCGGATTGCAAGTTTTATTGCCGCCCCCTCCTTGGAGGATGTCACGCTCCCACAGGAGCGGAGTCCATCCTCGTCCCCCCGCAGGGGCCGTTCCCCGCCCCCGCGCGGGGGCGGGCGCAAAATCGAAAATAATCCTAGCCCTTGCACCTAAAGCATTCTTTGTCGCTGCTATCTTAAATTCATCAGCGTACAGCGTTGCGCCGCACTTTCGTATCCAAATTGTCGTCTTGGATAGTTATTGATCCAATGCTCCATGCACTCGATTTCCTCCGATGAATATTTCCCGATATCTTCGCCCTTGGGGATAAAACGTCGAATAATTCGATTCTGATTCTCGTTGCTGCCTCGCTCCCACGAGCTATATGGATGCGCATAATATAACGTTGTCCGCGATTGTGCGCCTTCTTCAATAGACTTCTCCAGTAATTGGCTATTGATAAATTCACTCCCGTTATCTGTGGTGATTGTTCGGAATATCTGCCTGAAGTTAGTCCCAAACTTTTGTTCCAGCTTATCCAGTTCCTTTGCCACGTTTTCCTGTGTCTTGCCGTCCATCTTCCGAATGATTTCTGCACGTTCCGCGCGTTCGGTCAATACCAATAGGCACGTACTTGTCCCCAGTTTCCCGACCACGCAGTCCATCTCCCAGTGACCTTCTTCCTCTCTGGTAAGCACTTTGGGAGCCCGTTCCTCAATACTCCTTCCTCTCTGGTTGTTAAGCGATACTTTTCGGATTTGTTTATGAGCTCCCTTTCCCTTCCTGCGCTTGTATGGCAAATCTTTATTACTGATTCCAACAAACAAATCCATATCTATGTAGTTATATAGCGTTTTCGTACAGATGCTTACGTCATATCGGTTTGCTCCTTCTTTCTTCAGTTCTCCCAGAGCAGCATCCGGTGAATAGCTTTCTTTGACGATTTTCTTTTCTAAGTAAGCTGCCAATTCGTGGCATTTCCCTATTTTTAATGGTCGTCCTTTATTTGCAGCGTTTTTTTCTCGTTGCCGTTGCCCTACGTCGGCTAAATACTTCGTGTAAAACTCATACTCGCTGCTTAGTTGCTGCGCTGTGCCTCTGCGCAGTTCCCTTTGGATACTCCTTCGATCTCGATGGAGCTGCCTACTGATTGCCCTTATGCTCTGCTTACTTGTTACCAGCGCCTCTATTTCGTATCGTTCTTTTTCACTTATCTGTTTCCATGCGCGTCTTTTTGTGCTATTCTGTTCCTGATCCATTTCTCTCACCTCGGTTGCTTTGTTGGCGCAACTGCATTGTATACCTTTGTGAGGGGGGTGGATCACTTTTTTTTGCCTTTTTCTTGTTTGCCTTCTCCGCGCAGGAGGTGGGCGGCAACTCATTTTACAACTTACCAAAAAAACAGATTTTGAAAACCTGGGTCTTTGACGCTTACTCCTCTCCAACCATCCCCCAAAGCCTTACGATTGGCTTTTTTTAAATTTACGAATTTTCAATTACGTACTTATTCGAACAGTTTTAAAATATAAGGGATTGGAAGGATCTATGCGAGGCTGAAGATTACGGAATCTAAGAATGAACAGTCGCTGTATGTGATCAAATCGGGTTTTCGACCCTTCCCCCCTAATCACACTCTCCATACTTATCTGAACCGCTTTAACCGCAAGCCTTACCTGATTTATATGTTATATGGTGTTGTATGCTATAGGAGGTGCAGCACAACCATGAAGCTAAACTACGATCGAAAATCAAAAGACCCAACCTACTTTATTCAAATGGGAATCAGGAACGGAACAAAGACAACGACTAAAAATGTAAAGCGAATCGGAAAACACTCCGAACTCCTGGCCATTACATCCGATCCTCTTGCCTATGCAAAGCAACAGGTTGAAGCAATGAATCAAGAATATAAGGACGGAAAAATTGACATGAGCTTAAAGGTCGATTTTGCCGAAAAGCTCTCTTCGACCGCTGACATTGCTTCAAAATCCACACTTTACAATGTTGGATATTTTATCCTCCAGCATATTTATCACGATCTAAAGCTTTCAGATTTTTTTGCGGATATCCAGAGCCGCAGCAAGATTACTTTTGACTGTAACACGGTGAATCGTTTTCTTACCTTTGCGCGCATATTGGATCCGCTTTCAAAGCATGGAACCTATGATAAGCTTGATTCTTACTACGAAAAACCATCCTTTGAATATCAGCATATTCTTCGCTTTATGGATTTGCTTGAAGAACACTATGACGACTATTTAGAGCATTTGTTTGCCAATAGCGAAAACATTGTCAAACGCAACACCTCTGTTTGCTATTTTGATTGCACAAACTACTACTTTGAATGTGAGGATGAGGATGATGAATACCTAGACGAAGCAACGGGGGAAATCCTAAAAGGCTTGCGCAGGTATGGCCCTTCCAAGGAGCATCGCCCAAATCCCATTGTTCAAATGGGTTTGTTTATGGATGGCAACGGGATTCCCATTTCAATGTGTATCAATCCGGGGTCTGATAACGAGCAGAAATGTGCCGTTCCTTTGGAACGCAAGATCACAAAAATGTTTCAGAAGAAACCCTTTATCTATTGTGCAGATGCGGGTCTAGGCTCGTTTAACATCCGCCAATTCAATGCCATGGGCGGACGTGCCTTTATCGTAACCCAATCTGTAAAGAAGCTCTCTGAGAAGCTTAAGGAGGCTGTATTCAACGATTATGATTACAAGCGCCTCTCAACCAATGCACCGATAACCATTGCCCATATGAAGGAGTTTGACCGCTTTAACAAGGACAATCTTCCCCTCTATCACGATACCGTTTATAAAGTCATCCTAGCGGACACGGCGATAGACGCAGGCCTTTACGAGGAAAAAACATACAAGAACGGAAAAACCAAAATCGTGAAATCCAAAGCCCTTCTCAAGCAGAAAATCATCATTACCTTTTCAAGAAAAGTGATGGAGTATCAAAGGCATATAAGAAACGCTCAAATCGACCGTGCAAAAGACATCTTAAAAAACAGCAATGTTGAAGACATCAAAAAAGGCCCGCATGATGTAACTCGCTTTATCAAAAGATTATCCACAGGAAAAGACGGTGAAAAAGCCTCCGATTATTACGCAATTGACCAAAGCGTCATTGATAACGAAGAAAAATATGATGGCTACTATGCTGTTGCTACAAATTTGGATGATGATGCCAAAACAATCTTAGCAATCAATGCGAAGCGTTATCAGATAGAGGATTGCTTTCGAGTTCTCAAAACAAACTTCAACGCCAGACCTGTTTATCATAGAAACCGCAACCGCATCATTGCGCATTTTGTCATATGCTATACCGCATTGCTGATATACAGGTTGCTTGAAAACAAGCTTGATGAATGCGGTACGCATTTTACAACAAACGATATTCTCCAAACCCTGCGCAACATGAATGTCATGAATACGCAAGATGCATTTTATACAGCAACCTACACGAGCAGTCAGGTATGCACTACGCTAAACAGCTTGTTTGATTTAGGATTGGATAAAAAATACTACCTTCCAAAAGACTTGAACCGAAAGCTAAAAAATATTTTTTGATGCGGGGAGCCATACAACGTTTTTAAAAAGCATGCAGAGCAGGAAACCCAATGCATATATGGGTTTGCTGCTCTGCTTTTTGAATCAAGTGTCGAAAACGGGATCATAAATTGCTTGTTTGTCAATTACCACGTCCTCTTCTGGTCGCGTAAGTGCCAAGCTTAGCGTCCTTCTGACCATGCATCGCTTTGTCGCGAATGCTGCAGCAGTTGTAGGGACACCATATATGGTGTCCGCCCAGTGCGCGTTCCCGACCATCGCGGCTTTTATGACTATGAAATGCTGTTCACATAGGGTATCCCTTCCGATTGTGACATTTCTCGGAATCGAACATGTGAAATGGAAAAAAATGTCGCTCAACAGATTGACTTTTCGTTTCTGGGCTATCCTCCAACGATCTCTTTGAAACAAAATTTTTCTTCTTACAGAAAAAATTGGACAAAAGTATCTTGAAAATCGTTTTAGGATAGTAGGGAGGCGATGAAGATATGGATACTGCTTTCGAGCCAAGTGATGTCCGCGACGTGCAGCTAACGCATCTGATGGATACATACGGATCACGAATTGTGAAAGTATGCTACACTTACCTCAAAGATGTCGCACTGGCTGAAGATGCCGCACAGGATACATTCGTGAAAGCATACGGGCAGCTGGGGCAAGCTTGGGCAATGGCGCATGAAAAAGCGTGGCTGATGCAAATCGCAGTCAATACCTGCAAGGATTATTTAAGAACCTCGTGGTTTCGCAAGGTGGATCGAAGCATAACCCCGGAAGATTTAGCCGACCAAACTGCACAAGATGTTTCGGAGGGAAGAATACTGTTGGACGATGTGCTTGAGCTGCCTTTGAAATATCGCGAGATCATCATACTCAATTATTATCAAAACCTTCGTGTTGGCGATATTGAGCAAATACTCGGCATCGCGCGCTCAACAATACATGCACGGCTAGACAAAGCCCGGCAAAAGCTACGGATTACACTGGAGGGAGGGTATGATGATGAATAAAAAACAAGCGGAGCATGCCTTTGATACCGGACTTTCTAAACTGGAATTCACTTGGAAGAATCAGCATCAGGTTTTTGCCGCTGTGAAGGGGAGGCGAGTGAGGAAGAAGCTATCTCTGGGCGTGGCGTTTGCCATTGTGCTGGTGTTGGCGACGACTGCGACTGCAGCAGTGGCGACATCGGTGCTTGCTGCCTATTACGAAAGGGTTGGCTTCGTGAATCACTCTGCGTATGACAAGTGGAGCGTTTGGGTAGGCGGCGATACACTTTTATCGGTGCTGGATAGGATTGATGCGATTGTGGATCAACTCTCCGATGGCCTATATGAAGAAAACCTCATCATGGATGCTACTGCGAAGGTCAACCCCAAAGTAAATGCAACCGAGAAAAAGGCTCTGCGCACTGCCCTTTACTCTTTTTGGAATGTGGCTGATCCTGATTTCTTTTCGCTGGATACATTTGAGCCTTCCAGCTACAAAGCATCCGTAGTTTATGAAGAAGATAGCGGCAACAACGATGGCGAATGGCATGTTCGGCTGAACCCTAATGCTTCAGGACTGCCTTATTATTATGCCGAGATAGGCGCAATGGACAATCAATTGATCCGCATCCACAAGCTCAGCGAGGACGGCACGAAAACGATGAAAATCGTTTATTTCGGAGCAATAGAGTGGGATTATGACGAATTCCTTGCCATGGGGCAAGCAGGCTAAGGCGTTCTGGACGGCTGGCATGCATGGGGGTGCCCGTTTGAAAGGGCAATTTCTGCAAACAAGGGCGGAACGGTTATGACCGTTCCGCCCTTGTACAATGGCTTATTCCTCGCCCTCCGCTTCTGCCGGCTCCTCCGGCTCTGGTGCTTCGGCGGGCTCTTCTTGCTCCTTGGCCTCTTCCTTCGCCTTTTCAGCGGCCTCCTTGGCCTCTTCCTTCGCTCTTTCAGCGGCCTCCTTGGCCTCTTCCTTCGCTCTTTCGGCGGCCTCCTTGGCCTCTTCCTTGGCTATATCTGCGGCCTCTTGCTTGGCTTCCTGTGCCTGCTTGGCCTCTTCCTTAGCTGCGTCCTCCGCGTCCTTCTTGGCTTCGGCGGCCTTGGCGGCCTCTTCCTTAGCCGCGTCCTCCGCGTCCTTCTTGGCTTCGGCGGCCTTGTCTGCGGCTTCCTTGGCTTCATCCTTGGCTACCTCTGCGGCCTCCTTGGCTTCGTCCTTCGCTAAGTCGGCGGCTTCTTTTTCCTCCTCGGCGGTTTCCTCGGCGGCTTCCTTTGCTTCTTCGGCGGCATCCTTGGCTTCATCAGCCGCATCCTCTGCTGCGTCGGCCGCGTTTTCGGCTTCATCCTCCAAAAGCTCCAGACGTTCAGCTTCGGCTAAAATGTCCTTGACGGGCTTTTGGAGCCATTCCGCCATGTTGATGGGCTCTGAACCGGGATTTTCCGCCATCATCCTTTGCACAAGCAGCATTTTGCCTGGGGTTACGCCCATGAGATTGGCTTCATCAAGCTGTGCTTGGGTTACAGCGATGGATTCCACGGTTGCGTCACGCTTGTTTGCAAGGCAGTTGGCGGCGATGACATCCTCAAGCCGCTCGGCAATGGCATCGGTTTTGAGGGCGTCCTCTCCGCATGCCGAAACCACCACACCGCTCTTTGTGCCGCCGTCGAAATAGCCTTCCTTGGCAATTTCGGCCAAGGTGGCTTCAATGGCTTCGTCAATGGTGGCGTTGTTCAAATCTGCCAAAGACAGCTTTTGCAAAATCTTCTGACCATCGTCGTTTACAGCATGCACGGAAAGCACTTGGTCAAACGTGTTCAATGTGTATTCAATGGAGGGGTTCACATCCAGACTGACATAAGCGGCGGGCTGTAGGTAGGCAGATGCGCCCACACCAATCCCCGCTGCAAGGGCGAAACAAAACAGTCCCAAGAAGAGGCGTTGTAGGGTCTTTGCTCTTACGTTCATTGTTTTTTTCATTGGTTGTACCCATCCTTTAAGCAACGATTTGCGTGGGACATGCTTTCCGGAAAGCATCTCACCCACTGCTAGTACATACTTTCGGGGAAGGGCTTGAAAATTTTGGGGTCATACAAAGATTATTTTGAAGGGCGAACCATGGCTTATTTTTCCATCAGAGCGCTCAAGGTGAAGCTGCCAACGGTGTTGCGCATGGCGTAGCCGCTTTCAATGCTCAATTCTCTCAGCGTATCCATGGCAAAGGGGAGGGGCTCGGGGGCGGCACCGTCGGGCAGAACCTCGCGGTCTTGGCACAGGCGGCGCAGGTACTCAATATCCGCATCGTATGCGCTGAGGGTAGCGCCGCCTTGCTGACTTGCGCATTGCTGTACATCAGCATACAGGGCGGCAACCCGCTCGTCCAAAAACGCCTTGGCACGGTCGTAGGCGCGGGCGGTTGCTTTGAGCTGGGTAAGCGCACTTTCGCGGCGGTACATGGCATCGATCAGCTTGCCCTTGTGCTCCTGCAATGCGGCCAAGCCTAGCATGCGGCTATATTCGGCGGGGCTAAGGTTTGTGTTTTCACAGCGGAGGCGAACCTCCTCGGGGGATAGCTTGTGCTGACGAAGCAGCTCCGCACTTTCACTCAAAAACACCCGCTTGTTGATGGCACCTTGCGGGCTCATCCCGTTTCCGTAGGCGGGGTTGTTCAGCGTGTCCGCCGTCATGGGGCGAATGTCGCGGTCGCGCACAATCACCACGCGCGCTTGGCTGGGATAGCGTCCGCCGCCCGTTTCAGGGTCGTAATTCGGGGCGATTTGAAAACCCTCGCACAGGGCGCGTACATCCAAAGTCATGCGCTGGCGGTCGATGTATTCGCTTGCATCCTGATAGGGGAGCCAAAGATCGCTGACAAAATCGTCATTTTCATTGCAGAGCTGGAGGAGCCTTGCGGTGGAGCGTGTAATGGGCACGCTCTCAAAGGTATCGCAGGCATAGCGGTAGGGCACGTATTGGGGGATGTGCTCGGCACGCTTGGCGTTTTCCGTAAAAAGCGCGGCGCTGGTTTGCTCGCCCTGCAGGGTTTTGATAATGCAAAGGTCTTGCATGGCGCGCCCTAGCTCCGCTTGGGTAATCACCAGCGGCGTTAAATTGTTTTGCTTGAGATAGTCGGTTTCAAAGCGAAGGGTGTTGTATTTATCGCCCGCGTTGAGGCGCTGTTTGACAAAGGCAAGGTAGTGCTCACAGCGCGAGGTGATGCGCAAATCAAGCTCTGCGCCGCGCAAAATGCCGCCGCCGCGCGGGTAGAGGCTTTCGGGTACCGCGGCCGCTTGATGGCCGCAGCCTAGCATATACAGCACAAGCCGTTCGCCTAAAAAAGGCTGATATTGGGGAAACAGCGTCGCCCATGCGCGATCCACCGTCATTTCACCGCCGCCGCGAAAGTGCCCTTCATAATCGAAATTGCGGCGAAAATTGTCATCGGTAAAAAGCTCGGGCTGATCCTCCCAAAGCATGCGAAAATAATCGGTGGGGGAGGTGGAAAAGCCAGCGGGGGAAACGCGTGCGCGGTTGTTTTCCCATGCGCCTACATAGGGCATGCTTCGCACCAGCTCGCAGGGAAAAATGGGCAGGAAGAGGCTGAAGCGTTCGGGGATTTCCTCGTCGGTTTGCGCAAAAAAACGCTTCGCCTTGGCCCATAAAGCGTTTTGATCCAAGCCCGCATAGCTTAGAATGCCCGTCATCTTGGTTGCCGATCGCATGCGCAATGCCTCCTTTGGCACAAAAGCGTGTGGGGGTTAGAGGTCGTACACAAATTGAAGCTTGGGAAGCAGACGATCCACCGTAAGCTTTAAATACAGCGGCTCCGCATCACGGTCTGCGTATTGCACAAAAGCTTGCCCATCCTCTGCGCTTAACATCAGCAGAAGGGGCGGCGCATCGTCACAGGTGGCGGCCATGCAAAAGGCGAGCGGCAGGTTGGGATGCTCGCGCTGATAAAGCACCGCTTCCTCAAAAGCGCGTGAAGGGGGTGCGCTCTCGGTGTTTTTATAGGTTTCAAAGGTGCGCTTGAATAAAAAGCTCAACGGACTGCCCATGTGAGCCACGGGCAAATGAAAACGAATTTCCAAAAATTGGCACATAGACAAATACTGAACAATGCTCGGCGAAAATTGATCGGCGGCTTTGCCAAGCGGAACGCTTCCGTCCTTCCACGGAATGGGTTGCCAAAAGGCGTACCCGGAGCGCTGGCAACCGGGCACAACCAATTTTTCATCCATGGGGGTGCGTAAAAAGGTAAGCGGTCTGCGTCCCGTTTCCTTGATGGCGGATTGTTGAAAACGGATCAGATAATCTCGCATGATAGGCGTGATGGCCACAGGCATGCAATTCCCTCCTTAAAATCAAAACAAAATAGGGGCACAGCGCTGCTTTGTGCAATGGGGGTACCGAATGCTGCCAAAGAACCTCCGTGCCAGAGGCTAACGCGCTTGATTTTGGTAGCTCAGGCGCACGCTGGGCTGCCCTGTGTGAGGGTCGCCGCAAAGCAAAAGCTCGCCAAAGGGGCAGCGCACACAAACGTTATGCCGCGTATCGGGGCAGGGATCAACCAAATGAAGCAAGGAAAACAGAAGGGCGCGTGCCCTTGCGGTGTTTCCGCTGCCCTTGCCGCCGACATCGGCCACATACAGTGTAACGGTGCGCAGCTGTTCCGCTTCAAAAGAGCAGACCGCCGCGAGACTGCCGCCCTGCACGGCGCAGGCAGGCAAACAAACAAGCGCCTCTTGGCAGGTGAACAGGCGCGGCGGAAGCATAGACAGGGGCATGCCGGCGCTGAGGCAAATCTCTTCAGGCGGGGCATCAGGGTCTACGGGATGGCTTTGAAAACAAAGCATACCCGTTTCCAGGTTCAAAAGCGGCATGCAGACGCTCCTTTTTAGCCAGTTGGTTGTGAGTGAACGCAAAAAACGGAGTCGACAAGACCCGACCCTTTTTGCGCCCTATTGAAAGTTTATCATTGTATGGTGGGGCTGTCAACTGATACGTGGCTTTCCAAGCATACCATTCGCCTCTTTCGGAACCGGCTGTCTGGGTAAAGCGATACTGCGTAACGGAAAGCCCACGCGCACAGATCGTAATCAAAGGGGGAATGCCCTTTGCGGCATTCCCCCAGTGCTTTATGAAAAGGGTAAATTAGTCGGCCAAATTCTTATAGGTTGCGTATTTGGCCATGGCATCCTGCTCGTTTTTCTCAAACAAGCCTTGGGCTACATCGGGGAACATCTTGGCCAGGGACGCATAGCGAACCTCGCTCTTGATGAAGTCCTGATAGTTGCCTGTGGGCTCCTTGCTGTCCAAGGTCAGGGGATTCTTGCCCTGATCGGCCAGCTCGGGGTTGAAGCGGTACAGCGTCCAATAGCCGCAGTCCACAGCCTTCTTGATCTCGGCTTGCGCCAAGCCCATGTTAATGCCGTGGTTGATGCAGGGCGCGTAAGCAATGACCAGCGACGGGCCGTGATAGGCTTCTGCTTCGGTCATGGCTTTGATGAGCTGAGCGGGGTTGGCGCCCATGGCAACGGTTGCAACGTAGACATAGCCGTAGCTCATGGCCATCATGCCCAAATCCTTCTTCTTGGTGCGCTTGCCAGCCGCCGCAAACTTCGCGATGGAGCCGGTAGGCGTGGATTTGGAGGATTGTCCGCCTGTGTTGGAGTACACCTCGGTATCAAGCACCAGCACGTTGACATCCTCGTTTTGTGCCAGCACGTGATCGAGTCCGCCGTATCCGATATCGTACGCCCAGCCGTCGCCGCCAAAGATCCAGAAGCTCTTCTTGGTGAGCAGGTCGGCGTTTTGGATGATTTCGCGAGCCGCGGTGCAGGCTTCGCAATCGCAAAGCTTGTTGTTTTCAAGCCATTTGGCTTCGTACTCGGTGCCGGAAAGGTCAATGCCTTGCTTGCACTTTGCAATGAGCTTATCGCCAGCGAGCTTGGAGGCGTTGCCGTCATCCATGCTATCCAGCCATTCCTGACCGGCGGCCTTGAGCTCATCCCAGCAATAATCAACGGCGATCAGTGTGCGAACCACATCGGCCAGATGCTTACGGCGCTGGGTGATGGCGAGGTTCATGCCGAAGCCGAACTCTGCGTTGTCCTCAAAGAGGCTGTTGGCCCAAGCGGGACCGTGGCCTTCATCGTTGACGGTGTAGGGGCAGGTAGGCGCACTGCCGCCGTAGATGGAGGAGCAGCCTGTGGCGTTGGCAATGATCATGCGATCGCCGAAGAGCTGTGTGACAAGCTTTACATACGGTGTTTCGCCGCAGCCTGCGCAAGCGCCGCTGAACTCGAAGAGGGGCTTTAGGGCTTGGCTGTTTTTAACTGTGGAAACGTTGGCAAGACCCTTGATTTCGGGCACGGTGGCGGCAAACTCCCAGTTCTTTTCTTCCACCATCTGCGAAGCAAGAGGCTCAAGCACAAGCGCCTTTTCCTTGGAGGGGCAAACCTGTACGCAGTTGCCGCAGCCTGTGCAGTCAAGCGGGCTGAGCTGGATGCGATATTGCATGCCGCTGAACTCTTTGCCTGTGGCGGGCTTGGTTTTGTAGGATTCGGGAGCGCCCTTCATGACTTCTTCCGAAGCATAGATGGGGCGGATGCAGCCGTGAGGGCAAACCAGCGAGCAGGTGCCGCACTGGATGCACTTGTCCAACTGCCATGCGGGTACGGTTACGGCAATGCCGCGCTTTTCGTACTGCGTGGTGGCGGTGGGCACAACACCGGTGGGGTCAAATGCGCTTACGGGCAAGGAATCGCCCTCTTGCGCCAAAATGGGGGAAACAAACTCGTCGAAATAGGGGGTCGCTTTGACCTTGACGGCTTCTGCGCCCTCGGTTGCGGTTGCCCAGTTCTCGGGTACGTCAACCTTGACAAGGCCAGAAATGGCAATGTCGATGGCGGCATAGTTCTTTTGAACAATGGCATCGCCCTTTTTGCCATAGGTCTTTTTGGCATACGCCTTCATGAATTCGTCCGCCTGCTCGTAGGGGATAACCTCGGCGAGCTTGAAGAAAGCGGCCTGCATGATGGTGTTGATGCGGTTGCCCATGCCAACCTTGAGCGCAAGCTCGGTGGCGTTGATGTTGTAGAAGCGGGCATGCTTTTTAGCCAGCAGGCGCTTCATTTTGGCGGGAAGCTGCTTGTCCATTTCCTCTGTGCTCCACTGGGAGTTCAGAAGGAACACGCCGCCCTCTTTCAGGCTGCTGACCATGTCATACTTGGTGACATAGCTGGGGTTGTGGCAAGCCACAAAGTCAGCCGCATCAATCAGGTAGGTGGACTGGATGGGCTTTTTGCCAAAGCGAAGGTGGCTGATGGTAATGCCGCCGGACTTTTTGGAGTCATAGGCGAAATAACCTTGAGCGAACATGTCGGTATGGTCGCCGATGATTTTGATGGAGTTTTTGTTTGCGCCAACGGTACCATCGGAGCCTAAGCCGTAGAACTTGCAGCATACCGTGCCCTCGGGTGCGGTGATGAGCTGTTCGCCTAGCTTGAGGTTGGTGCCGGTAACGTCGTCATCAATGCCTACGGTGAAATGGTTCTTCATTTCGCCTGCGAGGTTGTCATACACGGCCTTGACCATGGTGGGGTTAAATTCCTTGCTGCCCAAGCCATAGCGTCCGCCCACAACCTTTACATCTGTGCGGTTGTTTTCAAACAACGCGGAGCAGATATCGGTGTAGAGGGGCTCGCCCAAGCAACCGGGCTCCTTGGTGCGGTCCAGCACGGCCAGCTTTTTGCAGCTTGCGGGAATGGCGGCCAACAGGTGCTTTGCGCTGAAGGGGCGGAAGAGGCGAACCTTGATTAAGCCAAGCTTTTCGCCTTGCTTGTTGAGCGCGTTAATGGTTTCCTCGATGGTTTCGCAGCCGCTGCCCATGGCAATGATCACGCGGTCGGCATCGGGTGCGCCAACGTAATTGAAGAGCTGATAATCGCGGCCCACAAGCGCGTTTACCTTTTTCATGATATCTTCCACAATGGCGGGAGTCGCGTCATAATACTTATTGGCGGCTTCACGGTTTTGGAAGTAGATATCGGGGTTTTGCGCGGTGCCTGCCTGGTGAGGATGGTCGGGGTTGAGTCCGCGCTCGCGGAAGGCCTTGACCTTATCCCAGGGCATGAGGGGCGCCATGTCCTTGTAATCAATCGCGTCAATTTTCTGCACTTCGTGGCTGGTACGGAAGCCGTCGAAGAAATGCAGGAAGGGCACGGAGGATTCAAGGGTGGATAGATGCGACACAAGCGCCATGTCCATGGCTTCCTGCACGCTGTTAGAGGAGAGCATGGCGAAGCCGGTTTGGCGGCATGCCATAACGTCGCTATGGTCACCAAAAATGCTCAGTGCATGAGCCGCCAATGCGCGTGCGCTTACGTGGAACACGCAGGGCAGCAGCTCGCCGCTGATTTTGTACATGTTGGGGATCATGAGCAACAGGCCCTGGCTGGCGGTAAAGGTGCTTGTGAGCGCGCCTGCGGCCAAGCTGCCGTGCACAGCACCTGCTGCGCCTGCTTCGCTCTGCATTTCGCTTACGTGGACGGTTTGATTGAAGAGGTTTTTAGTGCCCTTCGCCGCCCATTCATCCACGACCTCTGCCATAGGCGAGGAAGGGGTGATGGGGTAAATGGCAGCCACATCGCTGAATGCATACGCAACGTGGCCTACGGCTGTATTGCCGTCAACGGTCATCTTAGTTGCCATTGGGTGTTCCCTCCTAAGTTTATGTTTGAAAGCCGTCTGTCTGTTTTGCGCATGACAAACAGACGGAGGTTTCCAACATTCATATTATAAGGAATTGACAAATCAATGTCAACCGCTGTCGAAGATTGTTCAGGGAATGTTCAAAGGTTGGGCAGAAGCTGGAAGGCTGGGAGCAAGGAGGTTTTCCGTATTGACAAAAAAGGTAAACAAATGTACAATGTACTCAAGGTAGATAAATGTGTACCCCGATGCAACCCTTGCAAAACGCGGTACACAGAGGAGGGCAAGAAAATGTCGGGAGCAGATCACGTAGCCATTACGGAGGCTGAATGGAAGATCATGGTAAAGCTTTGGGAGCACAGCCCGCAAACCATGATGGAGCTGACGCGCTCGTTGGCCGCTCAAACGGGCTGGACAAAGCATACCGTGATTACCATGCTTAAGCGCATGGCGCAAAAGGGCACGGTACTGATTAGTGAGGAGGGCCCTGTAAAGC
The DNA here is from genome assembly GCA_036645955.1 of Clostridia bacterium. Classification (GTDB taxonomy): domain Bacteria; phylum Bacillota; class Clostridia; order Christensenellales; family Aristaeellaceae; genus Limiplasma. The sequence continues at coordinate 7,474 of JAVXND010000020.1, read as the reverse complement.
AATACAGCCCTGGGGTGGAAAAAGCACGCGTAGCACGGGAGCAGACCCAAACCCTGCTGAGCCGCTTATTTGGCGGGCGTGCATCGCTATTGCTTTGCGAGCTTGTGGACAGCGGGGACCTGAGCGCGCAAGAGCTTGAGGAGCTTCAAAAAATACTGGATGAAGCCGCTTCCCCCAAACAGGAAAATGAAAGGCAGGACTAAAAGAAAAAAGAATTTTTACAAAGCGTAACATTTTTGACTTGATATGCGTCTATATATATGTCGAATGTTTACCAAAGAGCGGGGCGGCCGCGTAAAGGGAGGAAACCGCATGCGCAGTATGACCTTCTACAATTATATTTTAGAGGCAACGCTTTTTGGGAGCGCGATGGTTCTCATACTCTGCGTGGTGCGCCTGCTATTGCGCGGGCGGCTTGGCAACCGCGTGATTTATTTTGCGTGGCTGCTGGTGGCGCTTCGCCTGCTATTGCCCATTTCCCTGCCCAACCCCATTATGGATGAATTCCGACCCAGCTATTCCGTAGATGAAGCGGCTCGCCCCGTGGCCGATCAGGTGCGCCAGCGCGTGATTGATGCGGGCTATCGAGCATCGCTTGCGGTGTTTGGCGACGAAGGTAACAACGATCCCTTATCCGCATTTGCGACCGAAACAGGCTATGGGCACACGGGAAAATGGCTGCTGATAGCCTACGGGAGCGTAGCCCTTTCATTGGCCGCATGGCTGGCTTTTCGTAATTTACGGTTTCGAAAACGGCTGTGGCGGGATCGTGTAAGCCCCTTATCGGAGGATGCACTGGCGGAATATCAAGTGCTGTGCAAGCGTTACAATGTCAAGCCGATTCCCGTTTATTTTGTGGAGCCGCTGCCCTGCTCGTGCTTGGTGGGTGTGCTTCGGCCCTTTATTGCGGTTCCGCTTTGCACCCCTGCGGCGCATATGCCCTTTGTGCTTGCGCACGAGCTTTGCCACTATCGCGCACACGAGGGCTTTTGGGGGCTGGTGAGGCAGCTTTGCTGTATTGTACACTGGTTTAATCCGATTGTTTGGTTGGGCGCAATGCTCAGCCGAAACGATGGGGAGCTTGCGTGTGACGACCGTGTAACCGCAAAGCTCAAGGATCTGGATCGCTTGGCGTATGCGGATGCGCTGGTTTGCGGAGCACAGCGCGGAGGAACCAAGCATTGTGTATTGGCCACGGGCGCAACGCTTACCGGAAAACAGCTCAAAAAACGAATCACCGCCATTATACAATGCGAGCGTGTAAAGCGCTGGTCAACGGCGCTTGGGACAACCGTTGCCATATGCGTGCTGATGTTTGCATTTGCAACGGGCGAAAGCGAGCCGCTGCCCGCCGTGAAGGACATTCCGCACGCGACATGGCGCGCGACCCTTTGTGAGCTGCCTTCTCGGGAAAGCGCCATTGCTTATGCGCGGCGGTTTTTGGAAAGTCCGTTTACCAAGGTGGACACCTCGCATATGTCGTTTTCGGTGGCGCTGGAGCAGGGCAATTGGCGCGTGCTTGCAAGCAACGCGGGCGATGTGCGGCCGATTGTGCTGCGCTTCAGCCCGCAGGGTTACATTCTGGAATATGACGGCTCGCGTGTGCTGGACGGGCTGGTCATTCGGGACACCACCTACACGCACCGCATGTTTACAGAGAGCCTGAGCGAGTACCTAAACGAGTTTATGTCCACACAGCTTCCCGCACAGGGATGGAGCGGCGGAACCATTACCGCCGATATCCGCGCCGACAGCGTGCGCTACATCAACGGCAAGCAGTTAAACGATGATGGCGAGCTGGTTTACAGCCTGACCGTACAAGTAGAACCCGTGGTGCGGGTACTGCAATATCAGGGCGCTGCGCGGTGAATTAAGCGGCGGGGGATGGGTGAACGCGGGGGATGGGTGAATGCGGGGGATGGGCTAGCGTGGAGGATGGTCGAACGCGGATATGGGCGGACACCATATATGGTGTCCCTAAAACGTGGACGGCGCGGGGTTGCGGATGACGGCGGGCGTTGCGGTGTCGCTGGTGACGGCGGGTGTCGCGGCGTTGCAGATAACGGCGGGTGTACCGTGTCGCGGGTGATGTCGCGGTGTCGCGGATAACGGCGGGTATTGCGATGTTGCGGATGATGTCGGGCGTTGCGGTGTCGTGGGTGACGGCGGGCGTGCCGTGTCGCGGATGATGTCGGGCGTTGCGGTGTCGCGATGGTCGCGGATAACGGCGGGTGTATCGTGTTGCGTATGATGTCGGGCGTTACGGTGTTGCGGATAACGGCGGGTGTACCATGTCGCGGGTGATGTCGGGCGTTGCGGCGTTGCGGTGTCGCGGCGTTGCGGATAACGGTGGGTGTACCGTGTCGTGGATGATGTCGTGTGTTGCGGTGTTGCGGTGTTGCGGTGTCGCGGTGTCGCGGATAACGGCGGGTGTATCGTGTTGCGTATGATGTCGGGTGTTGCGGTGTCGCGATGTCGCGGATAACGGCGGGTGTACCATGTCACGGGTAATGTCGCGGTGTCGCGGCGTTATCATATTGTATTGCTGTTGAAATGTGTAGGGACACCATATATGGTGTCCGCCCTGTTCGCGGTTGCTCCGCAACTTAACAGCCGATCCAGCATGCCCTGTTTTCGATATGCAAGCCAATGAGTCAACAAAAAACAAAAAAACCCGCGTCGGTTGAAAATCGAAGGATATTCAACAGGCGCGGGTTTATCGTGCGTCATTTTTTTGTTGTGGGGGATGGGTGGGGGCGTAACGTTTTTGGATATGGGGTGAATGAGGTGGGGGCGTAACGCCAACTGGGCGGACACCATATATGGTGTCCCTACGGGGGAACGTTTTTGGATATGGGGTGAATGAGGAGGGAACGTAACAATCATGGTAAAACGTTATATATGTAGGGTTAAGGGCAAAGCCCTTATCGGGGTGCAGGGGCGGAAGCCCCTGCGTATCCTCGTCCCCGTTCCCTACGTCCCCCTCGTCCCCCCCCGTTCCCCACGTCCCCCCCTGCGTTACTTCAGCAGCTCCTGCGCTTCTTTGGTCAGATGCTTGAGCAGAGCCTGCGCCTGCTGCTCATCGCGGTCGTTGACATTTACATAGAGCTTGATTTTAGGCTCTGTGCCGCTGGGGCGCACGCATACAAAATGGCCGCCTTCCATGGCAAAATAGAGGACATCGCTTTGGGGATAGTCCATTTTTTCCACATGCCCTGTAGAGATGGCGGTATCGGTGCCCGCCATAAAATCCTTCACATGGGCCACCTTTACGCCGCCGATTTCCTTGGGCGGGTTTTGGCGGATGCGTGCCATGATCTCCGCCATCACCTTGAGGCCGTTAATGCCAGGCAGTGTGGTGGACTCCACATACTCCAAATAATAGCCGTATTTTTCGAAGATTTCGGCCATTACATCACAAAGGGTTTTGCCTTGGGTGCTGAAATAGGCGGCGGCTTCGGCAATCAGCAAAGAGGCGTTGACACCGTCCTTGTCGCGGACAAAGGTGCTGGAGAGGAAGCCGTAGCTTTCCTCAAAGCCAAAGAGGAAGGTGTAATCGCCCGTATCTTCAAACTGCTGAATGCGCTCGCCGATGAATTTAAAGCCTGTGAGGGTATCAAAGAGCGCGACATCAAACGAGCGGCAAATGGCGCGTGCCAGCTCTGTGGAAACAATGCTCTTGAGCACAGCGCCGTTTTTGGGCAGCTTGTTTTGCGCCTGCTTGCCGCTTAGAATGTAGTATAGCATGAGGCAGCCAATTTGATTGCCTGTGAGCAGGCGGAAGCCGCCCTCTTTTTCGCGCACAGCCACGCCCAAACGGTCGCAATCGGGGTCGGTACCAAAAATGGCATCCGCGCCCACTTCGTTGGCCAGCTTGATGGCCAGGGTAAAGGCGGCGGGATCCTCGGGGTTTGGCACCTTAATGGTGGAGAAATTGGGGTCGGGCGCTTCCTGCTCCTTGACGACGCTCACATTGGTAATGCCAATTTCGCGCAAAATGCGGCGAACGGGCACATTGCCGCTGCCATGCAATGGGGTGTAGACAATTTTGAGGTTTTTGCCCGCTTCGGCGGCAATTTCGGGGTAGATGGAGAGGGTTTTCACGCGGCGGATGTATTCGTCATCCACCTCGCGGTCGCCGATGATGGAGAGCAAGCCGCTTTGCATTGCTTCACTTTGCGTGATGCACTTGGCGGCGGTGAAGGTGAGCGCGTTGATTCTTTCGGTGACGGCGGCGGCGGCCTCGGGGCCGATTTGTGCGCCGTCCTCGCCGTATACCTTGTAGCCGTTGTACTGCGGCGGGTTGTGGCTTGCGGTAATGACCACGCCTGCGGCGGCCTTTAAGTAGCGAACGCCAAAGCTCAAAAGCGCAACGGGGCGAAGCGCATCAAACAAATAGGTGCGAATGCCGTTGGCACAGCATACCAGCGCTGTTTCCATGGCAAATTCTGCGCTCATGCGGCGGCTGTCGTAGGCAATGACCACACCGCGCTGTTTGTTTTGCTCGTCGCTTGAGGACAAATAGTCCGCAAGCCCCTGTGTGGCGCGGCGAACCGTGTAGCAGTTCATGCGGTTCATGCCTGCGCCTAGCACGCCGCGCATGCCTGCGGTGCCAAAGCTTAAATTTTGATAAAACCGATCCTCGATTTCCTTTTCATCCTTTGCGATGGCTTTCAGGTCGCAAACGGTGGCCTCATCAGTCGCAAAATCCTGTAGCCATGCCTCGTAATGCTCGCGGTAGCTCATTTGGAACGCTCCTCTCGATTATAGCTTCCTATGCCTCAGTTCATTATAATTGATTTTGTACTTGTTTGCAATTGTTTTGCTTGATTAGGGTACGCTTTATGCGCCAAGCTCCTTGAGCAGGGCTTCACGCTCGGCCTGACGCTCGGGTTGCTTGAGCAAAGCGGCGCATTCGCCTTGCTTTTGCCGCGTTACACGGTATTTGCGCGCAATGAGTATGCCAAGGGTCATGAGCAAAGCGGGGGAAAGGGCAATGCACCATTGAATGGCATGCTGTGCGCTTGTGGGCTGGGAAAGCACCTTATCCAGCACGCCGTTGACATATTGGCTTTCGCGGAAGCCGAAGGCACCCATGATGGCCATAACGCCCGCAAGCCCAAAGCCCTGCACGGTCTTTACCAATAGGTTGACCACGCCGCCCATTGCGCCCTCTGCACGCCTGCCTGTGCTTAGCTCCACCACATCCACCACATCGCCAAACATGGTGTGGGGCACAAGCCCGGGGGCGCTGATGGCAAAGCCCATGACGGCGGCCAGCAGATAAACGGCCCAATCGGGTGTGGCGGGGGTGGTGAGCAATACGCTCAACGCGCTTACAATCCATAGAATCGCGCCAAAGCAATAGGTTTGGGCTTTGCCCTTTTTTTCAATCATTTTGAGGTAAATGGGCAAGGCGACAATTTGCATGCCAAACATCAGCGCCGCCGATAGGGTGCCTAGCAGGGTGGTACCGCCAGCGGAGGTGATATCGGCCCGCAAATAATAATCCACATAAAAGAAGAACAACGCGCTCATAATGGACATGGTGAGCTGTAAACAAAGCATCATGCCCAAATAATGGCGGAAGGGGCGCACCTTGATATATTCCAGCCATTTGCGAAGGTCTGGTTTTTCGCGTATGGGCGGGGTGACAATTTCCTCGCGGGCAAAAAGCCCTGTGAGCAGGACGCTGAGCGCAAACACCGCGCCAAAAAGCAGGCTCATGGCGATGTAGCCCTGACTGCCCTCGTAGGCGCTTACAATCATACCCGGCACGGCCACGCAAAGGATGGATGAAAAAATGCTGAACCCAAGCCGCAAGCCGTTTGCGCTGGCACGCTCGCGGTAATCGGAGGAAATTTCGGAGGACAGGGAATAGTAGGGGATCATGACCATGGTTTGCACCGTGCAAAAAAAGATGTAGCTGAAAAGCACGCCGGCAAACCGCACGCCAATGCTTGGGCTAGGCCACGGAAAGAACATGAGAAACATGGCCAGCAGCACCAGCGGCGCGGCAATCACCAGATAAATGCGGCGTTTGCCGAAGCGGCGGCTGCGGGTAGCGTCGCTCAGGTAGCCCATGAGGGGATCGCTCACGGCATCCCACACGCGGGCAATGAGCATCACAAGCCCAATGTGGTAAGCGGACAGCCCAACCGTAACAGCCAGAAAGCCTGGGTAGAGGAAGTTGATGATGTTAAACGAACCGCCGCCGAAAATGTCGCACAAGGCAAAGGATAGCTTGCGGGAGAAGGACAGCTTTTTGGCTTGCATAGGGAGGCCTCTTTTCTGATTTCTTTAAAACGCGGAATTACGATGGTGTAAGTGCATCATAGCATGATTTGGATGGATTGTCGAGAGAAAAGCAAGGGGGTAAAGCGGATGATTTGCATGCGGCATATTGCCAAGGTTTATCCGAAAAAGCGGGAAGCCGCCGCACTGCCTGTGCTTCAGGATGTGAATTTGCGCATCCGCAGGGGTGAATATGTGGCGTTTGTGGGGGCGAGCGGATCGGGCAAGAGCACGCTCATGCATATCTTGGGCTGCTTGGACACCCCCTCCAGCGGGCAATATGTACTGGATGGGGAGGATGTATCCTGCTTGGATCACAAGGCGCTGTGCAGTGTGCGGCGGGAGAAGATCGGCTTTGTGTTTCAGGGCTTTCAACTGCTGGGCAAGCTAAGCGCGCTGGAAAACGTCGCGTTTCCGCTCATGCTGCGCGGCGTGCCAGAGGCGGAGCGCCGCACCCGCGCCATGCAAGCGCTTGCGGGGGTGGGGCTGGAGGAGCGGGCGAGCCACCGCCCATGTGAGTTAAGCGGCGGACAGCAGCAGCGCGTGGCCATGGCGCGGGCGCTGTGCTACGCCCCCAAGCTATTGCTTTGCGACGAACCCACAGGCGCTTTGGATGTGCTGAGCCGTGACGATGTTTTGGCAATGCTGGATCGCCTGCACCGTGATGGGCATACGGTGCTCATTATTACGCATGATCCGCAGGTGGCCAAAAGAGCCATGCGGCGCTACGTGATTGCCGACGGCGTGGTCAAAGAGGATGGATGATATGGAAAACAAAACAGAGCATGCCCGCTTTCCCAAAAAGGCGGGCATGCTCTGCTGGTATGGAAAGGCTTTATTTGAAGCCGAGGCTGGGCTTGCCAGAATAGGGCGAAAACACACAGCTGCCTTCATCCACAATAATGAACTGCCCCTTTTTCAGATCCCAATTGACTTCGGTTTTGTCCTGTCCATCTTTGTATCTTTTATAGCTGGGGCTCACAAGCATTTCGTATTCGGTGATGCTGGCACCTTCATAGGTTGTGTCGGTGCCGCTTACATCCAATTTGTCGCCCCACTTAACGGTCATATACAAACCGTCTGCGGCTTTGATGTTCCAATAGCCTTCGGGAATATCATCCCCTACAACATAAACGCCTTGCGGGACTGTTACCTCCTGCCATGTGTCGCTTTCCCAAAT
>JAVXND010000019.1:0-44226 GCA_036645955.1 Clostridia bacterium | reverse complement strand
GGTTGAGGGCTTGTGTTTTGATAAAAGCAATTAGGCCGATTGCGCAAGAGGGGTATCAACAATGAAACACAAAAATGGTTTGCTGATTCGATTGTTATGCTTGGTGCTGCTTTGTACGCTTCTGCCCATAGCTGCTCTTAGCGCTGAATCCAACATTTCAGCTGTTTTGGCTGGGATGTCGGATGACGCGCTTCTTGAATTAAAGACATGCTTGGATGCCGAGCTTAAAAGCCGCAAACTAGACGTTTCTGCGGCTGTTATTAGCAATATCAAAACAGAGGACGAGCCATTGGTTTGGATACCCAAAACGGGGAAGAAGTATCACAGCAGCAGCACCTGCAGCAATATGAAACAGCCTAAACAGGTGAGCTTGGATGTGGCCAAGGAGCTTGGCTTCACCCCATGCAAAAAATGCAATCCTCCGCATTAAGCGAAACCGTTCGGTGGGCAGGAGCAAGCCTGTCTGCCAACCAAATAAACTCATTCCAGCTTCCAACCAAACAGCATTGGAAACTGAAATGAGCAAGAGCCTTTGTGTAATTGTGCGCCTTATCCCTTGAGCGCACCGCCGGTTACGCCGCCGATGATTTTATCGGACATGAAAATGTAGAGCAGGAAGGTTGGCAGGAACACAATCACGACCGCCGCAAAAAGTCCGCCAAGGTTGCCTGTGGATTTCATGGCGTTTACCATTGCGAACAAACCGACCCCCACGTTTTTCATTTCGTTGGAGCCTGCAAAAATCAAGGCGAGGAAATACTCATTCCAAACCCCCAGAAAATTGAAGATGGTTACCGTGATGATGCCTGGCTGTGCAAGCGGCAGCATGATTTTCCAGAACGTTTTCATGGGACTGCAGCCATCAACCGCGGCGGCTTCTTCAAAGGTGGGCGAAAGGGTGGCAAAGAAGTTCAGCAGGAAGATGGTGGAAAACGGCACGTTTAAAAAGGTGTAAAGGATGATGAGAAGCCAGCGCGAGTTGCCGATGTTTAACTTGCTGGTAAGGCTGAAGATTGGCAAAACAATCATGATCACGGGAATGCTCATGGCGGTGACAAAGCCGTTCTTCATTAATTTGCTGCCGGGGAAAATAAAACGCGAAAGCACATATGCGGCAGGCGCGGCCATTAAGAGCGTGAAGGTGCAGGACACCGTCGCATAAAGCACAGAGTTGCCAAAAAACATTGCAATGTTTTGTGACTTGAGGGCGGAAACATAGTTTTCAAAATGAACGCCCGTTGTAAATTTAAACACAGAGCCCGAATAGATATCCTTTGCGGTGGAAAGGCTTGCGGCCAGAATCCATGTGAGGATCACCGCAGTAAAAACAATCCAAAGCGTAACGAACAAGTAGCCCGGAAGCAGCTTTGCTTCTTTACGAAGATTCAAAGGTTGCTTCATTTCTTTCACTTTACCCATTCAAAAGCGCCTCCTTTGCTAAAATTCAAGCTCGTTGTCTTTGATGAGCTTATTTAGTATGAAAAATGTGAGCAGTACAAATAGCGTAAGCGTTACGCCCAACGCCGCGCCAGCACCAGCGTCGCGTGATGCGGTGGTTCCCTTTGTGCCAAAAACCACGTCAAACATATACACAAGCGGTGTAATGGTGGACGGCTCGCTTAGAAGCGGTGAAAACATTTTGCTCCAAACAAAGAAACCAATGGCGTTCACACTCCAAAGGGTGAGGTTGGTTTTAAATACGCCCTTGAGCAAGGGGATGGTAATGGCAAAAAAGGATTTGACCTTGCTTGCACCATCGATGGTGGCGGCTTCGTACAAATCGGTTGGGATCCGTTCAATTCCAGAAAGATAAATCAGCATATAATAACCGACAGAGCCAAAGCAAAAGGCAATCATCATGGAGGTGAATTTCATATCCGTGGAAAGCCAGTTGATGTTTGCTAGGTTTTGCAAACCGATGGTTTCAAATATATTGCGCATCATGCCGTATTTACGGCTAAAAACGAATTGCGTCCACATGGTGGCCAGCGCAATGGCGCTGATGACGTTTGGCAGGTAAATGGTGGCGCGGTAGAAGCCCTTGAAGCGCACGCCGCTTGTGAGGATGACGGCCATCAGCAGTGCAATGGTCAGTACGGCAATGCCTCCATACAGCCAAATGCGCAGCATGTTGAAAATGGAGGTGCGGAACATGGTGCTTTGCCAAAGGTTGATAAAGTTCTGCAAGCCGTAAAAGCTCCATTGGGTGGTGGGCGTTGTAATGTTTTCCACCTTGAAAAAAGACATGACAATGGTACGCAATACCGGATATAGGTACATAATCAAAAACGACAAAAGCGCGGGGGTTAAAAAGATGATAATCATTGGTTTATTCTTTTTCATTTGTTTACCCCTTTCGTAAAATTTGGCCTGTTGGGCGGCTTTTGCCGTGCGAGCAGACAAAATGCAAAAGAAATAGGGTGGTGGCAACGCCGAAACGATGTCACCACCCTGCTTAGCAGTTTACGATTTGATTGTTTGGTTTTTACTTGGCTTTGGGGGTTCCGGCGGCTTCCAATGCGGCTACAAAGCCAGCGGCATCCAAGGAACCTTCAAAAACCTTCTTGATGTTTTCGGTAATCACAGAGGAGATATCAGCGTCGATATCCAGCCCGCAGTCCCACTCATAAATGCCGGTTAGCGCATTGAAGGGAGCTTGGCAGCCTGCGATCAACGCGGGCCATTCGGTGTTGCGGGTGTCGGCGGGAATGCCCTTGGAGGCATCGGCGATCTTCTGATCGGTTTCGCCAGAGGTGAGGAACGCAATCAGGTCAAACGCTTCTTGGGGATGCGCGGAGTAAGCGGGAATGGCAAAGGCTTGTGCGCCGACGTTTGCAATGGTTGCAGGATCCTTGCCGCCTTCAACGGACGGGAAGTTGAACATGCCCCAGTTGATTTCGCAACCAGTGTTGTTCGTGATTTCTTGGGGTACCCAAGAGGCGTTCACGATCATGGCAGTGGTGCCGAAGCCGATTTCATTCTGTCCCTCGGGGAAGGTGTCGGGAGCGGTTTCGGACAGATAGCCCTTGGTTTTGAGGTCTGCAATGCCCTGAACTGCCGCAAGAACGCCGGGATTTTCAGCCCAATCGCCCTTGTTTACAACATCCTTGATGCCGTCCTGGCCAATGTGACGAGCCATGAGGAAACCAAGCGTGTAGTTTACATAAGCATCGTCCTGCGCAAGGGGAACATAGCCAGCGATCTTTAGCTTTTCGCATGCATCCATGAATTCAACCCATGTTTGCGGCTCGGCGGTGATGCCAGCTTTTTCAAACGCGGCTTTGTCATAGAAGATACCAGAGGTAAAGGGCTGATAGGGCAGGCATTTGAGGCTGCCAGCAACTTCGCGCACTGTTTTGGGCAGTACGGAAATGGCGTAAGAATCGTAATCAATGGCTTTGGCCATTTCATCCAAATCAAGGCATTGCTTGCCGTACTTGGAGGAAATGTTGAGGAAGTCTTCGTCAAAAACGTCGATTTCGGTCTTGGAATCAAGTGCGGCCTGAATCAATGTTTTGATGTCGCGGCCCTTCCACTCGACCTTTACCACATTGCCGGTTTTTGCACAATAGGCATCAATGCCTTCTTGCACTGCCTTGCCCTGTGCTTCTTCTGCGGTCCACATAGACCAATAGGTGAGGGTAACGGGTTCGGCTGACGCCATACCAATCATGCTTGTTAATACCATCATAACCACTAATACAAATGCCAATGTCTTTTTCAAGTGAGTGTCCTCCTATAAAATGATTTGACGCTATGAAACATCGTCTCTGAGGATGAGTATAGCAGTTTGCACAATTAAACACAAGGTACTTATTGCTTGTTTGTTATCAAAAATTGCTCTGGTGCATCAAAGCGAGCGCTGTTTTGAACCAATCCCCTTTTTTTACGGCGCTTTTTCATCATATGCATGAAATGCGTGTTGCAATATGGACAATAAAACAGGTCGAGCGTTGGATTATTTGCATGGCGGTTGCTTTTATGGACGGAATCGAATATAATCATACAAGAATGCAAATATTGCTGTTTGTGCTTCCTCAGATAGACAATGCGCTGTTGCACAAAAAGGATGGTTACGGAAATGAGCAGCATCCGATACGATATGGAAGGGGAGCAATCTCCGTATGCCGAGGTGAAATTGCTCCATGTTACCTTGGCACAGTCTGATACAGATTGGCATTCAACCCCGCATACACACGCGTTTGTGGAGTTGTTTTACTGCCTGCGCGGTACGGGTCAATTTTATATCGCAGGCAAATACCGAAATGTGGGCGCGGATGATCTGGTGATTATCAACCCCTCTGTGGAGCATACCGAGGTGGCAACCTCCAAGGAGCCGTTGGAATATATTGCTTTGGGCGTTGGCGGTATTGAATTTATCTTAAACAAAAATGAGGAATTGCCCTTTTTGGTCTACAATTTTAAGGATCATCAGGATGAAATTGCGATGCTTGTGAAAACGATCATGCAGGAGGTTGATTCCAAAAACGAACTGTATGAAGTGGTATGCCGCAATTTGCTTGAAATACTGCTGATTCGGATTTTTAAATACATCGATGGGGAAGCTGTGGCAACCGATGGGCGGGATCATAAAAATTGCGTGCTGGCAAAGCATTATATTGACACGCATTATGCTGAAAATATCAGCTTGGATTGCTTGGCGGATATGGCGCACTTGAATAAATACTACTTGGTGCATGCCTTTGTAAAGGAATACAGCATTTCACCCATCAATTACCTGACGGCGCGCCGTATTCGGGAAAGCAAATACCTGCTGGCCAATACCGATCATACCCTATCCCAAATCAGCGGCATACTGGGGTTTTCATCACCTGCGGGCTTTTCACGCTCGTTTAAAAAGCTTGAAAACAAAACGCCTTGGGAATACCGCAAGGCACATCAGGCAGGGCACGAGCAGGTCAGGCTGCAGGAAGCAAAAAAGGAGGTTTTATTGTGAGCAAAATGCCAACCGCGGCTAGCAATCTTCTGGTTCACAAGAGCATTTCACGTTGGGACGAGGCCATACCGCTGGGCAACGGGCTATGCGGCGCGTTGATTTGGGGCAAGTCCAACGCTTTACGCTTTAGCCTGGATAGAGGGGACGTATGGGATACAACACCATTTGCGGGTGGAAGCAGTGAGGAGTACACCTACGCCGCCATGGTACGCTTGGCCAAAGAGGGAAATGCGGACGAAATCCGCCGCATTTTTGATGCGCCCTATAATCACCCTCTGCCTACAAAGCTGCCAGCAGGCAAGCTGATTTTGGATTTTCACTGCGATGCCAATGTTTGCTCCGCGCTGGATTTGGCTACCGCCACAGCCACCCTGCAGGTGAAGGATATCCAGATCAAAAGCTATCTGCACGCTACGGACAAGTGCGGCTTTGTCTGGGTGAACAAGCCGCTTTCGGCGTTTTCCTACAGGATTGAAAACCCGGCATATGGCGCAGAGGCGGAGGATGCGGATGGAAATGCAACGGTGAACAGCTCCGCAACAGCATCGCTTCAATTGCTGCACTATCCTTCGCCAAAGCTTGTAAACCAAGACGGCAGCTGCTATTTCATACAGCAGATCAGCCAAGGCTTTTCCTATGGCGTGTTTGTAAAAGCCGTGGAAGCGGCGGGCGCTACAACGCTGTGCTTTTATGTGGGCACCTCCAACGATGGCGCAGACTGGCAAGCAAAGGCGCTTGCATTGCTTGGGAAAGCGCTTGGAGCTGGCTACGATCGCAGCTTTTTGACCCATGCGCAGTGGTGGCGAAGCTATTGGGAGCAAAGCAGCATAACCCTGCCGGATGCTTTTTTTGAAAAAAACTGGTACCTCACCAACTATTTACTGGGCTCGGACTCGCGGCGCGGCTGTTACCCCATGCCGCTGCAGGGCTTGTGGACAGCGGATGATGGCTTGCTTCCCCCGTGGAAGGGCGATTATCACCATGACTTGAACACGCAAATGAGCTACTATTCGTATTTGAAAGCAAACCATTTGGAGCAGGGCGAGAGCTTTATTGATTACCTATGGAGCATGGCGGATTGCGCTCGTCAATTTGCCAAAAGCTTTTACCATGCCGATGGCTTATGCCTGCCCTCCACCATGTCCTTGGATGGAGCGTCGCTTGGCGGATGGGGCATGTATTCGCTTTCGCCCACCAATCAGCTCTGGCTTTGCCAAGCGTTTGAGCGCCATTACCGTTTTACAGGGGATCAGGCGTTTTTGCGCGAAAGGGCTTACCCTTATATGAAGGAAACGGCTATTTTTATCAAAGACCTGCTGGAGGAAAAAGACGGGCTTTTGTATTTGCCCATTTCGTCCTCGCCTGAAATTCATGACGATGGCATAGAAGCATTTGTAACGCCCAACAGCAATTATGATTTGGCCTTGATGCGCTACCTGTTTGGTGCGCTGGTGCGCTTGGCTTCGCTTCTTGAAAATGGAGAGCAGGGCAAATGGCAAGCCGTATTAAACAAGCTGCCCCCGCTTGCGGTTTCTGAAAACGGGGTGATGAGGGTGAGCACGGATGAAAGCCTGAACGAATCTCATCGCCATTTTTCCCATGCAATGGGCATTCATCCATTGCGATTGCTGCCCTACGAGGGCGCTGAAAATCAGCGCATCATTGATGCGACCCTTCTTGATTTGGAACGGCTCGGAACGGGCGCATGGGTGGGCTTTTCCTTTACATGGATGGCAGAGCTGTACGCCATTGCGAAAAACGGCAACGGCGCGGCTTATCAATTGTCCGTGTTTTGGCACAATTACTGCTCTATCAATGGCTTTCACCTCAATGGGGACTACCGCAGGCGCGGCACCTCTACCTTTCACTACCGCCCCTTTACGCTGGAAGCCAATATGTGCGCCGCTGATGCGTTGCAGGAAATGCTTCTTCAGAGCGAAAACGGAACCTTGACGTTTTTTCCCGCAATTCCCGATGAATGGCTGGAAGAAACACTTTCGTTCGAACACTTCCGCGCGGAAAATGGGCTTCTGGTGAGCGCGGCGATGCAAAACGGCGTTATCACCGCCATTGAATTGGAGCCGCAGTATAGCGGCGAAATCGCCATTCAAAAAACCAAGGCGCTGCCTTTGCTCCGAAGGGCTTGTCCGATGCGTATGAGCGAGAATGGGGAGCAATGGATCTTATCCTTAACGGGCGGAGAAAAATACCAAATAGCAGAAAGGAACAACGCTCATGCTTGATTTTCAAAATGCAACCTTCTTAAAGCTCAAACCGGTACCTGAGGGGAACTACGAAAAGTTGATCGGCGAAATTTTAACGGAGGGCGAGCGCATTGTTGCCGCGTTTCAAAGCATACGGGATGGTGTGGTGTTCACAAACAAACGGGTCATATCCATCAATGTGCAGGGCGCTACGGGCAAGAAAAAGGATTTTACATCGCTTGCATACAAAAAAGTGCAAACCTTTTCCATTGAAACGGCAGGGGTTTTTGATTTGGACAGCGAGCTGGAAATGTGGTTTTCCGGGCTTGGCAAGGTTACGTTTGAGTTTACCGCCAAGGCAGATGTGGCGGGTCTGTGCCGAATGATCAGCGCATTTATTTTGTGATACGGGGTGGGTTAACGCAAGCGGGTGGACACCAACTAGGGTGTCCACCCGTTTGCGGCAATTTTGGGAGCGTGCATCATGCATGCTATGCTGCCATGGGCAGAGCTTGCGGGTCATCAAGCTTGGGCAACCTGCTTGGCGCGTTGGAGCGCTTCGTCTATGCTCGCGCATAGGTTTTCTTGACCCAGCATGGCATCAAAGCCCGCCTTTTGCATGGCTTCTAAGGGCTGAGGCATGACATGGGACAAAATCAATTCAATGTGCTGTTCACGGCAGGCTTTGAACAGCTTTTCGATGCTTTGCAAAGCGGTGGCATCCATGGCGCTTACGCTGTGCATGCGAAGCACCAGCGCACGCGTGTGCTTGCCTAAGTCAATGGAAAGCAGTTTATCGGCCGCCGCAAAAAACAGGGGGCCTTCCAGCTCGTAAACCAGCGTTCCATCGGGTACGGTCTGCACGCGCAGGTCCTGCTCTGCCGCCTGCGGATCAATCACCCAGCTATGCACATCGGCTACATTGGCCATGCGCTTCATGAACAATACCATGCTTAACAGCATACCGACGCCGATGGCAACCACAAGATCAAAAACAACCGTGAGTAAGAGCGTGGCAAGCAATACCAGCACATCACTCTTGGGGGAGGCTTTTACAAGCTTGAGCAATTGCCGCAGGCCGCACATGTTGTAAGCTACCATAAACAAGATGGCCGCAATGGCAGGCATGGGGATAAACGCCGCATAAGGCATGAGTGCCACAAGCACCAACAGCAATACAACGGAGTGTACCATGCCAGCAACGGGTGTACGGCCGCCGTTTTTGACGTTTGCGGCGGTGCGGGCAATAGCGCCCGTGGCGGGTATGCCCCCAAACAGCGCCGAAACAATGTTGCCCGCGCCCTGCGCAATCAGCTCCATATTGGGGTTGTGACGGGCACCAATCATGCCATCGCTTACCACACAGCTTAATAAAGATTCAATGCCTGCCAGCAGTGCAATGGTAAGCGCGCTGGGCAGCATGCTCCGCACAAGGTTTAAATCAACGGCGGGCAACGCGGGCGAGGGCAATGCGGAGGAGAGCGTGTATAAGCTTCCGATGGTGTTTACGGGAAGCTTTAACAGCTGTACCAGCGCAATGGCTACGACCACCGCTACCAAGGATGCGGGGATGCGCTTGGAGAGCTTCGGCCAAAAAATCAGCACAGCCAGCGAAATGGCTCCGATGAGGAATGCCCAAGGGTTGAGGGTGCCAAAGGAAAGCAGAACCGCTTTCAGCTTATCCATGGTTTCCACAGGCGCATTTTGAAAAGACAAACCAAAAAAATCCTTGAATTGTCCGATGATGATGGTAATGGCAATGCCTGCTGTGAAGCCTGCGGTAATGGTTGCAGGGATGTATTTGATCAGATTGCCTAGCTTGCAAAGCCCCATCACAATCAGAATGAGGCCAGCCATCAGGGTGGCAACGATTAAGCCTTGCATGCCGTTTTTGGCAATGATGCCCGCTACGATGGTGGCAAATGCGGCCGTTGGCCCCGCAATTTGCACGCGGCTTCCGCCTAGCAGGGAAACCACAAAGCCTGCCGTGATGGCGGTATACAGCCCCACCTCGGGCCTGACACCAGAGGCAAGCGCAAGCGCGATGGACAGCGGCAAAGCGATAATGGCGACAATCACGCCCGATAAAGCATCGCGCCCAAGCTGCGCGGGTGTATAGCCCTTGAGGGCGGAGAAGAGCTGCGGTTTGAACTTTTGCATGGGTGGAGGCCTCCTGAAGTGTTTTTGGCAGTACAATGGCTATTGTAGTCCATAGTGTGCCGGAATGCAAACGCAACGCCCTTGCCGCACGCTTGGAATGGCGCGGCAAGGGCGTTGCTGATTGTTTACTTCACATGGAAAACAGGTGCTTCATCCAGGTGTTCAGAAACATATTTCCCGTTTTTTTTGCGTTGCTTTACACATTCGGAAAGCAGGTATTCCATTTGTCCGTTGACCGAGCGAAAATCATCCTCGGCCCAAGCGGCAAGCGCGTCGTATAGTGGTTGCGACAGGCGCAGGGGAATTTGCTTTTTGGCATTGTCACTCATTTTAGTATAAGCTACCCGCATTAACGATTGGCTGTGCATCATGATTTCCGCAAAGCACTACCAACAGGTTGGAAACCATTGCCGCCTTGCGCTCTTCGTCCAAGGTGACAATGTTGTTTTGGCTTAATTGGGTGAGCGCCATTTCCACCATGCCAACAGCGCCGTCCACAATCATTTTGCGTGCATCCACAATGGCGGAAGCTTGCTGCCTTTGCAGCATGACTGCCGCAATTTCTGGCGCATAGGCCAAATAGGTGATTCTTGCTTCCAAAATTTCAAGCCCCGCTTCGGTGACCTTGCCTTGGATCTCGTTTTTGATGCGAGCCGCCACAATTTCACTGGAACCGCGCAGACTGCCTTCGTCGGCAACGCCGTCGCCTGTGGTGTCCACATTAGGCGCTACATCATAGGGGTAAAGCCTGACGATGTTGCGAAGCGCACTATCGCATTGCAGGGACAGGTATTCCTTATAGTTATCCACCGTGAATACAGCTTTGACTGTATCAACCACGCGCCACATGACGGCAATGCCTATTTCAATGGGGTTGCCGAGGCAATCGTTCACTTTTTGCCGATTGTTGTTAAGCGTCATGATTTTTAAGGAGATTTTTTTATTGCCGAATTCAATGGCATTGCCAATGGTGGTATTGTCGCTGGCGGCACTTGCAGATTTTGCACCGCCGATGCGCACATCGCCGCTTTGGCTAAGCTTGGTACCTGCGGCAGGGTTTACGGCTGTGCAAAAAGGGTTGACATAGTAAAAGCCCTGCGTTTTGAGGGTGCCCACATAATTTCCGAACAGGGTAAGGACAAGCGCCTCCTGCGGTTTGATGATCTTTAAGCCTGCAAAGGGAAGCCAGCCGATGCAGAGCCAAACGATGCCGACAATCACCAGAAAAGTGATGTCCATGGTGCCGCCCAAAATAACGCTGCCCAAGGCCGCCAAATACAGCAATAGGAAAATGAACAGATACAGCATGCCGTTCTTTTTGTTTTTCAAGATTTTTTCTTCCATAACCAAAACCTCTTATCTTCATAATGATATTAAAATGATATCATTATGAAGGACGGATGTCAAGGGGTTTGTGGAAAAATGATTTTTATGGGTTTGGCGAGGATTTTTGCATATTGAAGGGTTGAGTAGGTACCGCCGCTTTTGCGACCGTCATAAACAGCAATGATGAGGTCAGCATTGCGAACCATGTACTGATTTCGTTTTTTATAGCAATTGAATGTATTCATTTCAGAGTGAATCCCGATTTCGTCACACTGTGTGATGAGCTTTTGAAAATTGCAGTCTTTTGTATTGATGCGATTGCGATAAGGAAGCGCGGCTTCTAATGTGATAGGATACCTTGCCTTAAGCTCCACAACGATATCGGCAAAGAGCAGGTCTGCACCTTCGGCAAATCCGCTTATGAAATGGGTATAACCAGATTCAACTGCTGATATGATGATACGCTCCAATTCTTGATGGATATGTGGTATTTGAGTGAGTGAAATTTTTCGATGCCCAGTGATCATACAGGTGTTTAAGCTCATACGAAACCTCCATACTAGTGATTTGTCACTAGTATAACACAAATTCACGCATTAGTGAACTGTCACTAATGCGTGGGTGATGATTGTTGTATTCTGCATGCTGACGATTGTTCACTAGCGGAGGACTCAATGAATACACAAATCACCATTGCGAACAGGATTAGAGCATTATGCAAGGAAAAAGGATTTACACCTAACGGGATTGCAATCTTTTCGGCTGTGCCGCAGGGTACAGTCAAAAGCATACTCAATGGAGAAAGCCAAAATCCGGGCATTATTAATATCAAAAAGCTCTGCGATGGCTTTGGCATTACCCTAGGTGAATTTTTCAGCACCAAAGAGTTTGACGAGCTTGAACAAGAAATTAAATGATTGCGTTGTCAAAAGCACGAATGCACTAAAGCAACTGCGTTGCTTTAGTGCATACCAAGCGTATCTTTGACCCAGCCTTGCAGCTTCTCGCCCAAGGAACGGTTTTTTTTCATGGCCAAGGCGGCATCCAGCGCGCCCTCGCGGTATTTGCGGTTATCGGGCTCGCGCTTAACGGCCTCGCGAAAGCTTTGATGCGCTGTTTCGTATTGCTTCAGGCCCATCAATATTTGCCCTTGCAGATAGTACCATGCGTCATCCTTGCTATCTGCACGGTTGAGCTGGCGCAAAGCGCTTTCCAAATTGCCTTGATCTACCAAGCGCTGCGCAAAATGCTTGGCTTCCTCCTGCGAAATGAGATTAAAGCCAACGCGGTGCTGTGAGGCAACCTTGAGAGCCTCTTCATAGGCAAGGTTGAGCTCAATCAGCCGATCCTGCGCTTCTTTTTGCTCTTCGGCATCCATAAATTGATCGGGGTGGCAGGCCTTCACCTTTTGGCGGTACGCAACTCGAACAGCCTGCGCGTCAGCGTTGGGTTTGAGCCCAAGCACATCGAAGGGCTTTTGGTCGAACAGGCATACCACCTCTTTTCAGAAAGGTCCGTTACGCGGAGAAAAACAGCATCGTGCCCGTTGGCTTAAATTTTCTCTCGCCGAATTTCTGCGCCGAGCAAGCGCAGCTTTTCTTCAATGCGCTCATAGCCACGGTCAATAAACGAGGTTTCATAGATTTCGGTAACGCCGTGAGCCATCAGCCCCGCCACCACCAGCGCCGCGCCTGCGCGCAAATCCGTAACCGTTACGGGTGCGCCGTAAAGCTCACGAACGCCCTCGATCAAAACGGTTCGATCCACCAGCTTGATTTTTGCGCCCATGCGCCGAAGCTCATCCAAATGTTTGAAGCGCTGTTCAAATATGGTTTCGCAAACGGTGGAGGTTCCGCCCGCCATGCATAGCAAGGCAGTCATGGGCTGCTGCAAATCCGTAGGAAAGCCGGGGTATACCTGCGTTTTGATGTTGACGGCACGTTGCATGCCTTGGGGCCTGATGCGAATGGAATCGTCGTTTTCGGTTACGCGCACGCCCATTTCAAGCAGCTTGGCAGTGAGGGATTCCATATGCGTGGGGATACAGCCGTGGATGGTTACATCTCCGCGCGTGGCGGCGGTGGCAATCATCAGCGTGCCTGTTTCAATTTGATCGGGTATAACGGTATAGGTGCAGCCGTGCAGCTTTTGAGTGCCGCGAATGCGAATGACATCCGTGCCGGCACCCTTGATGCGTGCGCCCATGCTGTTTAAGAAGTTCGCCAAATCAACAATGTGCGGCTCCTTGGCGGCGTTGTAGATCACGGTGGAGCCAACGGCCTTGCAGGCGGCGAGCATGACGTTAATGGTGCCGCCTACGGTTACCATGTCAAAAAACACGTCGTTGCCAATGAGCGGGTCGGCACTGGCATGCACCACGCCGCCGCAGTCTTCAATGGTTGCGCCAAGCGCCATAAAGCCCTTGAGATGCTGATCGATGGGGCGGCTGCCAATATCGCATCCGCCTGGATAAGCGACCTCTGCTTTGCCCGAGCGCCCAAGCAATGCACCCAGTAAATAATAGCTGGCGCGCAGACGTTTAGAAAGCAAATAGGGTACATAACAGCTTGTGAGCCCTGTGGGATCAACGGTTAAATACTTGCCAGGTACATATTCGGTTTTGGCACCCAACAGCTCTAAAATTTCAATCAGAGCATGCACGTCGTCGATATCGGGAAGGTTTTCCACCGTGCAGGGAGCATCACAAAGCAACGTGGCCGGAATCACCGCCACGGCCGTATTTTTACCGCCGCTCACCGTGATTTCACCCATGAGGGGATGCCCGCCTGTGATAAGCATTTTATCCTTGCTGTACATAGGTTTGGCCAAAATGGCCATCCATCACCTCGTTTCGCGGGATATGGTTTCGATGCGTTTTACGCTATGAACCATCGTTTATTATACACGGTTTCTAATGAATTGGCAAGCAACGGAAAAAAAGGGGGGGATTCAGGAAAGATGGCAATGGGTATTGATGTGAAAGGATGAGCGAAGGGGGGAACGCCAACTGGGCGGACATCCTGTAGGATGTTCCTACAGGAAATCGGCAAAGCGGATGAGCGCGGCTTTGCTGCCGTTGATTTTGATTTTGCCGCGCAAAAGTGCGGACATGGGGGACACATCACGCTTGAGCACGGAAAGCAACGCTTGCTCTGTGCCTGTGACAATCACGTCCGCTTCGCCCATTTCGCTCATTTCAAAAAAGTGACCGTCATCGAGTGAAAAGGCTTTGACATAGCCCGTATCGCTTGCGCATAGGCGATAGCTGTAGGTGATGCCTGCAAGCTCGCTTTCGTGCTGGGAAAAGAGCTGACAAATGCCGTCAATAAACTCACGCAGACCTATGCCGCGATCTGCTTGCTTCAAAAGTTCGTGAATATCTTCCTTTAATGTGTTAGCTGTCAATTGAAAAGACCTCCGCTCTGTTCATTGGGCTGGGTTAGGGTGGGGTTTTGGTGCTGGAAAGCGGCATAAGCGGCATTGCAAAGCAGCTTATGAATGCGCTCGGTATTGCGTTTGTTTTGCGGTGCGCTTTGCGCGTTGGTAAGCAGTACCATGAAAAAACCATCGGCGGGGCTTACCGCGAGCAGGGAGCCTGTGGCGGGGTCGCTTAGGCCGTAGCTCTCGCTGGGCCAGAGATGGCCAAGAAATGGATCGGAGCGCTTGGCAATGTGAAAGCCATAGCCCCGCGCTTCGTTTAAGCCGCGTGTACGTTCGGTGGTGGCCAAATGAATGGCTCGCGGGGAAAGAAACACATCGCTTTGGGTGTGCCCGTTGCAGGCAAGCATAGAAGCAAAGCGGCTTAGATCATTCAGGTTGGTAAAAAGCCCTGCATGGCCAGATACGCCATGAAGAAAACGTGCGTTTTCATCATAGGGGGAACCCGCTTGGCGATCGTCCGAATCGCTTTGAATATTGGTGGGGGCAACATCCTCCCCGGAGGGAAGAAAGCCTGTGCCGGCAAGGGAAAGAGGGGTGCAAAGGAAGCGCTTGACAGCCTCGTCAAGCGGCATATTCAAAATTTTCTCCAACAAGAAGCCCAGCAGCAGATAGCCCATAGCGGAATCGCGGACTTTAGCGCCCACATTGTTTGCAAGGGGATGCTTGAGCAATGCGTGCAAAGCGCTGTGCGCGTTTTCGGCTTCCTGCGGCAAGAGAAAAAACGGGGTCATGCCTGCCGTGTGCGTAAGCAGATTGTGCAGGGTGATGTCCTTTTTATCCTGCGGTACAGCGCGTTCAAAGGCGGAAAGGGGATCGTCCGCACTGACCAAGCCGCGCTCAAGCGCGTACAATAGAAGAGGCACTGCAACGAGCACCTGCGTGAGGGCACCCACGTCATAACGTGTGGCGGCGCTCACTTTTCGCTGTTTATCCTGCGATAAATAGCCGTGTACACCTGTGTATAGCACCTGCTCCCGCTGCCCTGCGGCCATGGCACAGCCCGGAAATGCACCTTCTGCAATGCCGCGCTCCAACAGCTCCTCCACCTGATCCCACATAAGCGAACCCTCCTTTATTTTACTGGACGCGCTGGTACAAAGGATGATTTTTGTTGAACTGAACCAAATCCCATAAATTACCATACAAATCCTCAAAAACCGCTACAGTGCCGTAGTCCGCTTCCTTGGGTTCCCTCACAAAATGAATGTTCGCCTGCTGCATATCGTGATAATCGCGCCAGAAATCATCGGTGCCTAAGAACAGAAAAACCCTTCCGCCCGCTTGATTACCAACAAAAGGCTCTTGAACAGGCTTGGAAGCACGCGCCAGCAGCAGGGTTGTGCCGCAAGAGCCAGGAGGCGACACCACCACCCAACGCTTGTCTTGCTCCGCCTGATAGGTATCCTCCACCAAAGTAAAATGCAGCTTCTGTGTGTAAAAAGCGATGGCTTCGTCATAGTCCTTCACCACCAAAGCAATATGAACAATGGATTGCGTCATTGTAAGGCTCCTTTTGATTCATGGTAGGGTGATATCCGTATCATCCAATGCCTCTAGTATAAATAAAACGCTTGCGATATGCAAGCGCTTCGCGCAAGGGTTAAATATTTTTTGGAAACACCTTTACAAATGCTTTTTTATCTGCTAAACTGTAAACATAGATTGTAAATGCTTACATACCGCACTGACCCCGACGTGGAAATTGGTTATGCATGCTGTAAAAACGGCTTGCCATAAAGGAAAAACGGAAACTGCATAATTAAAAGGAGGAAATCTCAATGAAAAAGGTTATCGCTCTGGTTCTCTGTTTGGTTATGATGCTTGCGGTTGCAAGTGCTGGCGCAGAAACGGTGCTTAAGTTGAGCGAGGTTCACGCCGAAGGTTACCCCACGGCACTGGCAGATCATGAATTTGCTCGCCTTGTGGAAGAAAAGACCGAGGGTCGTATTAAAATTGAAGTGTTTACAGGCGGCACCATGTACGGGCAGGAAACCGAATCCATCGAAGCCATGCAGCTGGGTGACTTGGCTTTTGCGCGCGTATCCGCTTCCCCCGTGGCAAGCTATGTACCCGTGATCAACGCCATCCAAATGCCGTACCTCTACAAGAGCGGCGAGCATATGTGGAAGGTGCTTAACGGCGAAATCGGCCAGAAGCTGTTGGCAGACATCGAAGCCTCCGGTTCTGGTTTGGTTGGACTTTGCTACTATGATGGCGGCTCCCGTTCCTTCTATCTCACCAAAGCCGTTCACACCGTTGCTGACATGGCAGGCTTGAAAATCCGCATGCAGAACAACGAAATGATGGTAAAAATGGTTGAAGCCTTGGGCGCTACCGGCGTAACAGGCATTGGCCCCAACGACGTGTACTCCTCCATTTCCACCAAGATTATTGACGGCGCAGAGAACAACTGGCCCACCTACCAAAACATGGGCGACTATGAAGCCGCTCCCTTCTACATCCTTGACCAGCACACCCGCGTGCCTGAAATTCTATTGGCATCCGCCGCTGTCAAAGCGACCATTGATCCTGCTGACTGGAAAATTATCGAAGCTTGCGCAAAGGAAACCCAGGAATTCGAAATCAAAGCTTGGGCAGAAAAAGAAGTTTCTTCTGAAAAAATCGTGCGTGACGCTGGCACCACTGTGATTGAATTGACCCCCGAAGCACGCGCCGAGTTCGAAGCTAAAATGGCTACCCTGTATGAAGAATACGGCAAGGATTATCAAGACACAATTGACGCAATCAAAAAGATTGGCGAAGAGTTTTAATTCTTCCAAGTTGCTTTTATGAAAATTGCGGAGAAGAGGCAGTGACCTGCTTCTTCTCCCGATTTTCATGGCTTTGAAAGAGGTGATTCTGCACGATGGTAAAATTATTGAGAACCATCAATACCTATACGCATAAATTCTTTCTGCTGATTGCAGAAATTGCGCTTGCGGCGATGGTGCTGATTGTTACCCTTACGGTTATTATGCGCTATTGCTTTAATACGGGCATCAGCTGGGCTGAGGAAGTGCCTCTTTTGATGGTTTCGCTTTTTGCGTTTTTGGCTTGTGCGATGGGTGTGCGCGATCATTCACATATGGCGGTTACGGTTATTTACAACCGTTTGCAGAAAAACGGCAAGGGACAAAAGACCCTGGACGCGCTGACGGATGTATGCATTCTTCTTTGCGGCTTATTCATGCTCATCTATGGCGGAAAACGCTGCTTGAATATGATGAAGCTACCGGGAAAGCTGCCCATGACCGGCTTGCGCACATGGTGGCAGTTTTTGCCCATTCCATTGGCTGGTTTCCTTATTTCGTTCGATTCCATTTTGTTTTTAACAGGCGTGCTAAAGCCGCACGAAACGCTTTTTACAGAACCTGAAATTGACTATTCCGAACAAATTATCCACATGGATAAAAATGGCAACGTAATTGTACCCAAAGCGGAGCAAAAACAGGAGGGCGGTGAGTAAATGGATGCTGCAACATGGTCAATCATCGTCCTGATTGGCGGTTTCTTTGTTTTGCTGATGCTGAAGGTTCCCGTGTCCTTTTCAATGCTGATTGCAACGCTTGGCAGTGCCGCAATCTATGGGATCAATTTTTCAGACATTGTAAACCAAATGATTACTGGGGTGAAATCGTTTAGCCTATTGGCCATTCCGTTTTTCATACTGATGGGCGAGTTTATGTCTGCCGGAGGCATATCGGAAAAGATTGTGGACTTTGCAAACCTATGCGTTGGCCGCTTTCAAGGCGGTTTGGCATATGTCAATTGCTTGGACTCCATGTTCTTTGGCGGCGTTTCTGGTTCTGCTGTGGCGGATGTTTCCTCCCTTGGCTCCGTGGTGATTCCCATGATGAAAAAAGCGGGATACAACGATGACTTCGCCGTTGGTTTAACCGTTTGCACCGCTTGCCAGGGCTTGCTGATTCCCCCGAGCCACAACATGGTGATTTATGCGTTGGCCGCAGGCGGCGGTGTTACCATCGGCGCATTGTTTATGGCAGGCGCTATTCCTGGAATTTTGCTCGGCTTGTCCATTATGCTGTACTGCTTTTGCATCCGCAAAAAGTACAACTTCCCCGTTGGGGTAGGCGTATCTAAGGGCAAACGGACCAAGATCATTGTGAACGCAATTTTGCCGATGATGACGCTTGTGATTATCATGGGCGGCATGGCGGCGGGTGTGTTTACCGCAACAGAAGCAGCCGCTATCGCGTGCATCTACACCTTTATCCTTACTTACTTCGTTTTTCGTTCGGCAAAGCTACGGGACATTGGCGTGGTGTTTAAAAACGCGCTGAAAACACTGGCCATTGTGCTTACGCTCATATCGGTGGCTAAGGCTTTTGCGTTTATGATGGTTGTGCTGCACGTGCCTGACATGCTGACCCATCTGCTGGTAAGCGTTACAAGCAACAAGTATTTGCTGCTGCTGATCATCAACGTACTGCTATTGGTTTTGGGGTGCTTTATGGACATGGCGCCGTTGATTATGATTATGACACCCATATTGCTGCCCGTTGTTACGGGACCTGCCATTGGGCTGAGCCCAGTGCACTTTGGGATCATCATGATATTTAACCTTGCCATTGGTCTTTGCACACCGCCCGTTGGTTCTGCGCTGTTTGTTGGCTGTGCCGTAGGAAAAACGCCGATTGAACGCACAAGCATGCACATGCTTCCAATGTATGCGGTTATGGTGATTGGTTTGCTGGTGATTACCTTTGTACCGTTCGTGTCCATGTGGCTGCCCACAGTGCTTGGCATGCTGTAAGCGGCTATGAATCCATGATCAACATATTCACCCGACATGCTCAGTGCAGTATGTCGGGAATATGTTTGTTTAAAAGAAAGATTTGGATGGCAGCAGCACAAGGAGCGGTATACCATCAGGCGAAAATGTGCTTTGATCACCCGAATCAACAAAAAGGAGAGTTACTATGTTTTCTTTTATCAAGAAGATGGACAAGGGCGGGAAGGCAATCCTTTTTACATGCTTTTTTGCGTTCTTCTGCAATGGTTCCTTAACCCTGATGATGGGCTCGGCAATGCCAGACTTAAAGCTTGCCTATGGCTTGAGCGATACCCTCAGCGGTATCTTTCTGTCTGCGCACTCCATTGGCAACTTGGTTGCCGGATTTATCAGCGGGCTGATTCCGCTGTACCTCGGCCGCAAGAAGTCCGTAATCATGCTTTCTGCGCTGGCGTTTATCGGCTTTTTGATGATGATTGTTTGGGGAAACCCCGTGTGGCTGTTTGCCGCATTTGTGCTTACAGGCGTTGGCCGCGGCGGTGTTACAAATTTTGACAACCGAATGGTCAATGTGCTTTCGGGCGGAAGCCCTGCCGCTTTAAACCTACTGCACGCCTCCTTTGCAACGGGCGCAATTGCCGCGCCCATGCTGTTTTTGCTTGCAAAATCGCTGATTGGCTGGCAAGCGGGGCTTGGCGTTGTGATTCTTTGCGGTTGCTTAAGCCTATGGAACCTTGCGCATATGAAGATTGTGGACGATATGCCTGACCGTGCTGATAAAACGCAAAGCACATTGGCATTTCTGAAAAATCCTTCGTTCTTGATTTTGGCGATGATGATGTTCTGCTACCTTTGCTCCGAATACGCCATCAACGGCTGGCTTGTAAGCTATGTGCAAAGCAAGGAAGCCATTACCGCCAGCTTTGGCAAAACGGGCGTGGAGCTAAAGCAGGCCATAAGCGCTTACAGCCAAACCATGGCCACACTGCTTTGGACGGTTATGCTGGTGGGACGGCTGTTCTGCGCGGCAATATCGTCAAAGATTCCGCAAAAGGTACTGATGATGGTTGCGAGCTTTGGGGTTGCGGTATTCTTTGGCCTCATGCTGATGAGCGATACCATTATGAGCATGACCATTGCGGTTGCGGGCTTGGGCTTCTGCATGGCTGGCATATGCCCGATGATTTATTCCGATGCGAGCATGTTTACAAACACGTTTCCCATGGCAACAGGCGCATTGCTTGCCATTGGATCTACGGGCGCCATTCTGATGCCGACCATTGTGGGTGCAACGGCAGATCGCTTTGGGTTTACGGGCGGCATGAGCGCGATTTTTGTATCGGTACTGCTGCTGGTGGTGTTTGCGGTGCTTAACAAGGTGGTTAAGACACGCGTGCCAGCGGAATTTCAAGCTCAGCAACAAGTACAAGGCTGATAAAGAAAAAAACATAAAAAGGGGCGGCATTGCTGGATGGCAATGCCGCTGTTTTTGGGTTTGCGGGGGGATGGGGGGTGATGCGGGGGGTGATGCGGGGGAACGCGAACTGGGCGGACACCATGTATGGTGTTCCTACAGGGCTTTGCTTTTGAAATGAAAGTACCTTTTGGCGTTTTCGTAGCTGACATCGCGTACAATTTGATCCAGAATTTCGCGGTTGTCGGGGAACATGCCCTCCTCTACCCATGAGCCAAGCAAACGGCAAAGGATACGGCGGAAATATTCGTGACGCGAATAGCTTAAAAAGCTTCGGCTGTCCGTTAACATGCCAACAAAGCCCGGAAGGTAACCAAGGTTGGCGAGGCTTGTAAGCTGCTGGGTCATGCCGCTGAAATGGTCGTTAAACCACCAAGCGGAGCCGTGCTGAAGCTTGCATACGGTGTCATCGTTTTGAAAACATCCGCAGATGGTATCGATGGCTTCGTTATCGTTGGGGTTCAGGCTGTAAATAACGGTTTGAGGCAATTCGTCCGTGGCTTCCAAAGCGTTTAAAAACGCCGCCATTTGCGTTGATGGGGTATGGTTATCAATGCAATCATAGCCTGTATCGGGGCCTAGCTTGTCAAACATGGCGCTGTTATTATCACGGTTACAGCCATAATGCAGCTGCATGGTCCAATTCAGCCGCTTGTATTGCTTTGCCATGAACAGCATAAACATGGTTTTAAAAGCCGCTTGCTCGCTTGCTGTGGGAGTTTGCCCTGCGAGGCGCTTTTGGAAAATATCGTTGGCCTGCGAATCGCTCACGGGCGCATACATCACATAGGGCAGGGCATGATCGCTCAAACAGCAATTGTTTTGCGCAAAGTACGCCAAACGTGCGGTTAAAGCCTGCTTGAGGGTATCAAGGCTTGTAATGGAAATGCCCGATGCGCTTGAAAGCTTGGAAAGATAGGTGAGATAGTCGGGCTTTTCAAGGCCCATGGCTTTGTCGGGTCGCCATGCGGGGAGCACGGCAGTGCCAAAAGAAGCGTCGGCCGCAAGCTTTTGATGCCATTGCAAATCATCAATCGGGTCGTCTGTACTGCAAATGGTTTCCACATTGCTCATGCGAATCAGCTCGCGAACGCTGTAATCGCTGCTTTGGAGCTTTTCGTTGCAAAGCGCCCATACTTCATCGGCGGTTTTAGCGCTTAGTGTGCCGTGATAGCCAAAGAAACGGCGAAGCTCCAAATGGCTCCAATGGTAGAGCGGGTTTCCGATGGCTTTGCCGATTACCTCTGCCCATTTGACAAACTTATCATAATCGCTAGCGTTGCCCGTTATCAATTCTTCGGGTACGCCGGCAAAGCGCATGAGCCGCCATTTGTAATGATCGCCATTCAACCAAACCTGCGTAAGGTTTTCATAGCGTAAATCCTCATATATCTGGCGCGGGCTAATGTGACAGTGATAATCGATAATGGGACAGCCTTTTGCTACCTCGTGATAGAGCGCCCTTGCGGTTTTTGTGGAAAGCAGAAAATCCTGATCCATGAATGCCTGCATAAAGATTCCTCCTGATGATTCTGTAGGGTTCTTTGCAAAAAGGAGCGGTGTGAAGCTCGGGCTACCGGGTGCTTTCACGCTTGATGAGCTCGCCTGTGAAAACGGTTTTTTGAGGCATTTCTCTGCCCTCGAGCACCCCTAGCATGGTGAAAACGCATTGCTCACAAATGGCTTGCAGTTTGTTATCCACACTGGTAAGCTCTGGCTCACAGCAGAGGCAGAAATTGGAATTATTGTAGCCGATGATGCTAAGCTCTTCTGGAACGCGTTGGTGAAGCACACGTGCGTATTTGACTGCCGCAACCGCTAGAATATCCTCCGAGGTGAGTACAGCGTCAAATGCAAGACCCTTTTGGTGCAGATCAAGCAAATGGTCGCGCACATGTGCAACGCTCATTTTATCCTCTGCAAAGTACTGAATCAACGCATCCTCCACAGTAATTCCACTTTTCACAAGACCAGCGCGGTAGCCCGCAAGCTTTTTTTGACCAGCTGTATTTTTGTTGTGATAAAGGTAAAGAATGCGTTTACATCCCGTGTGGACAAGGTGCTGTGTTGCTTCTTGGGTGGCGCGGGTGTCGTCGCATACAACGCAATACACATTTTCACAGGGAAAGGAGCCGTTGAGCAAAACAATGGGGTTTATTTTAGCGGCTTGGCGGATGTACTCATTCTCTCGATCGTTGGTTTCAATAAAGGTGGAGCCCATCATGACCATGCCGTCTACATGGCGGTTTTGAAGGCTTTTTACGCCCTGTATACGGTCGGAAAGCTCGCGGCCTGTGCAGCACAGAAGGCAATCGTAGCTATGGCTGCGCAAGGTTCGTTCCAAATAAGACAAGGCCTGCGCAAGGTAGGAATCGGCCGCATTAGGGCACAGCAAACCGATGGTTTTCATGGTGTTAAGCCCCAATCCGCGTGCAAAGGCATTGGGTACATAGGAACAGCTTTGAATCACCGAAAGCACCTTGTCTTTTGTTTTTGCGCTCACATGCGGGCTGTTGTTGAGCACGCGCGAAACCGTTGCGATGGAAACGCCAGCCTTTTCGGAGATATCATAAATATTCATGTGTAGAATCCCTTCTGCAAATGTAAACGCTTACGCTTCCGATCATTCCACTCTATTATACACATTTTCAGCTTTGGTTGCAACAGTTATTTATCAAAAATCAGAGGGGCATGCGCGTCTGCGGTATCGGCAGGCGATGCAGTAAATGGTGAAAAGCGATTGACGGAAAAGGGAAAAAGGAGTACTATACAGGTATGCTGATGTAACCATTTACATGAAATATGGAACCCAATAGGCACAAAAGTTTCCACAAAAAGACTGGAGGGGTTGGAAATGGAAAAAATTAACACATTGAGTACGGAGTGCCCGCAAAGAGACGTTCGTGTTTTGCAATTTGGAGAGGGTAATTTTCTTCGTGCTTTTGTGGATGATATGCTTGACATCGCCAACGAAAAAACGGACTTTAATGGTTCTGTGGTGATTGTAAAGCCCATTGCATTTGGTAGCTTGGAAACCTTTCATCAACAGGATTGCAAGTATACGGTGCTTCTGCGCGGCTTAGAGGATGGAAAGCCCATGGAGGTGATACGCAAAATCACCGCTGTTTCAGATGCTGTGGACGCTTACAGCGAATATCCAAAATATAGCAGTTTGGCCAAGCTGCCCACCCTTCGGTTTGTGGTAAGCAATACAACCGAGGCGGGGATTGTGCTGGATACAAACGATCGTTTTGAGCTTTGCCCGCCCAACACCTATCCAGGCAAGCTATGCAAGCTTTTGTTTGAACGGGCGCAAGCCTTTCAATACGCTGAGGACAAGGGGCTTATTATTTTGCCTGTGGAATTGATTGACGATAACGGCATTGTGCTCAAGCAATGCGTGACCGCCCTTGCAAAGCACTGGCAGCTCGGGGAGCGCTTTGAACGCTGGCTGGATACGGCCTGCGTGTTTGCGTCCACGCTGGTAGACCGCATTGTAACAGGGTATCCCAAGGATGAAATAGAGGCGCTGTGGCAAAAGCTCGGCTACGAGGATCGCCTGTTGGTAACGGGCGAACCCTTTGCGCTTTGGGTGATAGAAGCCGACAAGGACATTTCCAAAGAACTGCCGCTTGCCGATTGCGGTTTGCCGGTTATTTTTACCGATAATCAAAAGCCCTATAAGCAAAGAAAGGTGCGGATTTTAAACGGCGCGCATACGTCGTTTGTGCCTGCGGCTTTTCTTTGCGGGCATGACGATGTGCTCAGCGCCATGGGCGACCCGCTGATCAAGCGCTTTATGCAGGAAACCCTGTATGAAGAAGTAATTCCGACATTGACCCTGCCAAGGGCAGAGCTGTTAGCATTTGCGCAGGCTGTAACGGAGCGCTTCCAAAACCCGACCATCAAACACGCGCTGCTTTCCATTTGCTTAAACAGCGTATCCAAATGGAAGGCGCGTTGCCTGCCTAGCTTGCTTGCCTATACGGAGCTTAACGCGGCGCTTCCCCCGCATTTAACGTTTTCCCTGGCGGCGCTGATGGCGCTTTATCAGGGCGGCGAATACAATGACGGGCAATGGATCGGCAGTAGATTTGGCAAGCCGTATACCCTGCGGGACGATGAAAGGGTGCTTTGGTTCTTTGCGCAAAACAGCGCCCTGCCTCCAAAGGCACTCGTGAGGGATTTTCTTGCGCAGGTAGCTTTTTTCGGGCAGGATCTAAACCAAATCGAAGGCCTTTGCCAAAGCGTAACCGCAAGCCTTGAAAGCATCCTTTCAGCTGGCATGCGAAACGCTTTGATCGAAGCGTTTGGAGGCTGAAATGCAGGAAGTCATTCAAATCCATCCAAACGATACCGTGGCTGTTGCGCTCAAGCCATTGGCTTGCGGTGATTGCGTTCCTACGGCGGACGGGATGCTCACCATCAAAGAGGCGATTCCCCAAGGGCATAAGCTGGCGCTTCAAAACCTTTCGCAGGGCGAAAAAATCATCAAATATGGATTTCCGATCGGTCAAGCGACGGCGGATATAGCGCAGGGCAGTCATGTGCATGTACACAATCTTCAC
This sequence comes from Clostridia bacterium, assembly GCA_036645955.1. GTDB lineage: Bacteria > Bacillota > Clostridia > Christensenellales > Aristaeellaceae > Limiplasma. The sequence goes on along the minus strand of JAVXND010000019.1, from coordinate 19,343 downwards.
ACATTGCTTTGCGGTGAATTGCATTACGAGTACCAGCCCAATGCAAAGCCGCTGGAAGCGCAGGCACCGTTGGCTTTTATGGGCTATGAAAGAGCAAGCGGGCGCGTTGGCGTGCGCAACGAGCTTTGGATTGTGCCAACCGTAGGCTGTGTGAACGATGTGGCAAGGGCGCTGGAGAAGCGCGCGCAGGTGCTTGTGGGCGGCGGCGTGGAGTGCGTGCATGCCTTTCCTCACCCATACGGCTGTTCCCAAATGGGGGAGGATCAGGAAAACACCAGAACCATATTGGCGGATTTGGCTCTGCACCCCAATGCGGGCGGGGTTTTGGTGCTTGGGCTGGGATGCGAAAACAGCGGCATTGATGCCATCATGGCGCATATGGGAAGCTTTGACAAAAACCGTGTGCGCTTTTTAAACTGCCAGCAGGTGGAGGACGAGCTGAGCGCGGGCATGGACTTGCTTTGCGCCTTGGCGGAGGGGATGCGTGAGGAGAAACGCGTACCCTGCCCCGCGAGCAAGCTGATCGTGGGGCTGAAATGCGGCGGCTCCGACGGGCTCAGCGGCATCACCGCAAATCCCGTGATCGGCGCGTTTTCAGATATGCTGATTGCGCAAGGCGGATCCACCATTTTAACAGAGGTTCCGGAAATGTTTGGGGCAGAAACCATTTTAATGAACCGCTGTGAAAACGAAGCGGTATTTCAGAAAACGGTTGAGCTGATCAATGGCTTTAAGCGGTATTTTGCGGAGCATCATCAGTCGGTTTACGAAAATCCATCGCCGGGCAATAAGGCGGGCGGCATTAGCACGCTGGAGGATAAAGCGCTGGGCTGTACGCAAAAAAGTGGTTTCGCATCCGTCAAAGATGTGTTACAATATGGGCAGAGAGTACAGACGAATGGACTGACACTGCTTAGCGCACCCGGCAATGATTTGGTTGCATCAACGGCGCTTGCGGCGGCAGGCGCACAAATTGTTTTGTTTTCAACCGGGCGCGGAACGCCGTTTGCGTCCCCTGTACCAACGGTAAAAATATCCAGCAACTCAAGCCTTGCAAAGCAAAAAGGCAATTGGATTGACTTTAACGCGGGGGTGATCACGGAGGGCACAGCGATTGTGCCGCTTGCCCATGAGCTGATGAAGCTGGTGCTGGCGGTGGCGGGAGGCGCAAGGGTGTGCTGTGAACGCAATGGCTATTGCGATATGGCCATTTTTAAAACAGGTGTTACTTTGTAAAAGCTCACGGAATATAGGAGGAAATGACAATGGAATTACGCACTGCCGCAGGTCCAAGGGATGTAAAAACCTATGATACCACAAGACTACGCGAGGAATTTTTGATTGATGACCTTTTTCATGCGGATGAGGTGAAGCTGGTCTATAGCCATATCGACCGCATTATCACAGGAAGCGCGGTACCCGTGAAAAAGACGCTGACCCTGAGCGCAGGCGCGGAGCTTCGCGCTCAATACTTTCTGGAAAGGCGCGAGCTTGGTGTGATCAACATCGGCGGCGATGGGATTATCACCATCGACGGTACAGAATATCCGCTTCGCCGCAAGGACGGCATGTATGTGGGCAGGGGCAGCAAGGATATTTGCTTTGCAAGCAAGGATGAAAAAAACCCCGCGAAGTTCTATTTGAACTCGGCGCCTGCGCATCAAACCTATCCCACCGTAGCCATACGCCCTGAGGATTGCGTAAAGGTGGAGCTGGGCACAATGGAGGAAAGCAACCATCGCACCATATGCAAGTACATTTTGCCGGGACAGGTGGAAAGCTGTCAATTGGTCATGGGCATGACAAGCCTCATGCCCGGCAGTGTTTGGAATACAATGCCCTGCCACACGCATGACCGCCGCATGGAGGTTTACCTGTATTTTGATTTGCCTGAGGATGCGGTTGCCATGCACTACATGGGCGAGCCGACAGAAACGCGCCACATTGTCATGCGCAATGAACAGGCTGTGATTTGCCCAAGCTGGTCCATCCACTCCGCCAGCGCAACGCGTGCGTATACCTTTATTTGGGGCATGGTGGGTGAAAATAAGGATTTTGACGATATGGACGCAGTGGCAATGACGGAAATCCGATAAAACAACGGGCAACAGAAAGGATGGAGAAATGATCTATGAACAACATGTTTTCCCTAAAGGGTAAGGTAGCACTGATTACGGGCGCAAGCTACGGCATTGGCTTTGCCATTGCCACAGGCATGGCGGAGGCAGGCGCAACCATTGTATTCAACGATATCAACCAAGAGCTGGTTGACAAGGGCATGGCGGCTTATGCTCAAAAGAACATGAAGGCCTATGGCTATGTGTGCGACGTGACCGACGAAGCGGCGGTGAACAAGCTGGTTGCAGACATCGAAAAGGATGTCGGCGTGATTGACATTTTGGTGAACAATGCAGGCATCATCAAGCGCGTGCCCATGTGCGAAATGAGCGCGGCGGATTTCCGCAAGGTGATTGACGTGGATTTAAACGCACCCTTCATTGTGTCAAAGGCGGTTATTCCAGCCATGATTCGCAAGGGACATGGAAAAATTATCAACATTTGCTCCATGATGTCCGAACTGGGACGCGAAACCGTGAGCGCATATGCGGCGGCAAAGGGCGGACTCAAAATGCTGACGCGCAACATTTGCGCGGAGTACGGCAGCTTCAACATACAGTGCAACGGCATTGGCCCCGGCTATATTGCCACCCCGCAAACCGCCCCCCTGCGTGAAAAACAGGCGGACGGGAAGCCGCACCCCTTTGACAGCTTTATTTTGGCCAAAACCCCTGCAAACCGTTGGGGCAATCCTGAGGATTTAATTGGTCCGGCGGTGTTCCTAGCGGGCGAGGCAAGCAATTTTGTCAACGGCCATATTCTCTATGTGGATGGCGGCATATTGGCCTACATCGGCAAGCAACCATAAGCAGCGTTCGATAAACGGAGGCGCTGGGGCGCGTTGATCGCTGATGCTGTACTGCGGGAGCGGTGCGGCATCAGCGATTGTTTTTGCTTGCGATGCGCCCATTGCTTTGACAAACCCGCTGTCATCTCCTATAATATAGCGAACATAGGATGCAAGCAAAGCCTTGCCGAAATGCAGGAACCCCGCGAAAGGAGGCACCGCAATGGAGCTGGAACAGCTAACCGCCGTTGTACAGGAAACCACCTTCCACAACGATGAAAACGGATATACGGTGCTTCGCGTGGCTGTGGGGCGTGTACAGCACACAGTGGTAGGCGTAATGCCCGAGCTAAGCGCGGGTGAAAACGTGACCTTTGAGGGCAGCTGGCTGGAGCATCCCACCTATGGCAAGCAGTTCAGCGCCAAAGCCTGCACCATCACCCCGCCATCGGGCAGAAGCGCGATTGAAAAATATTTGGGCTCCGGGCTGATTCGCGGCATTGGCCCTTCCACAGCCAAGATGATTGTGAAGCATTTTGGCGATGGCGCATTGGATGTGCTGGACGAGCACCCCGAGCGTCTGACGGAGGTATCGGGCATAGGCGCTAAAAAAGCTGCCATGATTATCGAAAGCTATATGCAGCAGATGAGCATGCGCCGTGTGCTGGTTTTTTTGCAGAACTATGGGCTAAGCCCCAACCTTGCCATGAAAATTGCGAGATACTACGGTGAAAACACGGTGGAGCTGATCCGTCAAAATCCGTACCGCATGGTCATGGACATTGAGGGCGTGGGCTTTATGACCGCTGACCGCATAGCGCTGAGCATGGGTGTAGACCCGCAGAGCGAATTTCGTTTGCGGGCGGCACTATTTTACCTGCTAAACGATGCGGCGGGCAGCGGCGGACACACCTATCTGCCGCGCGAAAAGCTGGTGGAACGTGCGTGCGCCATGCTTCATGCCGAGCCTGAAGCGGTGGAGCACCAAATTTCAGAAGCGATGATGACCAAAATGCTGGTGGGTTTTTCACTGCCAGATTGTGAAAACGCGCTTTGTCTGCCGTTTTTTTACCATGCGGAAAATGAAATTGCCATGCGGTTATCCCAGCTGATGCAGGCGCGGCCCTACAAGCGCGTGCATGGGCTGGATAAGCGCATTGAGGAGTACGAAAGCGAGCTTGGCGTTGCGTTTAGCCAAGTGCAAAAGCAAGCCATTGTAAGCGCGGTGGAGGAAGGCGTGCTTGTGATTACGGGCGGACCCGGCACGGGCAAAACCACCATCATCCGCTGTATTATCAGCCTATTGAAGGATGAAAACGAGCTATTGCTTTGCGCACCCACAGGCCGCGCGGCTAAGCGCATGAGCGAGGCCACGGGCGAGGAAGCCAAGACCATACACCGTTTGCTGGAATATGGCGGCGATGCGGACACCTTTGCCCGCGGGGAGGATTATCCCCTTGAGGCGGACGGAATCATTGTGGATGAAATGAGCATGGTGGATGTATCGCTCATGCGCGGGCTGCTGCGCGCCATTTTAACGGGCACGCGCCTGATTTTGGTGGGTGATGCCGACCAGCTGCCAAGCGTTGGCGCGGGCAATGTCCTTCGCGATATTTTGCAAAGCGATGTGGTGCCCAGTGTGCGCCTGACGGACATTTTCCGCCAGGACGAGAGCAGTATGATTGTTTTGAACGCGCACCGCATTAACAACGGTGAAATGCCCGTGCTCAAATCCCGCAACACGGATTTTTTCTTTGAGAAAAAGGCTTTGCAATCCGAGGCGGCACAAACCATTTGCGACCTATTGCGCGAGCGCTTGCCCAAGTATTTGCACTTTGCGGCGGGCGAGTGGCAAAGCGAGGCTACGCGCTGTATTCAAGTGCTCAGCCCCACAAAAAAGGGGGATTGCGGCTCGTATGCGCTCAACCGCATGCTTCAAAACGCGCTCAACCCCGAAAGCCCGCGCAAGGATTCGCTTGTACACGGCGAAACGGAATTCCGCGTGGGCGACAAGGTGATTCAAACCAAGAATGATTATCAGCTGGAATATGTGCGAAAAAGCGATTTTGGCACCGAAAACGGCACAGGGGTTTTTAACGGCGATGTGGGGTACATTGAGCGCATTGACCCAGCAGAGCACTTAATGAGCGTTTGCTTTGACGAGGAGCGCATGGTAACCTATCAAAAGCAACAGCTGGACGCTTTGGAGCTGGCGTATTGCTTAACGGTACACAAGAGCCAAGGCAGTGAGTTTCCCGTGGTGGTGATGCCCGTGGTAAGCGGACCGCCCATGCTGATGGCGCGAAACCTGCTCTACACCGCCCTCACGCGTGCGCGCAGGCTGGTGGTGCTGGTGGGGCGCGAGGAGGTTGTGGCGCAAATGGTGCGCAACAACCTTGTGCTCACAAGGTATACCACCTTGTGCGAGCGGCTCAAGGCTACGGTGGGGTGAATGGGCGTTTGCGATTTCAAAATTGAAAAAGGATAGGGACGCTGGCTGATGGGCTGGCGTTCCTATTTGTTTGCGGGGGGGATGGGGGGGATGGGGGGGATGGGCGGGAATGGAGGGGCGTGAACGCAAAATGGGCGGACACCATATATGGTGTCCCTACGGGGACATGTCATCGGTGCTTGCGGAATGGTTTCAGCGTGGATGGGATAGCACTGTGACGTGAATACCACGTTTCCTGGGCGGACACCCAACCCCGCTTTATGTCTGGCAACATCGCTATCAACCACTTCCCCAAACGCGAACCTTGACATTTTCGCAATTTTCTGTTAGTATTTATTAGTCCTCTTTAGGACTAATAAATACTAACAGGGAGTGAACCTATGCCACACCCGCAAATTCGGGAACAGCTCAATCACTTTTATGCCATCATTAAGGACTTGGACGCTCTTTACAGCAGCTTTGCGCGAAGCGCAGGCTTGAGCGATTCCACTTTTTGGATCTTGTACTATCTGTGGGAGGAAACGGACGAATGCACACAGCACAGCATATGTGAAAAATGGGCGCTGAGCAAGCAAACCGTGAACAATGCCATTAAGGATTTGGAGCGCGATGGGCTGATTGAGCTAACGGAGTCCACCAAGGATAAGCGAAGAAAACGGATATCCTTCACCCCAAAGGGTGTGGAGTTTTGTGAAACGCACGTAGGACGCGTGTACCGTATTGACCAAAAAATATTTGAGGAAATGACCGAGGAAGAAAGGGATTCGCTCATCCGAAGCAATGCCAAGTATTTGGATATGCTTCGCGCGGCGATACAGACATAAGCAAATGAATGAAAAGGAATTATTCGAGAAAACCCCCGCAACCAAACTGTTTTTGAAATTGACCATTCCGGGGATGATCAGCATGGTGATGTCCTCCATTTACTGGATGATCGATGGCGTGCTGGTGGGGCATATGCTTGGCGCGGATGCTTTTGCGGCGCTGAATTTGGTACTGCCCATTGTAATGATCAGCCTGGCGGTAGCGGATTTAATTGGCGTAGGTTCTGCGGTGCCCATTGCCATCAAGCTTGGGCAGCACAAGGAGGCGGAGGCAAGCAACATCTTTACCTGCGCTTGCCTGATGATTGTAAGCTCTGCAACGGTGCTAGGCATCGCGCTCTTTTTTTTCGCGGAGGATCTGGTGCGCCTGATGGGCGCGGAGGAGCATTTGGTGCAAATGGCGGCGCAGTATTTGAAGGTGTATGCCCTCACCGCGCCTGTAACCACCATTGTTTTTGCGGTGGATAACTACCTGCGCCTTTGCGGCAAGGTGGGCTATAGCATGATGACGAACATTCTCATGTGCGTGGCTTCCTCTGTTCTTGAATGGGTATTTTTGTTTGCCTTTGGCTTTGGCATTTGGGCGGCGGCGCTTGCCAACTGCATCGGCATCTTTTTAAGCGTAGTGGTGGCGTTCATCCCGTTTTTCAGGGGAAAAACCCGCCTGCGCTTTGTACGGCCTAAGCCGAACCGCCGCATGCTGGTGAGCATTGTCACAAACGGCAGTCCCGCCTTTTTAAGCAATATGGCGGCGCGCATTGTATCGGTTGCCATGAACGTGGTTTTGCTTCGCTTGGGCGGCGCAATGGCGGTATCTGCCTACGGGGTGCTTATGTATGTGGACGGCATTATTGAACCGCTGCTGTACGGCATGTGCGATTCCTTACAGCCCGCTGTGGGCTACAACTGGGGCAGGGGCCGCCGCGACCGTGTAAAGGCGCTGGAGCTTCGCTGCTTTTTGGGCTGTGCGCTGATGGCCATAGCGGAAACCGCGTTTTTACTGCTATGCGGGCCGTTTGTGGTGAGCCTGTTTGTAAGCCCTATGGATGCGGCGCTTACACAGCTTTCCATCCATGCGCTTTCGCTGTTTGCGTTTGCGTATGTAACGCGCTGGATTTCTTTTGCAACGCAGAACTATTTTTCAGCCATCGGCGCGGCGGGCCGTGCCACCATCATTTCTGTTTCCACTGCGTTTGTTTTGCCGTTTGTGTTAATGGCCGCGCTTTCGCCCTTGGGGCTCAATGGGGTGTGGCTGAATTTGCCTGTGACATCGCTGTTGGCCGCAATGCTTGCGCTGGGCTTGATTTTTTGGAAAAAACGCACAAGGGCAGAGGCGCGGGCATAGGGGTTAGCAGAGGACTGTTTTGAGATTTAATGGGAGATTTGGCGGTGATTTGGCATTCATCCGTGTATTGACAATCCATGCCCTCCGTGCTATGATACTCAAACGAACGATTGCGTTCCAAAAATCGATGGCATATAGGAAGGACGTGTTTCTATCATGAAAAAACTATTGGCGTTGCTACTGGTTGCAATGATGGCACTTGGCGCATGCAGCTTTGCAGTTGCCGAGGAAATTGACCCTGCGCTGGTTGAGGCCGCAAAGGCTGAGGGCGAATTAACGGTATACGGCAGCTGCGAGGAAGCTTATATGAACGCCGCCTGCGACCATTTCCAAGAGCTTTACGGCATCAAGGTCAACCGTCAACGCCTGTCCACAGGCGAAGTTGCCGCTAAGATTGAAGAAGAAAACGGCAACCCCAGCGCCGATGTATGGTTCGGCGGCACAACCGACCCCTACAACGAGAGCGCTGGCAAGGGCTTGCTGGAAGCTTATGAAGCCAAAAACGCATCCCACCTGGTGGGCGATATGTATCGCGATCAGGATGGTATGTGGTATGGCATTTACAAGGGCATTTTGGGCTTTATGGTCAACACCGAGGAGCTCACGCGCCTTGGCTTAGAAGCCCCCAAGAGCTGGGACGATTTGCTCAAGCCCGAATACAAAGGTCTGATTTGGCTGTCCAACCCCAACACCGCCGGCACCGCCAAGCTCGTCATCAACACCATGGTGCAGATGAAGGGTCATGACGAGGCCATGAAGTATTTTGTGGAATTGGACAAGAACATTGCCCAATACACAAAGAGCGGCAGCGGCCCCAGCAAAAAGGTCGGCGTAGGCGAGTGCGTGATCGCGATCGGCTTCCTGCATGATGGCATCACCCAGATTTTGGACGGGTACGACAACATCGCGTTGGTCATCCCCTCTGACGGCACAAGCTTTGAAATTGGCGCAACCGCCATCTTTAAGGGCGCAAAGCATACCAATGCCGCAAAGCTGTGGGTTGAATATGCCCTAAGCCCCGAGTGCGTAAACCTTGCCAAGAGCAACGAGAGCTTCCAGTTCCTGGTGATTGACAATGCAGAACAGCCTAAGGAAGCAACCGAGTTTGGTCTTGACCCCGAGAACGTCATCAAGTACGACTTTGCGGATGCGAAGGCCAACACCAGCAAGTATGTAGAAGATTATTTCAACGCCATCGGCGCCGCTAAGGACGACCGTTTCAAGACGGAGTAAAACAGAAAACCCGATCATATGCGACAGGCGGGAGGATGACGCTGAGTCATCCTCCCCCTCGTTATTTAGCGTTGGTCTTTTGCTATCAAAGCAGGAAAAGGCTGAACAAGGGAGGGGACAGCTTTGATCAAAGCACAAAGCGCAAGGCTGGAGCGCAAAAAGCTATTCGGCGACCCCATCTTGGTTTCCACCATTGTGGTGCTGTTCATTTTTCTGGCATTGTTTATCCTCTATCCCTTGGCCATGCTGTTGATTGACAGCATCCGTTCAGAGGGACACTTTACGTTGGATGTATTTCGGCGCGTGCTGGACATGGGGCGCTTTCGTACCGCCTTTACCAATACGCTTGCGCTGGGTTTTATCACAGGCATTGGCTCTACGTTGCTGGGGCTGTTGTTTGCTTATGTGGATTGCTATGTGAAAATACGCTACAAGCCCGTCAAAAAGCTATTTGACGTGGTTTCCATGCTTCCGGTGGTGTCGCCGCCGTTTGTGCTGTCCCTCAGCATGATTTTGCTCTTCGGCCGTTCGGGGCTGATTACCCGCGGCATGCTGGGCATTTTTGATTCCAACATTTACGGCTTGAAGGGCATTGCGATTGTGCAAATACTGACCTTCTTTCCTGTTTGCTACATGATGCTCAAGGGCTTGCTCAAAAACATCGACCCCTCCTTAGAGGAAGCCAGCCGCGATATGGGTGCTAGCCGCTGGAAGGTGTTTACCACCGTAACCTTTCCGTTGCTGCTGCCTGGCTTGGGCAACGCCTTTTTGGTCACGTTTATTGAATCGGTAGCCGATTTTGCAAACCCCATGATGATTGGCGGAAGCTACGATACGCTTGCAACCACCATCTATTTACAGGTAACAGGCGCGTTTGACAAGGCGGGCGCAAGCGCCATGGCTGTGGTGCTGTTAGCCCTTACGCTCATACTGTTCCTGATTCAAAAGTACTATTTGGAAAAACGCACGTATGCAACCCTGACGGGAAAAGCCTCGCGTGAGCGCATGCCCATTGCGGATAAAAGCGTTACGGTTCCCCTCACCTTGATTTGCGCCTTGATATCCGCTTTTGTGATTTTGATGTATGTGAGCATTCCCTTTGGCGCGTTGTTTAAGCTTTGGGGGCGTGATTATTCGCTGACGTTCAAGCATTTTGAATATGTGTTTAAGTACAGCGGCTTAAAGGCCTTCCGTGATTCGTTTGTTTTGAGCTTGATTGCTTCGCCCATTACAGCGCTGTTATCCATGATTATCAGCTACATTGTGGTTAAGAAGAACTTTAAAACCAAGGGCTTGATAGAGTTTATCAGCATGCTGGCCATGGCGGTGCCCGGCACGGTGCTAGGCGTTGGCTACATTCGCGGCTTTGCCAATGGCTTATTTGGCACGGGGATTATGCAAGGGCTTTATGGCAGCGGTGCGATTTTGGTGATTGTGTTTATTGTCAGAAGCTTGCCTGTAGGCACAAGAAGCGGCATATCGGCACTGCGGCAAATTGACCAATCCATTGAGGAAAGTGCCTACGACTTGGGTGCGAACAGCGGCAAGGTCTTTACCTCCGTTACATTGCCGTTGATTAAGGATAGCTTTTTGAGCGGCTTGATCACCACCTTTGTGCGTTCCATCACCGCCATCAGCGCCATTATTTTGCTGGTTACACCCCAGTTTTTGCTCATTACCACACAAATCAACGAATTTGCGGAAAAAGGCAAATACGGCGTGGCTTGCGCATACGCCACTTTGTTGATTGCGATTGTGTATTCGTCAATTTTGGTAATGAACCTTATCACCAAGTATTTTGGTACCAGCAGAAAGCTAAAGGGAGGTATCGAAAATGACTAATCAAAGCAAAGGTGTGCGCCTTGAGCACATTTCCAAGATTTATAAAGATCCCAAAACAGGCAAGGATTTTTATGCTGTGGAGGATGTGTCGCTGGCGATAGAGCCGGGCAGCTTTGTTACGCTGTTAGGGCCGTCTGGCTGCGGCAAAACCACCACCCTGCGCATGATTGCGGGCTTTGAAAGCCCCGATATGGGCGAGATTTATTTAGGGGATCAGCCCATTAACGAGCTCACCCCCAACAAGCGCGATACGGCCATGGTATTTCAGAGCTATGCACTGTTTCCGCATTACAACGTGTTTGACAATGTGGCTTACGGCCTCAAGCTTCGCAAGGTTCCCAAGGATGAAATTCAAACGCGGGTGCAGAACATACTGGAGCTTGTGGAAATGACGGGCATGGAAAGCCGCATGACCAACCAGCTTTCCGGCGGTCAGCAGCAGCGCGTGGCGCTTGCGCGTGCTTTGGTGGTGGAGCCGGGCGTTTTACTGTTTGACGAACCGCTTTCCAACTTAGACGCAAAGCTTCGCGTAACCATGCGCACGGAAATCCGCAGTATTCAGCAAAAGCTGGGCATTACGGCGGTGTATGTAACGCATGACCAGAGCGAGGCCATGTCCATCAGCGATCAAATCATCATCATGCGCAGGGGCGTGATTGCGCAAATGGGCGATCCCATGAACATTTACTACCACCCCAAGGACGAATTTGTGGCCGATTTTATTGGCGAGGCGAATTTCTTGGATGGCACTGTCAAGCACATGCAGGGCAAGGATTGCATTGTGGATGTGCAAGGGCATGAGGTGGTTGTGCAGACGGATACGTCCAGAACGCCTGGCGATGCGGTGCGCATTGTGCTCCGCCCAGAGGCCATCCTCATTGGGCAGGAGGGCCTGCTGCCCTGCAAGGTGGAATTGAGCTGCTTCATGGGCAGCTACCAGAACTACCATGTGCGCGTGGGCGAGGATCTTGTGAAAATTACCGATAGCTGCCCCATTAACAAGCAGGTGTTTCCAGTGGGGGCTGAGGTGGCAATCTCGTTTGATAAGGGCTGTGCACATTTGCTGTGAACAAACAAACAAAAGCTTGGCTGTGATAATATACACAGGCAAGCTTTTGTTTGATTAGCAGAGCGGTCAGCTTGCTTTTTTTATTGAACGGGCAAGCTTTTGAGCTTATAGAGGTAGACATGCTCATACCAATACCCTTCGGGGCTGTTGGCGGTGGCAATCAATTCATACTGGTCGTGAATGCAATCGGGCTGTTTGCCGCGCGTGACCACAAAATCGCAGACCCCTTCGCGCACATAGCGCACCTGCTCCTCCAGCATTTCTGGAAGGGGCACGTTGTTTTGCTGAAAATATTTGACATTGGGCACAATGCCTGCGGCGGTGTAGAAGCCCGCATCCATGAAGCCGTAATTGAGCAAGGTGGGGCTTTTGTAGCGGCTGAGAATTTCCGCAAACTGGTATTGCATGGTTTCCGCCTTGGGCTTGCGGAAGGATTCCTGTACATTGGGGCTGAGCACGGGGCAAAGCGCGAGGCAGGCGGCGCAAAAAAGCGCGGCAAGGGACAGAAAGACGGCTCGGGAGCGGCCAAAGCCATTTTCAAGCCGACGATGGAGCCAAAGGCAGGGGGGAATCAGCCCAAGCGGGGCAAAAACGGCCAGCACCAATCCGTAATAGGGATAGCTCTTGCCGCCAATAAACACGCCCAGCGCGCACACAAAAGCGGGGAGTATAAAGCAAAGGCGTTCCCATACGGATGCATGCTTGCGGCACGCGCCCCACAGAAGCCCGCCTGCCAAGGGAAGTGTGTACAGCGGGTTTTGGATCAGCCAAGAAAGCCCTGAACGCCCCATGGCCTTGATGCGTGTCAGCAAACCGGCGGCTTCCTCTGTGCTGGAATACAGAAAGAGGTTATCGTATAAATAGGTTTTGAGCCATGGGAGCAATGCGCCGTTTAGCCCAAAATAGAGGAGCCATGGCAGTGTGGAAGCAACAAAGCCCAGCGCGAACCAGCCCACACAGGCAAAAGCTTGCTTCCAATGCTGTTGGGAGGCTTGGGAAAGGAACAGCAAAAGAAGGAACGCCGCATGCAGACCGATCAATGTAAATTTCATCCAAAACACACAGCCGAAAAGCAAACCGTTGCACACCAGCTGTGCGGCGCTCATGCGGCGCGGAAATTCGGTTTTGAAGTGTCTGAGGAGCGCAAAAAGGGAATAAGCAAGCAATGGCAAGCAAAGCTCCTCTGCACTATCGCCCAGCGAAAAGCTTGCGGAGGTGTATACAATGAGCGCTGTGAGCGCAAGCGCAGGTACAGCCATGCGCTGTGCCTGATAAAGCGCCAATATGCGGTAAACGCAGGTGAGGAAGGCGGCCGCGCAAAGCACCTCCAGCACATAAACGCCCGTGAAGCTCATGGGGGAAAGAAGCGCACATAGCGCATGAAGTGCATATAGCAGCGGGCCTTTGTGGTCGTAGAGGTCGCGGTACACCAATTGCCCTTGCGCCATGCCCTTGCCGATGGTAAAATAAATATTTGCATCCGTCCAATCGTTGATGGGGTAACCAAAGGACGATTTGGAACAAAAAAAGAGCGCAACCGCCGCAATCAACAGCGAGTAAGCAAAAATGCACCAAAGCCGTTCGGGCTTACGTGAAGCGGGGGAGTGCATAGCGCCGCCGCCTTTCTTGGTAAAGTAGAGGCTGATAGCGTATCACATTTCATCGCCCTAGGCAAGGGCGTAACCAAACTTGACAGCAGTCCCCGCTAGGCGTACCATACGTTTGAATGAAAATGATCAGAAGGGTTGTGCAAATATGCTCCATTTTGAATGCGATTATGTAGGCGGCGCGGTTGAAAAGGTTTTGCGCGCGCTTGTGGAAACCAACAATGAACAAACCTGCGGCTATGGGGAGGATGCTCATTGCGACCATGCGCGGGCTATGATTCGCGAAAAATGTGCGGCGCAAAATGCGGAGGTGCATTTTGTGGTGGGCGGCACGCAGGCTAATTTGACCGTGATTGCCGCGGCGCTTCGCCCCTTTGAAGGCGTGCTCTGCGCGGCTACAGGGCATATCAACGTGCATGAAACAGGCGCGGTGGAGGCCACGGGGCACAAGGTGCTGGGGCTTTCGCATGCACAAGGAAAAATCAGCGCACAGCAGGTGCGCGAGGCTGTTCTTGCCCACCGAGGGGACGCGAATTTTGAACACATGGTGCGCCCCGCAATGGTGTATTTGAGCCACCCCACGGAGGTGGGCACGCTTTACACCCGCCGAGAGCTCACGGACATGTCAAGCACCTGCCGTGAGCTGGGCGTTTTGCTGTTTGTGGATGGTGCGCGTTTGGGCTATGGGCTGGCCGCCCAAAAGGATGTGGACCTACAGCTGCTGGCAAGCACCTGCGATGCGTTTACCATTGGCGGCACCAAGCAAGGCCTGCTTTTTGGCGAGGCGATTGTGCTTACAAACGAGCGCTTGAAGGATTGCTTCCGCTACCATATCAAACAGCGCGGCGGCATGCTGGCCAAGGGGCGTTTGCTGGGTGTACAGTTCGAGGCGATTCTGGAGGGGGACGAGTATGTGACCCTTTCCGCAAACGCAAACGCTATGGCGCAGGAGCTAAAGCGCGCGTTTGTTGCGCGCGGCTGTAGCTTATTTCAGGATACGCTCACCAATCAAATTTTCCCGATTTTATCCAACAAGGCGTTGGAGCACTTGAAGCAAAGCTATGTTTTCTCTTTTTGGGAAAAAGTGGATGAAGTGCATAGCGCGGTGCGCTTTTGCACCTCTGTGCTCACCCGCCGCCAAGAGGTGGATGCTTTGCTTGCGGATATCAACCTATTGAAGGAAGTATGATAATGCATACAACATAGGGTGTTGCGACCCATATCAAATCAATTGTGAAGAAAGAAAGCCAAATAATGATGAAAAAAGCATTGACAATGTAATAAATTTGTAATATTATTAGCATGATAAAGAGACTTCTATCCGTTTGAATAGAGGCTATGACTATGGCTCGCGCCATGAAAATACGGAGGGTTTGCCATGAAGAGCAGCAATTGGGCAAGGGGACTATTCGCGGGAGCGTCACGCGCGGCGTTATCGTTGACGCTGGCGGTGTGCTTGCTGTTGACTGCGCTTCCAACGGCGCTGGGAGGCACCTCGGTGGGGCGGTATCCAGGCGATTTAACCCCCTCAAGCGCAAAGGTGTATATTAAGCTATCCAGCACGCCCATGCTGTTTACAGGGGATACCTATGGCACGGGCAGCACCTTTATACCCTTATTGGGCACGGTGCTGCAGCTGGTATCAGGTGATTATTACACCCACCCGACCGATGGCAGAGACTATTTTGGGGTTTATTACCTCAGCAAACGCTACAATGTGCTGAGAACCGATGTGGAAAGAGACATCATGACCGACGCGGATTTGGTGACGTATATCACCGGCACGGTTTGGGCACAGCCTAACTATCCCACGCTTAAAAAAGCGCTGAACATGGTGGGCGATGTACGCGTACACGCATTGCAATACGCGCTGAGCATCCTTGGGTATTACGATACTGTTTTGGATGGCGACTACGGCGATAAAACCGTGGCAGCGGTCAAGAAATTTCAGCGTGCCAAGGGCTTGAGCCCCGATGGCAGTGCCGGACCCATTACACAGGCAGTGCTCTATCCTTTGGCTTATGGCGGCACCATTCCCGGTGCGGGCACGGGCGGCATCCCAGGCGGCATCCCGGGTGGAATCCCAGGCGGCGGCACGGGCGGCGGCACCGCGACGGTGGGCAAGCTCAAAACCTTGAGCAGTGTGAACCTTCGCAAAACGGCTACCACCAAAGCTGTGCGTATCGCAGTGGTGCCTAAAGGCATAAGCCTTAGCTATACCGACACCACGGTAAGCAACGGCATTACTTGGTACAAGGTCGATTTTAACAACCGCACGGGTTGGCTCATGGGCAGCTTTGTAAGCGCAAGCAGCGGCTCAACAGGCGGCACAGGCGGCGCTTCCATTGGCACCGTAACGATTATTCTGCCCAGCACGCGCGTGCGCAAAACCCCGAACGGCATCAAATCCGGCATTGTGCTGGCCAAAGGCACCGTGATTGATTTGCTTGCACAGCCTACCTCCGTGGGGGGGTATGCGTGGTATCAGGTTCGCACGGCAAGCGGGCTTGTGGGCTATGTGCGCGGGGATTGCTGTAAAGCCAATGTGGGCGGTGTTGTACCTTCGAGCAACAAAACCTTTGTACAATTGCCCGCATCAACCGAGCTATTTACCACAGAGGCTCGCCCTGCCACAGGCAGTGTGATGGTGAATGCAGGCACGGTGCTTCAAATGGTCAGCCCCAACACCTATTTATCGGGCGGAGAAACCTATTGCAGTGTGTACTACAACAACACAAAGTACAACGCGGTTTACAGCAATGTAAGAGGCGGCATCATGACCACGGAGGCGCTTTCCAACTACATCACCAGTCTATGGAACACCTCTCTTACAGACTCGCTCAAGCGCAAGCTGGGCTTGGTCGGCGATGTGCGCGTATATGCCATGCAGCTTGCTTTGAGTGTAACAGGCTATTATACAGGCGTGCTGGACGGCAACTTTGGCAGCGGCAGTGAAAGCGCTGTGCGCAACTTCCAGCGCAAAAACAAAATCAAGGTAGATGGCGCTTGCGGCAATGAAACGTGGGGCATGCTATGCGCACAGGCCAAGGTTATATACAATGGCGGCATTCCCGGCGGCAACCCGGGCGGCGGTACGAATGTACCTGTGTTTGGTACCATTACCAGCATTGAAAAAGCGCCTTGGAAAACGGTGGATGGCGGCAGTACCAGCCTGTTCAAAAAAGGCACGCAGGCGCAGGTTTTGGACATTACCACGGGCAAGGTGTTTAGCATTTATCGCTGGTCAGGCGGAAACCACGCCGACTGCGTGCCGCTTACCGCCAACGACACCAAGATTATGTGCGATATTGTAGGCTTCCCATACAATGCGAAGCATCCCACCAGCGCACAGCTTTCACAAATCAAGGCAGACACCAAAAACAACAGCACCAATTATGTCTGGCCTGATTTCAACAATGCATGGGGCGGAGCCAAGGATGTGGGCAGCCAGTGGGATCGCCGTCCTGCGCTGGTGAATGTGAATGGCCGTGTGTTCTGTGTGAGCATCTACGGTTACCCGCATGGCTTTAACGGTACCGACAGCTTTGCAACCGCGAAGTTTGCGGACGGAAGCTATTTCTACTCACGCAACAACTATTACGGCATGATGTGCGTACACTTTGTGGGCAGCACCACGCACACCCCTGGCAATGGGCCAGATCCGCTGCATCAAGCCAATATTGAAACGGCGTACACCTATGCCAAGCAGCATTGGCCTACACTGGTGAAATAAGATTCATGTGCATACAACAGGGTGCGAACTCATTGCGAGCCGCACCCTGTTTCTTTTTTTGAAGGTGCATTGGCATTTTGCCCCATTCCACTCGTCTAATGAAGTAGGGAGGTGAGCATGGATGAACGTCGCTTTGGTACCAAGCGATATTCGAGAACAACAGCTGGAAGCTTGGCTCACGGCATATGGCGATGCTGTACTGCGCACCTGCTATCTCTTTTTGGGAGAGCGGACGCTTGCGGAGGATGCCTTGCAGGATACCTTTGTGAAGGTGTGGCGCGGTATGGAAGCCTTTGAAGGGCGCGGGGATTGCTCGCCCAAAACGTGGATATTGCGGATTGCCATCAACACCTGCAAGGATTACAAGCGCACGGCGTGGTTCGGGCATGTGGATCGCTCCAAGGCTTTAGAAGAGCTTCCGCTGACCTTTCAGGATACAACCGAAGAATCCCGCGCTTTGTTTCAGGAGGTTATGCAGCTTCCCGCAAAATACAAGCAGGTGATTTTACTCTACTATTATCATGATATGACCATGGCGGAAACGGCGAAGGTGCTGGAGCTGAGCCGTGCCACCGTACAAAACAGATTGCAAAAGGCCTATGCTTTGCTACGCTATGAACCAGAAGGGGGTTTTGCGGATGAAGGCGAATAACAAAATAAAGAACAGCTTGAACGAAAACCTCTCCGGGCTATCGATATCGCGCCAACAGCATGCTGGGCTGATGATTGAGATTATGGGAGGGAAAAAAGTGAAAAAGAAATGGAAGGCTGGCTTTGTGCTGGCCATGAGCTTGATTTTGCTTGCGTCCGTGGCTTTGGCTTGGGGCCTGAGCTACTCGCAGGAGGTGTCAGACATACTCAAAGCGCGGAGCCTTGTAATGGAAAAATATGGGCTTAGCCGAGAAGCGATGGATATGTTTGGAGGGCAGATGGAGCAGGAGGAGCGGGGAGCAGCTGTGCGCTTTACGGAGACGAGCGAGAATGAAGGCGTCAGAGAAAAAATGGGCATTTACACCGTATTGTTTGCCAAGGATGGGAGCACGGCTGTGCAATGGACGCATGACGATGTGGATCCCGCTTCGTGGGCGGATGGTTCGCTTGAAGCTTTGGTTTGGGGCGAAAAACAGATTGTTGCGTATCGAGCAATGCGAGAACAAGAACAACGGGAACAGCAAGTGGAGTGGGAAAAGAAATACGGCGGGGGGCAGGTGGCAGAAACCCCCATGCCCACGGCTGTTCCACAGGGCAAATTAACGCATGAGCAGGCTTTGGAAATTGCCGCAAAAGCCATGAAGGAAGCCTATCATTTTACAGAGAAGGATTTCTTGCTCTTTAGGGTTTCTACAAGCTTGACTGCGGGTGAAAAAGGGACGTGGACGGTTGCGTATCAGCCAGCCAATGTGGCAATGGAGCTGGGCGGGACAGCATCGGGCTTGCCCTTGGGGGACTATACCGTAAGCATTTCAGATGAAAATGGAGAGGTGCAAAAAGCGGAGTGGTCGCTAGAAGGCGTAGAGCATGGCGTTTATACCCAACAAACATGGGGGCAGGCAAAGGCTTATTGCGCGGAAATGCTGCCATGGGTTGCGCAGCTGGTGAGCCAGTGCGAGGTATACCTTCAAAAAGCGGAGGCTATCCCGGGGGCTTCGAGCGTGGAGGAGCATGCCGCCTATGATCAGCTCTTTCGGGATGCGGGCTTTGATGCAAAGCATTACAATCATGTAGTACCGCAGGCTGGAGACATTACTTATGATCAGGCGGTTGAAATGGTGGCAAAGCTGCTTTACGAGGAATACGGCGTGAGCCGTGCTGTGTTTGATGCAAGTGTTTTTGCCTATGCAGATTTAACGCAGAAGCAGGATCAGCGCGAGTGGTACTTCTGGGTGCAGAACGCACAAGAACAGAACAGCTGGACCGTGGTGCTGAATGCAGAAAATGGGATGGTGTTGTATTTGGGCATTGATCCATCTGCCTGCGGCAATGGATGATATGGGAGGGTGAGCGTTTCGAATAGGTTACGCTCTGTATTCCTGGCAGTGGGGCAAAGAGCAGCATGCGGTAGCATGCTGCTCTTTGTCACAAATGCCGCGTTCTGTGTATGGACACCATATATGGTGTCCGCCCAGTGGGCGTTCCCGACCATTCATTGATAACAGGGAACATTGCTGGTGCGGCATAGCACCCGTGTAGAGGTACAGCGTTACCAGTAAGCGTGCGTATTACAAGGTAGGGGAAACGTCAAACGCGAGCTGCATGGTTGCATGCCTATACAAGCAACGTTTTGTCACGAATGCTGCGTTCCATGTAGGGACACCATATATGGTGTCCCTACA
>JAVXND010000018.1:0-46882 GCA_036645955.1 Clostridia bacterium | reverse complement strand
CAGGGTGCGCGGTAGTTTGGTAAAATGCTATAGGGAGGGCAGCGCGACGGTGTGGCGGGCGGTATCAATTGCGATGAAAACGGGAGGTGCAAGGCTGCAAATTCCATACGAAGGCATGGTGTGATCTATATACTGCGATGTGCTAACATATAGGCTACGATGCGCCTGCACATATGCTGCGATGTGCTAACACATAGGCTACGATGCGCCTGCACATATGCTGCGATGTGCTAACACATGGGCTACGATGCGCCTGCACATATGCTGCGATATGCTAACATATAGGCTACGATCCCTGTAGGGACACCATATATGGTGTCCGCCCAGTTCGCGTTTGCCACCTGACATTTCCGCGTGCAAATCAACGTTCTGTTCAGTTCGCAGTTACCCGCTGTATCTTTTTTTTCGTCCCATACTGTCCCTGCCATATAAAAGGAACATTGCAGTATAGCAACGTTGGTCGATATGTGTAGGGCGGGAGTGAACGCCCGCTGGGCGGGCATATATGCTGTCCCTACAGGGGACGGGGCAGGTTGGTGCGTCCATACAGGGTATGCGGTAGTTTGGTACGTCCATACAGGGGACGGGGCAGTTTGGTATGCCATACAGGGTGCGCGGTAGTTTGGTACGTCCCTACAGGGGACGGGGCAGTTTGGTATGCCCATACCCCGCTTTTGCGACCCCGCTATTCCACATTCCCGCTTTTGCGATATTGTCCTGCGGACAGGCCGTAGCATTGCCGAAACAGGGCGCTCAAACGCGCTACGGAGGCAATGCCGCAGGAGGCGGAAATTTCCTCAAGGGAAAGGCGGGTTTGCTTGAGCAGCTTTGCGGCTTGGGATACGCGCCGCTGTTGCAAATGTGCCTTAGGCGAAAGGCCTGTTTCCTTTTGAAAAATGCGGTACAGCTGGGAACGGCTCACCCCTACGAAGCGGGCGATGCTTTCCACCTGCAAGGGGCGTGTATAGTTACCTTCCATGTACCAAAGCGCTTTTTCAAGCACCTGCGAATCGTTTCGCGAATCCACGGCGGGTTGATGCTCCCCAATGAGTGAAAACAAGCTGTACAGCGTGCTAAGCGCCGAAAGCTGCCCCAAACGCAGGGCGGCGGTGGACTGTGTGGCATGCAGCAGAAGCGCGTAAGCCTCGGGCGCGCATTCAAAAACGGGGGATTCCTTTTGAAAACCCACCAGCTTGGTGAGCGCTCCCGCTTCGGGGCCTGAATAGCCAATCCATGCATACTGCCACGGCTCCTGTTGATCGGCTTGGTAAAAGGTGACTTGCTCAGGGTAGATGATGAACCCCTGCCCCGCGCCGATATCGTAGGTTGTGCCGTGCGCGGTAAAACGTCCCTTGCCGCTTGCAACATAATGAAGCAAATAATGGTCGCGAATGGCGGGGCCATAGGAATGTCCGCTTTGACAGTTTTCCCATCCGTTTTCAACAACGTACAGTCCAGAATTGTTTACCGGCAAAGAAATGGACTCCATGTTAAGACCTCCCAACAAAGCACGTGTGAATCAACATGCAACATTCCATACGAATTGTGCAACAAAAAAGGATGGCTGTCAAGGCACAATCAGGTATAATAAAACAAACATCAAAGGAGGATGCGAGCATGGCTAAAATTACTTTTATGGGTGCTGGCTCAACTGTTTTTGCCAAGAACGTGTTGGGTGATTGCATGGTGACCAAGGCGCTGGAAAATAGCACCATTGCGTTATACGATATTGACGAGGTGCGTTTGGAGGAATCCAAGCAAATGCTAAGCGCCATCAACCATTGCTATGGCGACAAGGCGACCATCGAAACCTTTTTGGGCGTGGAACACCGCCGCGACGCGCTGCGCGGCGCAAATTATGTGGTGAACGCCATTCAAGTAGGGCTTTACGAGCCATGCACGGTCACTGATTTTGAGGTGCCCAAAAAATACGGCCTGCGTCAAACCATCGCCGATACCCTTGGCATTGGCGGTATTTTCCGCGCACTGCGCACCATTCCTGTAATGCTGGACTTTGCGCAGGACATGATGGCGGTATGCCCCAACGCGTGGTTCCTCAACTACACAAACCCCATGTGCATGTTAACAGGCGCAATGCTTCGCATGACCGACGTTAAAACCGTTGGCCTCTGCCACAGCGTGCAGGTTTGCGTATCGGATTTGTTCAAGGGCTTGGACATCCCTTATGACGATCAGGTGCAGTGGAAAATCGCGGGCATCAACCATCAGGCTTGGCTGCTTGAGGTGAGCCGCGACGGGCAGGACCTCTATCCCATGATTAAGGAAAAAGCCGCCGCCAGCACAGAGCAGCACAAGGACATGGTGCGCTATGAGCTGATGCGCCGTTTTGGCTACTACATTACCGAATCCAGCGAGCATAACGCGGAATATACGCCCTATTTCATCAAGAGCAAATATCCGGAGCTGATTGAGCGCTTCAACATTCCGCTGGATGAATACCCCCGCCGCTGTGTGGACCAAATTGCCAAATGGCATACCCGCCGCGATGAGCTGATTGCCAACCCCGTGCTTGAGCATGCGCGCACGCACGAGTTTGGCAGCTATATCATGGAAGCCATGGAAACCAATGTGCCCTTTAAATTGGGCGGAAACGTGCTCAACAAGGGTTTGATTACCAACCTGCCCCAAAATGCGGTGGTGGAGGTGCCCTGCTTGGTGGATAAGAGCGGCATTGCCCCTTGCGTAATTGGCAATTTGCCTGAGCAATGCGCGGCGCTCAACCGCACCAACATCAATGTGCAGCTGCTGACCATTGAAGCGGCGCGTACCCTCAAGAAGGATTACATCTATCAGGCCGCAATGCTTGATCCGCACACCTCGTCCGAATTGTCCATTGATGATATTGTATCGCTGTGTGATGATTTGATCGAGGCGCATGGGGCTTGGCTGCCGAAATTCCATTGAGGCAATGGGGCGGCGGGGTTCATACAGAAACAAAAAGGCTGCTTCACCGTAAAGGGTGAGGCAGCTTTTTGATAGGGGTTACGGGGTGGGCAGAACCAGCCGCACCAATTCCTCGGGCGTATGAATGAGCAGGGTTGCGCCTGCCGCGCGAAGCTCTTCCTCACTGCGAAAACCCCAACACACGGCGGCACAGCTGACCCCTGCGTTTTGGGCGGTTTGCAGGTCCACATCGCTATCACCCACGTACAGGGTTTTTTCGGGCTTGGAGCCAAGGGCTTTCATCACCTTGAGCACCACATCGGGGTGGGGCTTGCGGCGAATGCCCTCCTGCTCGCCAAAAGCAACGTCAATCCATTCGCGGAAATATTCGGCTGACAGCGCCTTGACGTTGGGATCATTTTTATTGGAAACAATGGCAAGCTTTACACCTGCGGACGAGAGTGTGCTCAGCATATCGCAGCAGCCTTCGTAGGGCTTTGTAAAATCGTTGTTGTGCAGGGCGTAGTAGTGCTTAAAGGCTTGAAGCACCTCTTGGAAAGCTTCCTCGTCCCCATCGGCGGCGGGGGGAAGCGCACGGTGAATGAGCTGGCCTATGCCATTGCCTACATAGCGGCGTACTTCGTCTGCGCTGTGCTCTGGATAATTGCTTTCACGCATGGCATGGTTGGTTGCGTTTGTCAAATCCTCCAAGGTGTTGAGCAATGTGCCATCCAAGTCAAAAATAACTGTTTGATAAGCCTTTGCTTGCTTTTTCATGTGGGTTCCTCCCTCTGTGAGTTCATCTGTCATATCACTTTTGACATCATTTTTGACATCCGCGTTATCATAGCACTTGCGATGGGGTTTCGCAATAGGGGTGAAGCTGCGTATGGATATATGCGCCGTCAAGCGTTGCGAACCGACTCGCCTTTTGGCAAGGAGACAAACATTGTATCTGCAACGCTGTGCTGATGGATGAGCGAAGCATCGCTCAACTGGCGAAAATGCTTGGGAGACATTTGGTATGTGCTTTGGAATACATGATAAAAATGACTTAGGTTATTAAATCCGGCTTCAATGGAAATATCAATGATGGAATCATCTGTTTCTACTAACATACGCGCGGCTTGACGCAGGCGCATGTCGTTGATGATCTGGGTGGGAGACATGCCAAGGTGCTTTCGGCAGGAGCGGCAAATATGTTCCTGCGTTTTATCCGCAAGGCGGGTCATGGCGCTTATGCCTTCAATGTAGTTTTCCTTCTTGCTCATTTCAAGCACCAGCCACTGTAACCATATGGGAGCCTGCGTATGCGTATGAACTAGCGTAATGGGAAAGCTGGTGGTAATGATGTTCATCAGCGTCATGTGGAAAAAAGCATCTGCTCTTGTGCCGAGCAAGGTTTTATAAAGAATAAGATTGCGAAGCGAATCGCAGACGGTACGAAAATTTTGCATGGAGATGTTGATGACGGGCGGCAGAGGAATGTCCAACAGGCGTCCCGCCTCAAAGCCTGTGCCTAAATACTCAAACATGGAAACGATGGTCGGCTGAGGGATAATCACATTGATGAGCTGGAAGCTGGCGGTTTTAGGTTCGTAATAATGTGTATCCGACGGGCGTATCAGGCTGAGGGATGCGATATGGAGCGGCACGCATTGATTATTGACATGGTGTATGCAGGAGCCGCTTTGAACAAGTGTCAGCTCATAATAATCATGCGTATGCTCGGTTAAAAGCTGTGCTCGGTCATCGATCACACTGGCATAATGGCGGTTGGAGCTGAATTCAGATAGCAGATATTTGAGCATTTATCCATCATCTCGCTTTCATAAGTCAATATACTACAAAACATTTGTCATTGCAAGACAAGAAAACAAGCGTCGCAAAACATATACTATGGATGGAAGTTAAGAGAACCAACACCATAGTGAATGCTGGAAGGGCTTGTTAAATTTACCTACTGGCTTATGTGGTTTTGAGTGTTCGTTGATTTGGAAAAGTTAAATTCGGAGGGTCAATTATGAACAAATTTAAGGTGGCACATCCTCGTGAGGATTTGAACTACGAAATAGCCTTTACCAAAACGTATCGGGAGGCTGTTTCCAGGTATCAGCATCCCGCGCAGATAGAGTTGGCTTGCATGAAGGCGCAGTATCCAGCGGTGATGCATGCTATTGAATCAGAGGATCTGCTGGCGGGCAGAATCCAAATGGGTTTGGTAGGGCTTGGCATACAGCAGCAGACGGGCGGTTTCGGTTTTTTTATTGATGAAGACGCCATGGTCAAGCGACTGGAAACCTCTTCTGGGAACGCTTTTTACCGCGAATCAATCCACGATATGCTGGTTTTTTGGAAATCCAAAAACACCTCAGCGGTGGTGGCGCGCAATACGCCAGCTGAGGTGAAGCAGGCTATTTTTAGCGACCATTGGAAGACACTTCCATTACCCGGTTCGCCAATATACCGCATGGCAGGATCTTACCCAGACTTTGATAAGCTGGTGCGGCTAGGCATTCCAGGTTTGAAGGCGGAGCTTGAGGCGGCACGTGACAATGCCCGCCAAAACGGCGGTGATGATATGCTGTTAGACTGTATGCTGGAATCCTTGGCATTGCTTAAATCGCTTTGCTTATGGTATGTTCCGCAGGCGGACAAGCTGGTTAAGGAAGCAAAAAACCCTGAGCGGAAAAGGCAGATGGAGCATCTTTCAGCTGCATTGACTGCGATAACGGAGCGTGCTCCCGCTTCTTTTTTGGAAGGCTTGCAATTGGCGTGGCTATATAGCACAATGGTACCGCAACTTGAGTTTGGTCGTATGGATATTTACATGGGCGATCTGTTTGTGAAGGATATTGATACGGGCATTATTACATGGGACGAAGCGCTAGAAATGCTTGTAAGCTTCTATCGGCTCATTGACAGCTTGGACTGTGAAATGGATGGGCGTGTCATTGTGGGCGGCTATGGACGGCGCAACCCAATGAACGCTGACCGGTTTTGTCTGCTGGCAATTGAAGCGTCACGCGTCTATCAAGAAGTGTTGCCGCAGTTCACCCTTCGGTTCCATCGTGATACGCCAGAAGAGATCATGTCGGCTGCGCGGCGTGAGCTAGAACAAGGGCGTTCCTACCCCCTTATGTACAACGATGATGTGATTGTGCCAGGCATTGAAAAGGCGTACCATGTGTCAAGGGAGCTGGCGGAACGCTACGTTCCCCTTGGCTGTGGTGAAATTGAACTGGACCATTATAGCTTTGGCACGCCAAGCGGTTCGTTGAATGTATTGAAGATTTTAGAAACCACCTTGCGTGGCGGCTTCGATCCGATAATGCAGTGGCAAAAAGCGCCAAAGTGTAAGCCGTTTACAGATTGTGAAACCTTTGAAGAGTGCTACCACGTCTTTTTAGAGCAGCTAGGTTATTATATTCATGCACAAGCCATGTTTGAGAAGTACGAGTACGACATCACGGGTAAACTGCATCCGTTTATGATGTGTTCGCTACTGTATGATGGTTGTGTGGAAAAGGGTAAGTCCATCTTTGCGGGTGGTTGCATGTACCTTGGCGGTTCGCTGGAAATGTATGGCGGAATTAACGCCGCCAACAGCCTGACAGCTATCCGCAAGCTGGTTTTTGAGGATAAGGTCATTGGGAAGAAAGAACTGATGGATGCGCTCGATGGCAACTTCTTTGGACATGAGGGCTTACGCAAGGCGTTGCAGGACGCACCTAAATGGGGCAATGACGATGCCTATGCCGACGAGTTAACGGTTCGTCTGTTTAACGATTTGCATAACACCATAGCGGCGCAGGCACCGCTGGTGGGGTTGGATAATTATTTGGCTGTGACCATCAACAATCAACAAAACACCACGTGCGGGCGCTGGGTGGGTGCTACGCCAGATGGGCGCCGTGCCGGAATGCCCATGGCCAACGCCAACAATCCCGCCAGTGGCACCGATCAGGCAGGCGTAACGGCTATGCTGAATTCCTTGCGCAAAATGCCTACCGACAACCATGCAGGCATGGTGCAAAACGTTCGCTTTAGCCGCGAAACCATTCAGGGTGCACCAGAGAAGGTATGGGATGTTCTGAACACGTACTTTGAGGAGGGTGGTCAGCAGGCAATGATCACGGTTGTAGGGCGTGATGAGCTTGGGCAGGCAATGGAAAGGCCGGAGGATTATCAGAACCTTATTGTTCGTGTTGGCGGGTTCAGCGCACGGTTTGTTACACTGGCAAAGGATGTGCAACAGGAGCTGTATGACCGTGTCACATATTGAGCCTAAAGGACTGTTGTTTGATATTCAGCGCATGAGCTTGCAGGATGGCCCGGGTGTTCGCACTTCGCTTTTTTTCAAAGGCTGCCCATTGCATTGTCAATGGTGCCACAACCCAGAAAGCTATACCATGAGTCGGCAATTGCGGTACCAAGCATCCCAATGTGTGGGTTGCGGTGCGTGTGAGTCCGCTTGTCCCCACCATGCGCATTGCTTTGCGCCGTTGCATAAAATTGCACGCGAGCGTTGCGAGCTATGTGGAAAATGTGTGGAGGTCTGCTGTTACCATGCGTTGAGTATCATCGGACGACAATACACCGTAGGGGAGCTATTAAACGCGGTAGAAGGGGATCGCCCTTATTTTGAGCGCAAGGATGAGCAGGGGCGGCGCGGAGGACTTACGCTCACAGGCGGCGAGCCCATGGCACAGTTTGCATTTATACGCCAGTTTGTGCGGGAAGTGCGAGAAATGAACCTCTGTATGGAAACCAGTGGTTTTGCGCCAACGGAGCAATATGTGGAGCTTCTGCCGTACATTGATCTTTTCTTATGGGACTGGAAGGCATCCGATCCAGAGAAGCACAAGCGCCTCTGCGGGCAGGACAATCGCCTGATTCAAACCAATCTGGAAGCGCTCTACAGATTGGGGGCAAATATTGTGTTACGCCTTCCGCTCATACCTGGCGTGAATGACGATTTGGAGCATCTATCAACTGTGGCGGCGTGGTTGCGCGTTCATCCTAACATCCAAGAGGTACAGATCATGGCGTACCACCGCATGGGTGTGGACAAAATGCCGCGATTGGGCATGGAGGCGCAGGAAGTGGATCAGCCAGCTGCCAGTGAGGAACAAAAGATGGCATGGCTTTCGTTCTTTTATGAGAAAGGCCTTCCGTTTGTCACCATCGGATAAGTGATACGGATAGAAAACATGTATTTTTACAGAACCAGGGGTTACCCAATAAGGTAAACGCGTGCTTTTATCCCTTCCTCATAAGTCAAATTCAATGCGTGATACGCATGGAAGAATAAACAAGAAATTTAAAGGAGGTTTCCAGCAATGAAAAAACACACACGTAAACTGGTCGTGCTCGTAGCAATGGTACTGCTGCTGTGTCTGACAACTACTGCCATGGGGGAGGGCAAGGACATTCTGGTTTCCCGCTGGGCGGGTCCTCATGCGGACTATCAAAAGGAACTGGTAAAGAGCTATACCGTTGACAAAGCAACCATTGATGATGTGGACTTTGGCAACATGAAGCAAAAGCAGATTCTTTCCTTTCAAAGCGCACAGAACGATAGCACCTACGATGCAGTGTGGGTTGACTGCAAGTGGATGAACGAATACATCGACAATGGCTATCTGCAACCCATTGATGATTACGTCAAGGAAGCAGGATTGGATCTTAGCATTTACGCACAAGGCATGTTGAATGGTTGCTATGGTAAGGATGGTAAGCTTTACGGACTGCCTACGTATGCGCAGACCCTGATTATCACTTATGATAAAGAAGCGCTGGCACGTAGCGGCATGGCACTTCCCACCACGGCGGATGAGTTGATCGCACTTGCAAAGTGGTTTAAGGAAAATGAAGGTACAGGCATTGCGCTGCCTGCAAAACAGGGTACGGCCTCCACGCAGGTTTTTGCACAGCTGGCGTTTTCTTCTGGCGGAGATTTTTTTGATGCGGAGGGTAACCTTGCCCTAACCAGTGATCCCATGCTTTATGCGGCTCAGAAGTATGATGAGCTGTGCCAGTATGGCGTGGATGGCATTCTCGCGTGGCATCATGATGAAGTTTGCGAGGCTGTACGCACCAAGGTTGCACCCATTGGCATTACCATCAGCGGTTTGCTCAACCAGAACGCAGACCCTGAGCTTTCATTGATTACGGAAACTGCTGGATACGCGCCTCTTTGCGGAAGCAAGGGTGCGGTGGGCAACAACGCCTTCTGGGTATGGGGCGTGGCGGCTAATTCTCCAGAGCCCAAGGAAGCGGTTGATTTCATCATGTGGCTCACCAGCCCCGACATTGAAAAGGCACAGGCTATGAAAAACCAGCAGATTAGCGCGATTACTGCGTTGTCTGAGGATGCGGAGGTGCTGGGAAAGACGCCTTTCCTGCCCACGGTAATGGATGTGCTTGATGCTGGAAAAATGTACCCAGTATGCCAGAACATTGAGCTAATGAGCGAAAAACTGGTTGTTGCACTGAGCGAGATCGCTTCTACGGATGCTGACCCCGTTGAAGTGATGAACCGCATGAGCGATGAACTAAAGGACGTAGACTTTGGAATGAAGAAATAATCGTTTTGCAATCATCACCGGCCGCAAACAAACAGGTTGCAGTCGGTGATGATTGTCTGTGGGTGTTAGATGATACGGATGCCAAAAGCACATTTTAGGTGAATAAAGTACCACCCATTGTACAATGAAAAGGAAACTAGCACAATGGGTGGTACACAACAAGGTGAAAATGTGCTTTTGTCACCCTACTCTTAGATACAAGGCCAAAAGACGAGTGGAGGACTGTTATGCAACCCAAAAAAAAGTACTTTTACTGCTCCTTTGAGCGTGGGGACCTACTGCCTCTATTGCTACTGTTACCCGCATTGCTGTTAACTGTGTTTGTAATGGTTATTCCCCTTTGCTATGGCGCGTTGATAAGCCTATGCAACTATAACATGAGCGCGCTTAACTTGAGCGAGGACTTTGTTGGATTTGCCAATTATGTCAAAGCGTTTGGAGATTCTGTGGCACTTAAAAGCATATGGAACACTGTGCGATTTTCCATTGGAGCCATTGCTGGCGATGTGATTTTTGGCACACTCACAGCGGTGGTTATTTTTCAGCTAAAGCGCAAGGAAGCAGCTATCTTAAGGCCGATTGTGACCATGCCACTGCTGATTGCGCCCATTATTATCAGCCTGATGTGGCGCTATATTTACGATCCACAGGGTATTCTTTACTGGTTGCTTAGATTGTTTGGAATAGGAATTAAGGATTTCCCGGGAATTACGGCAGAGAGCACGGCATTGCTTTCAGTGATTATTGCACAGTGGTGGCAGGTGGTGCCATTTTATGTGATTGTGCTAACCGCAGGGCTGGTATCCGTTCCGCAGGATTTATATGAAGCCGCTTATGTGGATGGTGCGGGTGGCTTCCGTGCATTTCGGTACATTACGTTTCCGATGCTGACGAAAGTATACATGGTGGTGCTGTTTATCAGTGGCGTGGATACAATCAAGATTTTTGATCTGATTTATGGCTTGACTGGTGGCGGCCCTAATAACAGCTCAATATCGGTTAGTATTTATGCTTATAATCAGGCATTCTCTAATGTGAATATGGGTTATGCCATGGCGCTTTCCATTTTGGCGATGCTGGTAGCATTTGTGATGTTTGGTTTGCCCTTTGCTAAATTTAATGCAAGACGCTCAGGGCAGTAAGGAGGTGGCGGAAATGATTGGAAAAACCAAATGGTATTGGAAAGTGGTCCGCCGTTTGCTGGTGGTCCTAATGGTGCTGGTGGTAATCATTCCAGTATACATTGTTGTATCAAATGCCTTTCGGCGCACATTGGATATCAAGCACATGCCTCCGGCACTGGTTTTTATGCCGATTTTGACGCACTTTGAAAGAGTACTGTCCGTGGATAACTTCTCACAGTATTTTTTAAACTCGCTTGTGATTGCCGGAAGCACAACCGCGCTGGTAATCATGCTTGGAACGCTTGCGGCATACGGACTGCGACTGTTCAAGAGCAAATGGGGCGTTCGTTTGAGCAATATTATGATGCTTGGTAAGCTGGTGCCCTCCATCACGATTCTCATTCCGCTATATGTAATGCTTAACCACATGAGCTTGACGGGGCATTACATTTCCCCGATTCTGGCGCATAGCGCGATATCGGTGCCTTTTGTAACTTGGCTGATGCGAGGGTTTATTGAGGATATTCCAAACGAGCTGATGGAGTCGGCAACAGAGATGGGCTGTTCAAGAATTAAAACGTTTTTTGTGATTATTTTGCCCATGCTGATGCCTGCGGTTGCCTCGGCGGTTATTTTAACCATGCAAAGTTCGTGGAATGAGCTAATGTTTTCATTGACGTTGACAAATATCAAAACCTATCCGCTAACGGTAGCGGTAGCGCGTTTTACTGGAGCGATGAGCGTGGATTGGGGCAAATGTTCAGCTGCCGCAACCATTACCATGGTACCGATTGTAATCCTTGGCTTCTTTATGCAAAAATACTTGGTGACCGGCATGACTGCGGGCGCTGTGAAGGGATAAATTCACTATGGCAACGATTGATGAATTGGGAATGATTTTTGGAGCGCAATATTACCGATATCCTTTTCCCGATGAAACCTGTTGGGTTCAGGACATGGCGAACATGAAGGCACTGGGCTTTAACGCAGTTAAGCTTTGGGCTGTTTGGAACCATATAGAGCCTGTGCGCGGGCAATACCACTTTGCGGAGCTGGACAGGCTGATGGAACTAGCAATGCAAAATGGTCTGCGGGTGGTGGTGAACATTATTCCGGAGGGAGCACCCGCATGGCTGTACGTTGGCAATGAGGATGCGCTGTATCAGACTGCTGATGGAAGAAAGGTGACGACTGGCGGCCCTGCGAACCTGCCCTCTGGCGGTTGGCCAGGGCTATGCATGGATAAGCCGGAAGCGGCTGAAATGGTATCGGATTTTATTCGTGCTGTGGCGGCGCATTTGGCTGCACATCCCGCCATGTTGGCGCTGGATGTATGGAACGAACCGCATTTGGAGCCTATGTTTGATTATCGGGGCGATATGTTATGCTACTGCCAGCATTCCGTGGTGCAATTTCGCACCTGGTTGAAGGAAAAATATGGTACGCTGGACAAGCTGAATGAGGCATGGTTCCGTACTTACCAAGATTGGTGTGAGATCGTGCCGCCGCCGCGTTTGGGCACATGGGCGGATATGATGGATTGGCGGCTTTTTTGGCTTCTGAATATGCAGCGCTGGATGGCATTGAAGGTAAGCGCCGCAAAAGAAGGCGCTCCAAACCTATTGGTGCAGTCTCATGTGGCATATTCTGGCTACGTGGGTACCTGTGGAGCGGGTGGCTTGGCAAACGAGCTTGGCGATGAATTTTTACTGGCAAGAAAGACAGATATATTCGGCTTGACTTGTTTTCCCAAATGGCTGATGAGGGCTGATCCCTATTTTAACCATATGATTAATAATGAAATAGTTGCGGCGGCAGCATATGACAAGCCTTTTTACCAAGTGGAGTTACAAGGCGGCGGGGGCAAGGCGGGGTTGTTAGGCGGTGAAATACCCAGTGCTGCAGATGTCCGTTATTGGAACTATGCTACGGTGGCTGCGGGTGGAAAAGGTGTTATGTATTGGCAATATGCGCCAGAACCAGCGGGAATAGAATCACCGGGCTTTGGTTTGACGGGCTTTTTGCATGAGAACACAGCGCGTTCGCTGGAGGCGGGATGCTGCGCACAGGAGTTGAATCAGCCCTTGCTATGCCGAGCGAAGCGTGTGCCTGCGCAAAACGCGATTTATTTGTCTCGCACAAATTCCACATGGTTTTATAGTGCAGGCCGTGAGGAACAAAAGTATGCGCATGCCATTCACGGCGCTTATGCTATTGCGTATCAGCATGGCATACCTATGACCTTTGCGCATCAGGATCGGGTGGAAAGCTTGTATGAAGATGGTGTGCGCACGCTGATTTTACCGATGCCCATGGTGCTTTCCACTGAAGAGACGGATGCGCTTGAACGCTTTGTCCGTGCTGGCGGAACGCTGATTAGCGAGGGCTTCCCCGGCCTGTACAGCGAGGGGGGTAAATTGGATGCGCATTGCCGTGCACTGAGCAGACTATGGGGTTTGAAGCACGTGGAAGTGCAGAAGCTGTCGGAGGAGGCACTTTGCCAAAATGCAGCTTTTGACGGTTGCCTCTATCGCCAGCTTGTGGAGGCGGAGGATTGTGCTCGCGTGATTTCTACCTATCAGGATGGGGCGCCCGCGCTGACTGAACGAAAACTCGGCTGCGGCAAAGCTGTCTGGATGGGGAGCTTTCCGCTATTAGGCTGTGCGGAGCGCTACAGTGAAAAAACCGCGCAAAGCTTGCTTGCTTATATGAATAGAGCGGGATATGCAGAGTGGGAAACGTTGGAAGTATCCAGCGGCATGCCCCAGCAACCACGACGTGCCCCCATTGTGAGATTGCTCCGCACAGATGATGCTTGGATTATTGTACTCATAAATCCAATGCCGATGGATGCGCAAGTGCACATTCGCACAGCCACGTCTTGGCAAGGGCAAAGGGAGCTTCATTTTGCATTGGCTGCTGGAGAATGCCTGTGGAAAACTTATTCGATAGGAACGCAGAAATGCACAGAAGGTGCTTGATTCCAAACAATGCTTTTGACATCCGTATCATATTTCCAGCAAAACAGAATCGTCAAAGACCAGCCTGCGCATTTTTGGGTTTGAAATGCGCAAGGAATTTTTGACGCTGCTTTTTATGCTTTTCCTTGAGGGCTATGCGGTCGCCCAAATCGCGCGCGCCTACGCCGTACACCAAGTAAAGCACCAAGCCGGATATGAGCATGATGAACACCGTGGAGGCGCATCTGCGGCCAGAGGCGTTGACATTGTAGCCTTGAAAGCCTTCCTCCTTGCACATGCTTTGAATAACCATGGCATAGGAGATGCCGTAGCGGCTGGCAAAGGTGGCGGACATATCGTACTCGGTAAACAGGGAGTTAAAGTTGAGCGCGAACACAGCAAGGATGCTGGGCAGCAGGATGGGAAGCTTCACCCTAAAGAAGGTGACAAGCCCGCTTGCGCCCAAGTTTCGCGCCGCATCCTCCAATTCCTCGTCGATGGTGTAGAAGGCGGCCTTGATCATGCGCAGGGCAAAGGGCAATTTAACCACCGTATAGGCGATCACAATCAGAATTTGCACATTTTGCATGTAGTACAGGTTAACGTTGCCCACATACCAGACGGTATCGGAGTTAAAGAAGGTGCGGTAGGAATAGCAAATCAAAATGGTGGGCAGCAGCCACGGAAACAGCAGGCTGTATTCCAGCACCGCGCCGCGCTTTTTTTTGCGGTTTTTGAAAATATAGTTGCACGCCACCACCACAATCACGCAGGCAAGCGCCGCCGCAATGGCGGACATGATCAGGCTGAGGTTGATACCGCTCATGGTGGCTTCGTTGGAGAAAAGGCCGGAAATAGACCCGGGGCGCGTTTTGTAGGTGCCGCGCGTGGTCATGAAGGAATAATCCTGCTGGCCGAAGAAGTTGATGGTGGTCCAGTTTGAAAAATCCAGCGTTTTCATGCGAATGGCGCTGTAGCTTTGGAAAGCGAACACCACAATCATGACCACGGGGGTCATGTAAATCACAAAGAGCACATAGGCGTAGATATGTGCCAGCACATTTCCCACAGGGCTTGTGATTTTTTGCTTGACAAGCTTTGCCTTTGTTTTGGAAACGGAAAGGTAATGACCCTTGCGCTCGTAGGCGGAAAGTACGGTGAGCAATACAATGGTGAACAGCGCCAGAATAATGGAAAGCAGTGCCGCGCGCGCCTGCGGAAAGGCTTCGTCCGCAATGGAGGAGCCTGCCAAGCGTACAATCTCGGGGTTGATGGAGTCAAAGCCCAAGAGCGTAGGCGCGGACATGGCGCACAGGCCAGTGATAAAGGTCATGACCGTTAAGGAAAACATGGTGGGCAGCAGTGTGGGAAACACGACCTTGCGAAGCACGGTAAACGGCTTTGCGCCAAGGTTGCGTGCGGCCTCCACGGTATTGTAATCAATGCCGCGTATGGCGTTGCGCAAAAACAGGGCGTGGTTGCTGGTGCAGGCAAAGGTCATGGTGAACATGACGGCGTTAAAGCCTGAAAACCAGTTGGGGTTGAGGCCAGGGAAGGCTTTGACCAATAGGCTGGTGATGATGCCGTTGCTATCGTACAAAAACAGATAGCCTGTAACCAGCGCAACGCCGCTGTAAACCAGCGTGGTCATGTAGCCCACGCGCAATATTTTTGCGCCCTTGATGTCAAAATATTCAGTGAGCAGCACAATGGATACGCCCACCACGTTGACGGTAACCACCAAGCAAATGGCCAGCTTCAGCGAGTTCCATAAATAATGCGGCATGTTGCCCGCAAAAAAGAAGCGGATGACCGCCAAGGGGTCAATTTCCCCTGCTTGGTTGGTGGTGGTAAAAATTTGGGTAATGGTGTTCAAACAGGGCAGAACCATGAAGCCCAAGAAAAGGTAAACAAAGAAAGCAATTCCAAACGCTTTAACCAGCAGCTTGGGTCTAAACCAGCTGTGCTTTGACTCTGCTTGCATATGCCCGCCCCCTTATGCTTGCGCGGGCGGGTAAGTCATGATATCCACAGGGTGGATGCCAATTTTTACGCGCTCGCCAGGTTCGTAGATGTTGATGCCATCGTTCTTTTCAATGGCCTTGATCACCTGTGTACCCACATGAATGTAGTATTTGATGTAGAGTCCGTAATACTCGCGGT
This sequence comes from Clostridia bacterium, assembly GCA_036645955.1. Taxonomy (GTDB): domain Bacteria; phylum Bacillota; class Clostridia; order Christensenellales; family Aristaeellaceae; genus Limiplasma. The sequence continues at coordinate 31,141 of JAVXND010000018.1, read as the reverse complement.
TTTCGATTTGCCCCTCCAGCACTAGCTCGGTCGCATCTGCGGGGCGGTTTACGCGCACGCGCTCTAAGCGGATGAAGTGGTGATCCTCCGCGCACAGGGACGTTCCCTTTGCCGCGAGCTGTTGGATAATATCGGAATCAAGGCGATTGATATCGCCGATAAAATTGCAGACAAATTCAGTTGCGGAATGGTTGTAAATTTCGTTTGGCGTGCCGATTTGCTCAATACAGCCGTTATTGAACACGGCAATGCGGTCAGACAGGGTAAGCGCCTCTTCCTGATCGTGGGTGACATAGATGGTGGTGATGCCAAAATCGCGCTGCATTTTTTTAAGCTCATTGCGCAATTGCACGCGGAGCTTTGCGTCCAAGTTGGAAAGCGGCTCGTCCATGCAGATGATGGCAGGCTCGTTGACCAGTGCGCGCGCAATGGCCACGCGCTGCTGCTGCCCGCCTGAAAGCTGGCTGATGGCCTTGGCAAGCTGTTCGTCGCTCAAATCGACTTTTTTGGCTATGCTGCGCACCTTTTGATCCAGCTCGGGTTTTTTGAGCTTCTTAATTTTGAGGCCGAAAGCGATGTTATCGTATACGGTCATGGAGGGGAAGAGCGCATAGCTTTGGAAAACAATGCCGATGTTGCGCTCCTCAATGGGCACATGGGTAATATCCTGATCGCGGACGCACACCGTGCCCTCGACTGGCTCAATGAAGCCCGTGATGGTGCGCAGTGTGGTGGTTTTGCCACAGCCAGAGGGGCCTAAGAAGGTGAAAAACTCGCCTTCCTTCACTTCTACGTTGATTTGATGGAGTGCCGTGAAATCTCCGAATTTCACCACGATATCATTGAGCTGGATCATGGCCGCAATCTCCCCTTTTCATCAAGATGTTTGAAAAGGTATGGCGAGCCGCAAGGCTCGCCATACCGCTTATTGATTGTGAAAACCGATTATTCTGCTTTGGCCTGTGCCAAGGTTGCCCAATCGAGGGTATCCCAAGCGGGCTCGGCAACGGTGGTGTTAGCGTCTGCCCAATAGAAGCCTAGGTTGGTCATGATGTTGGTCCATTCGCCGGAATGAGCGGCCACGTAATCAGCGTAGTTGCCATCGGTGCCCGCAACCTTTTCAAGTGCGAAGTTCTTGATTTGGTAAATGGCGGGGGTTTCAGCGTAAAGCTCAGAAGCGGCAACGGTGTTGCAGGGATAGGAGTCGAACTCCTCGCCCCACATGGCCTGCGTTGCGGAAGAGCCGAACCACTCTGCAAAAGCTTTCACAGCCTCGGTTTGTTCCTCGGTACGGTCGGCCTTGTTGAGGATGCCCAGGTACTCGGCAATGTAGTAGGTGCCATCTTCGATGTTGACCAAGTTCCAGTTTTCGGGCTTGAGTGTGCCCTTCAAGGGGGTCTTGGAGCTTTCGGCGGCTGCGTCGATCATGCCGTACAAGGAAGAGGAGTAGAAGGTAGAAACCTGCACATCACCGCGGTTGAGCGGATCAAAGCCGTATTTGTCGCCCGTGAAGGAGCCGTCAGCGCAGTATTTCCAAAGGGTCTTCCAGCCGTCCAGCGAAATGCCGCCTGCGGGCGAGGTGGGATCTACGAAGGAATAAAGCATGGCGGAGTTGATGTTGCCGTTGGTGGTGCCGCCGACCTTGCCTTGGCGATACCATTTGAAGCCGCAATCAACCACATCGGCCCAATGCTTGAAGCTCAGCTCTTTGCCGGCTGTGCCCAGATCATCGTTGCGGTAGAGCATCAGCACGTTCTGGATGACCAAGCCATAGGCCTTGCCGGGATAGTTATAAGCGCCCACTTCTTCGGCCCAAGAGGGTGTCCAGTCCATAACGGACAGGTTTTCATAGGTGCCGTTTACCAGCTGGCTCCAACGGGTTTCGTTGAGGCCGAACATGATATCGCCGTCTTTGTTTTCGTTGGCGGCTTGAATGGCGGCGGTGTCGCCGGAGATGATGGTGTTATCATCCAGCGAAACGGTGAAGCCCGCTTCCTTGGCGGCGTTCACCAGCCAAATGGCGCGCTCGGGGGAGTTGGAGTTGGAGTAAATGCGGATGGTGTAGCCTGAATAGTCCTTGCCTTCTGCTACAGCGGCGGGCATCAGCACGACGGAGAGAAGCAGGGCAACGGTCAAAATTAGGGATAAGGTTCTTTTCATAACGTAATCCTCCTTTAAAATTGTAACCATGGGAAAGTTAGTTTGACTATTGTATCACAATGCGGGGGGGATGTAAAGGGCAGGAGGGGAGGTGGGTTTTTACAATTCTGTGGGGCATGATGAGGCAGAAAACTGCACACATGGGGCTACAAATTGCCTCCGCTACCTACAAGGGAGGCTACGAGCAGATGCGGCCGTAAACCAAGCGATAGCGGCATGGGTACAGGATAACGGCTATGAGTTCAACGACGTGATGTTTTGCATCTATCATGTCAGCCCCAACGAAACACAGAACCCGGTTGAATATGTCAACGAGGTATGCTGCGCAGTGAAAAAGAAATAACGGGATTTATGCAAAAAACCGTCTGCAAGCTGCAGGCGGTTTTTTGGTGATTCAATTCAGGGTGTTTATTTGGGGGGGGTGTGTGAGGAGGGGCGGGGGGGGTGAGGAGGGTGGGTGAACGCGTAATGGGCGGACGCCATATATGGCGTCCCTACATTGATCCGCGGAAAGGAAAGGGGGCGGGTTGCGCTGGGCGGGGTGAGGAGAGGTGAACGCCCATTGATCCGTGAAAAGAGAGGGGGTGTTTGTGCGGGGAGGGGCGGCGAGGTGCGGGGAAGGGGTGAACGCACAACGGACGCCATATAGGGTGCCCGTCCGTTTATCCATGAAAAGAAAGGGGGTGTGCGGGGGCGCTTGCCTCACCAGCACCCGCAAGCGCAGGTAAGCACCTCCACCAGCACGTTAGCGGGCTTGCTTTGAAGCAAGTTGTCTCACCAGCACCCGCAAGCGCAGGTAAGCACCTCCACCAGCACGTAAGCGGGCTTGCTTTGAAGCAGGGCAAGCGCGTGCTCAGCTCCGCGCACGGTGGCTACGGTGCGCTCTCTGCCGCCGAGGGTGATGCTGCCCTCCATGCATCCCGCATGGGTGAGCGAAGGGCGCATGCGCAAAAAATCAGGCGCGGGCACAATGCCGTCGTTAAGCAACAGCGCATGTGCAAGCACCTCTTGAAGCCTGCCGTGTTGCGGCTGTGCGGCACAGGGAGGAGCTGCGGCGGGGACGCCTGCGCTTGGAAGCATCCCTTTTTTAGCGAGTGCATAAAGCACGTCGCGTGCGGTGAGCACATATTCGGCGCCTCCGCAAATGCTGGGATCCACCCCGCTTTGAAGCAATGCCGCCTTGCGTGCGGGGCAACCCACCACGGTGACATGCGCCACATGCTCCGGCGCTAGGCCGTGCCTTGCGCATACCCTTGCACGCACGGCCAAGCCCTGCCTGCAGGGGCGGGGTTTGGCCTGCGAAAAATAGGGCATGTATTGGGGATGCTCCTTGCGCACCTGTGCCAGCCATTGCGGGCAGGCGTGGATCATTTGCGGCAGGGGCAGCCCTGCGCCAAAGCGCTGTAAAAACTCTGCCGCCTCCGCATGCGCAAGGTCATCATGGTAGCAATCCTCACAGCAAACTTCAACCGCGCCAAGGCCATGAAGCGCTTGCTCCATGGCGGCGGTATCGCCGCCAAAATGTGCCGCAAGCATGAGCCGCGCATCCGCCATCAACGAAAAAGCGACCGCCGTTTGCGCTTCCTCCAACGCAAAACGAACCCGCCGCCGCTCACTCATACAAGGGGTGAACAGGGGGACGCTTGGCATCGGGATGGGGGCAAGGGGTCGCAGGGTGTTCATAAGGATGGCTCCTCTCGGTTACATGGCTTTAATATAACCGAAAAAGCGCGAAGTGAAACAAGGGACGGTTACTCGAGCGCTTCGCCGCGATCCAGCGCATCGATCATACCCACACGGCGGGCGTGACGATCACCCTCAAACGGGGTGGTCAGCCAAATGCGCACAATATCCTTGGCAAGCTCACTGCCTAGCACGCGCGAGCCAAGAGCCAGCATGTTTGCGTTGTTGTGCAAGCGGCTCATTTTGGCGGAATAGGTGTCTGTGCAGGTGACACAGCGAATGCCGTGTACCTTGCTTGCCGCCATGCCAATGCCCACACCTGTGCCGCAAAGCACAATGCCGCGTTCGCATTCGCCGCTTGCAACCGACTTAGCGGCGCGCGCACCATAAACGGGATAATCCACGCTTTCGTGGCCGTTGGTTCCCAAGTCAAGATAAGGCAGGCCAAGCTCTTCGAGCACGGCGATGATATGCGGCTTCAAATCAATTCCCGCGTGGTCACAGGCAATTGCGATCATAGAAAGATTCCTCCTGTTGCTTTGTTCGGGGGTATTATAGCATAATGGCGGAGGTTAAACAACGGGGGGAATCAGTTCAATGGGTGGGACTGCATTCTACCAAAATGCGCTTTTGACATCCGTGCCATAAGAGGTTTGCTTGCAGAACGAAAACCGTCTGGGATTGCTATTGGGGCATGCACATAAAATCCTTTGCGGAGGCGGCATCCAGGTACAGGTTCCAATCCGCGTGGGTTTTCAATATGGTGGCGGGAAGCATTGGGTTGACCTTCTCGGCTAACGCCGCCTTGATAGCACCTGCCTTCACTGCATGCGGTACGACGCTGATGATGCAGCGGCAGCTCATTATTTGGCGAACTGCCATCGAAATTGCCTGCGTGGGTACATCCTCAACGGTCGCAAACCAGCCTTCGCCAACCTGCTGATGCTTACAGCGATCATCCAGACGGACAACAATATAGCTTTCCTCTGTTTGAAAGTCAGCGGGAGGGTCGTTAAAGGCAATATGTCCGTTTTCGCCAATGCCGATGACGCCAACATCAATGGGGCTTTCTTTTACACGCTTGCTTAGCGCCGCGATGTTTGCCGCTACATCGCCTTCTCCGTTTACAAATACGGCTTCCTTTAAATTGACTTTTTGAACAAAGCGCTCTTTTAAATACTTGCGAAAGCTGGCAATGTGCGTTTGGGGCAATGCGACGTACTCGTCCAAATGGAACATGGTTACGCGGCTCCAGTTTACATTTTCATGGGTTAGCGCATCGATGGTTTCAAATTGAGAAGCGCCTGTGGATAGCAGCAGGCGGGCTTCCCCGCGCGCAGCTATCGCTTGCGTAAGCCGCTTTGCAATCAGGCCCGCAGCATCACGCCCCATTTCATCGGCGGTTTGAAACACGTTTATTCTCATTGTGATTGTCTCTCCTTATAAATCGATATCTTCCGATTTTGTCAGCTTAAAGAACAGCAATAGCGATGCGACCATTGTGAAGGTTAGAATGGTGGATAGAGCGGCTGCCGTACCATAACCGCCGCGGTTGATTTCCTGAAAAATAGAGATGGACATGGTGGCTGTCTTGCTGGTATAAAGCATCAAGGTGGAAGAAAGCTCGTTGATGATGGTGATCCAACTTAAAATGGCGCCTGATACAATGCCCGGGATCATTACCTGCATGGTAACGCGGAAAAAAGTTGACATGGAGGAATAGCCTAAGCTTGCGGATGCCTCCTCTATGCTGGGGCTGATTTGCCGCAGGATCGCCGCGCTGGAACGTACGGTATAGGGCATTCGCCTGACAATGTAGGCGATAATGATGATGGCGGCAGTGCCGCTTAGCACCAGCGGACCCGAGTTATAGGTCATGAGTAAAATTAAACCGAAAATGGTGCCCGGGATCACATAGGGGAACATGATAAACACATCCAGCACACGGGCGAAAATATTGTGCTTTCGAACTGTCAGATATGCAAACAGCGTACCCAAAATGACAACAACGATAATGGCAATAATGCCAAACTTAAATGTGTTGAGGATGGAGGTGCTAGCCTTTTGGAAAACCGAGAGATAATTTCCAAAGCCATAGCCCTGTGTCCACATCATACCGTTGCTGTTTTTGAAGGAGATCAGAATGATGTATATCTGCGGCAGGGTGGCGAGCAAAGCAACCAAATAGACAAATCCATGAGCGAATATATTGGGCAAGCCATGAAGCTTCTTGGGTTGAGGTGGGTTGAGCGAACTCATGGCATAATTCTTTTTGGCGGAAATGCGCTTTTGCACCAGAAAAACGATGGCTGCCACCAGCATCATAATCAATGCGACGGCGGAAGCAAAATAGGCATTGTTGCCAGTTTCGCTTACCCATTCTGTGTAGATGATGACGGGCAAAGTGCTGTACCCTTCGCCTATGAGCCGCGGTGTGCCGTAATCAGCAAATGCGCGCAGAAAAACGATGGTAGCGCCCGCTAAGATGGTGGGCGTGATGAGCGGCAAGCTGATATGGAGCACCTTACGCACACCGTGATAGCCAAGGCTTTCGGCAGCTTCTCCCAAAGAGGCATCCATTTTTTTCAGCGCACCCTTGGTATACATATAGATATAGGGAAAGAGCTTGAGCGTAAAAACCAGCAAAATGCCGCTGAAGCCATAGATGTCAGGCATGTTAAAGCCCAGATACTGCTTGCAGAAGGTTGTGATGACGCCGTTGCGGCCTAGCATCAAAATCCAAGAATATGCGCCGATGAAGGGCGGGGAAAGCATGGAAATAACAACCAGAATATCGATCAGCCGCTTTGCGCGTATGCTAAAGGTGGTAGTGATATACGCCAAAGGTACGCCGATGAATAAAACCAGTACCGTAGCGCAAAGCACAACCTTCAAGCTGTTTGTAAGCGCACGGGTATAATAGGGGCGGGAAAAGAATTTGATGAAGTTATCAATGCTAAAACCATCTATGCCTTTGCTTTGAAAAGCAAAGGTGATCATTTTAGCGACTGGAAGCACCAAGAACATTCCAAAAAAAACAAGGGAAAGCACCGTGACAAAGCTCCAAAAATCGAATCTGACGCCTTTTTTAAACCACATGGCTTTCCACCCCCTCCATCAAGGTGATTTGCGTATCCTTGTCAAAAAGGTTGATGCGCTTATCGTTGACAGTAACGTACATTTTTTCGCCGGGAGTGTAAATTTTGTGCGCGCTGTTGGTTTCGGAGGATACCTCCATAATATTGCCCGTTCCAAAATCCACAAGGTAGTTGATGCATTTGCCCAAGAACTGCTTGGTTACGACAGTGCCGACCATTCCTTCGTTGTTTTCATGAATGATGAATTCCTCCGGACGTACAACAGCCAGCAGCTCACAACCTTCCTTGAGCGGCTTTACGCCGAAAACCTCAAAGCTCAGACCTGTTTCCAGCTTGACGGCGCAAGGCGTACCAGCTTTGGTGACAGTCGCACGAAACCGGTTTGAGTGGCCGATAAAGCTTGCAACGAAGGTATGATAAGGGCGAGAGTAAATATTTTCCGGCTTTTCAATTTGATAAATGGTTCCTTTGTTCATGATGGCAATGCGATCTGAAATGGCCAACGCTTCTTCCTGATCGTGGGTTACGTAAACGGTGGTAATGCCGATTTTTTTCTGAATCTCACTGATCACTTCCCGCATTTCCAGCCGAAGCTTCGCGTCCAAATTCGACAGCGGTTCATCCATCAAAAGCACCTGCGGATGCACAGCAACGGCGCGAGCCAACGCAACGCGCTGTTGCTGACCGCCAGAGAGCTTATCGGGATAACGATCCTTATAAGGGGTGATTTGTACAGTTTCAAGAATTTCGTTCACCCGTCGTTTGATTTCGTCCTTGGCAAGATGCTTGTTCTTTAAGCCATACTCCACATTGCGATAGACAGTCATATTGGGGAAAATTGCATAGTTTTGAAAAACCATACCAAAATTACGCTTAAAAACAGGGATGTTGTTGATTACCTGATCGTCAAATGCAATGGTTCCCTTGTCAACGCTGTTAAATCCTGCGATCATGCGTAAAAGCGTTGTTTTGCCGCAACCAGAAGGACCGAGCAAGGTGAACAGCTCGCCGCTGTTGATATCAACGGAAAGATTGGGAATGACAACATTGTCATCATACTTTTTCATAACATTGTTAATGTGAATCGAAACAGCCATGCGCAGTTCCTCCCAAATAATAGCCGAATGATGTACCGCCCATTGTACCATCATGAGAAAACCAGCACAATGGGCGGTACGTACTAAGGTGCAAGGGTGCTTTTGACACCCTGATCAAAGGTTAAATCGAGGTCCAAGTATCCTGGAAGGTCACCTTAACGGTATCGGAGTTGTCTTTCATCCATTCGGTAGGATAAGGCGTGCTGACCAAATCTTCTGTTGCCACACGGCCTTTGGTGGTTAGAGGAACATCCATGCGCACGGGACGGGTATAGAGGGTTGCTTCCATAGCGGTTTGGCATTCTTTGGAAATGACAAAATCTACGAACAGCTTTGCATTTTCAAGGTTTTTGCCGTTTTTGACAATAGCGGTGTTGGAGGTACGCATGGCAATGCCTTCCTTGGCATAGACGGCGCTTACATCCGCGCCGGCAGCCATGTAGGAAATCGCCTTATCTTCGTTGGTTAAACCAACGGCGTACTCGCCCTCTACAACGCCCTTATAGCAGGCGGAGGAGCTGGATGAAAGCTTGCCGTCCAAGTTTAGCAGAAAGGTCTTTACAAAATCCCAACCGCCGTCGGGTGAATCTGTGGTGCTCATAGAGGCTAGTATATTAATCAACTGTTCCAAAGCAGAGGAAGAGGCGCTGGGGTCAGCAAAAGCAATCTTGCCCTTGAGCGCAGGATTGGCTAAGGATTCCCATCCATCAACGGTAACGCCAAGCTCTTTGATGAGTGCGTTGTTAACGATGATGCTGTTGACATTAATATAGCAAGGAGTCCACTTGTCGGTTTGCGGACGGAAGGCTTCATAGACATCCGTCATGTTGGGGCTTGTGTAGGATTCCAAATACTCCGAAATAGGGGTAAAGCTGGAAGCGCCGCCACCCATCATGACGTCGGCCTGTGTGTTGCTGGCTTCGGCCACAATACGGCTGGTGAGCTCGCCTGTACCTGCGCTGACGGTTTCAACGGTAATGCCGGGGTACTTTGCGTTAAACAGGCTGACAATCAGCTCGTATTCCGTAGTAGAGGCAGAGGTATAGAGAATCAGGTTACCACTGGGCGCTGTTTGCGCAAGAGCGCCTACCGTTACCATGCTCAACATAAGCATGATTGCCAAGGAAAGGGAAAGTAGTTTCTTCATGGGATGGGTCCTCCTTTTTTAAATGGGTATATTTTATGAAATTTGGGATTTCGCTCCCAAACCATTTCTGAGGATTGGCACCGCTTTACAGCAGATGCTTTTCTATAGCGGCTGCAACGCCATCCTGGTCAAAGGGGAGGGTTACGTCGTTTGCCTGCGCCTTTAGCCAGTCTGGCGCGTTGGCCATGGCAATGCCCAAGCCAGAGCGTGCAATAACGGTCGCGTCCATTGCACTGTCTCCGAGGCTCATGACTTCATCAAAAGTAAGCCCCAACCGTTTCAGCAGCTTTTCAATCGAAGCAATTTTATCCAGCTTGGTGGGGAAAAACTGGATATCTGTTCCTGCGCCTTCCGTGAGCGTTACCAAGCCAGTAGCGTTGAATCTGGAAATAAAATCCTCTTGCTTTGCTTGCGGCACGCCATACAGGTTGCACTTTTCCATACTGATGCTATGTTTGAGAAAGTATTCAGAGGGAAGTGCGATGGAGCGCTGGCGATTGAGCAGGTTGAACCAAACGTGATGCGGCGGAACGGGATAGCATTCTAAATGATCGTTGATTTCTTTTTCTAAAAAAATGAGACCATCGGCAGAAATTTCAGCATAGATGCGCTGCCCTTCAAAGATGCGGCAAAGCTGTGCGGATTCCTCAGGCGTTAACACGCATTGGCTGATGACCTCTCCTGTTTGGCGATCTACCACGCGTGATCCGCTTGAGGTTACCCAATAGCGAATTTGCTTTTCTGCGTCAATCTGGGGTGGAAACATATCCTCACAGCGCCCGGTGCAAGGAATGATCTGAATCCCTTTTTCCATTGCGCGGCGCAGTGCATACATGTTGCGAAAAGACATAAACGTTTGATCGCGTTGCAGCGATGTTCCGTCAAAATCCAAAAGTATTGCCCGAATCTTCATTCATTTTCCTCCGTTATATGATTACCGCAGACGCAAATAAAATTTGTACGAGCAAACCTGATCCGCGCATTCGGTAAATCAAATAGTATGCTTGGCATCCGTACCATCCCATCCTATGAACGACCCAGAATTCAATTGTATTATAGCATGCAGATTTGCACGTGTCAAGATGTCTTTCGAAGGGTAAAGCAACTATTTGATGGTGCTGTTGGAAAGCTTTTCGATGTAATGCAACGCCTGCTCACAGCTCATAACGCCGTGGATGGCGTTTTGACAGGCAAATGCAATGCTGTGTTCCAATGAAAGCTGATTAAACGGGCGCTTGCATGGCGGAAAAATCTTGCGGCGAACGCCCGTAATATGTCCTTTTTCCAAAGTGCGAAGCCATGGATAAACATCAAGTATTTCTTGGTTTTCATAAACCGTCCTGCAAGGGGAAATACCGCCAAGCAAAGCAAGCAAACGGGAGGTTTCATCGCTGTACAGCCATTGCAAAAATGCCGCCACCGCTTCTCTTTTCTCTGTAACCTTGGATACGCCAAGCACTCCGCCGCCTAACAAGGTATGCTTACCAGGAGCGGGCGCAAAGCCTACGCGTCCTGACACGTGTGAAAGCGGATTGCTGGCAAGCATTTCTGCATAGTTGGCATATACAATGAGCATGGCGCATTCACCCTGCGCAAAACGTTCCACTGCCATATCCCAGCGGCTTGTGTCTAAAATGCTGGCGACGGACTCCAACTGTCTGCGCTGCTCCAACATGGTTAGCATCGCTTGTTTATCGCCCAGAGGCAACGAGCCATCCTCGGAAAACGCAACCAGATGCGCAATGATCTCGCTGGACTGGCGCGCAATCAAGGTGCCATGCGGCGTTTTTGATTTTGGATGAAAGCGACGGTCAAAAAATGAGGCAACGCGCAGGAATTGCGCATAGTCAGTCGGGATCTCAAGGGCGTCATGGTATTCCTCGAAAAAGCCACGCTGATTGGATACGTCTTCAAACAAATCCTGACGGTAAAACAACAGATGCTGGCTGGAGTCAAAAGGCAAGGCATAAGGAACTTCATCAACCAAACCATATTCATCCATCAGGCCATCCAACAAATTGCCTTCAATACGCGCGAGATCAAGAGGAAGCTGTGCAAGCGGCAAAAAAAGCTCTTTGGCATAGCAATCCAATAGTGCCAAATCCATGCGTACCACATCAAAAACATCCGTGTCTCCCGGACGGCTTAAAGCCTGTGTAACCTCTGCCGTGGGCAAGGTGGTGATGTGCACCTCAATCCCTTTTTCGTGTGTAAAGAGGGGCAAGAGCTTTATAAGGGCTTTGGTATAAGGGTTGGCAATGGAGAGCATATTTATGGTGGCTGTAATGGATTTTTTGGGGGGATATACGCTTTGCACAATCCCCTTAGCGGGTAAAAACGGAGCCGTATGAGGAGCATCGCACAACAACTGCTCCGCCATGGTGCCTCCCAGCAATCGATAGTCAAGCTCATAACGCGTATAGCAAGGATTACCAAGCAGCCGCGCTGTTGCGAGCGTATAGATTTTTGGCCGCTTTTCTTTTTCGTACAAGGGCCACACGGCAAGTATGGCATCGGCCATTTCTTCGCAGGTGGTTATGATCGCGTCTGGTGAGCTGGCATTGCAAAAAAAGGAAAACGCTTGCTTGGTATATTGCGTTGCAATGCTTTGCACGCATTGCAGCCGCCCTTGCGGCACCAATTCGGCAAAGGTTCGGCTGAAAACATGAACAAACTGTTCCTCGTTGGGATAGAGGATCATGTTGCTCATTAAACCCACGGAAAGAACACCGTCCAGCGCGGCTTGCTTTGCCAGCGCTTTGGCGGCAGCCTCCATGTCAAAGCCCATAAAATGGGGGTCAGATAGCTTGGCGCGTTCCGCTAGCAATATGCGCGTACCCCCGTTGACAAGCGCCTCACAGCGTTGATGCGGATTGGATAGACTGCTCACGAGCAATGCACAATCAGCGCGGGAGGAGGCCACTTCATCAATGGCGCGTTTTTCCACGGCTGGGATGTTATCGGTGATACGCAGTAAAACACTGTATTCATAGCGCTTTGCTACTTGCGACAGCCCAGCGTAAAAATCGGCATAGGCGGCGCTTTTTACATCTGGTAAAATGACGGCCAAAACACGACCGTGGCCGCTGCGCAAGGAAGAAGCGGCTTCGTTTAGGCGATATCCAATGGAACGGGCAACCTCCTGCACAAGCTTTATCTTCTGACTGCTTACATTGCCTTTTTTGTTGAGCACGTTTGAAACCGTTGCGTGTGAAACGCCGGCTGCCTTGGCAATATCTTTGATGGTTGGCATTTGTTTTCCTCCTTTATTTCCATAGGATAGTGTACCATAAATGCATTCAAGAATCACGTAAACTTTGATTTTTGAATGCAAATATTGACACGTGTAAAATTTAAGCGTATGATGTATGGGTGATTTGCAGTATGGCCGATGTTGGCGTCACTAAAACATTTTGAACGAGGTGCTTTCACATGGATGCATTGAGCAATTATCAACCTCAAAAAGAATTTTTGGTTTGCATTGATTCGGATGGCTGTGCTTTTGACACGATGGAAATCAAACACAAGGAATGCTTTTGCCCTGCGGCAATTGATCACTTTCATTTGCAACCAGTTTCCAGATACGCAAGGGATGCATGGGATTTTGTGAATTTGTATTCCGACACAAGAGGCATTCATCGGTTGCTAGCGTTGATTCGTGTGCTCGATTTTTTAACCGTCCGTTACGAAGTGGTTCAGCGCGGGTTTCAGGTTCCGCGGCTTGAAGGGTTGAGAGCATGGCTCAAAACGACGGATACCATGAGCAACGATTTGATGTCCGCTTATTGTGAGCAACACCCTGAAGCGGGGGATGTAAAACAGACGCTGGAGTGGTCGGTTGATGTTAACAAGCGCATTGCACAGATGGTGCACGGCGTGCCCCCCTTTCCCTATGTTAGAGAAGGGCTGGAGCTGCTTGGCACCAAAGCAGATATTGTGGTGGTATCTGCCACACAGCAAAGTGCGCTGGAGCGTGAATGGCGGGAACACGACTTAGAGCGTTATGTTCACTTGATTTGCGGGCAGGAAATTGCTACAAAGAAGGCTTGCATTCATGCGCTGAAAGGCCATTATGCGCAGGATCAGGTTCTCATGATTGGGGATGCGCCGGGGGATCACAATGCCGCAAAGGATAATGGCGCTCTTTTCTATCCCATTTGTCCCGATGAGGAAGCGAACTCATGGAAAGCCTTTCCTGAAAATGCAGCACGTTTATTTACGCATACCTATCGCGGCGAGCTTGAAAACGAAAAGATTGCCCATTTCCAGAGCTTGCTTCCATCAACGCCGCCATGGAAGGAGCTTCTGCATTGAAAATCATGCTTGAAAACGGTCGCTTGCTGATACCAGACCTGCCAATGGGCTGGCTATTGCTGGACAAGGGTACGATACAAGCGCTTGGGGTGGGAAAATCTCCCCATACAGATTGCTTACATATTGATGCGAACGGGAATTACATTTCGCCTGGATTCATTGATATACATGTGCATGGCGGTGGCGGTCATGATTTTATGGATGGCTCCGAGAAAGCGATGGAGCAGGCGGCCAAAACGCATATGCGCCATGGAACAACCGCCCTCGTACCAACCACCTTGTGCTGCCCTAACGAAGAGCTTTTGGCAACCTTCGACTGCTATCGGTCATTGAAGCGCAATATGAAGGATGGACCTGCTTTGCTCGGATTGCATTTAGAAGGGCCTTTTTTTTCACGTGAACAAATAGGGGCACAAGATCCTGTCTATTTGCAGAAACCTACCGCTGAAAACTATCTGCCGCTGCTTGATGCAGGTGGAAATGATATTGTGCGCATGTCGGTTGCAGTAGAGCTGGAGGGTGCGCTGGCGCTGGGGGACGAGTTGAAGAGGCGAGGCATTTTGGCGTCTATCGGGCACTCTAACGCGCAATACAGTGAGGTGCAGCAGGCTGTGGCGCATGGCTACTCGCATGTGACCCATCTATACTCTGGAATGTCGATGCTAAGAAGGATGGGTGCCTATCGCCATTTGGGCATAGTGGAAAGCACGTATTTGATGGAGGAGCTTACAGCCGAAATCATTTGTGATGGCTGTCATTTGCCGCCAGAGCTGCTGCAATTGATTGTGAAGTGCATTCCCAAGGAACGGCTTGTGCTGATTACCGATGCCATGCGCGGTGCGGATATGCCTGCCGGCAGCAAACCGCTATTGGGAAGTTTAGCGCATGGGCAAATGACGGTGATCAAGGATCGTGTTGCTTTCATGCCGGATGGGTTGTCCTTTGCGGGCAGCGTATGCACAACCGATCGCTGCGTGCGGGTAATGACACAGCAAGGGAAAACATCCCTCTTGGATGCCGTGAAAATGATTACGGAAACACCGGCACGGTTAATGAAAGTGAAAAAAGGCAAGCTGGCTGTTGGCATGGATGCGGATATTTGCGTTTTTGATGAAGCCATTCAGATACAGCGGGTGTTTGTGGGCGGCGTACAAACGTACATGAGGTAGGTAACAAAGCAAAGCATTGAACGACCCAACGTGCAATGTCTGGCACATCCTTGCATTTTGTGCTATAATGCGTTGTAATTCCATGCTTTGGCCAGAAAAGCCGGATAGGCTTTTTCATGCCATGCTGTTGTTTTTGAAAGGATGATCAAACCCATGAGTAAAATTGATTTGGTTCGCAAAACCATGATGGAGGCATTAAAGGCAGGGGACAAACCGCGCAAGGAGGCGCTTTCGCTGCTTTTGTCAGCACTCAAAGCCAAGTTTATCGACAAGCGTGCCGACCTCACAGAGGAGGAGGAGAACGCTGTAGTCTATAAGGAAATCAAAGAAGCGCAGGAAACGTTGGATACAACGCCCGCCGACCGCACAGCGGTGATTGAGGAATGCAAGCTGCGCATGGCGGTATACAGTGAATTTGCTCCCGCACGCATGGATGAAAACAGCATTCGGGAAATGATTCAGCAAACCCTTGCGGAGCTTGGCATTGAAGCGCCAACCGCCAAAGACAAGGGCAAGCTGATGAAAAACCTCATGCCCAAGCTGGGCGGAAAAGCCGAAGGGGCAGTCGTAAATAAATTGGTCGGCGAAATGCTGCAATAAGAAACGTTGGCGCATGCGGCGTGCAACCGGCAAAAAAGGTCGGAAGCGCGGGGGACTTGGCAAATAGCGAGAAATGGGCAAGACTGTACCATGGGGTATGGTCTTGTTTCGCGGGGTGGAACGACATTGATTGTTTCGACCTTTCGCATGGGCTGTTATTGCAATCCGTATGTTTGCAGGTAACGCTGCTGGGATATTCGATCATGTTGGTCATCAATATATGTATATATGAATGAAATGGGTGCTGAACGCGAACTGGGCGGACACCATATATGGTGTCCCTACAGGGATCGAGGCAATCGCGCGTGAATCGCGGAAACCACGTATGAAACACAGCAACCACGCATGAATCGCGGCAATCACGCGTGAATCGCGGCAATCACGCGTGAATCGCGGCAATCACGCGTGAATCGCGGCAATCACACGGGGATCGCGGCAATCACGCATGAATCGCGGCAATCACGCGTGAATCGCGGCAATCATGCGTGAATCGCGGCAATCATGCGTGAATCACAGCAATCATGCGTGAATCACAGCAATCATGCGTGAATCACAGCAATCATGCGTGAAACACAGCAACCACGCATGAATCGCGGCAACCACGCATGAATCGCGGCAACCACGTATGAATCACAGCAACCACGTATGAATCACAGCAACCACGGATGAATCGCGGCAATCACACGGGGATCGCGGCAACCACGCATGAATCGCGGCAATCACGCATGGATCGCGGCACCATCAAAAAAAGGGTACCACCATATGGCAGTACCCTTCGTTTTTTGCAATAGAGGTGAATTACGCCTGACGATGGGCGGCAAAGCACTCGCTGCAGTAGATGGGACGATCGCTCTTGGGAATGAACGGAACGGTGGTGGTGGCGCCACAGGCGGCACAAACAGTTTCGTACATTTCACGGGGAGCGGATGCACGGTTCGCCTTGCGGGCGGAACGGCAATCTTTGCAACGGGTAGGCTCATTCTGGAAGCCTTTCTCTGCGTAGAACTCTTGCTCACCGGCGGTAAACACAAATTCAGCGCCACAGTCGCGGCACACCAACGTCTTGTCTTCGTACATGATAGGGTATCCTCCGATTCAATGAATTGTGCATCTGGCTGACCTGGTCTTTTCCCCCACACTCGCCGACGGGAAGGTTTGCTCATCGCTTCCGCGCCCCACTCGCCCTCTCTCGCCGCATAACGACGGTCGGACTTACCTCTAGAACGCGCCATGCTCGTGAAGCTTTGCTTCATTTACGTGGACCGTTTCGCCCGCGTCTGGCTTCGGCTTTCAACCACAGACCCAAATGCAACGAGTACATTATATTCCCTCTTTACCAAAAAAACAAGCGGTATTTCTGTGTATATCAAGCAAACCCGCTTATTACGCCATATACGATGTAAATAATGGTAAAAAACACCGACTTTACAAGCATGAAAAGCTGTGCTATTCTAACTATGAAATAAAATGGGTGAGAATGGGCCCTTGCGACGCGGAGCGCGGGCCGCATGCACAGGAGGATTGCGCATGAACGCAATGACAATACTTACGCTGCTGGGCGGCTTGGGGATGTTCTTGTTTGGAATCAAAGCGATGGGTGATGGCCTTGAGCTGGCCGCCGGCCGCAAAATGAAGCGCCTGCTGGAAATACTCACGCGCAATAAAATGCTGGCGGTGCTGGTGGGCGTGCTGGTAACGGGGGTCATCCAATCCAGCAGTGCCACCACGGTCATGGTGGTTGGCTTTGTAAACGCAGGGCTGTTGGAGCTTAGCAAGGCCATTGGGGTCATCATGGGCGCAAACATCGGCACAACGGTTACATCGCTCATGCTGTCGGTCAAGCTGAATTTTGGCGTGATTTTTGCCGCCATCGGCGGGGTTTGCATGCTTGCAGGCAACCGCAGCGGCTTTAAGCTCTTTGGGCAAATTATGATGGGCTTAGGCATTTTGTTTGTGGGCATGGATACCATGACCACCGCCATGGTGCCCTTGCAGGATTGGCAGGGCTTTCGCGATTTAATGACGCTGGCGGCCAACCCCATTGTGGGCGTGCTGGTGGGCGCGGGGATTACGGCTTTGCTTCAAAGCAGCTCCGCAAGCGTCGGCATTTTGCAGGCGCTGGCGGGTTCGGGCGCGATCAGCCTGCAAGCGTCGCTGTTCATCCTCTTTGGGCAAAACATCGGCACCTGCGTAACCGCGATTTTGGCGAGCGTGGGCGCAAACCGTACCGCAAAGCGCGCGGCGGTGGTGCATTTGCTGTTTAATGTCATCGGCACGGTTATTTTTGTGCTGGTGGCGATGCTCCTGCCCATGGCGCAATGGGTGCAAGCCATTGCGGGCGATAATTTGCGTTTGCAAATTGCCGTTGCACACATCATTTTCAACGTAACCACCACGGCAATGCTGCTGCCCCTGTCGGGCCTTTTGGAAAAGCTGGCGTCCTTGTGGTGCGCGGGCAGGATCCGCTAAGCGAGCCTATGAGCATGCAATTTTTTGATAAGCGGCTGTTTTCCACCCCGCCGATTGCGGCGCAGCAGCTGTTTCGCGAGGTACAGCGCATGGCGGAGCTTGCCATGCAAAACTATCGCTTTGCCATGCAGTACTACTTTGCGCCAAAGGATTTAAGCACGGATGAATTTGATAACCGCGAACGGGTGATTGACTACTTAAACGACGAAATCACCCAAAACCTGATTGAGCTCAAGGGCTTGAACCTTGACCAAGGGGATGTTCACCTCGTTGGCTCGCTGTTTCATGTGGTGAACGATTTGGAACGCATTGGCGACCACAGCACCAACATTGTGGAAATAGGCTCGGTGCGCAAAAAGGAAAAGATCCATTTTTCAAACAAGGCAGAGCATGAAATTGAGGAGCTTTCAGGCATAGTAACCGCCATGCTGGATAAGAGCACCCATATTGTGCTTCGCCAAATTACCGATGTGGAAATCATCGGCGAGGTGATTGAGCTGGAAAGCCATGTGGACGAAATGAGCGAGGAGCTGGCAGATCACCACATGGAGCGCGTGAAGGAAAAGAAATGCACGCCCAAAAACGGCATGCTGTATTTGGATATGCTCAACAACTTAGAGCGCATAGCCGACCATGCGGACAACTTGGCTTCCTCTGTGGATAGAAGCGAGGATTCAGGTCGGATGCTTTGGTAAAAAAGCTCGGGCGCTAGAGCAGATTTTCGGCGGTGAGGTATTCATCCTTCAAAATGCCGTCAAAGGCGGTTTTCAGCTTGTCCAAAGCGCGGAGGGCTTCGTCGCGCCAGCCCTGCTCAAGCGCGGTGGACAGTTCAAGCATGGCGGCGCTTACCTCGCGCGTATGCAGATGGCTGGTGATGCGGCTGAGCCATTGCTGATCGTGCTGCCATTTTGCGTGGAGGTAGGCTTGTTCCTCTGCGGCTTTTGTGAGCTGGTGCTTAGCAACGGCTTCGCGCAGGGGCGCAAGCTCGTCTAAATAGGCGCGCGCGGTATTGCGCTGCAGGTTATCCACATAAAAGCCCAAACCAAAGCCCATCACGGAAAGCACAACAATTAAAACGATGGCGCGGCGCACTACCAAAGCACCTCATGGGGCGGGATGGCTTGCGTGCGCTCGGGCGGGCGATCCTGATAGCCGTGTACGGTGAGCAAACCATCGGTATCCAGATAGCACAAAAGCACCGCTTCACGGCGTTCATAGCCTAGCGCCTTGAGCTGACTCATCAGCCAAGGCTCCTCCTTGCCGCAAAGGGTTAAATTTTTGCGCTCCAATTTGCCATCCATAATCAGCGTGAGGGGAATGCCCTCGTAGCCTGTTTCCAGCTGTAAATCGCGCGGGTTCACAGGGCGCTGTTGGCTTAGGGGAAACACGCTGAGCTTGCCGCTGGTTTCCATGATGGCGGTGCCGACGTCTGTGGGGGAGAGCACGCCGCCCGTGCGAAGCTCCTCGAGCAGGTCGTTTAGGTTAAAGCAGAGCTTTTCGAGCGCCTGATAGTTGATTTGCCCATTGTGGATGATCACCGTGGGGGTGCCGCTGAAAAAAGCCCGCAAGCGCTGGCTTTTGAGCGAAATCAGCGTAAAAAGCTGATGCAGAATAATCAGCCCCAGCATGGGCACAATGCCGCGCCACAGCGGCGTATCCAAGCTTTCCATGGGGGAGGCGGCCAAATCTGCCAGCATGAAGGCAATCACCAGCTCAAAGGGCTGAAGCTGTCCCACCTGCCGCTTGCCCATGAGCCGCATGGCAAGCACCGTAAAGCTGACCAAAATGAGGCTTCGCATGAGGATGGTTAGCATGGCTTACGATTCCACACTTTCCAGCCATTGCTCCAGCTCTTCAAGCGTTGAAAAGCCTACGCCCACGCGCAATTCCTCCTGCACGGCGGCGGGGAGCGAGGCAAGCTCAAGCTGGAGCTCGCTTACAAGGGCGAGCGCATCGCCGTATTTGTTTTGGAATACGCACAGCGCCCCCGCCGCATCGGGCATGAGCACCATGTGATCGGGGCAAAACAGATCGGGGCGCTGTTCCATTTTAATCAGCTTGGGGGAAAATTCTGTGATTTGCCACGCATCATACAAAGGCTGTACATCGCCCAAGGTTTTGCCGAGCAATTCAGCGGGCGCGGTTACGCGGCGGGTGACGATGTGCTTACAGCGGGTGTAGGTGAGGGTTTGGAGCAATTCACAGCCATCCGCCACGCGGGCGCTTGCGGCATCTACGGCCTGCGCAGGCGGCGGCACCTCGCCCGGCGCTACGGAACGGGGCATGAGAAGGGTTACGGCGGCCACGACAAGTAGCACCGCGGCGCTTAATAAAAGTAGAAGGGTATTGCGTTTCATGGAGCTGTGCTCTGCGTTTTTACTGCTCATGGGTGCACTCCTTTATGTTTGATACCGTGAGTATGCCCAAAGGCGGCGAAATGTAAGCAGAAAAGAAATGATATTCGCAGTTCCTTTTTCCCCAGAAAGCCCTTGCACCCAACTACCGCCTGTGCTAAAGTAGCTTCATCCAACATGGAGGGAAAAAAACGGCACCGTTTGCAGTACATGCCAGACTGGCCGCCGACCCTTCCAGCCGCAATCAAAGGAGCGAGTGCCATGACAACACCTGAATTGTGCGCCTATTTTACGCAGGACAGCTTCACGGTGGAAAGCGCCCCATCCGCAGAAAAGGATGGCTATTTTGATGAAGCTTTGCTTGCGGCCTTTTCTGCCGACAAGTACAACGCGCTTTTTCAAATGGGCTTTGTGCAAAAAAATCCGCAGGAAGCCCCCTCCCTTGGGTTCTTGCATACGCTTGCGCTTGCTTTTGCCGCCGCGCTTTCACGCGACAGCACTTTAGAGATTACCCGCCGTGCGCCGCCGCTTGCGCTGGACACGGGCGCGGAGCTGCTCAGCGCCCTGCCCTTTGCCGTTGGCGCGGAATACATCAGCATGGCGTGGCTAAGCGAGCAATGGCGGGCGCTAGCCGCGGCGGCGGACGGTGAATTGGCCGCCTTTTCAGGGAGCACGCAAGCGTATTTACAGCACAAAAACAGCGCATTGAGCCCTGTGGGGCGTGTGTATTTTCACTTGGTGGAAAGCAAGGATGAGGACTATCCCTTTGCGTTTTTGGCCACCTATAGCACGGGCACAAAGGACAAGGTGAGCCATTTGCCGCTTGAAAACGCACTGCTGGAGTTTCAGCGGGACCAGAAAAAGCTGTTGGCGCTGTTGGCGGCGGTTACGCGCGCGTGCGAACAAAGCGCTTTGCTTACGGAGCTGGTGGAAAGCGGGGAGCTGTTTTCGCCCCTGCGCTTTACGGCGGCGGAGGCTTATGTGTTTTTGTCTGAGGTGCCGCTCTATGAAGCGAGCGGCGTTGTGTGCAGAATTCCCGATTGGTGGAAGCGCAAGGGCGGCACGCGGCTCAGCGTTGCAGTGGGCGAAAAGGAGCCCTCTGTTTTGGGCTTGGATGCACTGCTGAGCTTTCAGCCCACCCTATTTCTGGATGGCGCGGAGATGACCAAGGCGGAGGCGGAGGGTCTGCTCAACCAAACCAACGGGCTTTACTTCATTAAAGGCAAGTGGGTGGAGGTCAATCACGACAAGCTGGCGGCGGCGCTGGCAGCGTTTAGCCGCGCGGAAATGGTAAGCGGCATGACCTTTGCCCAAGCCATGCGCATGGAGCTGGGTTTGGAAAACGCGGTGAGCGCGGCTGGGGACTTGCCTGTGCAAATGACCAATGGAAAATGGCTGCACGAAATGCGCGGCCGCCTGCTGCATCCCGCAGATGCGCAGGAGCTGTGCGCGGGTGAGGATTTTAAAGCGGCGCTTCGCCATTATCAGCAAGCGGGCTTGAATTGGCTGGGCATGATGAAGGACTTGGGCTTTGGCGCATTATTAGCGGATGATATGGGGCTTGGCAAAACGGTGCAGATTTTGGCACTGCTTGAAGCGCTCAGGCAAAGCGGAGCTTCAAGCAAAGCACTGCTGATTTTGCCCGCCTCCCTGCTGTGCAACTGGCAAAAGGAAGCGGAGCGCTTTGCGCCCAAGCTTCGGCTTTGCGTAATTCACGCGCAGAGCCGAGCATTTGACCTGAGTGCCGCCGATGTGTTCATTACCACCTATGGCATGGCTCTGCGCGTGGAGGAGCTGCATCAGGCGGCGTGGGACTTGATTATTTTAGACGAGGCGCAAGCCATTAAAAACCCATCCACCAAGCAAACCAAGGCGATCAAGCAATTGCACGGAGCCACCAGAATTGCCATGACGGGCACGCCGATCGAAAACCGCCTATCGGACCTGTGGTCGATTTTCGACTTTTTAAACCAAGGGCTGTTGGGCACCGCCAAGGAATTTACCGATTTTTCCAAGCGCCTCAAGGCGGATGGGCGCGGCTACGCGCGTTTGCGGGAGATGATCAGCCCCTTTATTTTGCGCAGGCTCAAGACAGACCGCACGGTCATTGCGGATTTGCCCGAAAAGCTAGAGCTAAGGGACTATACAACGCTTAGCAAAAAGCAGGTTTTGCTGTACCGCGAGCTGATTGAAAACTTGAAAAAAAGCCTTGAAGGTGCCGACGGTATTCAGCGGCGCGGGCTGGTGCTTGCCAGCGTGAGCAAGCTCAAGCAAATTTGCAATCATCCCGATCAATATTTGGGGCAATCTCAATTTGAAGAAAAATACAGCGGAAAATTTGAAACGCTGGCTGAAATTTGCGAAACCATTGCGCAAAAGCATGAGCGGGTGCTGGTGTTTACGCAGTTTCGGGAAATGACGGAACCGCTTTGTGATTTTTTGGAGCCTATTTTTGGCAAGCGCGGGCTGGTACTGCATGGCGGCACCACGGTCAAAAAGCGCGGCGAGCTGGTGGAGCGCTTCAATGGGGAGGAATATGTGCCGTACATGGTGCTATCGCTCAAGGCGGGCGGGGTGGGGCTGAACCTGACGGCGGCGAATCATGTGATTCACTTTGACCGCTGGTGGAACCCCGCAGTGGAAAACCAAGCGACGGATCGCGCGTTTCGCATCGGGCAGAAAAAGAATGTGATGGTTCACAAGCTGATAACCAGCGGCACCCTCGAAGAAAAGATTGACCAAATGCTTGTGAGCAAGCAAGGGCTGGCGGACGAGCTGATTGCCAAGAGCGGTGAGGGCTGGATTACAGAGCTTGACAACGAAGGCATAATGCGGCTGTTTTGTTTGGAGGTGTAGCAGATGCGCGGATATTTTCCAGAGTATCAATCGGTGGCTGAAAAAAAGGCCATAGCGGCCAAAGCGGCCGCAAAGCTGCTGAAAAAGGACCCCGAAGTGCAGCCTGTGCGCATTGAGGGCACAAAGCTGGCCAAAACATGGTGGGCAACGGCGTGGAACCAAAACCTGGAACGCTACAGCGATTACAGCAACCGTTTGGGGCGCGGCAAGAGCTATGTGCGTCAAGGCATGGTGATCGATTTGCGGATTGCGGAGGGCTTGATTAACGCGCAGGTGGCAGGCTCTGCGCGAACCCCCTACCGCGTGGTGATAGCCATTGACAAGCTTTCGCCAAGCAAATGGCAGAAGCTATCCAAGCAATGCGCCAACAAGCTGGGCGGGCTGAGCGAGCTGCTTTCAGGCAAGTTTCCGGAGGAGCTGCGCGACTTGTTTTTTGATAAATCGTCGGGCTTGTTTCCCTCGCCAAAGGAAATTCACATGGATTGCTCCTGCCCTGATTGGGCGGAGATGTGCAAGCATGTGGCCGCCGTGCTCTACGGCGTAGGCGCAAGGCTGGATGAAAACCCCCTGCTGTTTTTTACCCTGCGCGGCATTCCGTTTCAGGAGCTGCTTCAAAAAACCGCCGACGAAAAGGTGCAGAGCCTGCTTCAAAACGCTGGAAAAAAGACGAAGCGGACGCTGGATGCTTCAAGGGTTACGGAATTGTTTGGCGTGGAGCTGAAATAGCGCGCCCCGCACGAACGCTGTAAGCCTGCGCCATCTTGCATAACTCGACGAATTGGGGTACAATACACTGGAATACATGCGTCGGTTTGAGGGCAATGCACCAAAGCCGAAAATCCGGAAAGGATGAATGCTTGCATGCACATTTTTCACCCGCCGCAAAGCGTGAACGGACTGCCGCCTGAAAATACCTTTTATGTGGCGGACAGTGCCAATATGACCATCGCGGATGGGTTTTTGATTCATACCTATCATCCGTATCTCTTTCCTGAAAGGCCGATTAACCTGTTCCTGAGCATTCGCTCCAAGGGGCCTGGCAGGGATATGCTGGCAGGTGCACTGCTGGCGCGTGCACAGCAGCTTCGCGAGCAAACGCCCATGCTAAAGGCAAGGGTGTTTGCGCAGGTTAGCCCGCAGGATACGGTTCAAATGGCGTTTTATATGGAAAACGGCTTTGACGCAAACGATGCGTTGGATGTGGTTTTATTAGGCGTGCCCAATGCCCGACCCGCCGCGCCCATGGGCTACGATATGGGCTTTGTGCCGCTGTCTGACCCCAATGAGGTGCAGGCCTTTTTACTGCGCATGAACGCCTATCGGCTGGATGCATGGCAACCCGCGATTTTGATGCGCTATATGAACTTTCCGCATTTTATGGCGCTCTACATGAGCCGCGGCTCCGATGTGGTGGGCGAAATTGCCTTTACGGGCGACGGCACCTCCGCAAAGCTGATTGGGCTGTACATATCGCCCAATTACCGCAAGCTGGGCATTGCCAAATCACTGATTGCCGCAGGCATGAAGCTATTGAGCGAACGCGGCGTTACGCATGTGGAAGCGGATGTCATCCGCCGAAACGAGGCACAGCGCTTGCTTGCCAACAGCTGCGGAGCAACCTTTATCCGTACGGCGTGTTTTTATCCAGGAATCAATTACGATTAAAAAAATGCATTTGCATTTTTGGAGGCTTGCATGGCCCTTTCTTACCAACTCATTCGCTCAGATAGGCGTACCCTTTCGCTTGCGGTGAATAGGCAAGGCGCACTTGTGGTAAGGGCACCAAGAAAAATGGCAGTGGTTGACATTGAGCGCTTTGTGAACCAAAAACAGGCATGGATTCTTAAAAAGCAGGAGGCCGCACACCAATGGGCGCATGCGCCATTGTGCATGGAAAACGGCGCAAGCTTTCCCTATTTGGGCGGAACGCTTGAAATCAGGCTTTGCGAGGTTACACTGCCAACCCATGCAAGCGGTTTGCTTTTCTTACCCCAAAACGGCGCGGAAGCGAGCTTGCGCACTTGGCGCAGGCAACAGGCAGAGCAGGTGCTACGGCCATTGATTGCAAAGTGGTCTGGCGTGATGGGTCTAAGCCCCACAAGCATAACCTATACCAGAGCCAAACAGCGCTGGGGCAGTATGAGCACGCTAGGCGCATTGCGCCTCAACGAGGCGTTGGTACATCTGCCCATGGCGCTGATTGATTATGTGGTGGTACACGAATTAAGCCACAGGGTTTATCCCAACCATTCCCCCGCGTTTCACGCCTATGTAAGGCGAATCCTGCCCAATGCCGATGCGCTTCGCGCCCAAATTCATACCATGGCATATGTTACTACATTATTGCCATAGAAAACGGCGCAAAGCGGAATAGGAGCAAAAATGAGCGCAACACAAAAGCTGGAACGGCCGCGAATTCCCAAACGATTTTATTTTCTGACCCTGCTGATTTATTTCCCCGTGTTTTACGCCTTGGGGGTGATTCACGCACATTGGTATGGGTTTGTGATTGCGGGGCTGTCCTTTGCGGCGCTGATTGGCATACGCCACAGCGCGGCTTGGCATGGCTGGCATATTCCGCTCTGCTTTGCTTTGGCGTTTTTGGTGGCGTTTTTTGGCTTGTATTTCAGCCGTTTGCGCTGGGATGTTTCCCTGCCTGGGCAGATTGTGGGCGGTACGGTGCGCGTGTTTGTGCGCCTGCCCATGGATGAGGAAATCAAAAACGGGGAGGCCTTTGCCAAAGAAAAGCATTGGAAAACCCCAAAAGGCTATGAACACCGTGTGCTTGCACTTGCAAACAGCAAGCTGGAGGAGCTTACGCGCGAAGGCTCCGCAAGTGAATTTGCCATTTTACAGCTTCACGGCGGAGCGTTTGAAGCGGGGCTGGCGGATCTGTACCGAACCATGGCGGTGCGCTATTGTGATATGGCGCAGGGCGCGGCGGTTTATACGCTGGACTATCGCCTATACCCGCAATATCCATACCCAGCACAGCAAAACGATGCGATGGACGCGTGGCATTACATAACCCAACGGCTTGGCTATCCCGCAGAGCATGTGATTTTGACAGGGGACAGCGCGGGCGGCAATTTGGCGCTCAGCTTAACCCTGCGCCTGCGGGACGAGGGCAAGCCCCTACCTGCCGCGCTGATTGCGCTTTCCCCTTGGGCAGACCTGAGCAACTCAGGTGCGTCGCATTTGAGCAATGCATTGCTTGACCCCACCTTTGGCGTGCGGGCGAAGGATTTTGACGGCGTAACGCCTGTGGGCGTAGGCTCTACCTATGCAGACCTCCTCAATGCCAAAGCCCCGTATGTGTCGCCCTCCTTTGGGGATTATGCAGGCTTTCCCAAAATGCTTTTGCAAGCGAGCGATTTGGAAATACTGTTAAGCGATAGTGAAACCATCTATGAAAACGCATTGAAAAACGGGGTGGATTGCACACTCACCATTTACAAGGGCATGATCCACGTGTTTCAGGGCGCGTTGGATTTAATAGAGGAAAGCCGCAACGCTTGGGCGGAAATGGGGGATTTTGTGCAGGGCGTTGTGAATGCGGGGTGAAGAGGAAACTCTTTACACGCGTGAATAAATCGCGTATAATAAAGATACCTTGAGGGATGGCTTGTCTTGAGGTGGAGGATTTCGTCCCCGTCCACACACCCTAGCGGTCAAAAGAGATGCAGGAGAATGGGACGCCTGCCAAGACGAGCCTTTTTCAAGGTTGAGAAGCAAATATGACCGACAAACCGCCAAGCGCAAGCAAGGCGGTTTTGTGAATATGCAGGGAGCCACCTCATTTACGGAAGCCAAAACCGCTGCGCGGCGGCGTGAGAAGGAAGTATAAGTTTGAAACAGAAATTTGAAGCATGGTGCTACGGGGGAAGAAGCAAGGCTTTTTTCAAAACGCAGGGCGAAGCAATCCATCAGTACAATTCTGAAATGATGGATCGGCTTTTGGTGATTATGACATTGATTTTGGGGACTTACCTTGCGGTCAGCACAGTGTCGGAGTATTTTCCTGAATATGCAAGCGCCTATCTGGTTTGCTTTATCCTGCTGTTTTTGATGCTCTGCACCTTTAAGCTGGCTGCGAAAAAAAGCGTCCTGCTCACAAGAATATACATCATTTTGTTTGCTGTGGTTATGTTTGCCTTTGTAAGTGCATTGGGCATTTTCTTTGAGCCAGACGCAAGGTCGACGCTTTTTATTGTGTATGTCCTTGCATTGCCCATGCTGTTTGTGATCCCGATACACCATATGTACGCTTTTTTAGCACTTGCAGTCGCTGTTTTTTCCATGACGGCACTGCGGTTTAAGGACTTAGCCTCTGCCCAAATGGATATCGCCCACAGCGTCACCTGCCTTGTCATCGGCATCATTCTCAGCCAGCGTATTTTAGAGAGCAGAATGGCTTTATATGAAACAAATGAGCAGCTGGACACGCGCAACCTACAGCTGGAAAACGAAATCACCAATCGCAAGCAGGAGCAGGAGGAGCTGCGTCTGCGTCTGGAGCAGCACCAGATCATCATGGATCAGACCACCGACATCCTCTTTGAGTGGGATATTAGAAAGGATGTGCTGGAATTTTCATCAAACTGGCGCAAAAAGTTTGGTTATGACGCAATTGCAAGCGCAATCAGCGGACGCATCCCCCTTTCTAAAAATATTCACACGGAGGATATGCCTGCATTTATCAAAATCATGAAAGACACGGCGGCTGGTGTGCCATACAGCGAAGCGGAATTCCGCATTAAGAACAGCAAGGGGCGATACCTTTGGTGCCACATCCGCGCTACGGCACAGTTTGACAGCGCAGGGCGTGCGATTAAAGCGGTAGGCGTTATTCTGGACATCAACGAAGAAAAGAAAGAAAAGCAGAAGCTACAGAAGCTGGCACAGCGCGACCCCCTCACTGGCATTTATAACAAGGCGGAAACCAATGCACTGGTGGCGCACTGTATGGAGGACTTTGACTGTACCGTGCTTCAGGCGCTGATGATGATTGATGTTGACTACTTCAAATCGGTCAACGATACCTATGGACACATGGCGGGGGATAACCTCCTTGCCGCAGTGGCAGCGCAGTTGAAAAGCAACATCCGTGGCGGCGATGTGGCGGGGCGTATCGGCGGCGATGAATTTTTGGTGTATCTGCCTGAGGTGGAAAGCGAGGATGCCGCCCTGCGCAAAGCCAAAGCCTTGCACACAGCGCTGGATCTGCTCTCCCCGAAGCCGGGAGCCCCCCATATTACCGTCAGTATTGGCATGGCGGTCTTTCCCCATGGCACTGTGGCGTTTTCCGACCTGTACCGGTATGCCGATGAGGCGCTGTATCAGCGCAAGGATGAAGGGCGTGACGGCGTGAGCGTGTATGATGCCCATTCCTCCCTGAATCATTGACAATTTTGGTTGGCTTCCGACAAAGCCCAGCAGTCATACGAACTACGTTTTGGAACCACAGCTGCAGACAGCAAGAAAATATACGTTATACATAGGCACCAACGATAAGGATACCTATACGCAGCTGATATCGACGAATCAGGCGCGGGATATCATCAATGAAATCTGCACCAGACATGTAGGCGGATATACCGCTTGGGAGGCCATGGGCGGATGGGTGGATGAAACGGGAACGCTGACGCAAGAGCATACGCTGGTGTATTCCTTTTATGACGTGGAAGAAGAACAGATGACAGCTGTTATGGACGAAATCCTTGATAAACTCAACCAGAATACCATCCTTATTGAAAGCGGAAAAGTAGCATCCATGTATTATGGAGGAAGCGAAAAGTAAGCGAAAAGTAAACAGCGAAAATCTGCACCATGCTTGGTGATGATACGGATGTTAAGAGCACATTTTGGGCGAATCAAAATGTGCTTTTGGCATCCGTATTATTTTATTGAGCTCGCTATTCTTGGCAAAGCTGCATTTCGCATCGTTTTTGTGTCGTTTCACGACAAAAAACCCCAGCTCAAGGAATAGGCTGTATAATCAGCATGCAAGATGGCGGGCTCGCAGAAAGGAGGAAGGGTATGAAAATCATCATATGTGAGGACGATCCGTTTTACCTGAAATCGATTCCTGAAAAAATCAACCGTTGGTCGGAGGAAATTCGTTATGCGGATATCAAAATTGAGACATTTCATTCCTCTGAGCATTTTCTTGCAGTTTGGGGGAAAGGCTTTGCTGCCGACATGATTTTTTTAGACATTCAGTTTCAAAACGAAATGGATGGTATGGAGGTCGCAAGAGAGATACGTAAAACAGACATTCATGTGCCGATTGTATTCATAACAAACTCAGACGCTTTTATCCGAGAGGGATATAGTGTCTACGCACTGCGGTATCTCAGCAAGCCCATCAGCTACGAGGATATTACGCCTTGCCTTGATATTGCCTATAAGCAATATACGCTGTCCCATAATGAATTTCTGATTTTATCTGATGCTGGGCGGCGATTGGCTATGCGCCATGCTGAAATCATCTATTTGGAAGCGCAATCTCCGCATACATGGATATTTAGACAAGGGGAACCGAACCCCGTTCAAAGTCGTTACCGCTTTTCGAAGGTACTGCAAAAGCTGCCTCAAGAGATGTTTGTGCCATGCCACAGAAGCTATGCTGTAAACTTAATTCATATTCGATGCCTGAAACGCACGGAGCTGTTGCTATCAAACAACAAAATTTTACCCGTATCAAGGGCTTTTTCAAATGTACTAATCAATGCTTTTGACAGCTATTATCAGGAAGGGAGCGAGAACAACTGTGTGGATCATCTTTGAATTATCCATCAATGTATTACAGGCTTTTTTGATGCTGAAATTTATGAAAAGCCGCTTGCACATTTCCAAGCCCCATAGGCTATATGATATGCTCTGTATGGTAGGCGTTTCCTCTTTTCTTGCGCTGTATGAATTGATAACAATACCCGCAACGGACGCTCTTGTGTTCATCATTCCATTGGCATACGCCCTGTTCATTGCTGATGACAAGTGGTATATTTCGCTATTCTGGACATTGGTATTATGCCTTATGTTTTCAACGGCGGTTTCGCTGTCGCTCCACATTTTTATGTCCATTCCTAAAATTTCCTACAGCGATTTAATGGCTGATAATGGCGGCCGCATTGTGTTTGTGCTTGCAACCAATATGGTGCTGTTCGTCTGCCTTCATTTGACCGAAAAATTAGAAAAAGAAATATCAACCCCTGCATGGTCAGCGCTCTTACTCTTTATGGCAATGATCGCCGCATTGTTTACCGTGGAAGAATCTGTCTTTTCGCTTCAGATGGAGCTAACCACGAACTACAGCAGGATCAATGACGTTCCCTTCTTTCTAATTTACATTGGGGTTTTGGTTTGCATCGTGCTCTCCATCTGTTTGTTTCATATCATGTCACAAAGTGCAGCACGTGAAAACCGCTATAAAGTCGAGGCAAATGCTATGGCTTTGTCGCAGCAGCACATGGAGGAGCTAAAGCGAATGTATGCTGACTTGCAATCTCAAAGGCACGATTTCAAGCAACACGTTCAAGTCTTGGAGGAAATGGTGACTACCCAAGGCAATGCGGAGGCCACCAACTATCTGTCAGCGTACAAAAGCCGGCTGGCAAAAAAAGAATCGTTTTTGACAGGCTGCATGACTGTGGATGCGCTTCTGACTGTAAAATATCTTACCATGAAGAAAAACAATCTGCCATTTAAGTACACAGCCTATCCGCTCAATGATTTACCGATTGATGAAACTGATTTTTGCTCTATTGTTGGCAATGTTCTGGACAATGCCATCGAAGGATCGTTGAGGGTTTCCGACGCAATGGCTGTTCGACCCATTCATCTTACTTTTTCGCGCAGTTGGGATATGTTCTATCTTTTCTGCACCAATTCCTGCGATGCCAGTACAATCCGAAAGGCTAAGAACGGTTGGTTATCCTCCAAGGAACAAGACACCGTAGCTGGTATGCATGCCATAGGTATCCACAATATTGAAAAAATTGTAACGGCGGCAGAAGGAAGATGCACATTTGACATGGGCGGCGATCTATTTAGCGTCAAGATTGTACTTCCGTACTTATACTAAGCTTGCGCTAAAACGCAAACATATATGGCAGCTTTTGCCCGTGGTCTGCGTCTGGCAATCTCGAAATAGCGCTGCTATTCCTTCGATTGCCATCCTTGCCCACGAACA
>JAVXND010000017.1:0-52095 GCA_036645955.1 Clostridia bacterium | reverse complement strand
TCTGAGTTTTCTGAGCCTGCTTTGATTTTCGCATGAAGTGAAGCAAATTCATAGACGTGGGGGTATTTAGCGGTTACAAACGTCAATTGACCAACATACCAAATTCCAACGTTATACATATTGCAATATGCGAACTAATGTTCTATAATATTGTGAGCATTATTTTAGAATAGTTAACCAGTATTAGGCAGGAACGACACGATTTCAAATAATACCACGACAGACGAACCACTCAGCAGTGTATAGGGTATTAAGACCGACAAGCATGGCAAAACATCTGAAAGGAGATGTACATACGTGAGAAAAGCAGACGTATGGTATCCATCAAGGGCTTGTCCCCAAGAGTTACAGGGAGCGGAGCGAAAAGCTGCGCTAGAAAATTGTACGGATAACGATCAGGAGCCAGCTTGCCTCGTTGAGCCAGGGGCGGAATATCCCGCCCAGCTTGGTCGGCCAGAAGTGGAGGATTGCGGTAACGGCGCAATTCCGTATAAAGTGGAGCCGATGTCTGATGCAGAGCCGATGGGGAAGGCGGCAGCACCGAATAACGTGGCGTCACCGAATAGCGCGGCATTAACAAACGACTCAGCATCACCGAATGTGAAAAAGAAAATACTCGTTCCTGTATTAAAAACGATGACCAAGTACCTCTTTGATCATTACAGGCTCTCCATGTATTCTTATGTAAACAGATGCCTGCGGGAGGGGACGCTCTCTCGGGTTGTTGGCGCACGGGTGTTGAACAAAGTGATAAACCACGATGCTTTGTCTTTCCCGCATGTTTCTTTCTGGCGAATTGATAGAACCGATTTTTACGCCGATGTGCAGGCTGAACTGAAACTGGAAACCATGGCTGGTGAGTTGGTGTGGAATGGGTATCTTGTTTTC
Organism: Clostridia bacterium; assembly: GCA_036645955.1. GTDB lineage: Bacteria > Bacillota > Clostridia > Christensenellales > Aristaeellaceae > Limiplasma. The sequence goes on along the minus strand of JAVXND010000017.1, from coordinate 51,207 downwards.
CTTTGCAGCTTTACAGGTGAGTTTAGCTGTATCATTGAGCGCTTGACGGACGAAGTGAACAGGGAGAATGATGGACTCGATCCTATGAATCCGTATCTGGTTCCGTATTACAACAATAAGCGAATGGATGAAGTCACGGAGGAAATCTGGAAAAGATATTGCCCAAAAGCATTAAACGATCCCAAAGCGCGGGACGCCAAAAAACTGGCTGAGCTGATGGGGCTGAGGGTTGAATACCATCCCGTTTACGACCATCATGGCGTGGGCAGCATCCTGTTTTTCAGTGAAGATGATTTGGCTATTGGCCAAGATCGGAGTGAAAAAGATTGGAACGGCGTAAAGAAACGCGTTAAGGACGCTGAACCCACGTTGGAGCGAATCCCAGCCGATACGATCGTGATCAATACAAATTTGCTCCATCGAGATTACTCTGCGTTTGACATTTTCCATGAGTGCGTCCACTATGAAGAGCATTACATGACATTCCGCCTGCAGGAGCTGGCAAGTAATGATCCTAGAAAAACAGCAATGAAAGAGATCGATGTGACCAATATGCAGGAGGTCACCGATCCGATCTACTTTATGGAAAAACAGGCCAATAGGGGAGCTTATGGACTCCTGATGCCTGTAACCTATATGCGGGAGCTTATCGCGGAGGAATGCCGGGAGGTTGAGAAGTACCGTCATGCTGGTGAAAAGTACGAGATTGCGGGTAAACAGATAGCTGCAAAATTGAGGCTGCCGCATTTCAGAATACGCGCAAGGATGATACAGCTCGGCAATATCGAAGCAAAGGGCGCGCTCAATTATGTGCAGCGCAAGTTGATTCAGCCGTTTGCGTTTGATTTAGATGCGTGGCGCGAAGAACAGTACACGTTCGTCATTGACTATGCAACCGCGAAACAGCTTTACCATGAGAACGATGATTTCCGCGTGGTAATGGATAGCGGACGATATATCTATGCGGATGGACATATCGTAAGGAATGGACAGCGGTTCGTTATATGGGAAGAGGATAAACTGATTCTTACGGATTGGGCTAACGCGCATGTAGATGATTGTTGCCTTCGCTTCATCAGAATTTATGTGCAGGAGAATGCGGGTCGGTACGTTTTTGGACGGATGTATTGCGATACCGACTATGTGAAACAGACGCGATTCTATTTGAACGACCTGATCATCAAAGAAAATCTGGATGAGCTGGACGCTAAGACAAAGTACATACAGACGTTTCCTAAAAGTTTCAAGGACACGATAGAGCAGCTAAAGCAGCAGAACGCTGTCAGCAACATCAAACTGGCAGAGTTTTTGAACATGGACGATAGCACGTTTGGTAGAAGCATTGGCGATCCAAAGCGCTATATGAACGAGGATTATCTCACCGTGCTTTGCCTGTATTTCAGGCTCCCCGATTGGATCAGCAGGCTGGTATTCAAGCGCGCCCATTTCCAGTTGGACGAGGAGAATAAGCGCCACCAAGCAATCTTGCATATCCTACGCGTTCAAAGCAATGATGGCCTTGAGGCAGCAAATGAGTATCTGATCAGAAATAACCTTGCACCGCTCAGAATTTGAGTTACCTCAGCATAGTATTTGGGACATACAGAGCCGATCGCTTGAAAACAAGTGACCGGCTATTTTTTTGTCCATTTTACTGCTTAACGTCCCAAACTCTCCGCACGCAGCCTCTTGCTAGCCTCGGATTCTGAGTAAAATCTTTTTATGGTTAGAGTTATCCAACTCAAGAAATGAGTTGAAATGCGAGCCGAAAACAACGCAAATGATTGGCAGAAATGCAAATGATGCAAAAGCACGATTAGAAACAATTGGATTTCAACGCATTGCAATAAGAAAATGAATAATTTCACCGATTCGCTTTGCATTTAGCAACTCAAATTCTGCGGTTGTATTTGGAATATACACAAGCTATCATAAACCTATCAGCTGGAAACAAAACTTGTCAAGGAAGTTGACAGAGCCCACAGCGTTGATAGAACACAAGGGGCAAGGAGGAACCATTATGAAGCGAACCAGAAGCGGATAAACGCTGCAAGCTACGCGAACCACACGAGCCACACCAGTCAACACCAGCACAGTTTGGCATGGTCATGAACGGGCTGAACTGCCTATATTGAAGCAAACTCAACACGAGCGGAGTGCGATGGCGCTTTACTCTTTCTTGGGTGCGCTGTTGATATGGCAGTTCAGCCTTTTTTTTCATCGTTTTGCCCGCGTAAACCAACCGAATGAACCACAGCCTCGACTTTGGAATGGCATCACGCATCATCACGGACACCACCGACGCTCATGACCATAACCACTTACACAGTACAGCTCAACCCCGCCAGGTCGCTCCTGGCAGAAGTTCCCGGTTAGGCTGGAAGACCACCAACGCACCGCGTTTGGGATGGCGCAGGTGCAGCCAATGAGGGAGAATCCTTCATTTTGCGGCTGCTCCTATTTGGTGCACCTAAAAATGGGTTGATCTGCTCCCTCGATGCAGGAAAGCGTCAGGGGAGCTTCATTATGTTTTCCTTTTCGCTTTCTGAAAACGACCAGCCACGGCTGATGATCAGAAAGGAACGAGGAAAATGAGAAGCTATTACGGACAATACCCAGAGCTTTATGGTGCGGATGATACCAGATATACCTATTTCTATGATGACGGAAAGCGCGTAACACTGATCGCTGGTGAGGATGGCGTAACGCAGGAGTGGATTCATGCGCTAAGGCTGGAGCACCGCAAAGAGTATAACCTCATGCGGCGTGGGACGGCAGCCAATCGAAGCCAAATAGCTGATGACAAGCCTATGACACTGAGCCTCGATCAGTATTTAGATGATGCTGGCTACGAAGGCAGGCCGCTGATAGATGAAACCTCTGATGTGGAAGCTCATTACATCGCTACAATCGAGGCTTCCGAAAGACGCGAGCGGATTCAGAAGGCGCTGGCGAGCCTTACGCCAGAGCAGCGGGAGTTACTGATCAAGGTTAAGGTTCAGCAAGTCCCACTCAAGACGCTTGCGGCTTCTCTTGGTATTAAGTATCAGAGCCTACAAAGCCGTCTTGAGACAATCCAAAAAACTTTTTTGAAAAACTTTTGAAAATCGCCCTGTATACGACCATTCTCGCCGCCTGTGAAGTGAAGGGGTTAGAAAAGCTCCTATCTCATCAAGGGAGTGGCCAACGAATGAAATTAAATCACAAGGTGAGCATCAGCGTCCGCGAGCCGGACGGCGGCGCGAGAAATGTATTGAACGGCGGAGAGGTCAAGCTGCGGGAGAAGCTCCTGCGCTGGCTGTTCGGTGAGAAGAAGAAGGTGCTCGTGATCGCGCCCAACGACAGTGTTTTCAACGTAGAAATCCGTGAACAGAATCTTAGCAAGCTCTTTGACGAGTATCTTGATGATATACTACTCACCAACCCAGCTGAGGAACAGGCCCATGACACCGATAGGAAGGGGGCTGCCAGCCATGACGCAAAATGTAGCATTCACTAAATCCGGCTGGCGGCAGTTTGCTAAGCTGAACCGTTCCCTTGGCACTTGCTTTATGAAAGGTTTTATCCTTCGCAGCGAGGTGAGTGCATACATCGCCGCTCACGCCGCCAGCGGCAAGGCACTGGATACTGTCTGTCAGGAGCTTCACTACGAAAACGGCATTTATCTTCTGCTCAAGCAGATGGGCGGCATTTGGTACATCACAGATATCTGGGCCGAGGGTGCGCCGGAGGGCTTCACCCCCGTGTACCTGTGGACACGCATCAAGCGTGGGTGCAGCTATCTGCTGGCACAGCTGCTCATTGGCTGGCAGCAGAAGGTGCGCTCCATTTGGGAAAGTGAGGTGCTTTGAGAATGCGGCAAGCAGCGTTGACGAAACACATTCGCTGGATGATGGTGATCCTCGTGATGCTGACGCTACTGTTGATTCCCATCGGTGCAACCGCCGTAGATGAGGAAGGCTTGCGTCCTCCCGTGTACATGACGGTTGCCCTGCCAGATACCCAGCTACTCAACGTTCGTAAGCAAGCAAAAAAGGACGCATCCGCATGGGGCACGCAGCGCGGCGGCACGCAGTTGTATGTTACCGAGCTGGATGGGGCATGGGCGACTGCGGATTATGACGGTGAAACAGGTTATGTGCTGGTCGTCTATCTGGAAATCACCGCAGATGTGGATTGCGCTGTTGAGTCGGACGGTCGTGTCCGCATCAGGGAAAAGCCGGGTGGCAAGGTGGTCAGCTTCCTGCACGACGGAGATATGGTACACATCAAAGCGTGGCGCTACGACAGCGATGGGGCGTTATGGGCGCGGATATCGGGCGGCTATGTCGTGGCTTCCTATTTGGAGCTCATTGCTGAGGACAGTGAAGAAGGAACATAGGCTCATGTTTGAGGGCTTTAGGAAAGGGATACGACGATGGACAAGACCTAAATAGTGAACATCAAAATTGGTGAGCGCAGGTGGGAAGAGTTGGGCAATATTTCGGTGCTGGCACAGAGCATTGAGAAGGCAGATGCGTTCCATCAAGAGCGGAAGTGTTTCTATTTGAGTTAATAGATGTCAAAACGCAAACGACATTATAGAATGATGGGGAACGAGATTTTCACGTTAGACGAAAAATTGAATGGATTATTGAGCGAAGTATAAGTAGCGCTCAAAATTGTGATCCAGATAAAGCATCTCAGAAATGAGGTGCTTTTCTTTTACACTAAGGAGGCTGTCCCATGATACACAGAATACGATCGCCTACCTAAAATGTCTCTTCACTACCCGCTGATGCTATGAACAGCGGGTTTTGTCTTTTCCATGAAGATAAGGAGGATACCGAAATGTCGAAAACCAAAATGGCGTTGGACGTGGTGCAGAGCTTGCGCTTGCTGGCTGACAGTCTTGAAACGCTGGTCAACGCCGCTGTTGGCGATATGCCTAACGATCCGACTACGATAAATGCGGCTACTGTCACTCCGCCCGTAAACGCCACGCCGTCTACCACCACAACCCCCACACAGCCAACCACCATACCCGCCGAGAAGCCGCCCACACTGGTGGAGCTTCGCGCCTTTGTATCCCAGCGTTCCACCCCGGAGAACCGCTCAAAAATCAAAGCGCTGCTCACCCAGCACGGCGTGAATAAGCTGACGGAGCTGCCCGAAGATCACTATGCAGCCCTGATGCACGAGGTGGAAGCGCTGCGATGAACACACAAGCCACGGAAAGCAAGGTGACCCCATGAGCGAAATCGATCACGCCAGCCGTGCCCATGCAAAGCTCAACGCTTCTTCTTCCCATCGCTGGATGATGTGCCCGCCCTCCGTTAAACTGTCCGAGCAGTTTGCGGACACCACCTCACAGTACGCAGAGGAAGGCACCTATCTACATGAACTGTGTGAACTGAAGCTCCATCGCTACTTAGGCGATATGACTATCAAAGCCGTCGCTGCCACCTACGCCGCCCTGAAGGACAACGAGTATTATACCGACGAGGCCGAAAGCGTCACGGATGAATACGTGTCCTTCTGCATTGAAACCATCGAGGCCGTTCGCGCAGGCTGTGCCGATCCGCTGATTCTGGTGGAACATCGGCTGGACTACAGCGAATATGTGCCGGGCGGCTATGGTACGGGCGATTTAGTCATTGTGGCGGATGGCGTTTTGGAAATCATCGACTTCAAAGGTGGGCGTGGCGTAAGGGTGGAAGCCAACCACAATAGCCAGCTCATGCTGTACGCGCTGGGCGCTCTGCTGGAATTTGACCCCTTGTACGACATTCAGACCATCCGCATGAATATCATTCAGCCCCGCCTTTCCAACTTCTCAGCCTTTGAAATGACCACTGGCGATCTCATTCATTGGGCGGAAACCGAGGTGCGCCCCAAGGCACTGCTGGCTTACGCTGGCAAAGGTGATTTCTGCGCGGGCGATCATTGCCGCTTCTGCAAAGCCCGCTACATCTGCCGCGCCCGAAGCGAATACTTCATGCGGCTGGCTGAGCGGGATTTCAAAGCGCCCGATTTGCTTACCGATGAGGAAATCGCGGACATTTTGCCCATCGCGGAGAGCATGGGCAACTGGGTGCAGGACTTGCTTGCCTATGCTACCCAGCAAGCCTTGGACGGAAAGCAATGGCTGGGCTTCAAGCTGGTGGCTGGGCGCTCGGTGCGCAAGTACACCAGCGAAGCGGAAATCATCAAGGCGGCAACCGCCGCGGGCTATACCGACATCTACAAAACCGTTCTGCTGGGCGTAGGCGATTTGGAGAAGCGCTTAGGCAGAAAAGTGTTCAAGGATGTGCTGGGCAAGTATGTGGTGAAGCCCATCGGCGCACCGACGCTTGTCCCTGAAAGCGACTCCCGTAAGCCTTACTCTGATGTGGCGACCGATTTTCAGTAACACACTATCCAAGCCGCATACTCATGCGCCGGGCGGCGCATAAACCGCCGCATATTTATGCGGCAACCAACAAAAGGAGGACACTCTATGTCTACGAAGGTTATCACCGGCAAGGTTCGCGCTTCGTTCGTCCATGTATTTGAGCCTGCCAGCGTCAACGGCAGCGAGCCGAAATACTCCTGCTCCTTCATCATCCCCAAGTCCGATACTGCAACCATCGCCGCGATTAGAGCCGCTATTGAGGAGACCAAACAGGACGGTGTGGCCAAGTTCGGCGGTAAAATCCCGCCCAACCTGAAGTTGCCCCTGCGCGACGGCGATATCGAACGCCCCGATGACCCCAACTATGCCGACAGCTACTTCGTCAACGCCAACAGCAAGGAGAAGCCCGGTCTGGTGGATCGCCGCCGTGTGCCCATCACCGACCCGCTGGAGCTGTACTCTGGCTGCTATGTGCGGGCATCCATCAACTTCTTTGCGCTCAACACCAATGGCAACAAGGGTGTGGCCGCAGGACTGGGCAATGTTCAAAAATGGGCTGACGGTGAACCGCTGAACGGTCGCATTCGCGCTGAGGACGAGTTTGAGGCGTTGGATGCAGAGGATGACGATGATTTCCTAGACTGATATGAGGCGCGCTGGTACAGAAAAGCTGCGCATCGGGTTCTTCCGGTGCGCAGCTAAATAAACGTTATTCTTCTGAGGGGCTTGAGTAAGCAATGTCTTTTTTGACATCCTGCTCCAGACTATCCGTCTGCAAATGGATGTCTTGTGCAGCATAGGAATGAAGCTTTTTTACTCGGTCAGCGATACCATGACAAATTGCGTTGCACCGTTCGCTATCTATGAAGGCAGAGCCCTTGACGATGGCGCGGAATTCATCCTCGATGCCATCAAGCGCTGACCAATCGACCCAGTCAAAACTTGAAACCAGTTTGATCTGTTCTTCATGGCTGGTTTTGAATGGCTTACAGGTCGTTCGCACGGTTGTTCTCTGTATCATGGCCGTAGGCGTATCAAACCAAAGTGAAGTGCCGCTGTCGTACAGCGGAGCAGATCCTATCCATTCCAGCGTATCGGCATTGCGTATGGCACCGAAATTGTTCAAGTGGCGATCCTCGTTGACCAGCAGATAATCTGCAACCAGCATTTGATCAACAAAATGCTTCACATTCGGTATTCCCAGAGTTTCACAGCAATTCATGAAATGTTGAAAGACCGAGGCATCGTTTTTCTTCTTTTGCGTTTGCATGATGTGCCATGCGCTGACTAGTTCGGTGTCTGGCGTGATGAAATCGGGGCAGACACTGTAAGGGTAATCCTCCTGTATAGTCAACGAGTAAGCCACATTGGGAATGCGGAGCCGCGCCATGAGTAGACTGGCGAACACTTCGTTGTAGGGTTCCTGCTGTGTCGTACCGCTTCCGCCCTTCAGCAGGCATCGCTTGTCATCGATGATGCTCCATTTCTTGCGCAACCAGCCATCAGAAGTGTTGTCGGGGGACATCAGGCTAATGGCATTGCTGCTCATTCCTTTACCGAGGAGCGCATTGCCGACATCATCAGAGAATGCGTGGCTGAAGAAGTTGACGTCTGCCCAGTGGATTGTGCTACTAACCGGGCGTATCCAATACTGATCAGACAGACTTAGTCCCAGACATTTTTCTAGCAACGCTTGCGGCGCAGTAATGCTGAGGTCTGAAAGCGCGGCCTGTAAGCCTTGACGGCTTGCGGGAATTGCGCGGCTTTGCCACCAGTTATTGAGCGCTGCACGATCTACAACGCCCTTTCGACAGGAGATGCCAACGGGCAGATGCTCTGGGTAATGAAGCATGGCGATACGAAGGATCGCGGCGGTGGCATCATCAAGTGAGAAGGATACGACTGGGATTTCTTTGTGCATGAGCAGATAATTCATCTTCAGCCACCTTTCCGCTTGTTTGTGTTTCTTACTAAGTATAGCTCTGAATTGACTTTTTATCAACTGCGAGAATGCAAATTCCAGGGCAGCGTCATTTAAAACGAATTTTTATACCGAAGCCGCTGAGAGTCGTTTTTGATACAAAAGAGAGAACAAATCAATGAAAAAATAGCTCTCAAGGCACGTAGCGTAAATTTGAAGTTAAATGACGCTGCCCTGATGCGAATTCTTGATCTTTAGAAAAGAAGGTGATTAGTTTGCCCCGCATTCTCAGCATTGACTTAGAAACGTACAGCTCCGCGCCCCTGCCCAAGTGCGGCGTTTACCGTTATGTTGATGCGCCCGATTTTGAGATCCTGCTGTTTTCCTATGCCTACGACGATGAACCCGTTCAAACGCTAGACATGGCCAGCGGCGAATGCTTGCCCCCAGATGTGCTTTCGGCGCTGGGCGATCCCGCTTACTTGAAATATGCCTACAACGCCGCTTTTGAAAGGGTGTGCCTCTCTCGGCTTCTGGGGCATTGGCTTGACCCCATGCAGTGGCGATGCTCTGCCGTCATGGCGGCGACGCTGACGCTCCCCGCCCGCTTGGCAGACGTGGCGGTTGCTCTCAAGCTCACCCAGCAGAAAATGGAGGAAGGAAAAGACCTGATTCGCTTTTTCTCCATTCCATGCAAGCCCACGAAAACCAACGGTGGTCGCACCCGCAACCTACCTCAGCACGCGCCGGAGAAATGGGAAACCTACAAGCAATACAACGCTCAGGATGTGGAAACGGAGCGTGCTGTGCGCAAGGCGCTGGAGGCTTATCCGCTGCCTGAATCCGAGTGGGAGTTGTACGCCCTCGACCAGCGGATCAATGACCGGGGTGTGCGGGTGGATAGGCTGCTGGTGAAAAACGCGATGGCAGTCGATCGGGTGTTTTCGGCGCAGGCGTTCCTGCGGGCAAAGGAGCTGACAGGTCTTGAAAACCCCGGTTCTGTATCTCAGCTCAAGGCGTGGCTTGTCGATCAGGACATGCCCATGGAGAGCCTTGCCAAAAAGGTGGTACAGGAAACCGCCAAGAGCGCCGAGGGCATCGTTAAGGAATTGCTTGACCTGCGCCTTGATTTGAGCAAGACCAGCATCAAAAAGTATGAAGCCATGGCTCGCTGCGTGTGTCGGGATGGGCGCGTCCACGGCATGCTGCAATTCTATGGCGCAAACCGCACTGGGCGGTGGAGTGGTAGAAATATCCAATTACAAAATCTTCCGCAAAACCACCTGCCCGATCTATCCCTTGCCCGCGATATTGTCAAAGCTGGTGATACTGAACTCATAGAAACCCTATTCGGCTCTGTTCCTTCAACGCTCTCCGAGCTCATCCGCACAGCCTTTATTCCCAAGGACGGCTGCCGTTTCATCGTAGCGGACTTCTCTGCCATTGAAGCTCGTGTGCTTGCTTGGCTTGCCGGGGAGGAATGGGTGCTGGAGGAATTTCGCGGGCGCGGGAAAATCTACGAAGCCACCGCCAGCCGTATGTTTTCCATCCCTGCTGAAACCATCGTCAAGGGCAATCCCAACTATGAATATAGGCAGAAGGGGAAGCAGGCAACCTTGAGTTGCGGCTTCGGCGGCGGTGTCGGTGCGCTGATAAAAATGGGCGCAAAGATGCCAGAGGAGGAAATGCAGCCGTTGGTGACCGCATGGCGCACGGCGAATCCGCACATCGTTGCCTTCTGGGGCGCAATGGAGCGCGCGGCGAGGAATGTCATTCGTGACAAATCCTCCGCCCGCGTCGGCAAGACGGCACTGTACTGGAAGGATGACAAAATGTTCATGCGCTTGCCGTCAGGCAGAAACCTATGTTATCAGTCCCCGCACTTCACTACCAATCGTTTCGGCAACGATGCTATCGGCTACTTCGCACCCAATGCTGCAGGACAGATGGCAGAGCAGGAAACCTTCGGCGGCAAGCTGGTGGAAAATCTCACTCAGGCAACCGCCCGTGATTTGTTGGCATATGGCATGACGCAGTTGGAAGCAGAGGGCTATCCGATTATCTTCCATGTACATGACGAATGTGTGCTGGAAATGCCTATCGGCAAAGGTTCCGTGGAGGAAGCCTGCGAGATCATGGCGCGCGCGCCCACATGGGCAGAGGGACTTCCCATTCGCGCGGATGGGGATGAAATGGCATTCTATCAAAAATCCTGAACAATCTTCGTCGCACATTGTTATCAAATTGTTATCTTGCAAACCTGCAAGAGTGGAGCGAATATGTCACTACCTTGAAGGGAGGAATCAACATGGCAAAATGCCAAGTGTGTCAGTGTGAAATGCTGACGGCTAACGGATGCGCAGTAAACAAGATTCATATCGGCGGTAAGGCCTATGAGCGCATCCCAGTCGGCGGGAAAGGCGACTGGGGAAAAGATGAGGGCGCCAATTATGTCTGCAGCGATTGTGGCGCGCATCAGGGCGGTTTCCATCATTGGGGTTGTGATGTGGAACGCTGCCCTGCCTGCGGAAGGCAGCTTATTAGCTGCGATTGCGAGAATGTGTTTGTGGAGGGACCCGATGAGGAATGAGAGGACACTCCGTCTGCGGACGGAACCGCCCCGTGATGTCATCATCCAACCGGGCGGAGATGTAGCGCTTTTCTACAGCGGCAGCGCGTCGGAAGCGCGGTGCATAGGCCACTTACGCTTGGATGTGGACGGCTGTGGCAAGCTCTGGTCGAGCTGGTGGCCGCACCAAGCGGCGCAAAAGTACAATCGTCAGCCGTTCAAGAATGAGTTTGATGCGCTGGTCAACGCCTTACAGCGGAGGCTGTTTGCCACATCCGACCAGATCATGCAAATGCTCATCGACATGCAAATTCCGTGTATGGATGCGGCTTCCAGTTATTACAGCTTTCACATCGACACCGACGATTATAGCTACTATATGCGGCTGTTCCCTCATGTGGGCGATTACAGCTACATCTACTGCTATACAAGAAAGGAGGACGAACGTGAAAATACTGATTGTTGAACCTAGTCGTCACCCGCATGAGGCAGATATTCCGCATACGCTGAAGGAAATGCAGCGCATCGTGGGCGGTTGCATCGAGATCACCTACCCTTGGGAAGACGCCATCGGCTTGGTCTGCGATGACGAAGGGCTCTATAAGCAGACCGAGTGGAACCGGTACATCAAAAAGGATGTGGCAATCAAAGGGACATTCTTCCTCTGCGGACTTGGCGAGGAGGATTTGACTGACCTGCCGACTGATCTGATGGAAAAGTACAAGCGGCTGCTGTGGGATCCGCATCTGTTCCTGCGTACCCCAACGGGCATTGCCATTCTCGACATGAAAACGGGAGGTGTGGTCGGTGAGATTCCCTGCTAAACAAACAGTCGAAGCCGTGCGTAAGCAATACCCGCCCGGTACGCGCGTCGAGCTTGTTCGTATGGACGACCCGCAAGCCCTGCCTGTCGGTACGATTGGTGTTGTGCTGGGCGTAGACGACACAGCCAGCTTACTGGTTTCGTGGAGCAACGGAAGCTGTCTAAACGTCGTGTACGGCGTGGACGAGGTAAAAAAGCTGTAGCGCATAATTCCCTTACAGAGCAGTCGCATGGCTGCTCTTTTCTTGTCCCTGTTTTTCATGAAGGAGGAACCTGAATGCAGATAAACCATGACCAAAAGCTCCTGCTTGCCGTTGGCAGAAGCCGAAAATCAACCCAATGGCAGAACAAGGAGTTCCTGTGGAGCGAGTTTCTGGACAAACTCGCCACCACCACCCGCACCCGTGAGACAGTGGAGGAATACGCCGCTCTATCCAAAAACGACCGCGATACTGTGAAGGACGTAGGAGGTTTTGTGGGCGGCTATCTCAAAAACGGCAAGCGGAACAATGCCAGTGTGGTCAACCGCTGCCTTGTCTGCCTTGACATCGATAATGCAGACCCCGGCGTGTATGACGATCTGGATACCACTTTCATCAACGCCTACGCGCTTTACTCCACCCATAGCCACACGCCAGAGAAAATGCGCCTGCGGCTCATCATCCCGCTTTCCCGCACAGTCACGCCGGATGAATACGCCGCCGTGTCCCGACGTATTGCGGACGATCTGACGCTGAAACGTTTTGACCCAACCACCTTCGAGCCGACCCGCCTGATGTATTGGCCTAGCACGTCCGATGACGGCGAGTTTGTTTTTCTCTCAAGCGACGCGCCATTTCTTGACCCGGATACGGTGCTGGCTACCTACGCCGACTGGCGGGACACATCCCTTTGGCCAACCACCCGCCCCGTGGAAGAACGCGTTCGCGCCAACGTCTCCCACCAAGAGGACCCGCTTAAAAAGCGCGGCATTATTGGCGCTTACTGTCGTGCGCATAGCATTCACGATGTGCTGGACGGTATCCTGAAGGATAGATACACGCCAACTGCCTTTGATGATCGCTACACCTTCAACGGCGGCAGCACCACGGGCGGGCTGGTCGTGTACGACGATAAATATGCCTTTTCGCACCACGCCACCGACCCCGCCAGCGGGCATCTGTGCAACGCCTTTGATCTGACGCGCCTACACCTGTTCACGCCAGGGCAGGTCAATTCATCTGGCGAAATGATCACCGACGAGCGCGCCAGCATGAAAGCAATGCAGGAGTATGCCGCCGCAGATGAAGCCACCAAGCGTCAATTGGCCAAGGAGCGCCGAAAGCAAGCCGAGGAGGATTTTACCCTCATCCTGGATGACACATCCCAAACCCCTGTCTCTGCCCCTGCCCCCGATTGGGAAAACAAGCTGGAATATGACAAGCAGGGCAAGGTCAAGGATACGCTGGCCAATCTCGCCACTATTTTGCGCAACGACCCGATGCTCATTGACATCTCCTACAACATCCACCGTAGCGGCATTGATGTGCGTAAGGACGCGCAGGGCAAAACAAACATTCCATGGCTGCAAGTGAAGCAAGGATGGAACGAATCCGACTTGGGTGCTATCCAAATCTACTTGGAGCGCGTCTATGGTCTGTACACCCCGGCAAAGCTCAAGACCATTCTGTTGGCTGTTGCTGCAGAGCGCGCCTATCATCCCATCCGTGACTACTTTGCCGCACTGCCTCCGTGGGATGGCGTTCCTCGCATCGACACGCTGCTCATCGACTACTTAGGCACAGCGGATACCGCCTACACCCGCGCGGTCGCTCGTAAGATGATGATCGCCGCCGTTGCTCGCATTTACGAGCCGGGTGTGAAGTTCGATTCCGTCGTAACGCTCAACGGACCGCAGGGCATGGGCAAAAGCTCCTTCTTTGCCAAGCTGGGCGGCAAATGGTTCTCGGATTCTCTCACCATCGGCGACATGCGGGATAAAGCTGCGCCAGAAAAATTGCAAGGGTATTGGATTTTGGAGCTTGGCGAGTTGGCGGGCTTAAAAAAGGTGGATGTGGAAACCGTCAAGTCCTTCATCACTAGGCAGGATGATAAATTCCGTCACTCCTACGGCTACAGCGTAGAGGATCACCCGCGCCAGTGCATCATCGTGGCTACGACCAACAACAACGACGGCTTCCTCCGCGACATCACAGGCAACCGCCGCTTTTGGCCTGTCACCTGTACCACGGATTCCGCCAAGCGCCCGTGGGAGGTTGCGGAGGTTGTGCCGCAGCTGTGGGCGGAAACGCTCCATGCCTACCATCAGGACGAGAAGCTGTTCCTCGACCCAGAGGTGGAGCGGTTGGCGGAGCGCGAGCAAACCGCCGCGCTGGAATCGGATGTTCGCGAGGGCATGATAGCCGATTACCTTGAAAAGCTGCTGCCTAATGATTGGGATAAGATGGATTTGGCGCAACGTCGAGGCTTTCTGCGCGACGATCCCTTCATGGGCGGCGGGCGCGAAGGAACGGAAAAGCGTATGTTCGTCAGCGCCGTGGAGATTTGGGCAGAGTGCTTTGGAAAGGAGCCTGCCGCCATCAGGCGCAGCGATACCACCGATATTTTCGGGATGCTACTCAAAATTGGCGGGTGGGAGAAATTCGAGGGCAATCGCGCTGTCGTTATGCGCAGACCGCCTTATGGTCCTCAGCGCTGCTGGCGGCGTAAAACCGATGCCGTCCAATCCACCGATTAACCGTTAGGGTTACCGCGCCGTAACCTATCATGAAAATAACGATAGTGTACTTGGTAGCGAGTTACCGATTGTAATAGGTTACGGCGTTGGTGACTTTTTTGTGCGGCGTACATATAGATGAAGGTTCTCTGCCAATTACGCTGTTACCCTGTTTTCTATAGAGTTAATGGAAAAGAGAGGTAAAAGAGAGAATCCTGCACCCGCAAGCCCGTATACCCGCACGCGAGAGAAGGATAGAAACAGGTTACAGGTCAATATCTCGTGTTTTCCCTTGGCTGTGGATATAGGCTGACATCCAAATCGTCGACTGGCTCCCAGATAACCCATGAGGTTGCAAATCGTGGATGGCTAACGCCAAAGTATGCTACCGCATAGGGTATCTGGGATTCACCTTTTTAGGAGGTATACACATTGACTGACAATCACATACGGGATGAAACGCAATCGGAAGCATGCACTATGCTAACCGAAAACCAGCTTCATCCATACCAAACCTTCTGCGTGGGCTTCATTGAGGAGCATCCATCCTGCGGCATCTTCCTCGACATGGGTTTGGGAAAAACATCCATTGCTCTGACAGCGATTGAAAATCTGCTCTATGACAGCTATGAGGTGAGCCGCGTGCTCATCATCGCGCCGCTTCGTGTGGCACGGGACACATGGCTCAATGAGCTGTCCAAATGGGCGCACTTGAAAAACCTGCGCATGGAGCGTGCCATCGGCACACCTAAGGAGCGAATCAAGGCGCTGTCCCGCAAGGCAGAGTTGTACATCATCAACCGCGAAAATGTGGAATGGCTCGTCAAGCACTATGCGGGTAGAAGGCTCCCCTTCGATATGCTGGTGATCGACGAGCTTTCGTCTTTCAAGAACAGCCACGCCAAGCGGTTCATCGCTCTCAAGCGCGTCATTGGTCAGTTTTCTCGCGTCGTAGGACTCACAGGCACACCCGCGCCCAATGGTCTGGAAGATTTGTGGCCGCAGATATTTTTGCTGGATCACGGCGTTCGCCTCGGCAGAACACTTCGCAGCTATATCGACCTGTTCTTCACCACGCCCAATAGCTGGCTGCCCTATAAGCACGAGCTAAAGCCTGGCGCAGAGGATGACATCTACCGTCGCATCAGCGACATCTGTGTTTCCATGCGAGCAACCGACCATCTGCAAATGCCGGAGCGTGTGGACAACATTGTCGAATTGACGCTCTCGCCCAAGGAGGAACAAACGTACAAGCAAATGGAGCGAAACATGCTCCTGCCCTATGCGGACGGCGATGTGCTTGCCCTCAATGCGGCGACGCTGGCGGGCAAGCTGCTCCAACTGGCTAACGGCGCGGTATACGATGAAAATCACAACATCCGCATCATTCACGAGAAAAAACTGGATGCGCTTGAGGATTTGCTCGAAGCCGCCAACGGCAAACCCGTGCTGGTAATGTATCTGTACAAGCATGACATGACTCGCATTCAGGAGCGCTTCGGTAAATGGTCGCAGGAAAACGCTGCTGGTGTCCGTGAGCTAAAAACCTCACAGGACATGACGGATTGGAACGAAGGGCGCATTCCAATCGCAATTACACAGCCCGCTTCCACTGGCCACGGGTTGAACCTCCAGCATGGCGGCAGCACCATCATTTGGTTTGGGCTGAACTGGAGCTTGGAGCTGTACGAGCAAGCCAACGCCCGTCTTTGGCGGCAGGGGCAGAAGAACACAGTGGTCATCCACCATTTGGTGGTGAAAGGGACGATGGACGAGCAGGTGATGCGCGCCCTGCACGACAAAGCCGCCGATCAGAACGCGCTTCTGGCGGCGGTAAAGGCACGAATTGAGGAGGTGGTTTAATTTGCTTGAGCGTGATATCGTCGCCGCCATCAAAAAATACCTTACGTCGCTGGGAAGCGACGTTTTCTTTTGGAAAGAACATGGCGGCGCTTATTCAACAGCCGGGATTCCCGACATCATCTGCTGCTACAAGGGGCGCTTCCTCGGTCTGGAAGCGAAGCTCCCCGGTGGCAGACTGACCGAACTGCAAAAACGTGCGCTCGACAAAATCAATCGCGCGGGCGGCATCGCCCAGCGTGTCGAGAGCGTGGACGATGTGCGAGCCGTCATCAGGCTTGCGGACGAACAACGCGGCACAGCCGCAGAAGGAGAAAGCATATGAAACAAGGACGCACACTGCAAGAGGTGGCAGCGGAGCTTGCCCGCCAGCGGGAAAGCAAGCGGGATTTCATCGTGGACACAGGCGCGATTGAGGTGACAGAGGATGCGGGGCGGCTTTTGCTCCACCACGCAGATGATGGCTTGCTGGATGAGCAATTCGGCATGACCGACCTGTTCCATCGTCAGCTAGGCTCGTCGTTGGGCATTCCGTCGAAATACTACGACAAGATGCAAGCGGAGCTGCCCTCGCTATTATCCCAAAACGTCAACGGCTGGCTGCGCACACGGGACAGCCGCCAAACCATCCGCACACTGGATGGAAGCGCCCGCGCATTCCTAAGCGACCGCTATCGCCGCATCGACAATTATGAGATTGCCACGGCAACGCTGCCCATCCTCGCGGAAATGGACGGCGTGATGATTGAGAGCGCAGAAATTACGGAGAACCGCATGTACTTGAAAGCCGTGAACAAACGGCTGGAAGCAGAGGTTGTCCCTGGCGATGTGGTACAGGCGGGTGTGCTGATTTCCAACTCCGAGGTGGGTCTTGGTTCTGTCAGCGTTATGCCGCTGGTGTACAGGCTTGTCTGTTTGAACGGCATGGTGATATGCGACTATGGTCAGAAGAAATATCACATCGGCAGACGCCCATCATCGCCATTTGGCGGCGCTGGGTACGCGGCTGTGGACGGCTTTGCCGTGTCCTCACCGCTAGTCGCTTCGCTCCCTCTTGGTGAGCAGGAAACTACATGGGAGCTTTTCTCCGACGATACCCTCGCCGCCGATGACCAAGCCTTCATGCTCAAGCTGCGCGACATTGTGCGCGGCGCAACGGAAGCCGCCCGGTTTGAAACCATCGTGGATAAGCTCCGTCAGGCGACGGGGATTCCGATTCTGGGACACATCCCAAAGGTGGTGGAGCTGACCGCCGAGCAGTACGGGCTGAACAAAACCGAGGCAAACGGCATTCTTCAGCACCTGATAACTGGCGGCGACCTGTCGCTGTATGGGCTATCCAACGCCGTGACCCGCGCTTCGCAGGATTCGGACAGCTACGACCGTGCCACGCTCATGGAAAGCGCAGGCTGGCGCATTGCCACCATGCCCGCCGACCAGTGGCACAGCATCAACGAGGAGTGAGATTATGAAAAAACAACTGGTCTTCATCTGCTCGCCCTATCGGGGCGATGTAGAGGTAAACCTACAAAAGGCTCGCAATTATTGCCACCTAGCTTTCGTGCAGGGCGACCGAATGTCGGCTCCAATCATTCCATTTGCGCCCCATTTGCTGTTCACTCAGTTTCTGGATGATTCCAAAGCCAGCGAACGGGACGCGGGACTGTGCTTAGGGCTTTCCATGCTGGCGCGTTGCGATCAGCTTTGGGTGTTCGGTGCGCCGACCCAAGGCATGGCGTTGGAAATTCAGGAGGCTAAGCGCCTGCACATACCCATCAGGAGCTTTGACGCAGAGGGAAACGAGGTGATTGCTCGTGCTGAATGAACGCTGCTTTGCTCAAAAACACAAAGGCGGCTGCACCGCGCTGATTACCCAGCATTGCCCCGGCGCTGGTCAGTGTGCTTTTTTCAAGCCCAAGTGGATGCACGAGCGGGATACGCAGCGGATTCATTACCGCCTGAGCCACATGCCTTCCGACAAACAGCTCGCTATCGCTCAAAAATACTATGGCGGCAAAATGCCGTGGAAAGGGACGAACGAATGACCGCAAAGGAATACCTAATGCAGGTGCGCTTCATTGACCGCCTGATCGACAGCAAGCTGGAGCAGGCGGCACAGCTCAAAGCGACGGCAACCAAGGCCACTGCTACCCTCTCCGACATGCCCCGCAGCGATTCGCCCGATTTGCAGTCCATGGAAACCAACATCATCAAAATGATTGATTTGGAGCGGGAAATCAATCGGGATGTGGATCGGCTGGTGGATTTGAAAAAGGAGGCGATGTGTGCCATCGTTGCGCTGCCTAACATTGAGCATCAGTTGGTGTTGGAGCAGCGCTATCTGTGCTTCAAATCTTGGGGGCAAATCTCGGAGAATATGTGCTACAGCCTCCGTCATGTCACGCGCTTGCACGGTGAGGCACTCAAGGCATTTTTGATTCCAGAGAAAAGTTGTCCATAAATGTCCTAAAATGTCCTAGAATGTCCCTCTTAAAGTGTGATATGATTATGCTGTCAAAGATGGATAGTGACCCGCAGGCGCACAAAACGCTTGCGGGCTTTCTTTTTCTCTCTGCTGTACCTGTGACGATTTGGCAACCAAAAGTTATCTGTTTTGTTGTTGGATAAAGCTCACGACCTACGGTAACATGCTCGTGATTCCAGAGAAAAGGAGGAAGCAGCATGACAAAGCCGTATGAACACACGGAGGATGTACAAAGGTACGTCCGAGAGATCACCGCCCTGCGCGTGGACGCAATCGAAAGCGCCATGCGCAAGAATCCCGCACAGTTTCCCGATTTTGCACAGCTTAACAAGGACGTGGACGTTCAAAGCGCTCTGCTGATTCAAAAGATGAATGGCGACGCTTGGGCGCTGGAGCCGCTATTGCGTGTGCTCATGGGTGTGCAGACGGAACTGGTCAACGAGGCGTATCGTCAAGGGACGGTTGACGGCGGCAGAATTTATCATGCCTTTGTGACTGGCGAACTGCCAGAAAAGGAGCTTGAGCATGATTGAAAAGCAAAAGCAAACGACCGAGCAACTGCAAGCCACACTGGCAGATTTGAAAGCGCGTCAACTGCTGTGCGAGCGAATGCCCTGCCCACGCTGCGGATGTGATAGGATGAACGAACATCCCGTGCGCAACGCCCTCAGCCGTCAGGCAGATATTCAGATTTGTGACGAGTGCGGGCTAAGTGAATCGATTTTCGCAATGATGGGAAGCGTTAAGCTGCTGGCTGAATGGGCATGTTTCAACACCGAACACCAGTAACACAGGTACTATATTGGGGAGCAGTCCTTCCAAGCAAAGGGCTGTTTTCTTTTTGGAGGTTATTCCATGCGTAAGGGTTATCATTCCAGAGCGCCCACGCTCGCCCAGTTTGCCGCCGCCCTTCGCGCCATGAAGCAATCGGGCAAGGGCTATGCCTTGCGCCAGCCGTGGCCAACGTCGCGCCCGACAGGGGTGCTTGATCTTGCTGATCTCCCAGACCGTCACCTTTGATTTGGGAGCCGCCATTCGCGTTCCGCCTCGCGGTAGCTGGTGTTGCTGAAAAGCAGTCCCTTGTCGTTGATGAACTCGCCAACCATGGCGATGTATCCGCTACCGTCCATGATGGCGAGCTTCGATTGCGCCAGTCGGAACACATAATCGAGCCTGTCTTGATTTCGGAGATCGTCTCGTGTGCGTAGGATGCTGGAAAGGTAGTCAGTGATGAAAATGGCAGTGTCGCTGTATCGGGTGTTCGTCGGGTCGGCAGTCAATCGGATGATTCCGTTGTGGGCGATTCCGCAGCGGCAGGTCTGGTCGAGCACCCGCATTCGGGCGGGTTGATTTGAGAGCGGAAAAGGATGTGTCATTTCGGGGTTCACGCCCGCTTGGGTGCTGATTCGAAAGTGATACACCACAATGTCCTTGGCGGTGAAGTGTTCGCTTTGAATGGCGTGCAGATAATCTGTGATGTTCATGAAGCCCTTGTGGATGACAACCTTGCCGTCTCGCGCGACCATGTAGCCAGCGCCGTGTGGGTTGCGGCTGAACATATTTCGGAGCGTGCTTACGCTGGGCTGTCTAACGCCCAATGGTGAAACGCAGATGATGCACATTGTGTATGCCTCCTTCTTGATTTGAAAGCCTTACGTTTGTTGATGATGTACCCCTTACGGTCGATTTCCTGCCATGCCAGTTCATACATGATGTGTTCCTCCTTGCGGCTGTGCCGCGTCTTGATTTAGGAGCATAGGTTCCGGCACTGCCGGTGCTCCCGCGGGCTTCCCGCGACGCTCTTGATTCGTGAGCGTTTCGGCTGGTAGCCAGTCAGCCATCGTCAGGCGGGGTGTGGCGCGGCGGTGTGTCACACCGCCAGCCGGGCTCCGGTCGCCTGCCGCCATGCCGCGTTGCCGCTCAGGTTCTTGGTCAGGTGCAGGCGGGCGGTTTCGAACTCGTCCCCGATGAAGCCCAGCCGCAGGAGCCAGCAGCGGAAGGTGTACTTGGGGTTATCTGTGTCGGTACGCTTGGGGCTGGCGCTCGCCGCCGTGAGGGCTTGGTAGGAAATCGCCATGCAAAGCTGGATGTAGGCTTTGATTTCCCCTGCGTGGAGTGTGCTGTTGAAGGCGCGGAACTCAATGGTTCCCTTCTGGAACACGCTGTGGAGGTTGAGCAGGTGGTAGCGGCTGGGGTCGTAATGCTCGTGTGCGTGCCATTCCCAGTTGCTTACCCCGTACCAAGCCTGTGCGAAAGCCACGTCGGTTTGGGGCTTGAGACGGTTGAGCCGCTCGAGGAAGGTGGGTTCCACTGGCTGGCACCAGCGCATGCGGCGTTCGTCCGAAATCCCAAGGGCTTGTGTGAGCAAGTCCTCCTTGGCGCTAACAATGTTGACCAAGTTGCGCAGGGTCTTGGGCGTGTGTTGCCCGCGCCCGATGTGGACGTGGATGCCGCAGGAGGGGTCGGCGTGTGCGCCTGCTCGGCGGAGCTTCCGCACCAGCTCCTGTACCGTTTCGATGTCCTCCCAGCGGCAGATGGGGCTGACAAACTCTGTGCGTTCGTTCTGCGGTCCAGCGATGCTCCCGTCGCTGACCACCTTCCAACGCCTGCCCTGCGCGTCGGGAACCTGCCGCGTGTCGTAGCAGCCGCCAGTGTGTTCGACGTTGGTCCCAAAGTGCTGGGCAATGACCTGTGCCGCCTTGGCGCGGTCGATGTGGTTCATTTCAATCTCGATGCCGAACGTTTGGTTTTTCATGGGTGTGCCTTTCTTGCCCGACGGCTTTGGCTGGCAACCTTCGCCTTGCCCCGTCCGCGGCGGCGGCCGTGTGTTTTTCAGCCGCGACACATTCATCACTCCAGTCGGGCAAAAGTTCAAGCAACGAAACGGATAACTAACGGCGACTTTCAGACCCGATTGTGTCGCCCTTTCGTCACAATTTGGGACTTGGGGTCGGGCTTCCTTATACACGCCAGAAAAAGCCCACCGCCTCCGCCCAAAACGGGCAAAACGAAAGCCGACCACAGCAGTCGGCTTTTTCGCTTTGCTCTGTGAAAGCTTGGGGCATGGGCTTTCGCACTTTGCTTCGCTGAAGTCCGACTGGCGTGGTTGGCTTTACCGCTTCGCCGTGATGAAGTCCGACAAGGGCAGTCGGCTTTGCCGCTTCGCCGTGGTGAAGTCCGACTGAAACGGTCAGCTTTCGTGCTTTGCTTTGGTGAAGTGTGCCGAGGGGGGAGGGGGTATCCAATCCCTACGGTCGCCTCACAGGAGACCGCAGGCCCCCTTCGCGTGAATTTCCGACAAAATCAGGGCCCCGGGGGTTTCACCCAAAATACGAAAAAAAGCCGCCAAATTTGGACGGCTTTTCACTATTTCTGGAATATGTCAGGAGGTATCCCATGAATACGCAAATGAATCTCCAGCGAATCCCCGTGGAGAAGCTGAAACCCGCCAAATACAACCCACGCAAGGATTTGAAGCCTGGCGATCCCGCCTATGAGAAGATCAAGCGCAGCCTTTTCGATTTTGGCTATGTCGATCCTGTGATCTGGAACGAGGTCACGGGCAACATCGTGGGCGGGCATCAGCGATTCAAGGTTTTATTCGCAGAAGGGGCGACGGAAATCGACTGCGTGGTGGTGCATATCGAAAATCCGCAGGAGGAAAAGGCACTGAACATCGCCCTCAACAAGGCGGTCGGCGAATGGGAGCCTGTGGCATTGGCTGATTTGCTCACGGATTTGCGAGATTCGGGCTATGACCTTGGCGCGACGGGCTTTGACCCTGCCGAGGTGGACGATCTGTTTTCGCAGGTGCATGACAAGGAAGTCAAGGACGATGAGTGCGACATCGACCCCGACGAGGTTACGCCCTTTGTGCAGCTCGGCGATGTATGGACGCTGGGCAAGCATCGGATGATGTGCGGCGATTCCACCAATGCCGACGATGTAGCTACGCTCATGGAGGGCGTGAAAGCCAATCTCGTGGTGACGGACCCGCCGTACAATGTTGCCTATGAAAGCGCAGACGGCAAAACCATCCAAAATGACAGCATGGAGGATGGAAAGTTCTACGACTTCCTATTGGCGGCGTTCAAAAACATGGCGGCGCATATGGCTGAGGGCGGTAGCGCCTATATCTTCCATGCGGATACCGAAGGGCTGAACTTTCGCCGCGCTTTTAAGGCGGCGGGTTTCCATATCAGCGGTGTGTGCGTTTGGGTAAAGGAATCGCTGGTGCTGGGGCGCTCGCCGTATCAATGGCAGCATGAGCCTATATTGTTTGGCTGGCTGCCCAACGGCAAGCATAAGTGGTTTGCAGACCGAAAGCAGACCACGGTTTGGCATTTTGATAAACCCAAGCGCAGCAAGGAGCACCCAACCATGAAACCCGTGCCGCTGCTGGCGTACCCCATTAAGAACAGCTCCGCACCCAACGGCGTGGTGATGGATTTGTTCGGCGGGAGCGGCAGCACGCTTATTGCCTGCGAGCAGACTGACCGCATCTGCCGAACCATGGAGCTTGACCCCAAGTATGCCAGCACGATTGTACTTCGGTTCAAAAGCGAATACTCTTCAGCACTGGTGCGTGTCCTTAGGGGCGGTCATGAATTGTTGAATGATGATGTTGCTGATATGAACAAAACTGTTGATGCTGTTGCAGATAAATAAATAGCGCCCTGCTGTATGCAGAACGCGGGAAGTGTTCACTTGATATAGCGTTTGAGTTCATCGTAGAAATTTTCGTGTGTGCCGGCGAGAACCACAACGACCAGATGCCCAACCTCTTCATAGATACGGTAGGCGATCTCATAATTCGTTCTGGCATAGTAGACATCCCAGCCGTAGAAACCTGCAAGATCACCTTTCTTTTCACTTCCGGAATACGGATCTTCCAAAATTGTGAGAAGCGCTTCTTGAAATGCTTTCTTGAGTGGCTTCTCCTTAAGCTTTCTAAAATACTTCTCTGCTTGGGGTGAGAACCGAAGCTCGTACATCGCTCAATCCTCTCCGCCGAAAAGCTGCTCCATCGAAGCGAATGGCGCTTTACCAGCTGCGATAGAATCAGCTTCTTCAATCAGCTTTTGCGCGGCGGGGCGAATGGAACGGTTAATTTGCCGAAAGCGCTCCATTAAATCCTTTCCCTGAAGCCCCTGTGCTAGCAGGTCTGCGAGGATCTGCTCGGCAAACTCTCCGCTTGTTTCAGTAGCTACTGGGCGAATGACCATGCTTCCGTTACGAACATAGCATTCGACCTCCTTGTCAATCCCAAGTTGATTGAAAAACTCGATCGGGATGGTGATCTGACGTTTGCCTGAAACGGCAATGCGTTTCTTCAACATATCTTTATCCCTCATCATGGTCTGCATCAAGATTCCTCCTTCACAGTCTATGCAAAAATCAAAGGCAATATTCACCAAGTTCATTGTATCATGGAATCCAAGAATAGTAAAGAGCCAAGAAACAAAGATTACGAAAAAGGAGGTGCATCCCCATGCCCACCCGAGGCCGCAATCCCCTGCCCACGGCGCTAAAGCTACTGGAGGGCGACCGGGGCAAGGGGCGCAGACCTCTCAATCAAAACGAACCTATTCCGCCAAAGGTAGCCATCAGATGCCCCTCTTGGCTGCTGCCCGATGCGAAGAAGGAATGGAAGCGCCTCGCTCCCGCACTGGAAGCCATGGGCGTGCTGACCATGGTGGACGAGAAAAACTTCGCCGGTTACTGTCAGGCTTACGCACGCTGGCGGGAGGCTGAGGAATTTATCACCCAGCACGGTTCCATCTTCAAAACGCCCAGTGGCTATGTGCAGCAGGTGCCACAGGTGTCCATTGCCCAGCAGAACCTGAAAATCATGCAATCTATTGCTTCCGAGTTTGGTCTGTCGCCTGCCACGCGCTCCCGCATCGTTACCAGCAGCGGCGAAAGTGCGTCCGACGATCCCATGGCCAAGCTCCTGCGGGGAGAATGGGACGATGACTGATGAACGCAAAGCCAAGCGTGTGCTTAAGTTTATCGAATGCTTGAAACACACAAAAGGTGAGTTTCACGGTAAGCCGTTCGTTCTGCTTCCATGGCAGGAAAAAATCATTCGGGATGTGTTCGGTACGGTGCGGGATGACGAGCCTGACAAACGGCAGTACAATCAAGTGTACATTGAGATTGGGAAAAAGAATGGTAAATCGGAGCTGGGCGCGGCTCTGGCGCTGAACATGCTGGTCAACGACGACGAGT
Organism: Clostridia bacterium; assembly: GCA_036645955.1. Taxonomy (GTDB): domain Bacteria; phylum Bacillota; class Clostridia; order Christensenellales; family Aristaeellaceae; genus Limiplasma. The sequence continues at coordinate 26,229 of JAVXND010000017.1, read as the reverse complement.
GGAAGGGCGAGGTGTACTCCTGCGCCGCTGACCGTCAGCAGGCCACCATCGTGTTTGACGTAGCGGTAGATATGGTCAAGCAGTCCTCGGCGCTGTCCAAGTGCGTGAAGATTATTCCATCCACCAAACGCATGGTGTATGAGCCGCGCGGCAGTATCTATCAGGTGCTTTCCAGCGAGGTTATGACCAAGCATGGTTTGAACGTCAGCGCGTGCGTATTCGATGAACTACATGCGCAGCCTACCCGCGCCCTGTACGACGTAATGACCCAAGGCTCGGGTGATGCGCGAAAGCAGCCGCTTTGGTTTTTCCTCACCACGGCGGGAACGGACAGAAACAGCATCTGCTGGGAGGTTCATCAAAAGGCGCTAGACATCCTCGAAGGGCGCAAGGCCGACCCGCGCTTTTATCCTGTGGTGTTTGGCTTGCCTGACAACGCCGACTGGCAGGATGAAAAGAACTGGTACAAAACCAACCCTTCCTTGGGCCACACTATTACCATTGACAAGGTGCGGGACGCTTACCACAAAGCGCTGGAAACCCCTGCCGATGAGAATATGTTCCGCCAGCTGCGGCTGAACCAATGGGTAAAGCAGTCCGTGCGTTGGATGCCTATGGACAAATGGGATGAGAACGGCGGCATTGTTGATCCCATTGCTTTGGAGGGGAGAGCTTGCTATGCTGGGCTGGATTTATCCAGCACCTCTGACTTAACCACGTTGGTGTTGGTGTTTCCACCTGATGAGGACTATGAACCTTATATCGTTCTACCGTTTTTCTGGTTGCCTGAGGAAACCTTACCCCTGCGCGTGCGCCGCGACCATGTAATGTATGACAAATGGGAAAAGCAGGGCTTCATTAAAACCACCGAGGGCAACGTGGTGCATTACGCGTTTATTGAAAAGTTCATCTGTGAGTTGGGCGAACGCTACAATATCCGCGAAATCGCCTATGATAGATGGAATGCCACCATGATGGTGCAAACCTTGGAGAACGATAATTTCAACATGATTCCCTTTGGGCAAGGCTTCCGCGATATGTCGCCGCCCACCAAGGAACTGATGCGCCTTGTGCTGGAGCACAAGCTCAATCACGGCGGGCATCCCGTGCTTCGCTGGAACATGGATAACTGTTTGGTACGCATCGATCCTGCGGGCAACCTCAAGATAGACAAGCAAAAATCGACGGAAAAGGTGGATGGCGCTGTGGCTTTGGTCATGGCGCTGGATCGGGCAATGAGAAACGGGAATGGCGGTGGAAGTGTTTATGATGGTCGCGGGTTGCTCATTCTGTAGAGACTTTGGCGCTACGGTGATGAAAGCTGCCTATATCGGCTAGAATTGCTTCGATTATGCTTCCACTATTGCAGATGCTTTGCCGATAATCCTATGAAATCACACGGAATGACCATGAAAGAGGTGCCGATATGCCCCGTTCACCCAAGCGTCCCTGCCGCTATCTGGGCTGTCCCAACCTCTGCGACAGCGGCGTTTACTGCAAAGAACATCTTGAGCATTCCGCTCACCGGTTGCGCGGCGGTGCAAATGAGCGCGGGTATGATTCCCGCTGGCGCAAGGCTCGTACATTGTATCTGCGTAAACATCCCCTCTGTGCAGAGTGCCGCCGCAATGGCGTGCTCACCCCAGCAACGGTGGTGGATCACATCGTCCCTCATCGCGGTGACGAACGCCTTTTCTGGGATGAAGCCAACTGGCAGCCCCTCTGCAAGACCTGTCACGACCAGAAAACAGGCAAAGGGCTGTAAACCGCACAAAGAATGCCCATGTTATTCTACACATAGAAAAGCCTTATACTGCTTGCTTTTTTACACAAAAAGAGGGATGTATAGACCACCGAAAAGGCAGAAAGGAAGGGTTTCATATGACGATTCATTTCGAGGGAGCAAGCGAGCGGCGCAAGGAGCTGGTACAGGCTTTAGTGGAGGCTACGGGCAATAAATCGGAGTACATGGGCGCACCGAGCTTTGATTATAAGGTTGGCGAGTATGCGATTCATCGCGACGTTAGCGTGGAAGCGGATGACCTGACCGATACCAAGGCGCTGGGCGTAGTGCTGCAAGCCCTTCGGGGACAGGGCTTCCTTCCCATGGGCGACGAATGGAATCAGCCCGAGGAAGCGCCCGACGAGCAGGAGGTAAACGCCTTCCTGACCCTTCGAGAGCCGGGCTGCATTTCGCTGGTTTTCCCCAAGGATGACTTGAGCCAGCAGAATATCGCTAACCTGCGCAAGCTGGTGGACGCAAAAGCGCCGCTCATCCAGCTTTCGCTGGAAGTGACGGAGCTGCCCATCGAGGAGGACGAGGATCAGCTGACCTTTCCATGGCTGCCCGGCACGGCTTGCGCTGAAATGATCGACGCCACCGCTCATTTGCTGACGGCGCTCATCAAGCTGTCGAAAAAGCTCAAGCGCGTAACCGTCACCCAGCGGGATACGGACAATCCGCGCTACACCTTCCGCTGCCTTTTGCTGAGGCTGGGCTTCATCGGGGATGAATACAAGCAGGTACGCAAATATCTGATGCAGGGCATCCCTGGCAATGGTTCTCAGCGCCACATGGCTGTTGAGGACGCGGAAAGTGTGCAAGACGAGTCGGTCGAAACTGAGCCGATAGAGAAGCTCAAAACGCAGACCGACGTTGTGACCGAGGAGGAGCTTGCCGCGCTGCCCAGCGACGAGGCTGAACGCTCGGATATGTCCTTCGACAACCGATCTGATTGCTAAAAGCTTGCGAATCGCTTGCATAACTTATGGATTTCAGGTATACTATGAGCTGGAGGTGTTCAACATGGCAAGAACATCAAATGTGTTCGCAAGAGTAGAACCGGAAGTCAAAGAGCAAGCCGAGGTCGTGCTTGATCAGATTGGAATTCCGATGTCAACTGCGATTGGTCTGTTTCTTAGACAAGTGGTTCTCCAGCGTGGGATTCCTTTTGAAATGAAGCTTCCAAGCAGCCGTCCTTTGGATATGGGCACGATGTCCAAAGAGGCATTTGATGCCGAAGTTCAAAAGGGCATGGATTCTTTCGTAGCGGGGAGAACGTCGTCCTCGGCTGATGTACACGCGAGAATGCGCGCAAGCATGCACAAGGAGAACTTGGTATGAGCCTGTGGCGCGTCGATTACACCGAAGAGGCAGAGAATGATTTATCCGATATCTACAGCTACATTTCGAACTCGTTGCTTGCGCCGGATAATGCGGATGGGCAAGTTGAACGTATTATGCAGGCAGTAGATGAACTGGATCATATGCCGCTTCGGTATGAAACCTATCCTGACGAACCGTGGCACAGCATGGGAATGCGCCAGATGACTGTCGATAACTACTCGGTCTTATACTATCCACGTGAGGAATCTCAAGTGGTCGGCATCATTCGCATCATGTATAGCCCAAGCGATAAATCATCGCGGATACGCAATAAGCGATAACACACTACCGAGCATAAGCACTTTGGTGACAAGCCAAGGTGCTTTTCTTTTACCCGCTTTTGGAGGTGCTACTTGAAGAATCCTTTTCTGCTTTTCTTTCGGTCGCGGGATAAACCGAAGGACGCAGTCAGCGCAGCACTGGCTTTTTATTTTGGTTCCAGCGCGTCGGGAAAATCCGTCACGCCGCGCTCTGCTCTGCAAATATCCGCCGTGTACGCTTGCGTTCGGGTGATTGCCGAAACGGTGGCTAGCCTGCCGCTGCATGTCTACCAATCCACGGATAACGGCAGCGAAAAGGCGTATGACCATCCGTTGTATCGCATTCTGCACGACGAACCTAATACCGAAATGACCAGCTTTGTCCTCCGAGAAGCCATGCTCACGCACTTGCTCCTGTGGGGCAACAGCTACTGTCAGATCGTGCGTAATGGTCGCGGTCACATCTTGGGGCTGTATCCATTACTGCCTGACCAAATGACGGTGGACCGTGACAGCTCCAGCAAGCTCACCTATGACTATCTGACCCGCGACAGCAAGACCGTGCGGCTTCGCCCCGAGGACGTGTTGCACATCCCTGGCTTGGGCTTTGACGGTGTGATGGGCTACAGCCCCATCGCCCTTGAGAAGAACGCCATCGGGCTGGGGATTGCCGCCGAGGAATATGGCAGCAAGTTTTTCTCCAACGGCGCAACCCCAGCAGGCGTGCTCACGCACCCCAACACCGTCAAAAATCCTTCCGCACTTCGGGAAAGCTGGAACGCCGCCTATGGCGGTTCGTCTAACTCCAATCGTGTAGCCATCCTTGAGGAAGGGCTGAAATTCGAGCGAATCTCCATGCCCAACAACGAGGCGCAGTTCCTTGAAACCCGCAAGTTTCAAGTGTCGGAAATTTGCCGCATCTATCGGGTGCCGCCCCATTTGGTGGGCGATCTGGAGCACGCAACGTTTAGCAATATCGAGCATCAGGCGATTTCGTTCGCCATGCATACCATCCGTCCTTGGCTGGTACGCATTGAACAGGCCATGAACCGTGCGCTTTTCTCCGATAAAGAGAAAGGCGTTTTTTACGTCCGCTTCAACATGGACGGTCTGATGCGTGGCGCGTACAAGGAGCGCATGGAGGGCTATGCCATTGCCCGTCAAAACGGCTGGATGAGCGCCAATGATATCCGTGACCTTGAAAACATGAACCCCATTCCCGATGAGGAGGGCGGCAACTCCTACCTCTGCAACGGCAACCTGATCACCATCCGAACAGCCATGGAAAATACAGCAAAGAACGCCAAAGCCAATCAGAAGACGGAGGACACAATATGAATACACAACTAACCCTTGGCAGTCTTTTTGATGGCATCGGCGGCTTTCCGCTGGCAGGGCTGTATGCTGGGATGAAGCCTGTGTGGGCTTCGGAGATTGAGCCGTTTCCCATTCGAGTGACCAGCAAACGCTTCCCTGGTGTAAAGCATCTGGGCGATATTCACGATATGGACGGCGGCGAAATCAAGCCTGTGGACGTGATTACCTTTGGCTCCCCTTGCACCGATCTGAGCGTTGCTGGTGCAAGAAATGGCTTGAACGGCAAGCAATCCTCCCTTTTCTTCGAGGCTGTCCGTATCATTACAGAAATGAGGGAAAAGACCCATGGAAGAAATCCAAGATGGCTTGTCTGGGAAAATGTGCCGGGCGTCATGTCCTCATGCTGTTGTAGTGACTTCCAGCAAGTCCTCGAAAGCCTTATCCGCATCAAAGACCCCGAAGCAGTTATTCCTATGCCGGATAAAAACAAATGGCTGTCTGCGGGAGAAGTGCTGGGCGACCATTACTCCCTCGCGTGGCGTATTCTCGACGCTGCGAAGGGTTGGGGAGTCGCACAAAGACGGCGGCGTATATTTGTTGTCGTCGATCTTGATGGACAATGTGCCGGAAAGATTCTCTTTGAGTCCGAAGGCCTGTCAAGGTATACTCCGCCGAGCGGCCAAGCGCGGCAAGGAACTGCCAGAGGTGTTGAGATTAGCGTTGGAACGTCAGACAGGCAAGGAGCAGCTCTAGCCTTTGAGCCGGGTATTGCTTCCCGAAAAGGCGGGCATGTGTGGGAGGAAGTGACCAGCACACTTCGCGCCGATATGGGCGACAACCAAACCTGCGTGGCGCTGGACTTCAATCCTACGGACAGCCGCATCAAAATTAAGGATGAGGACATCTGTCAAACACTCACGAACCGAATGGGCACGGGCGGGAATCAGGTGCCGCTTGTCTTTGGTATCAGCTCCGACCAAAGCAACGCTATGCTTTCGGATAATCCCCACTCTGGTATCTATGAGGCGGATACCAGCCGAACGCTTGATTGTTTGGGCGGTGCGCCCTCGTGTAACCAAGGCGGTATGGCCGTTGTGGAGCCCATTGCCTTATCTCAAAACCAACGCGCAGAGGTGCGCGACTTTCACGAAGTGGCAGGCACACTTTACTCGAACCCAAGCATGAAGCAGCAACCCTTTGTAGCCGCCTTTATGGGCGGACAAGGGGCGCAGGCTCGTAGCTTGGGGTATCAGGAGGAGCTATCTCCCACACTGAAATCAGCACCCTCCGGGGGCAACACCGTGCCCGATGTGGTGTATGCCTTGCAGGGCAACATGATCGGTCGCAAGGATGAAAACGGTCCGCAGGGATGCGGTGTCAACGAAAATGTCTGCTTCTCCCTAAATACTGTGGACAGACCCGCGGTTGCTTGCCCCGAGCCGACATTGGCCAGTGGCAAACCGCAGGCTGGAACGCTTACCGCCCGTGCCGCCGCCGAAAAAGCTTTTCTGGGAAATCAGGAAGCGTTCAGCGGCGATTATTATGTGCTGGAGCCAGTTTCTGACCAAACTGTACAAGCTACAGCGGTTGATCAAGCACCTGCTAACCAAGCTACTGCCAATCAAGCCCCTGCTAATCAAGTCCCTGCCTATTGCATGTCGGTTGGCTGCTTTGGCCATGTTGCGGAAGAAAAAACGCCCACGCTTGAAGCCCGTGGATTCAAGGACCCACCAGTGGTTGGGCGACCTGCCTACTCCTTGGATCGTGCTGCCTATAACCAAGGGGCAAACGCACAGTTCGGTATTTCCATTGAGGAAGAACAAGCACAAACACTGGTTTCTCAAGGCCCCAATGCAGTTGCACAGCCTATTCCTTCCTGCGATTACCTTGTGCGCCGCTTAACTCCCGGAGAATGCTGCCGTTTGCAGGGCTTCCCGGATGGCTGGACAGAAAACCTCGGTACAAAGGAGCCTGCGGATGAGGAAATTCATTGGTGGGCAGGGGTGTTTGAAGCATGGCGCAAGGCACAGGGCAAAAGCTCACGTCCTCGTAGCCGCAATCAGATGATCAAGTGGCTCAAAAACCCCCGCACGGATGCCGCAGAATATAAAGCCTACGGGAATTCCGTGGCCGTTCCCTGTGTGTTTTTTGTACTGGCAGGGATTGCGTGGGCTGTGTCCGAGGAAGAACCGCAAGGCGATGAAAGGAGTGATGCCAATTGAGAGAAATCAACCTGAACGGCTACATTGACGATGAAGTGTGGTTCGGCGATGAAATCACGCCTGAAACCCTGCACGACTCGCTATATGGAATGCCTGACGCGCCATTCACCGACGACGTACATATTCGCCTGAACAGCTACGGCGGCAGCTGTAACGCCGCTACCCGCATGTACGACGATATTCGCGCCTATGTGGGTAGCGTTCACATCACGGTTTCCGGCACAGCCGCTTCTGCTGCGACGGTGCTTTCCATGGCGGCAACTAAGCTGGACATGACCCCAGGCTCGCTTTTCATGATTCATGATCCCAGCACCGTGGCTTGGGGCAACGAGAGCGATTTAGCTGGTGCTATCGATCTGCTTCACGCCTGCAAGGAAAGCATCCTCAACGTATATGGCAAGCGGTGCAAGAGAAAGCGGGAGGATACCGCCGCTATGATGAGCGCTACCACATGGATGGACGCGCAGGCGGCGTTAGAAAATGGCTTCATCGACGGCATTGTGGAGGACGAGCCAAGTGCTAATCCTACCAACGCCGCCCAGCTCCGCACGGTCAGCCTCAAGGAAGCCAAGCTCAAGGTACAGGCGTGGTTTGACCGTCATACGCCCCATAATCCTCAGCTGTCCCGTCCCGTACAGAGCGAAGGTCGCCTGCCGGACAAAGATCAACCATCTGTTGTAACGCCTGCCCATGAGCAGGCACTAATGTCCGTGGGTACGGACGGGACAGCACAACAGGAGGATACGCCTTCACTGGCGGCTTCCTCTGCACAGCCGCCCATCACGGCTGAAACCCAGCGGATGGAATCCGCAGCCCCACAGGAGGCTCCTGCCAATCTGCCGGAAACAAACGGGAGTCAAACTCCCACTGGCACACCCATTGCCCAGCTGCAAAAGCGGCTGGGCTTACTTATGCCATCCCATCGACAGTAAAAGAAGGAGGATTTTTTTCATGAGTAAGGTTTTGGAGTTGCGCAAAAAGCGCGGCGAGGTTTGGGACAGGGCGAAAGCGTTTCTGGATGCGCACACCGCCGAAAATGGTCTGATGAACGCTGAACACACCACCGAGTATGAGCGTATGGAGCAGGAGGTGGTTGATCTCGGTCACGCCATCGAGCGTGAGGAGCGTGCCATGGAGTTGGAGCGCGAGCTGAACGCTTCCATCAGCCCCGACCTCGCCTCTCGCCCCCAGCAGAAGCAATCCGCCAAGCAGGGCTTGGCCTCCGACGCTTATAAGGATGCTTTCTGGAAGCAGATGCGTGACATGGAGCGCCGCAATCCCGAGATTCGCAACGCCTTGCAGATCGGTGAACTCACCGAGGGCGGTTATACCGTGCCAGATGAATTCGAACACACGCTGGTGCAGGCGTTGGAAGAGGAAAACATCATGCGCGGCTTGGTACATGTGATTACCACCTCTTCTGGTGACCGCAAGATTCCGCTTGTCACCAGCAAGGGCAGCGCGCAATGGGTGGAGGAAGAAGCCGCCATCCCCGAATCCGACGATGCTTTCGGGCAGATCACCTTGTCTGCGCACAAGGTGGGCAGCATGATTCGAATCAGCGAAGAACTGCTCCACGACTCTGCTTTTGACCTTGCGGCCTATATCACGGGTGAGTTCGCTCGCCGCGTGGGTGCTGCCGAGGAAGAAGCCATTATCAGCGGCAACGGAACCCACAAGCCCACAGGCTTGCTGCATGCCACCCTTGGAGCAGAAACAGGCGTGACTGCCGCCGCCGCTGCCGCCTTGACTGCGGATGAGCTGATTGACCTCCAGCACAGCCTGAAAGCGGGTTATCGTCGCAAGGCGTGCTGGATTATGAACGACGCTAGCGTCAAGCTCCTTCGAAAGCTCAAGGACGGCAATGGTCAGTTCCTCTGGCAGCCCGGCTTGCTGCTGGGTCAACCCGACACGCTGCTCAACCAAAAGGTGCTCACCAGCAACTACATGCCTTTGCCAGCCGCCGGCAATAAAGCCATCCTCTACGGCGATTACAGCTACTACTGGCTGGCTGACCGTGAGGGGCGTTCCTTGCAGCGCCTGAACGAGTTGTATGCCGACAAGGATCAGATCGGTTTCAAGATCACCCAGCGCGTAGATGGTCGCCTGATTCTGCGTGAAGCTGTGAAGTGCCTTGCCATGAAGGCGGCTTAAGCTTTGCCGGGAGGATGCGAAAGAATCATCTTCCCGATTCTTTTAAGGAGGAACCATATGGAACAGGTTACTGCGAAGAACTACCATGCCCACGGCGGCAATGAATGGGTGATAGGCGGCAAGCTGACCTTTCTCCCAGGCGCGACGGTGGAAGGCGGCAACGGTTTGCTTGGGGCTGCTGCACCGGGTTTTACCCAGATGCCCAATCAGGCGGCGAGCGAAGCGATCACCATTGCTGTGCTGAAGGAAAACTTCAATACGCTGTTATCTGCACTGAAAACCGCTGGGTTGATGGTCTCAGACACTCCTGCCGAGGCTGGAACCCCGTAAGGGATGGTGATGCAGCATGATTGTTACCGTATCAGAGGTGAAAACCCACCTACGCATTCAATACGACGAGGAAGAAGTATACCTTTCCTCCCTGATCGCTCAAGCACAAGCCGCCGCAGAGGATTTCTGTCGCGTGTCTTTCGATGGGGATGCGCCAGAGGGACAACCTTCACCAGAGCCTGTGCGGCTGGCGGTGCTGCTCATGGTCAGCCATTACTATGAAAACCGTGATAACGCCGACAAGCAGGTTTACATCACCATGCGAATGGCTTTTGAAAACCTACTCTATCCATACCGCGATGTAACGAAGTTGTTTTAGGGGGTGCGCCTTTGCGAGGATACAAGAACTTTGAAAGCAGCCCCCATCCGGGCGACCTTCGGCATTTGGTGGAGATTGGATACACCGAAAATACCGTGAACGCCAATGGTTATCCAGAACCAACCGACGTGGTGCTGTGCAAGGTATGGGCGGCGGCGGTAGACGCAGGCAACCAAAACTACCGCGCCGCCGACGCGATGAATACCGAAGCGGTGATCAACTTCACAATCCGCTACCGAAGTGACGTGAAGCCCGGTATGTGGGTGCGCTTTCAGGATGAAAAATGGTTCATTTCTACCATGGGCGAGTATTCCTTCCGCAGGAATTACCTTGGCATGAAAGCTTCTCTCTCCAAGGGGGTGAGCGGTTGAGGCAGGTGCAAGAGGCGCTTCAAAACATTGGTATTCCTGTGCTGGCGGGCGTTTGGCGAGCAACAAGCACTAATCCCAACCCGCCTGCGCAGTATGCCGTGTACGCCACCACTACCACCGAAGCATCCCATCAGGACGATAGGGTTACGTCGTACCGTACTTACGTTTACTTGAACCTGTGGAGTGATGATGATCCTACCGATATGGCGGGCATCATTCGCAACGCCATGTATGCGGCGGGTTTTGCCATGATCGAAGAAAGCGATAAAGGGTACAATCAGCCGTCATATGATACTGCTACCCGTCAGTATACCGTGCAATGGACGTGGTGCTGGAGGGAGGATGTGCCGATAGGAGGGGGAGGAGCATATGCAACGACTAGCATTGAGAACAGCGCGCAGCGCTCCGCAGATGCGTAGCCTCGACAGGCTGAAAGCGTGGGGAGGGCGAAATGCCGACTGAGCTTCACAGATTTGACGATCTGGAAAACGACCTGCTGAACATGGCTGCTGCGCTGGATCAAGGCGCAGGCGTGAACCGCGCGCTGAAAGCTGGCGCTGTGCCTATTGAGGAACAAATGCTGCACAACGCCTCTACCGACCCGAAGATCATCACGGGTGAGCTGATCGGTTCCATCCGCACAGGCAATGTGTGCGGCGGTGCGCGTGGGAAACGCATTACCATCGGCGTTCACCATAAGGACAATGCCGCTTACTTCAGCAACCCGCTTGAGTTCGGTCACGGCGGTCCAGCCCCCGCTCCCGCACATCCCTTTGTACGCCCCGCCTTTGATACTTGCTCGGGCGAAGCCTACGAGGAAATCAAGAAGGTTTTGCGGGACGAGCTTGACCATCTATAACAACATTTTAAGGAGGAATCTGTATGGCTGTAACCGCTTCTCCCATGGTATCCAGTACCATAGGTCTTAAAAACGTTGTCCTTGCGCCCCTCACCATGGACACAGAGGAAACCTTGACCTATGGTGCTTTGCAGGCTGTGGCGGGCGCAATGGAAGCGTCCATCACGCCCGAAAACGCCGATCCCGATGTCCAATACTGCGACGATATTGAATTCGACGTTCTGTATCCCGACCCAGAGCTTTCCTTCAAAACCAAGATGGCGGATATTCCGCTTGCCATCCAAGAGAAGATTTTCGGCAACACCATCGACAATAATGGCGTGCTTATCCGCAAGGCAAGCGACAAACCGCCCTACTTCGCTGTTGGCTTTAAGTCCGAAAAGAGCAACGGCAAGTTCCGATATATTTGGCTTTTCAAGGTTCGGGCAAAGCCTGTCACCGAAAACTACGCCACCAAGGAGGGCGGCACCATCACCCGACAGACCGGCGACGTGGAATGGACGGCCATCAAGCGCACTCATGACGGCGCATATCAGGCGGTGGCAGACGAGGACGAAAACGCCTTTACTGCCGCCAAGGGTGCGACGTTCCTTGCGACTGTGTATGAGCCTACTTTTACGGCGGAACCGTAAACGGAATATTGGCCGCTGCTGGATGACTGTCCATGCGGCGGCCAAATATTTCAATTGACTGGATAGCATAATTCGGTTAAAATAAGATGAGAATAATGCTATGGAGGTGAAACTATGCAAATCAAACCATCAGCTGCAATCCGTCAAGGGTATAACGATGTATCTGCGCTCTGCAAACGAACCAAGCAGCCTGTTTACTTGACCAAGAATGGCGAAGGTGATCTCGTGGTAATGGATATTGAGGCATTTCAGCATCGAGAAAAAATGCTGGATTTACGAGAAGCGCTCATTCGTGTCGAGGAAGAACGTCTTGTTGGACAAAACGGTCATACGGTTGATGAACTTTCCACTTACCTTGACACTGTTATTCAAGGAGTAAAAGCGCATGACAAAGTATGATGTGATTATATCACCAGAAGCTGAGAGGCTTATGGCAAATTACGTTCTCTTTTTGGCAGAGCAAGATTTGAATGCGGGGCTTTCACTTAAAGTGCGCCTCATTGAAAGTATTGGTAATCTGGATCATTTACCTGCGCGTTATCCTTTTTTTAATGAATCCTACATTCCAGCCAATAAATATCACAAGATGTTTGTTGAAAACTGGTATTTGATACTATATCAGATAAAAGACAATGTGGTTTATATTGACTATGTGCTAGATTGTCGACAAGACTATCAATGGTTAATCCACTAACGGAAAGTCTCATGCCGCCAGCGAATGTTGGCGGTTTTTTGATACCTTAAAATAGAGAGGAACAGTCTATGTTACTGTTGGCTTTAAGTCCGAAAAGAGCAACGGCAAGTTCCGATATATTTGGCTTTTCAAGGTTCGGGCAAAGCCTGTCACCGAAAACTACGCCACCAAAGAGGGCGGCACCATCACCCGACAGACTGGCGACGTGGAATGGACGGCCATCAAGCGCACTCATGACGGCGCATATCAGGCGGTGGCAGACGAGGACGAAAACGCCTTTACTGCCGCCAAGGGCGCGACGTTCCTTGCGACTGTGTATGAGCCTACTTTTACGGCGGAACCGTAAAAAGCAATGGCAACGTCATCGTGATTGGGATGATGACGTTGCCATAATAAGCCTCAAAGGCTATGCTTCTTCACCCTGTGATTAGCTTCTTCATATACCTCATCGTCTGCCCTAGCTCCAATGATGACAATGAGCATGGTGTCCTCTGTTTGGATAGTCTTGTAGACAATACGGAGACATATGCCTTTGAGCTTGATTTTTAAAAAGCCCGTGAGATTTGTTCCGCCTTTGCTACCCAGAGGCGTACCATAGCCTCCTTCCGCGTTGGAAAGCGGATTTCCCGAAACCTTCTGGATTGCTTTGCGGACGAGAATGCGTTGGCTGCCGTCTAAATCACGAATGTCCTTCTGGGCTTCCGGTAGGTATTCGACGCGCCGTTCATTCCAGTTCCACCTCGTCAGCATCGGCTAAGTCTTCCGCTGTAAAGCCGAATTCCTCATCCATCCGCTCCTGTGGGATGCTTTTGGATGGATCATAATGCGACATTCTCTCGTTTGCGAGGACTAGCAGACGCGCATCGTTTACTTCGTCCATCAATCGAATATACTCTTGTGGGGATAACAAAACGCACTCAGCCGCATTGTTTTTCATAACAACTTTTGCGCCAGAACGCTTGACATCCTCAAAAATTTTGCCGGCAAGTCCACGATTGAAGTTAGAAATAGATACGGTGTTTTCAATTGCACCACGAATCATCGTCATGGCAATCACCTCCAAGCTCAGTATATGTCGCACTGCGATATTTGTCAACAAAAACATCGATAAATATACTGACTAAAACTTGAAATCTGAAACTGCAAATAGCTGCTACCAGCAATTCGCTGGAGAGAGGAATAACAGATGGTCACTTGCACGTTAGGAAAACAGAAATACTCCGTGGACTTCATTTCCGGCCGTGCCCTGCGAGAGATGGAGCCTGCTTCCAAAATGTACGGTCGCATGGTGCGGCTGGCCAAAGCCGCCACTGAGGGCGAGGATGTGGAGAGTGAGCAAATCACCGTGACCGAAGCGCTGGATGTAATGGTCAAGTGGTTCTGCATCCTTTTCGGCAACCAATTCACGCCCGATGAAATGTATGACCATTATCCCGCCGACCGCCTGATGCACGATATTGCGCTGGCGCTTATGGCGGTGCAAACCCAGACCACTGAGGTGCTGGACGGTTTCCCTACGAAGGCAGCGAGGCAGGAAGCGGAGGAGATTGCGCAGAGCGTGATGACTCCGTCGCAGGTCTGACGCTGCCGGAATATATCTATTCTACCTACAACGCCTTGCTGGAATCTGGCTGGCGCATGAAAGAAATCGACGAAATGGACATGCTGGGCTTTCTGCGCATCAGAGCGTGGGACGCGCAGCGTGAAACCATAAAGAAAAAACCGGAGCGCGCCTTCATTGATGAAGTGTGGACTTCGGTTAAGCCGTAAATGCGGTTAGTTGCGAGTTGAAATATAGCTTTGCAAAGCATTCTCGATTACGCGGTTAAGCGTCATTCTCTGCGCTGTAGCATAGATGACAGCTCGTTTGTGAAGTTCTGGCGAAACGCGAATGTTGAAGCTTCCCTTGTATGCTTTTTCTGGTGCTTCCTTACGGTCACAGCACAACGCAAGGTAATCATCGACAGCATTGTGAAAATCCTCAACCAGATCCTTCGCGGTTGTTCCCTCATAAGAAATCAGGCTGCGGACGCCCATTACCTTTCCGAAGAATAATCCGTCTGCTTCGGAGAATTCGACGCTTCCCACATAGCCTTTATATTCCATCGTGTTATTCACAGCAATCCCTCCTGTTTCAGCATATCCAATAGCTGCTTGACTTGATATGATAATAGCTCATTACGCGGGTGCGGCTTATGCAGCAATATGGGAGGATGGTTATCGCTGACAAACATCACGCGTGACCCGCTCGTCCGTCCTTTATCGGAACGGGTATATCCCAAAAACCGCAATAGCGTTTCCGCTTCATCAAAGGTGAAATCCTTCGGTTTGGATATTAACCTTTGGATGAGCTTTTCCTTCTGCCCCAACCTAAATCCTTCCCCACGAAGAGAGTATAGCACGATTCAAAGCAAAGTGCAACTGAATTTAGTTGCAAATTTCATTGGCAGGGAGGTGGATTTCCATGAGCGAGGTCTTGCGCGAGCTGGTCGTCGCATTGTCGCTGGATAGCGATCATTTTGCCCGAAACTTGGAATGCTCTTCTGAGCTTCTGGCAGATATTCGACGCGTCAGTTCATATCAATTTCGTCTCGTCAGCATCGGCTTTTAGAGTCGGCATCGGCTTTTAGCGTCAGAACGCTTGACATCCTCAAAAATTTTGACTGCAAGTCCACGTTTGAAGTTGGAAATAGATACGATGTTTTTAATCGCACCACGAATCATCGTCACGGCAATCACCTCCAAGTTCAGCATATGACGCATCGTGATATTTATCAACCGAAATATTAATAAATATACTGACTGCCATTTGAGGCGGCAAAGAGATGCTACCAGCGACCTGCTGGAGAGAGGCATGACAGATGGTCACTTGCCTGTTAGGTGCTCAGAAATATTCTGAGGACTTCATCTGCCATTATCTCGCCGACCGCCTGATGCACGATATCGCACTGGCGCTTATGGCGGTACAAACGCAGACCACTGAGGTGCTGGACGCTTTCCCTACGAAGGCAGCGAGGCAGGAAGCGGAGGAGATCGCGCAGAGCGTGATGACCCCGTCGCAGGTCTGACGCTGCCGGAATATATCTATTCTACCTACAACGCCTTGCTGGAATCTGGCTGGCGAATGAAAGAAATAGACGAAATGGACATGCTGGGCTTTCTGCGCATCAGAGCGTGGGATGCGTGGCGTGCGAAGATAAAGAAAGAGCCATATCCTGCATTTATCGATCAGGTGTGGCTCAGCGTACAGCTTACATGAGCATATATTTTTCCATGAATTGTCGTGGAGTAAGAATTATCGGCTTTTCAATCAAAATATCAAAAAAATCCTTATCCCCAGTAATCAAAATATCCGCATCGGCTGTAATGGCTGAATAGAGCACCTTTTCGTCATCACAGTCACGGATGATAAACAGGTTGTGCTTCGGCAGTGTTTGAGGCGTATGTTCCAGTTCAAAGGGAAGTGCCGCGAAGAATCGATCTAAAGAGGAAACCAAGGACGGCTTCTTTCGACGAACCACCTCGTAGCATTCACCTACAACATATGAACTTAACACCAACTGATGTTCTTGGCAAATCCAAGCTAGCATTAAGCGCATATTCTTGCTGTGAAAAGCTGCAATAGAAAGCAGTACATTGGTATCAAGCGTGACTCTCATTGTCCCGCTTCCTTTCGGCGCGCATCTGCTTCACTAGCGCGACAACATCATCTTCAGAATGCAAATCGTTTTCTTCCGCAAATCCAGCAAAATCGGTTTGCAGCTGTGCGATAGCCATCATTGCTGGGTTTGCCAGAACATACTGTCCATTCATCTCAACAAAAGCAATTTTATCACCGTCTTTGAGCTTCAAGGCACGACGGATCGTAACGGGCAGTGTAATTTGTCCCTTACTAGTAATCTTTGCTAATTCCATAATCTTATCCTCCTGTCCAATGGTTTCATTGGATTCCTTACTTCATTATACGCCAATACTCTCAAGATATCAACGAAAAAATGTTGGCAAATACGAAAAATACGAAAGGTTACGAGATTGGAGGTGACTTTCCATGAGCGAGGTATTGCGCGAGCTGGTGGTCGCGCTGTCGCTGGATATCGCTCATTATGATTAAGAAAGTTGGGATGATATGGTCACTTGTACGCTTGGCACTCAAAAGTACTCCGTGGACTTCATTTCCGGCCGCGCCCTGCGAGAGATGGAGCCTGCTTCCAAAATGTACGGTCGCATGGTGCGGCTGGCCAAAGCCGCCACTGAGGGCGAGGATGTGGAGAGTGAGCAAATCACCGTGACCGAAGCGCTGGATGTAATGGTCAAGTGGTTCTGCATCCTTTTCGGAAACCAATTCACGCCCGATGAAATGTATGACCATTATCCCGCCGACCGCCTGATGCACGATATTGCGCTGGCGCTTATGGCAGTGCAAACCCAGACCACTGAGGTGCTGGACGCTTTCCCTACGAAGGCAGCGAGGCAGGAAGCGGAGGAGATTGCGCAGAGCGTGATGACCCCGTCGCAGGTCTGACGCTGCCGGAATATATCTATTCTACCTACAACGCCTTGCTGGAATCCGGCTGGCGCATGAAAGAAATAGACGAAATGGACATGCTGGGCTTTCTGCGCATCAGAGCTTGGGACGCGCGGCGTGAGAAGATAAAGAAAGAGCCACATCCTGCGTTTATCGATCAGGTGTGGCCAAAGCTAAAATGAGAGAGTGCTTAGCAATAAAAAGAAGTTTCGTTAAAGAAGCTTTGCCATTTCTGAATGACCTCACTGCTTCTGGCTTCAATGATTTTCATGATGTTGCGTAAAACGCGGTCTGGAATATTGGAGTTGTTATTGCAAAGATAGCACTTTCCAGCTTTTGTTACCCAAATCTTCGTACCGTTGGCTATGGGCGCACCCTCGGCAACATGAACGTGAATTGGTTCAAAAGATTTATTTTCATTAGCCCAAAAGTAAACCCAGTAAGCGCCTATCCTAAAAATTTGCGGCATTTGAAAAGCCCCCTTGTTGCGAGAACTCCAAAATAAGGTGAGCTGTAGATTCTATGATTTCTTGATAACGGCTTAATTCCTCATTGGTAAAGCCGTATGTTTCCGACCATTTGTAAGAAGGCAAATAGCAAGTTGCATGATGAAAACCATCTTTCGCATCAGGCTTCTCGATATAGACCTTCACATGTTGGTCTGGCATCATTTCAGAATGAACGATTTCAGTGTTGTCATCCAAAGTCAAAAACGGATACATCATTTTAATCACCTACCTCATTGTTATTATACGCGAAAACCCTTTGATTATCAAGCATTGGAGGTGACTTTCCATGAGCGAGGTCTTGCGCGAGCTGGTGGTTGCGCTGTCGCTGGACAGCAATCATTTTGCTCGAAACATGGAATGTTCTTCTGGGCTTCCTGCGCATCAGAGCGTGGGGTGCGTGGCGTGAGAAGATAAAGAATACGCCCAAACACGCCTATATTGACGATGTCTGGACGTCGGTAAAACCGTGATCACTTAAGGAATAATGCTCCCAAATAATCCTGACGTTCATGAAGTATTCGTACAATCTCTACGGAGGTTTGGCTGGAAAGATAGAAAACAACATATCTCTCACAGACCAGATAGCGAAAGTCAGTATGTACTGTAATAAGTGCATCTAGTGGTGTTCCGCGCTCTGGCAATTCGCTAAGACTTATGATTTTCTTTTTTATTTCCTTTATGATTCGCTTCGCTGAATCGGGATTGCAAAGCTCATCCCTAATGTATGCACGGATACTTACCAAGTCTTTACGAGCCTCCTTGGATACGACGATGCTTACCATGCGTTAATCCTCCAGACCCGTAAATGCCTCATCCAGCGTTAAACCGCCCTCTTTGCGAAGCGACTCCACACCCTTGGATAGTTCGGCGAGTAGTTTTACAGTTGCTTGGAGTTTTTCGTATTCAGCTAAGCTCTGGACAACATATTTGCCACGACCATTTTTCGTCAAATAAACAGGCGACCCATTGTCACAGCGTCCAAGAACCTCACCATAGTTTTTTAAATCCGAGATTGGCACGATGTTCATCATCACGATCACTCCTTCTGCTTTATTATATCCAAATATACCGGCTAATTCAACCCTTAATTTGACGAAACCTAATGCTTGATAAAAATGACAGAAGGAGGTGACTTTCCACGAGCGAGGTATTGCGTGAGCTGGTGGTCGTACTGTCGCTGGACAGCGACCATTTTGCTGGAAACATGGAATGTTCTTCTGAGCTTCTGGCAGATATTCGACGCGTCAGTTCATATCAATTTCGCCTCGTCAGAGATAAAGAAAACGCCCAAACACGCCTATATTGACGAGGTATGGACGTCGGTAAAGCCAATATGAGCGTCAGACATGAAAATCTGACGCTCATGAACTCATTTCTCATAATGATATCTGCATTGAACAATTTTGATCGTATTGCCATCAATGGTGTACACCAAGCGATGCTCTTCATCAATGCGCCTGCTCCAAAACCCTTGCAATTCGTGGAGTAAGGGTTCGGGTTTTCCCAGACCATCATTACCGTTACGGTCAATGTCCTTCATCAGCAAATTGATGCGTTTGAACTTCTTTTTATCCGTTTGCTCCCAAAAAAGATAGTCCTCCCAAGCGAGGTCAGTAAATTCCTTATTCATCTGTATCCTCGTCTTCGTCATCCTCTCGCAACTCATGTGTATGACAGCTCCCCTGCTTGAGCTGCGCGATAGATGCCATCAAGTTGGCATAGTTTGCGGGATTGCTTCGAATATACAGGTTTTCCATGAGGTTATTGTATTGATCCTCGGAAAGCATCACCACGTTTCCGCCCGCTTTGCGCGTGACAACAAGAATCTCCGCTTCATCGTTTACGCGGTCGCAGTAATGCTTCAGCGATTCCCGATAGTTCGAATAGTTAACAGCTAGCATAACGCCACCTCCTCTGTACAGTATATTGTACAATATCGTGTTCCGTTATGCAAGTCGTCAGAAAAATTTTCTAAGGAGGTGACTTTCCATGAGCGAGGTCCTGCGCGAGCTGGTGGTCGCGCTGTCGCTGGACAGCGATCATTTTGCCCGAAATCTGCGTACCTTGGGCAAGCAGATCAAGGAAGCGGAAAGCACCTTCAACCTTGCGGGCGCTGGCGTAGACAAGTTCGAGAAAACCATACAGGGCGCGGAATCTAAGCTCTCTCTGCTGGGCAGCAAGCTCACCCAGCAGAATCGCGCCGTGGAGCAGTATTCCCGCGCCTTGGTCGCCGCCAATCAAAAACTAACCGATTCCTATGCCCAGCAGGAAAGAATGAAAGCCGCGCTGGAGGATGCTCGCACAGAGTATCAACGCATCGGTCAGCAGGTTACCTCCGCTTCCGATAAGTATAAGGAATATGCTCGCACCCTTGGGGAAACCGACTCCGCTACCATCGCTGCCGGGCAGAATTTGGATCGGCTCAAGGAGGAGCATAAGGTTACAGGGGATGCGGTTAAAAAGCTGGAAGGGCAGATCACTGCTAACAGCAAAACCCTGCAAAACAACGCTGACGCTATTTCCACTGCTGCCGCCAACTTCAATAACGCCAAAGCTGCCGTTAAGACCACTGAAGTGGAAATCAAGAAGCTCACGGAGGAACTGTACCGTATGCAGTCCAAATGGACACAGGCGGGCACGGCGCTGACGGCCTTCTCCAAGAAATGCGAAGCTGTCAGCAAGGCTATGGTTTCCGCTGGCAAGGGCATGACGGCAGCCATTACCACGCCCATTCTGGCGCTTGGCACAGCGGCGGTAAAAGCAAGTATTGATTACGAATCGGCCTTTACCAGCGTTCGTAAAACCGTGGATGCAACGGAGGAAGAATATGCTTCGCTTTCTTCCTCCATCAAGGATATGTCCACGCAGGTGGCTTCCTCTGGCTCGGATATCGCCGAGGTGGTGGCTGTTGCTGGTCAGCTGGGCATTGCCAACGAGCACCTCATGGGTTTTGCCCGCACCATGATTGATCTGGGCAACAGCACGGACATCGTGGCGGATGCTGCTGCTTCCACCCTCGCCAAGTTTGCCAATATCATGAACATGGATCAATCTTTGTTCCAGAACCTTGGCTCTACGCTGGTAGACTTGGGCAACAACTACGCCACCACGGAATCCGCCATCATGGAAATGTCCATGCGTCTGGCGGGCGCGGGGCATCAGGTGGGACTATCCGAATCGCAGATTCTGGGCTTTGCCGCTGCGCTTTCCTCCGTGGGCATCGAGGCGCAAATGGGCGGTTCTGCATTCTCCAAGGCACTTGTGAAAATGGAGGTTGCATCCGCTACGGGTAGCGCCGCGCTGGACGACTTTGGTAAGGTGGCTGGGATGACCGCCGCGCAGTTCAAGGCGCTGTGGGATAGCGACCCCGCCGCCGCATTCCAGGCGTTCATTGTGGGGCTTTCCAAGATGGATGACGAGGGCGAAAGCGCGATTGCGATTCTAGATGAGATCGGCATCAAGGAAGTGCGTTTGCGGGACACCTTGCTTCGCGCTACCAACGCTACGGAGCTATTCAGCAAAACACAGGTCACCGCCAACAAGGCATGGACGGAGAATACTGCTCTGACAGCCGAAGCCAACAAACGGTATGCTACCACGGAAAGCCGCTTAATCAACCTCAAGAATACAGCCGTTCTCTTTGGACAGCAGTTGGGTGATGATCTGAATCCAACCATTCAAAACGTCATTGATAAAGCCAATGATTTGCTGGCTTCCTTCCTTGAGATGGACGAAAGCCAGCGCATGGCGATTATTCGCTTTGCGTGGCTCGCCGCCGCTGCCGGTCCCGCTATCCTAATTATCGGCAAGACTGTGGGCGCAGTAGGCAAAGCGTCCGCCGCCATGGGCAAGTTCGCCACGGGTGTTGGCAAGTTTTCCGCGCAGGTGAAGCTGGCTGGCGGCGGGATTGGCGGCTTTACCAAGACGCTGTTTTCCTCTAAGCTGGCCGTTACGGCGCTTTCCGCCGCGCTGATCTACGGCGTGTACAAGTTGGTGGACTATGCCAGCGGTGCGAAACAAGCGCGGGAAGCCCTCGAGGGCATGAACGAAACGGCAAAGAAGTGGAAGTCCACCGCTGCCGATACCTTCTATGGCAAGGACGGGCTGTCCTTCTTTGGCATGAGCGGCGAGGATTTTGTACGGGACGCGCAAACCAGCAAGGAATGGCTGGACGAGCTGCTCACCGTTTGGTCGGATGGCAAGGTGGAAACAGATGAAATCGTCGGCGAATGGACGGAATCCTTCAAGGCACTCACAGGCTCCACCCGCGATGCTTTAGCCGATCTCAAAAGCACAGCTGATGAAGCAGGTTATACCTCTGTGTCTGGGCAGCTGACAAACGATATCACCGCTCTTGATCAGCTGGATGCAGAAATCGAGCGGTTGCTGAAAAAGCGCCAGTCAAAGAATTTCACCGAGAAAGACAAGGTAAAGCTCCAAGAGCTGATCGACACCCGCGAGGCCATCGAGGTGAAGTATAAGCTCACCCCAGCCGATGTAGACGGATTTGAAACCATTCGTCAAAAGCTGGAAGCGGAGGTTGCCCGTGCCAAAGCTCGCGGACAGTCTGACGCGGACGTGACGATATACGAAAATGCCATGGTCGCCGCCGCACAGGGGATGTCCGCTGTCAATACGGCGCTGGATGAGCAGTACGATAAGCAATTTGCGCTGATTCAGCTCATGGAGAATGGCGCTGAAAAAACGCAGGCACAGGCGGAGCTTGACGCACAATATGCCGCCGACCGCAAAGCCGCCGCACAGGAATACGCTGAAACGCTGGCGGCAATCGTCATGCCCGTATGGAATCAGGAGGACATTCAGTCGGCAGATTCCGCGATTGACGGCTTATACGGTAAGCTTCGTGAGTATTCCATTGCCGCCAACAACGGCGATAACCTCGGTATGGCCAAGGCACTGGAGGGTATGAACACGCTCACCTCCAGCATGGATGAAAGCGCCCTGACCGAGTACCTTACGCTTTTGACGCAGATTCAATCCTTGATGGAAGCGGGCATGACGGAAGCTGAAATCCAGAAGCTGTTTCCCGACATCGACGTATCGGCGCAGATGCAGCAGATTGCTTCCCTAACGCAGTTCGTTACCGACCACAAGGATACCTTGGAGGGGTTGAACGGAATCTTCAGCGGCGCTGTGCCAGAGGAAATCCTGAAAATCACCACCGATCTGGACATGACTGGGGCGCAGACCCGATGGGATGAATTCACCGCCAATCCCGGCGCGATTACCACTGAAGCTGTGATCGCGGGCTACACCGCCGAGAAAAACGCGGCGCTGGTTCAGCCGCAGGTGACGGCGTTCATCTCCGAGTATACCGAAGTGCCGGAGGGTGCGTCCACCGTCGCGCTTACGCCCACGGGATTGCTGGCCTACGTGGCGAAATACGCGGAGCTGACAAATGGCGCTGATGTGTCGGGATTGACCCCCGAAGGAATCACCGCCATGGTCAGCGGATATCAGGAGCTGGCAAGCAGCGCGGATACCTCCACGCTTACCCCTGACGATATCACCGCCTACATCATGCGATATCTGGAACAACAGGGTGTGGATACCTCCCATCTGACCCCCGAAGGCGTTACCGCTTTCGTCATGGCGTATGAGGAAGTGACAGGCGGCGCGAAAACCAACCTGCTTAAACCAACTGATGTCGCCGCTATGGTCACCAGCTATCTGCAAGCGGAAAACGTTGACCTTTCCAAGCTCTCCGAGCCGCAGGTGGATGCAATCGTCACCGCCTACGCCGAAGCAACGGGCTGCGATAAGACCGAGCTGAAGGCCGAGGTCTCGGCGCAGATTACCGCCTATACGGATAAGGCTGGTGTGCGCAAACCTTCCGTCATTGAAAGCCAGATCGCCATTGTGGGATATGACCTGACTGCCTATAACGAGTTTGTTAAAAACAATCCCGTCACGGTTTCTGGCGTGGTGCGCGTGGGCGAAAAGTACGAAAACCCCACTGATGTACTGAACGATCCTAACGCCACCTTCTGGGAAAGCGGTAAGGAAGTGCCTGTCAACCTCGTTCCCGCTAACAAAATTGACGCAAGTACACTCATAGCCTACGGCGAGGACGGCACACTCCATGTGCTGATTACCCCCGATGTTCAAGGTACGACCGAATCTGTGCGGCAAGCCGCCGAGGGCGTGCTGAACAAATACGTCAGCACCTCCATTTTCGGCAGCGAGAGCCACAACGATTGGGGCTGGCTCAACGGCTTGATTGGCAGCAATCTGCTTACTTGGATGAACAGCTTCAACACGGAGCTCACCGCCTTTGAGAAGAACAAAGGCTCGTGGGTGACGCTGTGGGGCTTGCTGGACGGCGCGACGCTTTCGAGCATCGACATGCGCATGAACGACCAGTTCAGCGGGGACAAGCTTGCCAATTTCACCACCTATGTGACGGAAATGGTCGCCGCTATCCAAAATGGGCAGGAGGTCAGCACTGAGGACTTACAAAATCTCAAGTCCATCGTGGAGTTTTTGAACAATCTGACGTTGACCGACACGGGCGAAAACATCCGCGCTGGCGTGGCGCAGGGCATGACGGAAGCCGGCTGGGATACCGACGCAGAAACGGTCGCAGGTAATCTGGAAGCTGCGCTCAATACCGCGCTGGGCATTGAATCACCCTCCACCCGCATGAATCCTGTGGGTGATAACGTATCCGCTGGCGTGGGCGTAGGTATGACTGGGTTTGACTTTGCAACGGATGCGACAACTCTTGCTGTCAACCTGACCACTGCCGTGAAAACAGCCTTCACAGAAGGGCTTCTAAGCGGCGTGGGTACTAGTGCAGTAACAGGATTGGCAAGCGCCATGACCACCTATAGCATGATCGCCACAGGCAGCACGGTTTCTGCTTCTGTCAAGGCGGCGATGACTGCCAGCTTAACCAGTACAACACTTCGGCCCGTCGGCTTGAGTGCCATGACGGGCTTAAAGGCTGGCATTACGGCTGGCACGGCTGGCGTGGTATCTGCCATGAAGGCTGCCGCTCAATCTGCCGTTGCTGCCGCTAAAAAACAGCTCAAGATTGCTTCCCCCTCTGGAGTATTCCGCGATGATGTTGGCCGCATGACCATGAAGGGCTTTGGGCAGGGTGTGCTGCTGGAAAGCCGCGCACAGGCTAAGACCATCCAGAACGCCGCGCGGTATTTAACGGGAGAAGCCAAGGTGGGCGCGGTTTCCACCTCCAGCTTTGACAACAGAAAGACCTACAACCAGCAGTCCAGCGTGAACCTGTCGGGCAACACCTTCTATATCCGTGACGAGCAGGATGTGAAATCGCTGGCCATTGAGATCGCGGCGCTGACCAAGCGGCAGCAAAGAGGTCGCGGGCTAAGGATGGCGTGATAAAGATGGTAAAAGTGTCGTATAACTCTTGATTTATAAGGGAGTTAGAGGGATAGATGGTACACCGAAAACAAGGAGGATGAAGTATCCATGGTTCAACAGATGAACAATATGGAAATGCGTCGTGGAAATTGCCTTTCGTGCGTGAACAGCTTTTCGCTACCCGCAGGCGAGCCTTATGACGATGGCAGCGTATGCGAGCATGACCGTTTGGTTTGTTCGGTAGCACACAGCATTGTTTCTGAAGATGATGTTTGCACACAGTATCACGATTAGGAGGAAACTCATGTCACATTTCAATCTAGCGGTTTTTACGCATACGGATGATTCCTGTGAGCTGGAAGCCTTGCTTGCCCCGTTCACCGAGGATGTGGATGCAGATTCACCCTATGCCGAATTTGAGGAAGATGCTGATGGCGAACTGGACGCAACCACTGGTAAGCGCGGCTATTGGTTCAACCCCAATGCCAAGCACGATTACTGGCTGCTTGGTGGTCGCTGGCGTGGACAGATAAAGCTCCAAAAAGGGAAAACTGGGCGCTACGGCGAGGCTTCATGGACACGCAAGGGTGAACCTAACGTCCCGACTCGTTGCGACTGTGCCAAGGTGCGAGATTGCGACTTTTCACCAAGCGAAGCCGTGTGTACTCGAGCGGTGCGTTTTTGGGAGGTTGTTGTAGAAGGCAAGCCGCTACAGGAAGGTGAGAATCAAGACGATTTTATTTCCTTCTACAGCAAGGAGCATTATCTCAAACAGTACAAAATCAAAGAACAGTACGCTGACAGTTGCTCGCACTTTGCAACGTATGCTTATCTAACGCCTGCTGGTGAGTGGGTACAGACTGGCGAAATGGGATGGTTCGGTCTGGATGATGCAACGGCTGAAAGCCGAAAGTCATACGAAACGGCGTTTGCCGAGTACTTGAAGGAAGCAACAGAACAGGATTTGTATATCAACATCGTGGATTGCCACATATAATCCAAAACACGGATTGCATAGGCGTTTCGCTCCTGATATAATGAGGATGCGGAACGCCTACTTTCTGCTAGATAAATTTGAAGTTGCCAGATAAAAGCATTGGAATTGGATTCGGAGGGTAGACCGATGAAGGATAAGATGGATCAAATCGTGATCTTCAAAACCAGCGACGAAAAGGTGTCAGTTGATGTGCGATTTGATGAGGATACTGTCTGGTTAACGCTCGATCAGGTGGCGGCGCTCTTCGAAAGAGATAAATCCACGGTCTCGCGCCACATCAGGAATGTCTTTGATGAAGGCGAACTGGAGCGGAATCAAGTTGTTGCAAAATTTGCAACAACTGCCTCCGACAATAAAGTCTATCAGGTGGACTACTACAACCTCGATGTGATCATCTCAGTCGGATATCGGGTAAAGTCCTTACGCGGAACGCAGTTTCGGAAATGGGCGACAAAACGTCTGAACGAGTATATTCGCAAAGGTTTTACCCTTGACGATGAGTGGCTTAAGAATGG
>JAVXND010000016.1:0-52667 GCA_036645955.1 Clostridia bacterium | reverse complement strand
AAGCCGCCCTTATTCATCAAGGACGGTTCTTATTAAGCAATGAACATGCTTATGAAAAAGTTCTAGTGACTGTGATTGTCGTGTGCCTTGACAGGGGGAGTGTGGGAACGGAACGCCAACTGGGCGGACACCATGTATGGTGTCCCTACAGGGGAAAGCGGCGTGGATGAATGAATGCGTGCATCCATGCCGCCCATTCATTCATGCCGCCCATTCATTCATGCCGCCCATTCATTCATGCGCCCATGCGCCATGGCCCATGCGTCCATGCGCCCATGCGCCCATGCATCCATGCGTCCATGCGTCCATGCATTCATGCGTCCATGTGCCCATGCGTCCGTGCATTCATGCGTCCATGCATTCATGCGTCCATGCATTCATGCGTCCATGCATTCATGCGTCCATCCGTGCATGCGTCCATCCGTGCATGCATTCATGCGTCCATCCATGCGTCCATGCACCCATCCATGCGTCCATGCATGCGTCCATCCATCCATGCATGTGTCCATCCGTGCATGCGTCCATCCGTGCATGCGTCCATCCATCCGTGCATGCGTGCGTCCATCCGTGCATGCGTCCATCCGTGCATGCGTCCATCCATCCGTGCATGCGTCCATGCGTGCATGCGTCCATCCGTGCATGCGTCCATGCAGCGTGCGTCCATCCATCCATGCCAACCCACCCTGTTATCGGCTTTCGCCCTCCGCTTTGAGCAAGAGCCCAAAGGGATAACGTCCGCTATTGCGCCCATACAGCGCCAAACCGTTGCCGCGAACGCGCAAAGCAAGGCGGAAACTGCCTTCGCGCACCAAGGCGGGGATCATGCGGCTGGGAATGCGCACCTGACAAAGCTCGCCGTAGGAGCCTGCTTCGTCCAAACGCCTGGGGTTTGGCTGGTAGTGCCAAGAAAGCACGCCGCGCGAATCCGCCCAATCGTTTGAAAGGTTAAGGGTGGCAATGCAAACCTCGTTGACCAAAACCTCTAGCGTTGTGGGCAAGCGCTCTTCATCGGTCATCCAATAGGAATTGATAAATTCGCCGCGATCCACCAAATGGCCGCGCATAAAGCCTAAATCTGCACTGGTGGCATTGTCGCCCAAGTCCTTGCGCAGTAAGCGTTTGGAGCTTGCTTCTAGCAGCAGCTGGAGCGAATCAACACGTGCCATGGGCGGCAGGCTGATTTGGTAGCATACGGTGCCTTCGCCGCCTAAGCAAAGCTTTTGCTTGTTTTGCGCCGTCCACACGGGGGAAAAGCCATGGCATTCACCTTGTGCCACGGGTGTTTCCACGCAATGGGCGGGCAGGGGGGCTTGAACGTCGAAGGTGGTAAAGTTGCGCGATATGGTTTCACCATCGGTAGTGTTGAGGTACAAAGAAAGCACCGCCAATGCGGGCTCTGTTGGCAGGGTCAGCTTGAGGGCGGGAAGGGCGGTGGTGCCGTAAGCAAAGGGGGGAATGCGCTCGCTGCCCAATGCATCGGTGATGCGCCCATCCATCCCCTCGTGCCACAGCTCCCAATGAAGCAGGAGCCCTGCTTTGTGGTGGCGGTTATCAAAGCTGGAAAGCACAAGCGGTATTTCAACCGTTGCGCCGCCTGCAAGCGTTTGGCAGGGCAGGCAATCCACCGCTAAAAAGTCGGCGGAATGCAGGTCCTTGAGCGTCATGCCGCGGCAAAAGCCTTCGTAGCCAAAATCCTTATCAGCGCTGTTGATGCGGTAGTAGCCGTTGAATTCGTTTACCACATCATGAAATTCTGTGAAAATAAAGCCGCAGAGCTTTTCATGCAAACGGTATTCGTTGAGCATGTAGTGATACTGCCAGGCAAGATCGCTGTCACCGGCGGACTCATCCACGCCCCACACCATGCCGCATTCGCTGTTCATAAGCGGCGCGTCGGTTTGGACAAAGCCATCCGCACAATGAAAGCTCGAACCCACTTCGCTTTTGGCAACCACCTCGCGAATGTGGTCACGCACAATTTCGGGACCGTTTAAGTAAAAATGCCAAGTGTACAAATCGGTCTGCACATGATCGTAATGGCAGGCGGAATTATCCTCCACCAAACGGGTGGGATCCATTTGCTTGGCACGGCGGTACACATCCGCAACCCAAGCTTGCGTTTGAGGCAAATAGCGGCGCTCGCCGTCCTGCTGGGTAAACAAGCCCCAAGTTTCGTTAAACAGTATCCATGCAAAAATGCAGGGGTGGTTTAGGTCGCGCCGAATCAATTCAGGCCATTCCAGCTCATAGCCCGCACGCGCCTGTGCGGTAGGCTCGCCCCAAAAGCAGGGAATGTCCGCCATCACCAGCAGACCTAGCTTATCCATCCAATACAGCTTGCGCGGCTCCTCCGCTTTGATGTGAATGCGCACCATGTTCAGCCCCAGCCGTTTCAAGCGCCAAGCTTCGTCCTGTATGGCGGCTTCATCGGGCGCGGTAAAATAGCCCTCTGGATAAAAAGCTTGATCCAGCGTGCCGTTCAAGTAAATGGGCTCGCCGTTGAGCGTAATCCAACGGTAACGGCGGCCCTGCACCTTTGCGGTGGAAATTTCGCGAATGCCAAAATAGGTGTGAACCTCGTCACAGTCGTTTCCGCTTTGAAGCGTCAGCGTACCTTCGTACAGGAAAGGGCTGTCTGGCGACCAAAGGCGCGGGTGTGAGAGGGCGAAGCAAAGCTTGGCCGCGCCTTCCCTGATGGGGGCTTGCCATGTTTGCCCGTCAAAGGCGGCAACGAGCCTTGCACCATCTGGCGCGATTGCTTGGGCGGTGATGGTAATGCTGCCATCGCAAAGTGTTTGAATGCAAAAATGGCCGAGATAGCTTTGAGGGCGGCTTTCCAGCCAAACCGTTTGCCAAATGCCCTGCGCTTCGCCATAGCCCTGTTTTCCGTAAAGCTGCGCTTCACCGCGATTGTCCTCTGCGCGTACCTCCAGAAGGTTTTCACCTGCGTGCCATAGCGGGGTTGCGTCGCATTCAAAAGCTTCGTAGCCGCCCTGGTGGCGGCAGAGCCAAGCGCCGTTTACATACACATCACACAGGTAATCCACCGCGCCAAAGCAGAGAAAAACGCGCGCCATCGCCTCAAAATGGACGAACCTTCGGTACCAGCCCACGCCCGCTTTGTTTTCACACACGCCCGAAAGGGGGCTTGCCCACGAAAAAGGCACGGTGATTTTGCGGTCATAGCTTGTGCGGGTTTGCGCAAATGCGGTTTCGCTTGCCTCCTCACCAATGGGAAACAACGCAAAATCCCATTCGCCGTTTAAATTGAGCCACTGGCTGCGCTGCCGCTCTGGGCGCGGAAATTCTGGCTTTGGAAGTGCTGTCATGGGCGCGTCACCTCGTGCTTGTATTTATTATCAATCATGTAATATAATACCGAAGCAAAATATCCTGCGGAAAGTCCCCAAAGGCATGGCCGAACAGGTTGACACCGCCCGCCTGCACAGCGTCTGCCTTGACCCCGATTTGCAAGCTCAAGTAGTTTTGCTCTTTGATTTTTAAATCGGAAAGCGTAACCGATGAAACCTGCACACTGTCCAAAAAAGTGCCTTCTTCTGTTATGCGCCAGCTTTTGAGCATGCCGTATTGCGAGCTGAACGAAGGCCACCAATCGGGGTTTAACAAGCCCTTGCGTCCGCCAAAATCACCTGGAGATTCCCAACAGCCAATTTCGAGGCCGTTGACCAAAACGCTGATATCGCTTTTGAAATGGTTATCATAGCCAATGGCTTCGGAGCAGGCTTCAAAAAGGATTTCCAGCTTATAAAGCCCCGGCTTTTGCAGCTGCATAACGGGAAAACGGTATTCCACAAAACCTTGACGGAACCAGACAATTTGTGCGTTTAAACGCTCGGGGGAGTAAAAGCACAGCGGTTCGTCCTGCAAACCAAGATAGTCCATTGTGCCAGCCAGCCCGCAGGAGGGTTGTATGCCTGTGCAGCTGCTGAATGCGCCAATGGGCATGGAAATAGCGCCGGATTGCTCAACGCTTGTATTGTGCAGCATGAGATCCAGCGAAATGGAATCGGTAACGCGGTTGCAGCGCTTTTGTCGGCCGCGGGTGCCAGCCACCTGCTCGGAAGTAATGAGGTGGGCGGTTTCCAACGTTTCAATGTTGATGGCGATGGTGGATACGGGCACATTCAAGGCGGCGGCGATTTCCACCACATTCATGGTACGAAAATTGAGAAGCCGCAGAATTTGGAGGCGCAATTCTGTAGACAGGGCATGTGCAACCAATCGCAGGGGCTCGGGATCGGATAAGGATAGCGCCATACGCTTATAAAACCTAACTTCTTGGTTCTCCATTGCTTCCTCCTGCATTGCTGTGGTACTATCGGCCCAGCAACGACAATGCCCAATCCGGGTGGTTGGTGATGATCCCATCACAGCCGAGCGCCAGGCCGTGCGCTACTTCTTCGCGTGTATTTGGGGTCCAGCAATTGACCTGCATGTTTTTTGCGTGCGCCTGCTCAACGGTTGCCTGCGTAAGGTAGGTAAGGCAGGGATGAATAGCGTCGCAATGCAGGGACAAAGCAAAGTTGACCACATCTTTTTTGGCAATCAGCAAATCGCGATAAAGCGGTGAAAGCTTGTTTGCGCTTCCGTTTTCCTTCATTTGGTCAATTTTGGCTTGAACGGGCGCGGGGATATCATCGCTGATGACATAAAGGTAGCCGGTTTTGATATCGGCATGAAGCTCCTTGAGCCTTTTGAGAATGCGGTCATTAAAGCTGGAAACAATCACGCGCGCAATCACGTCGTAACGCTTGAGTATGCCGTAAAACTGATGAAGCGCTGCATCTTCATCCCCTGCAAAGGCCTTGATTTCTATGTTGATGGGGTCCATGCCGCGCACAATGTCAAGCATTTGCTCAAGCGTCGGCGCGGTTTGCCCGCGAAAGGCCGCGCTGTATTTGCTTCCGAAATCCTCACTGATGATGTCCGCATACTTCATTTCGGCAATGCGTCCGCTGCCTGTGGAGGTGCGGTCGATGGTTTCATCGTGGCAAACCACAAAAACCCCGTCAACGGTCAAATGAATGTCACACTCAATGCCGTCGCTATGCATATCGTGAGCGAGCTGAAAAGAAGCGAGCGTATTTTCCGGCGCATAAGCGGATGCACCGCGGTGCGCATGTACCTTTACCATGGTTTAAGACTCCCCTCAAAATGTTTTTTCAAAAAATGGTTAGCCCTTCACAGCGCCTGCGGTTAAGCCTGTGATTAAGGACTTTTGGCCAATGACAAACACCAGCACCGATGGCACCAACACGATGATGGCGGCGGCCATGATGGGGCCATAGGACTGACCATCCGCGTTTTGGAGCATGCCCAAGCCAATTTGTACCGTGCGCATGGGCGTGGCGTTGGTAACAAGCAACGGCCATAGATATTGGTTCCATACGGAAAGGAAGGTGTAAATGCCCAAGGAGCCCAAAAAGGGCAGGGTAAGCGGCACACCCACGCGGGTAAAAAACTGGAAGGAATTTGCACCGTCAATGGTGGCAGACTCCATCAAATCCTTTGGCAGGGACAAATAGGCTTGACGCATGTTGAAAACGCAAAATGCGCTGGTCATGTAGGGAATAATCAAAGCGCCAAAGGTATCAATGAGGTTCAAATCCACAATGGTCAGGTAATTGGCAATGATAATGGCTTGGCCAGGAATCATCATGGTGGCCAAAAACAGCATAAACAGGAGCTTTTGACCCTTGAATTTAAGACAGCCAAAGGCAAAGCCGGCGAGCGAACCCGTAATGAGCTGTGCGCTGGTTGCGGCAAGGGCAACAATGGTAGAGTTCAAAATAAACCGAAACAAAGGC
This sequence comes from Clostridia bacterium, assembly GCA_036645955.1. GTDB lineage: Bacteria > Bacillota > Clostridia > Christensenellales > Aristaeellaceae > Limiplasma. Next base: position 46,839 of record JAVXND010000016.1, on the reverse strand, counting down.
GCCATTTCCAAGGCCTGCTGATAGTTTTGCCAGTAGAACGTTTTGGTGATGAAGTTGGGCGGATTGGAATACAGCTCACGCTCCGTCATAAAGCTCGCGCTAAAGCAGTACAGCAAGGGGGAAAGAATCACAAGCGCGATGGCAAAGCCCAAAATGGCATACACAATCTTTTTTGACTTGCGCTCAACCATTAGTAGGTCACCTTCTTTTCAACACGGAACTGTATGACCGTTAAAATCAGCAGTACAAAGAACAGAAGCACCGACATTGTGGCGGCGGTACCGTAACGGTTAGAGCGGAACGCCTCCCAATAAATTTGGTACACAATCACGCGGGTGTACTTTCCAGGCCCGCCCTGTGTCATGAGGTTGATTTGCGCGTAGGATTGGAAGGAGCCGATTACGTCTATAATCAGCAGGAAGAAAATGGTGGGGGAAATGCTTGGCAACGTGATGTGCCAGTGCTTTTGAAAGGTGTTTACCCCTTCAATGGCGGCGGCTTCATACAGGGAGTGATCCACATTTTGCAGTGCGGCGATAATGAAAATATAGTTCATGCCGATGTTCATCCAAATGGTTACACCAGCCACGGAGGGCAGAGCCAAACGAAAATCCTTTAGCCATTTGTTGCTGGTTCCCAGTATATAGTTCATGACCCCCATGGAGGTTGGGTGCAGGATAAACGTGCAAATAACGGCGATGCATGCCGAGGATACCGCCATGGGCATGGCAAAAACCGTGCGCACAAAGCCGCGGCCGCGAAAGCTCTCATTGGCGATTAATGCGCAGAAGGTGGATAAAATGAGGGTGCCGATGACGACCATTGCGGCAAATTTGAAGGATACGCCAAGGCTAAACCAAAAATCCTTGGAATGAAGGACTGTAGCGTAGTTTTCCAAACCTATAAAACGAATGGCCGCTCCTGCCTGATCTGTCAGGTTCAGGCTTAAATAAAGCGTTTTGGTAAAGGGGTAAAAAATAAACAAGATAAACAAAATCAGCGATGGGGCGATGTAAAGATAGGGGGTGATTTTGCGCCATTTCTCTTTGCCCGTGCTTTTTTGTTTCAGCGGCTTGATGGATGCTACCGTCATGATGCTCATCCTCACTTTTTGATGTACGCAGGTAGGGTTGCCGATGTCCTTTTGATACTGCGATGGCTGGCTCTGGGCTGTGCCCAAATATGCCATATAAAAGCAGTTAGGAAGGGGAGAGAGCACATGTTGCACTCTCTCCCACAAGGTGATCAGGCACAACTGCCAATTTCACAAAGATCTGCGATTACTTGTTATAAACGGTTTTGTTGTAGTAGGCAATGGCTTCGTTGTCCAAGGTGGCCATTTCGGCAAGGGCTTCCTCTGTGGTGTAAGCGCCCTGCAGATACAATTCCATTACCTGCTCGAAGTTTGCACGCAGGTCTGTCATAACGCCGACGTTGGAGCCAGCGGTTACGTTGGTCTTGGGTGAATCGTGCAATTGGTTCAAGGCAACCTGCGCGTTGGGGTTTTGCTTTAGGTATTCTACATAGAAATCCATGTCATACGCCTTGGTATTGGCCGCAAAATAACCAGTGGCCATGGAGAACTTAGCGGACATTTCAGCGGAGGTTGCGAACTTGACAAATTCCCATGCATCCTGCACTCTTTGCTCTTCTGGGTTTTTGACAATCCATAGGTTTGCGCCGCCGATGGTAACGCCTTGGAACTCCTCGCCTGCAATGCGGGGCAGATAAGCACAGCCGACTTCGAAATCAGCGCCGCCAGTGATGGTGGTCAGCTGAGCGGTGGACTGCAAAATGATGGCGGACTCACCAGCCATGAAGGAGGCCTTTGCGCCGTCGGAGCCAGTGCTGCCTGCGCCAAAGTTGAAGATAACGCCATTGTCAACCAGTTCTTTCCACTTTTCCAAAATGGCTTTGCCAGCGCCGTTCTTGTCAAAATCAATTTCGGTTGCGATATCGGCGTGACCGTTTTCGTTGTTGACATAGTAGGCGCTCATGCCTGTGAGGAAGTTTTCAAAGAACCAGCCGTAAATGAAGGGGGCAAAGGCATACTTGGGATTGCCTTCTACGCTTGTGAGCTGCTCGGCAATGGCGGCAATTTCGTCAAAGGTTTTGGGGATTTCGGTAATGCCAGCCTTGTCAAAAGCGGTCTTGTTGTAGTACATAATGGGGGAAGAAGGGTTGATGGGGATGCAAACCATTTTGCCGTTGACGGTGTAGTAATTGCGAAGCACACCTTCAATGTCATCAATGGAGATGTAGGGATCTTTTTCAAGCAAATCCTGATAGGGGACATAATAATCGGTGTTTGCAAGGAAGCAGGTGCCCAATTCAAACATTTGGAACACATCGGGGCCGGTGCCTGCAGGCAAGGCGGCCTTTAGCTTGGTGAGTGTATCGTCATAGCTGCCTTGGAAGGTAGCATTTACAAAAATCTTGTCTTGAGATTCGTTAAAGGCGTTGACGGTTGCAAGCATGGCATCCCCAATAACACCGCCAAAGCAGTGCCAGAATTCAACCACACGGCGGCCCTCGGGAATTGCTTGCGCGGAAGCGAAGGAACACAGGGATAGGGAGAGTACCAATACCAACAGAATAGAGACCAGTTTACGGAACATAAGATCCCACCCTTTCTTTTTTCGGCAACGTGCCGATTGTGCTTCAAGTTATTGGCCACCTTTAACTTATGAATTGAGTATAACAGATTGGGTTCGGCTTTGTCAATGAAATCGAGGTTAAAATAAACCATATATGTTGTAAAGAAAACAGCAGACCGTGAGCATCACGATCTGCTGTTTCTTTACCAAACAAGCTTTATTGCAAATAAGCAAGCAGCAGTGCCTTTGCCGCTTCCAAGTCACGCAGGTCCACAACCTCGCATGCGCTGTGTACATAGCGGCAGGGGATGGACAGCGTGCCCGCCCTTACGCCGCCGCGCGAAAGCTGTATGGCGGAAGCGTCGGTAGCGCCAAAGGGCAGCACCTCGCGCTGGGTTTTTACGCCTGCGCGCTTGCCCGCTTCTAGCAGTTCACAAACCAATTCGGGATTGGAAATACTGCCGCGATCCATGATTTTAACCGCTACGCCCTGCCCGAGCTGTACCGCAGGAAGCTTGGTTTCGGGGGTGTCGCCGTTGGCGGTTACATCCAGCGCTATGCCAATATCGGGCTCTACGCTGTAGGCGGCGGTTTTTGCGCCGCGGCAACCCACCTCCTCCTGTGCGGAGAAAACAGCGATGATGGTGTTTTTGGTGGCGGGCAAGGCTTGCATTACGCTGACCAGCAAAGCGCAAGCCACGCGGTCATCCATGGCGGGTGCGGAAATGCGGTGCTCGCCCAAGCGGAAGCAATCGTTGCTGTAAACCGCCACATCGCCCAGCTCAATCATTTGCAGGGCTTGCGCATCGTCTGCCGCGCCGATGTCCACAAACAGATGCTTCATGGCGGGGGTTTCGCCCTCGCGCACAGGCTCCTGCACAATCACGCCCTGCACACCGTTTCCAAACACGATGTGGCGTGTGCGGCTGACCGCCATGTTAATGCCGCCAACGGGCATCACGCGCAAAAAGCCCTCTTTTTCGGCGGCTACCACAATAAAACCAATGTGATCCATATGTGCGGAAAGCATGATGCGCTTGCCCGTGGGATCGGTGCCGCGTTTTTCGCAGATGAGGTTGCCCATGGCATCGCGCACAAAAGTATCTGCCTTGCCGCGCAGAAGCGCTTCAATGGCATCCGCTACGCCTTGCTCGTGGCCAGAAGCGCCATAAAGATCAACCAATTGCTTGATAAGCTCAAACATGGAAATATCCCTCGTTTCTTATTTTGTCATCCGTTTCTTATTTTTCTAAAAAGGCTTTTGCCAAAGCATATTGAGCGTCCACATCGCTTGCGGAGCAAACGGTGGAGGGGCTATGAATGTAGCGGCAGGGGACGCTGAGCACGCAAACCCTTGCGCCGCCAGCTGTGCGTTGCAGGGTGCCGCCCTCGTTGCCGCCGCTCACGCTTTTTTTCACTTGATGCGGAATATGGGAAGCCTTTGCCAAGGCAAGCATTTGCTGAAACAGCGCGGGGTTGGCAATGGAGGCATTGTCCATAAAGCTGATGGCCACACCCTCCCCAACGGCGCAAACCCGCTGTGCCTCGGGGGTGTCGCCTGTGTCGCTTGCGGTGGTGCCCTCCAGCGCAAGGGCAATATCGGGCTGTAGGCGGAAAGCCGCGCCCGTTGCGCCGCGACAGCCCACCTCTTCTTGACAGCTGAAAACGAAATCGGTATCGCCTGAAACCTCTGCGCTTAGCAGGCGGAGCAGGTTGTAACAGCCCACACGGTCATCCAGTGCGCGGGCCAAAAGCTTATCCTGCCCAAAGGGGGTGAAGGCGGTGTCAAAGGTGATGGGCGTGCCAGCGGGGGCTTTTTCAAGCGCCTCGGCCTTGTCCTTTGCGCCGATGTCCACATAGAGCTGTTCAATGGGCAGTACCTTTTTACGATCCTCCGCCGTTTGCTGATGGATGGCCATGGCACCGATTACACCGTTTAGCGGGGCTGCGGCAGGCTTTCCATCCTTGGCGGGCAAGGCGTAGCCAACCTTTACGCGCTTGCTTACCAGCACGCGCGAGTCAATGCCGCCAATCGCGCACACGCGGAGCAAACCATCGTCGGTGGCGGAAACGACCATGAGCCCAACCTCGTCCATGTGTGCGCAGAGCATGACATGAGGGGCTTTTTCATTGCGGCCGCTTTTGCGGGCAATCACGTTGCCCATGCGGTCAATCAGCACGTTTTTTTCGCCGAGGGTTTCAACACATTCGCGGTAAATGGCCATGCGCACAAGCTCTTCACGCCCGCTGATGCCTTGAAGCTCACAAAGCTGTTTTAGCTCCATAGCTCTTTATCCCACCCTTCGTCAAGATCGCACAGAAAATGCGCCAGCAAGCGGCTGCACTCACGGATTGCGTTCATGTCCAGCAGCTCCACTGCGGTATGCATGTATTTAAGCGGCAAATCAATCAGCACGCAGGGAACGCCCGAACGCGCGATTTGGATGCTATCCGTATCGGTGTAGGTGGCTTTTGCGGCGGACTCGGTGTTGAGGTGAATGCCGTGCGTTTTTGCGGTGTCCTTCAAGCGCTCCAGCAGTTTATGCTGAATGAAGGGGCCGTAGGTGGCGGCGGGGGCATCCAGCGGCACGGTGGTGTCCACAACGCTTTGGGGCAATGTGGCATGGCATACATCCAGCGCTACCGCCAAGTCAGGCGCAATGGCGTAGGCGGCAACCGCCGCGCCCTTGGAGCCAACCTCCTCCTGGGAAGAGCACACGAAGTAAATATCGCAGGCATGATTCATTTTTTGCAAATACTCCGCCGCTTCCAGCAGACAGCCCACACAAGCGCGGTCGTCCATGGTTTTGGCGGCAACGCGGTCGTTTAAGAGCTTGGTGGCGGGGCCGTTTAAGGTAATCAGGTCGCCGATGTGCACAAGCTCGCGCACGCGCTGTGCAGGCAAGCCCATATCCACATACAAATCCTCGCGCTTGTAGTTATGCGTGCGATCTGCCGCGCTTAACAGATGCGGCGGGGTTGCACCCACTACGCCCAAGAATTTCTGAGCCCTGCCGCCCTCTGCACTTGCATGCACCGTAACGGTGGAGGCGGGCAATATGCGCGGGTCTACGCCGCCTACCTGCCCCATGCGCAGTGTGCCGTCCTCTAATATATCCGATACCATGAGCGCAATTTCATCCTGATGGGCGCAGAGCATCACACGGGGGGCAGGGGAACCATCGGCGGTTTTGCGGGTTGCCTTTTTCAAGGCGATAACGTCATACAGCGCATCCGTGGTAACGCTATCGCACAACGGTTCAAAACGCGCCTTGAGCCATTCAGACACCTCGCGTTCGTGGCCGCTGGGCCCATGCTGTGCGGCCATCCCTTCCAGATAATTGAAAATATCCATCGTTTTCTGCCTTTCATTCATGTTAAAGGGCGCTGTGGTCATCCGCCCTATGCATGCAAAATTCCATTAACTGCAATTCCTTGCCGCCGAAGCTTTCGGCTTGGGTGCGCCCTGTGCTGTGAAAGCCCATGCGCTGATAAAAGCGCTTGGCCTGCTGATTTTGCTCAATCACCCAAAGGCAGATATCCGTGCACCCATCCTGCAAAAGCTTTTCAAGGCAGGCTTGCATAAGCTCCTTGCCATAGCCGCGCCCTGTGTATGCAGGAAGCAGGTAAATGCTGACAATTTCGCCGTAGCCCTCGCGTTCTGCATCACGGGCAAAGCTGACCATGGCGGTGCCCACAAGGGTATCGTCCAAAAAGGCACCGAGCGATTGGGAGGGGTCGGCTCTAAGCATGGCGCTCCAACGGTTGTGGTTGAGCTTATCCAAATAGGCTTGCGGCACAATTCCACGGTAGGAGGCCTTCCAGCTTTCGGCGTAGATATGCCCCACGGCGTTAAAATCGTCGTTTGGCTCCAACTCGCGGATGATCAGCATGTGGGATTCTCCTCTCAGTGCGCGGCCAAGCCGCCGTCAAGCGACTTAAGCACGGCGCATACGCGCGCAATGTCCTCCTCGGTTAAATAAGGATGCATGGGCAGGGCGAGCACCCGCTCGGTAGCGGAAAGGGTGTTTGCAAACGGTTCATCTGTAAAATGACGGTCGCTGAAGGCGGTTTGCTGATGCAGTCCGCGCGGATAATAGACCATGCTGGGGATGCCGTTTTGCTTGAGATGCGCCTGCGCACGGTTGCGCTGTGCGGCATTTTCAAGCAAAATGCTGTATTGCGCCCAGCTGCTTTGGTAGCCCTCTGGCACGGCGGGGGTAACCACAAAGCGAGACAGCGCCTGCGTATAGCTTGCGGCGGCGGCATTGAGCGCGGCTAGCTCGTAGCGGTTGAGGGCGTCCAGCTTGGGCAGTAAAATGGCGGCCTGCAAGGTATCCAGCCGTGAATTGATGCCGAAGCGCTGATTGTCGTACTTATCCTCTATGCCGCGGCCATTGGCGCGAAGCGAGCGCAGCAGTGCGTCCTCCTTTGCGGTATCCACAAAAACCGCGCCGCCATCGCCGTAACAGCCCAGCGGCTTGGCGGGGAAGAAGGAGGTGATGGCTAGATCGCCAAAAGCGCAGGCTTGCTTGCTTCCAATGCGGCCGCCGTAGCCCTGCGCCGCGTCCTCCAGCACGAGCATGCCATGCTTTTTGGCAATGGCTTCAATGCGTGCGTAATCGGCGGGCAAACCAAATAAATCCACCGCGATCACAACGCGCGGGCGCAGCTTGCCTTCGGCCTCAACCTGCTCTATGGCGGCTTCCAGCGCAGTGGGGCAGAGGTTGAAGGTGGCAAGGTCAATGTCCACAGGCATGGCGGTAGCGCCTACGGTGTGCGCACAGCCAGCGGAGGCAAAATAGGTAAAATCAGGCACAAAAACCGCGTCACCCTGCCCAACGCCCCATAGCGTGAGCGCCAGCACAAGTGCGTCGGTACCGCTGTTACAGCATACGCAATAGGGGCGGCCTACATCGGCGGCAAGCCGCTGTTCCAGCTTTGCCACCTGCTCGCCCAATATAAAATGGCCTTTGGAGATCACCTCCGCCATTTGCGCGTCGATTTCGCCCTTGAGCGCAAGGTATTGCGCTGACAAATCATGAAATTCCATTTATTCCAGCTCCTTTAAACCCTCATCACAGGGCGCAAAACGCCGCCCACAGGCGGGGCAGATCAAGCCCTGGGGCAGGCGGTGGCCGCAGGTGCAAACAAAACCCTGCTGCTTTGCGGGTACGCCCAGCATCAGGGCATGCGCGGGCACGGCCTTGGTAACCAGCGCGCCCGCGCCGATCATGGCACAGCGGCCAATGGGATGCCCGCACACGATGGTTGCGTTTGCGCCGATGGACGCGCCTTTGGCGACCACGGTTTTCACAAAGTTTTCGTGCCCCTTGGGGTAGAGGGCGCGGGGGGTTAAATCGTTTGTGAAAACGCAGCTGGGGCCGCAAAAAACACCGTCCTCCAGCGTTACGCCCTCATAGACGCTCACGTTGTTTTGAAGCTTACAGCCGTCGCCGATCACCACATGCGCGGCGATATAGCAGTTTTGACCAATGGAGCAGTGGTCGCCGATGACCGCACTGCCCTCCACATGGGTGAAATGCCAAATGTGCGTGCCCTCGCCAAGGGCTGCGCCCTCATCCACAATGGCGGAGGGGTGAACCACAGCGCTCATCGGTCAAACCTGCCGCAAAAATCGGTGGTTGCACATTCGCCAAGGGGGAGCTTCACAGGTGCGCCTGTGGCGGCGGAGCGGTATATGGCAAGCACCAATTCAAGCGCACGCATGCCCGCGTAGCCGTCCACATAGGGCGCACGGTCGTTTTGAATGGCGCTGATGACATCGGCATACAGGGGGGTGTGACCATAGCCATACACATTGGGCGGGTTTTCGCCAAACTCCATTTTGATGGTGGCGGGGTCTCCGCGGCCATCCTTAAAATCCCATTCCTCAATGACATTGACGCTTTTGCCGCCTGCCTTGACGGTGCCGTTTTGCCCAAAAAGGTAGAGCGTTTCTTCCAAATTGTGCGGATAAACGTAGGTGGTGCCCTCGATGATGCCATAGGCACCGTTGGCAAATTTCACCAGCGCCATGCCCAAATCCTCGGCTTGAATGTAACTGTGCTCAAGGTTATCGGTATAGGCCATCACCTCGGTTACTTCATCGCCCATCATCCAGCGGAGCAGATCGATGTTGTGAATGCACTGGTTCATCAGTGCGCCGCCATCCTGCTCCCAAGTGCCGCGCCACGGGGCTTGGGTGTAATAGTCGGGGCCGCGATTCCAGCGCACATGCGCGGTGCCGTGAAGCATTTTGCCAAAGCGCTGTTCCTCCACGGCAGAGCGTATTTTTTGGATGGACTTATTGAAGCGGTTCTGGTGGCAGGCGCAGAGCTTGACCTGCGCTTTTTCCGCCGCCTGAATCAGCGCTTTGGCATCGTGCATGCTTAGCGCCAAGGGCTTTTCAATGATTACACTGCTGCCTGCCGCTATCACATCCAGCCCGATTTGCGCATGCTTGCCGCTTTCGGTGGCAATGGCGCAAAGCGTGGGCTTTTCGTTTGCAAGCAGCTCACGATAATCGGTATAGCGCTGTATACCCGCACGCTGGCTTTCGGGCACGGCGGCAAGCACGCGCTCCATGTGCGCGGGAACCAAGTCACACACGGCAACAATTTCTAGGTCTTTGGTGTTTTTAAGGGCGGCGGCGATGTGGTTGACAGAGATGCGGCCGCAACCGATTAACGCATAGCGTATTTTTTCATTCATGGGGGAGGGGTGCTCCTTTCATGCATAGCTTACAGCAGGCGGAGGTTTTCACGCTTGGCTACGTTTTTCATGACGTTTTTGGTATCGAACAGAAGGCTGGCGTGCTCGGCTACAAAATCGTAATCCACATTGGAATGTGCCGTGGTTACCACCACGAGATCGGCGGCCTCCAGCGCTTCCTTTGTGAGCGCGGGAATGCTGGCTTCGTGCTTGCCTTCAAATTGAAAATTGGATACATAGGGGTCAAAATAGCTTACCTCCGCGCCCAAGGTGCGCAGGCACGCCATTACGCGCAAAGCGGGGCTTTCGCGGTAGTCGTCTATATCCTGCTTATAGGCCACGCCCAGCATGAGTATGTGCGCGCCGTTCATGGCTTTTTTACGCTCATTTAAAATGCCCATGGCGCGTTGCGCACAGTATTCGGGCATGCGATCGTTAATGATCATACTGCTTTCAATCATGGAGGTGTGGAAGCCGAACTCACGCGCCTTCCAGCTCAGGTAATAAGGGTCCAGCGGGATGCAATGCCCCCCTAAGCCCGGGCCGGGATAGAACGCTTGAAAGCCGTAGGGCTTGCTCTTGGCCGCGTCTATAACCTCCCAAATGTTAATGCCCATGCGGTTGCATAAAATGGCCAGCTCGTTGATTAATCCGATGTTGACGTTGCGGTAGGTGTTTTCGAGTATTTTTTCCATTTCCGCAACTGCGGGACAGCTTACGCGGTGTACGGGCGCTTCCAAAACCGCCTCGTACAGCGTGGCGGCAATGTCGGTGCATTCGGGGGTAATGCCGCCCACCACCTTGGGTGTATTTTTGGTTTTGTAAACGGCATTGCCCGGGTCTACGCGCTCAGGCGAAAAGGCAAGGAAGAAATCCGTGCCGCAGGTAAGCCCAGACTGTTCCAAAATGGGCTTTAAAAGCTCCTCGGTGGTGCCCGGGTAGGTGGTGGATTCCAGCACAATGAGCATGTCCTTATGCATATGGGGCATGATGCTTTCAGCAGAGGAACGCACATAGCTGATATCGGGCTGTTGGTGCTCGTCAAGCGGCGTGGGTACCGCAATGCATACACAATCGCAGGATGCTACAGAGGCAAAGTCTGTGGTGGCGCGAAGGTGGCCGCTGTTGACAATTTCCTCTAGGTCGTGGCTGACCACATCGCCGATATAGTTGTGCCTCGCATTGACCATGTCCACCTTTTGCGTTTGCACATCAAAACCAATGACGTGAAAGCCCGCTTTGGCTTTTTCCACAGCCAGCGGCAGACCTACATAGCCCAAACCCACAACACCCAGCGTGACGGTTTTGTCCAATATTCTTTGCTTTAGCACAGACATTTTGATTGCTCCTTTATCCTTAATCGCGTTGGTTTTTTTGAAATCCGTATTTTGCTTAGGAAAGAAACATGGAAAATTCGCATTCCAGGCGGCCGTTGTACAGCCTGCGCTTTTTATCTGCGCGGCGGCCAAAGGCCCTTTCAAAAGCGGGGTCGGAGGTGATTACGCCCATTTGCCAGCCGGGGTGACGCTTGAGCAACAGCCCAAGGGCGCGGTACAGCCCCTGTGCGCTTTCACGGTCGCTCATGCGCTCGCCGTAGGGCGGGTTGACCAAAAACACACCCGCAGGCCCCTGCACGGTCAGGTTGCGCAAATCCTCGCGGTGGGTGATGATTTTACCCGCAAACCCAGCTTGCGAAATGTGTTTATTACAAAGCGCGAGCGCTTCGGGGTCAATGTCACTGCCGCTGATTTGAATGGGTGCGTCGGGCTGATACTCCGCTTGGGCGGCTTGCCTGAGCGCAAGCATTTCGTCCTTTGGCATGAAGGGGTAGCTTTCGCATGCAAAGGTGCGCAGAAGCCCCGCAGGGCGGTTGGTGGCTTTGATGGCGGCTTCAATGAGCAATGTGCCCGTGCCGCAGCAGGGATCATAAAGCGGCATGCGGGTGCGCCATGGGCTTAAATCCACCAGCGCGGCGGCAAGCGTTTCGCGCAGGGGCGCTTCCCCGTTCCAAGTGCGGTAGCCGCGGCGGTTGAGCGCGTCGCCGCTTAAATCAAGCGTGACGCGTGCCATGTCGCGCACAATGTTTATGTCAATGGGAAAACGCACGCCTGTTTCAGGCAGACGCGAAACCCGCAGCTTGCCCAGCATGCGATCTACAATGGCTTTTTTGGCTACGGATTGGCAATCGCTCACGCTCATCAGCTGACTGCGCACACATTTGCCGCTGACGTGGATCATGGCATCCGCAGGCAGGAGGCGTTCCCACGCTACGTCCTGTACCAGCCTGAACAAATCCTCAAAACTGCGGGCTTCCCGCTCTGCCAGTATCATGACCACACGGTCGGCCGTGCGCAATTGCAGGTTCGCGTTAAATGCCTGTGCAAGGGTGCCTGTGAAGCGTGCGCCGCCCTGCTCCGCTTTTGCGGGAATGGATAGGCGCTTTAATTCGTTTGCGGCAACACCCTCCAGCCCAAAAGCGGCTGTTGCTAAAAAAGTGTAATCCATGGTCATCTCCGTTTCCGACTGGTGAAAACACCAATCCAGTTTGCATTATAACACGCGCACGGGAGCGGAGCAAGAGAATTGCACAGCGGACAGGGCTTGCCATGCGGTTTTGTGATACGAAATGCGGTTCCTTTTCCTTCTAAAGCTTGCAACTCAAGCGTTTATGCACTATAATAAATCGCGGATGTAGAAACCGCGATTCACGGAAAACACTCACCCCATTTAGGGAGGATGAAACCAATGGAACAAACTGTTTTGAAAAACAATCCGCTGACCTTTTATGTGCGGACGCTCTTGTACATGCTACTGGCTTTGTCACTGCGGCTCATAGCCTTTGCACCGCTTGTTTGCTTATTCGTATTCCCCGCTGGCTCGGCACTGCGCTATTTGGCACTGCTTTGCCCGCTGTTGCTCATTTTTGTGCTGCTGCCGCTGCGCTATTCCATGGCGGAGGCGCTGGTACAAAAGCCAGGCGCAAGAAGATTTTCGTTCGATACGGCGCTTTCACTTTCCCACTATGGGGAAAAGCTGACGGAAAGCCTGCTTCATGCGCTCAATGTAATCAAATGGGGCATTCCGCTGTTTTTGATGCTGGGCTATGCCCTGTATTGCTTCCGCGAGATTGATTTGGCGACATTGCTGGGCGCTATCAGCAGTATCGGCGCAAACCTGACCGCTTTTTGGTGCACCATTGCCAATTTCTTCATTACCCTTTTTGGGAGCATTAACGTACTCAAACCAGCGGGCGGTATTGGCGAAGGAATGCTGGTGATTGCGGCGGTATTAGGCGTAGGCGTTGCTGTTTGGATTTATGGCGCTATGCGCAACAGCGTCAACCGCTATTGCTGGGTTTTGGCGACCCAGCACGATCGCTCGCCCCGCGTGGAAACGCGCCGCGATATGCGCGGCCGCCGCTTTAGGCAGCTGCTGGCGGGACTTTTGAATTTGGTGCTGTGGATGCCCTTTGTATGGAGCGTGGCCAGCGTGCTAAAGAGCGTGCTAAGCGGCGTTTCCATGCAACTGATGATGATGCTTACACAGCATAAGCTGCCCTTGATTGATTTGACTGCGGTACTGCTGCCGATATTGCTTGCTTTTGCTTTCTTGTATTTGCCGCTGCTGCCCATACGCCGCTTTGTAACGGCCGCCTTTGCGGTGCGCGGCAGTACGCATCCCGCCGCGCCAAAGGAGCCCAAGCCTAAGCGCGAGCCCAAGCAAAGCGCAGCTGTGCCCACTGTAGCGGCACCTGTAACGGCGGTTCCGTTGGTGCAAAACGTGCCCGCAGATCCAAGCAATTCCACAGAAAGCCATGAGGAGCAGGAGCAAAATGCCGCACCCTTTGCTTCGCCAGACCTTGTGCAGAGCCCTGTGTTTCAAGCAACGCCGCAAGCCCAAGCCGAGGCTGTGCCTGCGGCAGAGGCAGAGGCGGCAGAGTTTGAGGTGAGCGGAGAAACCGAGCCAGCCGCTCAGCCCGCAACCTTTACGGCGGCGCAGTGATGGCGATGAGACTTGATAAATATTTGGCATTGAGCGGCGAGCACAGCCGAAGCGATGCGTTGCACGCCGTGCGCGGCGGGCTGGTGCGTGTAAACGGCGAGGTAGCCAAGCGGGTTGATCAGCCCGTATCAGAGGACGACGAGGTGCTTTGGGCGGGCGAAAGGGTTGTCAGCAGTACGTATCAGTATTACATACTGCACAAGCCTGAGGGCGTATTAACAGCCGCGCGGGACAGACATGCCCAAACGGTGATGGACCTGTTGCCGCAAGCACTTTTAAAGCGCAATGTACTGCCTGTGGGCAGGCTGGATAAGGATACAACGGGGCTGTTGCTGTTAACAAACGACGGCGCTTTGGCCCATCGCTTGTTAAGCCCGAAGCACCATGTGTGGAAGCAGTACCTGGCCACGGTAGCAGGGGAATTGGACAAAAAGGATGTGCTTGCCTTTTCAAAGGGCATGACGCTTTCAGATTTTTCGGCCAAGCCCGCTGTTTTGCGTATTTTATCGGCAGGCGCAGAACAAAGCCAAGCCCAGGTGGAGCTTCGAGAGGGCAAGTTCCATCAGGTCAAGCGCATGTTTGCGGCTTTGGGGCATGAAGTGCTTACTTTGCACAGAATGGCCTTTGGTACGCTCACCTTGCCAAGCGAGCTTGCAGTGGGCGATTATCGGGCGCTTAGCAAGGAAGAAATAGCCGCGCTCAAGGCTTGTGCTATGGAGCAAAAGCCCTCCGCCGATAGCGAAGCTGGGGAAGAAGGACAAGACGATGCCTGACCATTATTATACCGCTCAACCGCAGAGCGAACACAAGCCTGTTTCGTTTGATTACGAATACCGCGGGCAAGTGCTGCACTTTACAACGGATAGCGGGGTCTTTTCACGCACAGAAATAGACCGCGGCACGGAGGTTTTACTCAAAGCTCTGCCGCAGGCTTTGTGCGGAAATGTGCTGGACATGGGCTGTGGCTATGGCGCTATAGGCGTAGCCATTGCCAAGGTGTGGCATGAATGCCGCGTAACCATGGCGGATATTAACCAACGCGCCTGCGAGCTTGCAAGGGAAAATGCCGCGAAAAACAGCGTGCACGCCCATGTGCTGGAAAGCGATGGCTATGCGCGGGTGATGGACAGGCGCTTTGACGTTATTTTGCAAAACCCGCCGATTCGCGCGGGCAAGGCGGTTATCTACCAGATGTTTGCGGATGCGGCCGTCTGCCTTGCCATGGGCGGCTCGCTGTGGCTGGTGATCCGCAAACAGCAGGGCGCACCCTCAGCCGTCAGCTATTTGCAAACGCTGTTTGAAAGCGTTCAGGCGGTGGAAAAAAAGAGCGGCTATTGGGTTTTGCGCTGTGAAAACCCGCTCGAACAGAGCAACGAAAGAAGCGAAGCATGATGTACAGTTCAGCCTTTTTTGAGGAACCGATAGACCGCCGCAACACCGCATGCGAAAAATGGGACGCCCTTTGCAAGCGGGAGGGGCGCGAGTTAAACCCCATGTGGGTGGCGAATATGGATTTTCGCTGCCCTACGGAGGTAACGGAGGCGCTGGTTCGCCGTGCCGCTCATCCAGTCTATGGGTATACGGTGCAAACCGACGAGGCCATTCAGGCGATGCTTGATTTTATGGCACGCCGCCACGGAATCCGCCTAAGCGCGGATCAGCAGCTGCTGCTGCCCTGTGTGGTAACGGGCTTGCGTGCGGCAGTGCTGGCATTTACAAAGCCCGGCGACAAGGTGATTGTACAGCCGCCCGTTTATGGTCCGTTTTATTTTTCGATTGAGGAAAACGAACGCGAGCTGGTGAAAAGCCCGCTCAAACGGGACGAAAATGGGCGCTATACCATGGATTTGGAAAGCGTGGAACGCCTCTGCCAAGCGGGCGCACGCATGATGCTCCTTTGCAATCCGCATAACCCCGTGGGGCGTTGCTGGACGCGCGAGGAGCTAAAGGCCCTGCTTCACATTCTGGAAAAATATCAGGTGGCGCTTATTTCGGATGAAATTCATGAGGATTTCGTCTTTGAAAAAGGCGCTTTTGTGCCCGTGCTTTCATTGAGCACAGCGGAGGACGCTTTGGTGCTATCGCTTAGCAGTGCAAGCAAAACCTTTAATTTGGCGGGCTTACAGCAGGCGGTTTTGTTTACGCATAACCAACGGCTCAAAGCCGAGGTGGAACGCATCATGCGTGCCGTGGGCGTGGTGGAGGGCAACATTTTTGGCATGACGGCTACCGAAGCGGCTTACCGCTATGGCGATGAATGGCTGGACGCTCTGCTTGCTTATGTAAAGCAAGGGGAAGCACTGCTTCGTGCGGAGCTGGCGGAACGCCTGCCAAAGGCTGTGCTTTCCCCCTTGGAAGCCACATACCTTGGCTGGATGGATTTGCGCGCCTACGGTTTTACCACCGATGAACTCATGAAGCGCAGTTATGAAGCGGGTGTCGCCTTTACCGCGGGAACCTTCTTTGGGCAGGAGGAGGGCGAGGGCTTTTTGCGCATCAACCTTGCTTGCCCGCACAATCAAATACTGGATGCTGTCAAACGTTTAGAAAAAGCCGTAAAGGCATAACGGAGGGAACATACTGTGGAGGAGCTAAGTCGGATTATTGACGAACTCAGGGAAGAAATGACCGAAACGCTGAAAAAATGGATTACCATACCCAGCGTGAAAACCGAGGCGCAGGACGGCGCACCCTTTGGCCGCGAGGTAAAGCGTGCACTGCTTTGCGCACTCAAGGATGCGCAGGCCATGGGCTTTGAGGTGCGCAATTTGGACAACTACGCAGGGGATATCCGCATGGGCAAGCTAGGCGTGGAACCGCTTGCCATACTTGCGCACTTGGATGTGGTACCCGCAGGCGATGGCTGGGAGGTCGATCCCTTTGGCGCAATCATTGAGGGGGATCGCATGTATGGGCGCGGAACCTCTGACGATAAAGGCCCTGCCGTGGCCGCGCTCTATGCCATGCTTGCCATTCAAAAATCAGGCATGCCGCTCAACCGTGAGGTGCGGTTGATTTTGGGCTGTGACGAGGAAAGCGGCTGGGAGGATATGGCTTACTATGCGGCGCATTGCGACATGCCCAAGCTTGGCTTTAGCCCCGATGCCAGCTACCCCATTATCAACACCGAAAAGGGCATGCTTCATTTAAGCCTGCGCGCACCCTATGCAACCGATGGCTTGTATGTGAAGGAAATTCATGTGGGCGAGCGCACGAATGTGATCCCCGGCATTGCAACAGCGCTTGTGGCAGGGGATGCGGCTTTTTGTGAAAAGGTGAACCGTTTGGCGGGGGATATGCACATACAGGTGGAGGGCGAGCTGCGCCCAGAAGGCATGGTACGCCTCACTTCTACAGGCATTCCTGGCCATGCGGCCTATCCCGAAGCGGCCAAAAACGCCATTGGGCAGCTGCTGATTATGCTCCGCGCTTTGGGCGCAACAGGCGCACTGCACACCTTGGCGGATTGTGTGGGCATGGAATATGACGGCTTGAGCCTTGGCATTCGCTGTAGCGATGAAACCAGCGGCAAGCTTACCTGCAACCTGGGCATTTTGCAATATGACGAGGCCAACGGCCTGTATGCTACCTTGGACATTCGCTACCCCATTTTATGCAACCATGCGGCTTTGACCACAGCGGCCACCATGGCGCTAAGCGATACCATTCACGTAACGGTGGATGCGCAAAAGGATCCGCATCATGTGGCACCCAACAGCGCCTTGGTTACTTCCCTGCTGGATGCCTATCACGAGGTGACAGACCGCCCGCGCGAGTGCGTAGCCACAGGCGGCGGCACCTATGCGCGGTGCCTGGAGGAGGGCGTAGCCTTTGGCAGTGCCTTCCCCGAGGATGAAGAGCTTGCCCATCAGGCGGGGGAATACCTGAGCTTGGATGGCTTGATGCTCAACGTGCGTATTTTTGCCCGCGCCATTGAAAAATTGGCGGGTCAGGAAGCGTAGCATCATTTGCGGGCGGAGAGATGAAACGAATACCGTCCGCAATAAAACACCGCGCCGCAGGAGCCATTGGCTCATGCGGCGCGGTGTTTTGCTGTTTCAATCAATTTTAGGAATCCGACTTCACCTTTTTACCGATTTTGTTTTCAGTGCCGTTTAACAGCCTTGTAATATTACTGCGGTGCCGCCACACGCACAGCGCAAACAGAATCACAGTAAACAGGCATATCGCCCATTGCCCCCAATAGGCAATGTTCATAAAGATCATATAGCAAAACAGCATGGTCATGCTGCCCAAGCTAATAAAGCGCGTGATGGCAATCACAGCAATGCACAGCAAAATGGATAGAATGCCCCAAAGGGGATTGATAAAGAAGATGACCGCAACCGAGCAGGCAACGCCCTTGCCGCCCTTGAAGTGGTAAAACACAGGCCAGTTATGACCAATGACCACAAACAAGCCGCCAAGCATCATGCCATAGCCCGCAATGCCGAAGGTGGCGTTGGGGAGCAGTAAGCTTCCCAGCCAGCAGGCAAGCGTTGCTTTGACAAAATCACCCACAAAGGTAACAAGTCCCGATTTGAGCCCCAGCACGCGCAGTACGTTGCTTGCCCCCGTGTTTTTGCTGCCTGCTTGCCGAATATCCACACCCTTGGCACCAGAAACCATCAAGCCGGTAGAAATGCAACCAAGCAAATAAGAAACGACGGCGATTAGCGCCGACAATAACACTTCGCGCATACGACTCCTCCTTTGCGGTTGCCCGCAGGTTTTTGACGGCTATGCTGCCGACGAAAAATAGTATACCATAAACAGGCTCAAAATAAAAGCCACCACATTTGATGTTATGCGTTGCTTCGTTGCATTGCTTTAGGAAGGGTTGTTTGTGGGCAACACCAGCTCAATCACGCTGGCAGGCAGTTTGCTATACAGGCTAAACAGCGTTTGCATAATGCGGGATTGAAACTGCTTGTTAAATGCGGCCTGATCCTCTGCACTCATGGTTGCAGGCTGTTTGGACGTGGCGACGGTGGCGGCGTTCACGCTATCAAGCACGGTGCTTTCCACCTCTTGGCTCTTCAGGTTAAAGGTAATCATAGGCCGATCCGCTTGCGCAGGCGCAATCAGCGAGGTTGCATTGCTTCGCATATAGAGGGCAAGGCTGCGATCCTTTACGCCGTCAGCAAAGGAACCATCATAAACGAGGTTCAGTTCCTGCTGACCCACCAGCATGCCCAAAATGCCATGGCTGGTGTTGTCCGCAAATTGCGAATGGTCAAAAACGTAGGCTATCATCTGTGTGCCGTCCGCGCTTAGCGTAAGCTCGGCCTTGTGGTTTACGTCCTGCGCTTTGGTGAGCTGGTTGTAAACAAAGCTCATGCCAATGCTTTTCCATTGCGTGGTTGTTTTGCCGCTTTCATCGGTGGTGTCCAAGGACACTTTACCAGTGGAGGGCATTTCAACGGACATGATTTCATTGTTTGCGTTGTAGAGTATGGTGGTGGTGCTGGTAAATTCAGAGGTGCGGCAAAGCTCCTTGGCTTTTGCGACCGCATCCTCCACCGACATTTCGGAACCATTGGCGGCAGTGGTGCTGACAAGAACACTTTGGACGGATTTTACATCGAGCATTTTCATTAAATCGTCGGCATTGAAGGGAATGACGGCTTGCATGGTGGCAGGATCGTGTGCGTTGCCGGTAAATTCACCCTGTGTAAAGGTACTGCGCTTTAGCACATCCTGCAAAACGGCAAATAGCTCGGGATCATCCTTGGACAGCTGTTGGTATTCTGCCTTTATTTGCGCCAAGGTGGCGGGGCTTGCCGCCGCAAGGGAATCAGCGGGGGCGGAAGCGGCGGCGGCTTGCTCAAAAGCGGAGATCAGCCCCTGCTTGTAGGTTTGAAAGCCTTCGGTAAGCGCGGCAACGACCTTTTCATCCAAGGGACTGCCGTTGGCGGAGGCGGTGCTGACAGCGGTTTTGAGCAGGAATTGAAACAGGTCATCCCATGCGAAATAGAGCACATCCTCTGAAATGGCGGCGCTTTGAACAAAGAAGCCATTTTGATCGGCTTTGAGGACGGCGCTAAGCGCATCTTCGCCGCCTAGGACGAGTGAAAGCGCGGCGCTTTGATCATCCGCGATGACTTTGATGGAAGCATCCTTGCAAAGGTCGTTCACAGCCGCGAAGGATTCGGGCATATCGGGGCTGGGCAGGACGCTAAGGGTAAACTGCGTTGCGGCAAAGGCTTGCAGTGGGAGCAGAAGTGCGAGTGTGAGGGAAAGAAGTGTGATCAAAATTTTGCGAAACATGGGGAACTCCTCCTTTTTTATGACCGCGGCGTTTTTCACCGGGTGAATCAGTTGTTGGATACCATTGCGTTAAATACGCTGATGGGCAGCTGGCTTGTGATGCCTGCCATTGCCTTGGTCAGGCAGGCAACCATGGTTTGCTCGAAAGCGGCTTGCTCCTCTGCGCTCATGCGGAGGTACTGCAGGGCGGTTTCAGCAGTGGCGGCTTGGATTTCGTCAAGCAAGGGCAGCTGATTTGCTTGGCTTTGGACAAAAAAGGTCATCAAGGGCTGTGCGGATTTTTCAAGCGGGAGCAGGGAAACAGCGTTGGCGCGTTCGTAAACGGAAAAGCTGCGCTGGGTTACGCCGTTTGCATGAGAAGCATCGTAGACACATTGAAGCTCATTGTTTTGCACAAGCATGCGCCATGTGCCGTGACTGGTGTCCTTGGCTTGCAGATAATCAAAGGCGGCAACGGCTGGCTGTGAGGCTCCTTGTGCGAGCACCTGCGAGCCGCTGTGCTCAATGCCATCACGCGTGGTCAGGCGGTTGTAGCGGGTGCTTAGCGTGATAGGCTCCTCGTCCGCTTCTGTGCCGTTCGCCATTTCACGCACGGACAAAGGAAGCGCCATTGAAACAAGTGTACGGCCGTGATCTGCCGTGAACAGGGTGATGGGGAGGGAAATGTCCATGCCCTGAAGCGCTGTTTGAAGCTGTTCAGCTTGCGTGGAAACGAGGGCGGCCTGTTCACTCCGGCTCATTTCCGGATGCTCCGTCGCAACCACGGCGGCATGCTGAGCTTTTACAAAAGCGGTGGCACATAGCTTGCTCACATCGGCCGAGGTAAGCAGCAGTTCGATTTTTTGGGTGGCGGTGTCGTGCGCGGCAGATGTGAAAACACCCTTGGTGAGTTGGATGCGGCTTGCGAGGTTTACGAGCCATGCAACCATGGCAGGATCATTTGCGAATAGCGCCCTTGCGGCGGCAAGAAGCTCGCCCTGCGCTTGCGCGGACTGTTCGCCTTTTGCACAAGCGGAAAAGGCGTTGACACATTGCGTCTTGAAAGCGTCAAAATTTACATCGCAGGCAAGGGTGTTTTGCAGGAAATCAAAAGCTTCCTCCCAAGTAAAATAGAGCACCTTTTCGCTAAGGCAGTTGGAGTGAACAAAAAACCCGTTTTCGTCGGCACGAAGCGCGAGGGTGGCTTGTGCGTTGCCTACCGCAAAGGACAAACCCAGCGCTTTTTCGCCTGTGACCACATGCAGGGCAGTGACCTTCAAAAAATCGTCAGTGGCGGGGTCGGAAATGCGCTTGTCGCTGATGGCGGTGGTAAAGGTATACTGCATATCCGCAAGGCATTGCAATGGAATAAACAGCACAAGCGTCAGGCACAAAAAAGCGGCGAGCATTTTACGAAGCATCCTGTTTTCCTCCTACCCTTGGTATGATAACACATGGAACGCTATCTGTCATGCACTTTGAGAGGGAAGGTGTCGGGCTTGTCGGGGTTGAAGCATTCACTGGCCCACATGAGCGTGATCATATCGCTTTCCCCCAGGTTTTCAATGAGATGGGTGTAGCCCGGCGGAATATCCACAATGGTGGGCAGCTGGCCGCTTACCGGATAGCTGAGCACGGTGCTATCGCCTATTTTGCGAAAACGGATGACCCCTTCCCCTGAAAGCACAATGAACTTTTCGTGCTTGGTGTGGTGCCAATGATTGCCTTTTTGGATGTGGGGCTTGGATACATTTACACTGATTTGCCCATGCCCTGCCATGTGCAGAAGCTCTGTAAAGGAGCCGCGTGCATCGGTATGGCTTACGGGTGTGCGTGAAAAATCATCGGGCGGCAAAAAGCTAAGGTAAGTGGCATAGAGCTTGCGCGTGAAGGGGTCGCTTTGGTCGGGAATGGTGAGCGTGTTGCGGGCTTCATGGAAGCCTTCAATCAAGCGAGCGAGCATGCCCAGCTTGATTTCATGCACGGGGCAAACGGAGCAGTATTCGCCTTCGCGGTGCGGCTTTTCGTGCAATGCACGCAAAAACTCCGCTGTAATGTCATCAATGTAATTGAGCTTGAGCAGAGCTTCAGGGTCGTTTACTGAAATGGGCGCACCGAATGCAATGTTGTGGCAAAAAGTGGCCACGGCGCTGTTGTAGTTGGGGCGGCTCCACTTGCCAAATGCGTTTGTGAGGCGGTAGAGATACACGGGGGTATGACAGCGCTGGCCATAGCCGCGCACCGCCTCCTCCGCGATCAGCTTGCTTTGCCCGTAGGGATTTTGCAAAGCCGCTTGTGTGGAGCCAGAAAGCAGTACTGGAGGCTTTTTGGCATCAGATAGCATAGCAAGCAGTGTTTTGGTAAAATCGGCATTGCCCTGCATATAGGCTTCGGGGTTTGGAGGGCGATTGACCCCTGCCAAATGAAAAACAAAATCAGCCTGTTTAGCGGCGGCGGGCAGCTCCGCTTCGGCATTTTGGAGGTCAATGCGAAAAAGTACAGCGGTTGGTTCCTGCTGTTCAAGAGCCTGACACAGGTTGCGACCCATAAACCCGTTTGCACCAGTCACTAAAATGTTCAAAAAGTCATCCTCCTCATACAAACATTTCCTCGCCCTATGATACAAAAACAGCATCCATATGTCAACACTTGACCATCGCTTCTGCGTCCTTTATAATGCATAGGGTAAGCTTTTTTACAACAGAGGGAGGCAGCTTTCAGGTGCCGATGACAAGAATACTGGTGATTATTTTTGACCTGCCCGACGCCAAAACGGCTGTGGAAACAGTGCAAGAGGCACTTTCGACGGCGGCAAGCCCTTTTGGTCTGCGTTTTGCGGTGGACCTGAGCTTTGAAGAGGCTTTTTCGGCTTTGCCAAAGGGCGAGGGCGTGCCCGGGCATGCGGATATGCGCTTTTTTGATCAGAAACAGCAGATTCAGGGCGTGCTTCCGCTTTTCAGCGATGAATCCCATTTTTTGATTCTCTTGGGCGCACATCATTTTGCACAGAAGTGGGATCGCGGGCTTTTTAGCCGCTTGAAGGGAACGGCGAACCGCTATGCACTGCTGACGGGTCATGCAAGCGCGGCGGAGGAGGCTTTGCCGCCAGCTATGTTTTTACCTGCCTTTGCGCAGAATTTTAAGAATGGCGGCGTACTGCTGGAACGCGGCTTGCCGCTGGTTTTAAGCGCCGCACCAGTGCGCACGCTTGCGGTGGATTACGCCCTGCTGTTTGGCCCCACCGCGTTTTTAACGGAGGTGAAGCCCCAGCTTCAAACGCTCTCCATTGATACCTATGTGGCAGGGTATGCCGCCTATGCGTTGGATCGGGTGCTGTTATGGCCCCTTAACAAAGCGCCTGAGCGCAGGCTCAAGCGCCCTGTTGAAAACGCGCTGCCAGGCACAACCCTTGCGCGCTTTGAACAAATGGCGGGCTTCCGTTACGAGCAGCAGCGTGCGGGGGTAAAAACCACCTGGGGGCTTTTTGGGGTGGAGGATACCTACGCACAGGAATTGCCCGTGGCAAGCAAGGCGCGGCGGCCGTTTTTGCGCATGCGGGAGGAACCTATGCCGCTCATCACCACCGCGTTTATTGATTTGCCCAATCCGCGCAAACCCATTCCGGTTTACATACTGCGCTTTGGGTTTATGCGGCGCATTGAGCGCTTGCCCGTGCTGTTGTTTACAGGCGGCGCACAGGAACGGCTTTTGCGGGCAAGCTATCCCAACACATGCAGCTACCCTGACCGTGCCGCTTTGCCCAGAAGCCTGCTGGATTCGGGCATGACAAGCGTTGAGCGCATGCAACGGAGCAAGCTGATGCTGTTACTGCAAGCGGCGCGGAAGCACCCCGAGTTTACGCATGTGGCATGGGCGAATATCGATTTGCTTAAGCACCCCATATGTCCGCAGGCGGTGCCGAATTTTTCGGCCTTGATGGATGACCGCATCCATTTGGCCACGGTGAACGCCATACCTGACCTTTCGTTTTTCATGGTGCCCGTGCCCTTGCTAAGGCGGGTGGCACAGGCGGCGGAGGATATTACCCTGCTGGACGCGGAGTTCAAACGCGGCTTTGCGGAGGAGGTTCTTTGGGAACGGCTGGTGGACAAGCTTCCGGAGCTATTTACACTGCACAAGCTGCCCAAAAAGCACCTGCTGATGCTGACAGCCTTTGAGCCTTGCTTGTTAAGTCAGCGGTACCAAGCCTTGCTTACCAACCTGCCTGCGCCTTGGCAAGCGCAGGCAAGGGCGCATAAGGGTGCCAAAGGAAAGGAGTGAACCCCTATGGATTTGAAACAGGAGCGGCTCTGCAAAACCGTCGCGCAAAGCCATGCGGAGCAGGTACATATTATTATGCCGGTGGATGTAAACGCAAGCTTCAATTTGTTTGGCGGCATGCTCATGCAGTGGATTGATGTGGTGGCGGGCGTGGTGGCACGCAGGCACTCACAGCGCGAGGTGCTGACGGCGGCGGTGGATCATTTGGAATTTCTGATACCCGCACGCCTCAACGATACCGTTTCTTTGCTTGGGCGCGTGACCTTTGTGGGCAAAACAAGCATGGAGGTATGCGTAGATACCTACATAGAACGCTTGGGCCGCGGAGGCGAGCGTATGCACGCCAACCGTGCGTACCTGACCATGGTGGCGCTGGATGATGCGGGCAAACCCACCATGGTACCCCTGCTAGCGCTTGAAACCGAGGAGGAAAAAGCCGATTTTGAAGCGGGACGGCAGCGCAGAGCGGCAAGGGAAATGCTCAAAGGCATGCAACCGTAAAAGCGTCAGCTTTCGACAATTTTGCTTGACGAATCCGTGCTTGCCCTGTTACAATGAACGTTGTGTGATTTGACGAAGGAGGTATGGGTTTGATCATGGATACAAAATTCATTTTTGTCACGGGTGGCGTGGTTTCCTCACTTGGCAAGGGAATTACGGCAGCGTCGTTGGGCAGGCTTCTCAAATGCAGAGGGTTAAAGGTCTCCATACAGAAGTTTGATCCCTATCTCAACGTAGACCCAGGTACCATGAACCCATACCAGCATGGTGAGGTTTTTGTGACCGATGATGGTGCGGAAACCGACCTTGACCTTGGCCACTATGAGCGCTTTGTGGATGAAAGCCTTACGCGAACCAGCAGCATGACCAGCGGCCGCATCTACAAAAACGTAATTGACCGTGAGCGCCGCGGCGAATATTTGGGCGCTACCATCCAAGTCATTCCGCATATCACCAACGAAATTAAAAAGAATATTTTGG
The DNA here is from genome assembly GCA_036645955.1 of Clostridia bacterium. GTDB lineage: Bacteria > Bacillota > Clostridia > Christensenellales > Aristaeellaceae > Limiplasma. The sequence continues at coordinate 22,015 of JAVXND010000016.1, read as the reverse complement.
CAGTTTCCCGCACCGAAAACGCGCCCGATGTGGTCATTACAGAAATTGGCGGCACGGTGGGCGATATTGAAAGCCTTCCTTTTTTGGAGGCCATTCGTCAAATGCGCGCGGAGGTGGGGCGCGAAAACTGCCTGTATTTGCATGTGACGCTCGTACCTTATTTAAATGCGGCGGGCGAGCTAAAAACAAAGCCTACACAGCACAGCGTTCGCGATTTGTGCAGCATTGGCATATCGCCCGATGTGCTTGTGTGCCGCGCGGATCATGAGCTGCCCTTGGAGGTTCGCGCGAAAATCGGCATGTTTTGCAACCTGCCTGTGGACCATGTGTTCCAAAACCTCAACGCGCGCAGCTTATATGAAGTGCCGCTGATGCTTCACCGTGAAAAGCTGGACGATCAGGTGCTGAAGCTGTTGGGCATTCCCGCAAAGGAATGCGATTTAACGGAATGGACGCAAATGGTGGAGCGCCAGTTAAGCAGTGAAACCACCGTCAATGTGGCGCTGGTGGGCAAATATGTGGAGCTTCCCGATGCGTATTTGAGCGTGGTGGAGGCTTTGTCGCACGGCGGCATTTACCACGGCGTAAAGGTGCGCATCAAGTGGATTCCCGCAGAGGATGTAACGGCTGAAAACGTAGAGGAAATGCTGGAGGGCACGGATGGTTTGCTGGTGCCTGGCGGCTTTGGCGCGCGCGGCTTGGAAGGAAAAATGATTGCCATCCAGTACGCGCGTGAGCATGCCCTGCCTTTCTTGGGGCTTTGCCTGGGAATGCAAATGGCGGTGATTGAGTTTGCCCGCCATGTGCTTGATTTGCGCGATGCCAACACCACAGAGGTGGACCCGCATACCACCTACCCCGTGATCGGCCTGATGGAGGATCAAGACCTAAAGAACCTGGGCGGTACCATGCGCCTGGGCAAATACCGCTGCTTGCTTGCGCCCGGCACCATCAGCGAGCGTGCTTATGGCACAAACGATATTTGGGAGCGTCACCGCCACCGCTTTGAGTTTAACAATGAATATCTCGACCGTTTTATGGCGGGCGGAATGGTGATTGCGGGGCGCAACCCCGACCGCAACCTTGTAGAAATTGTGGAAATTCCTTCCCATCCATTTTTTGTGGCGGTGCAGTTCCATCCAGAGCTGAAAAGCCGCCCCAACCGTCCGCACCCGCTGTTTCGCGAGTTTGTGGGCGCGGTGCATAAGCACAGCAAGCTGAACGAAGAAAAAGACGATTGAATGTAAAAAACAGCGGCGCGATAGGTTTGCGCCGCTGTTTTTTTTGAGGGTGGGGGGGAGTTCATAAATGAAAGGGAAAGAAGAACGATGGGAGCTTAGCCCTGAAACAATCACAGCGTATCAGGAAATAGATGAAGGGTATTCATAAAAAAGATTGCAGAAGGTGAACAAATGGCAGTAGAATCTAGTCCTATAGTGTAAACATTCAAGGAGGTACACCATGAAGAAAGCCATCATCATTTTCCTTGCGTTTGCAATGCTGGTTTGCTCGTCAAATGCCATGGCGGCAAAGCCGTCCATCTCGATTCAGTCATTGGCTGAGCAAGCACAGGTCGGATGGCATCAATCCTACAGCACGGTTCGCGGCGAAACAATCAACGTCGATATTGCGATTTCAGTGCCGGAGATCACCGCGTTCCCTTGCTACTATGCAGTAGATATGCCAGCCGTTGAAGGAATCCCCCTCACAAAGAGCGATGTGAGCGAATCGGGAGAAGCTGCGTTAAGTAATAAGTCGGGCTTTTTTAGATATGATTGGCCCAATCACACAACAAGACGAGCTTGGCAAAGCGCGGCAGAAAAAAACGGCACAGCGCTGGCTATCAATGGTGAACCGCGGGCATTGATGCTGCGCTTTGGACAGTTTGATATGGACATTGCCTATGCAGTGAACAATCCAGCGACCATGGCAGGCACATGGGATCTGATGAACAAATGTGCACAGGAGTACTTCCCCGACCAACAGGTGGCGCTTACGCCTCACTGGATTCATGCACATGTTGATCCGGGCAAATACAAGAAGAATAAAACCTCTGGCAATTACGATAAAGTGAGTGAATGTCCCGACTTTCAAGGATGCCTTTTCACATACTTCGATCAATTGATCAGCGGCATTCCCGTGTTGGGATATGGCTATCAGGGCTACGCCGACTATGAGGGTGCCAGCAGAAAGGATGAAAATAAAGGTGCACTCGGCGGAACCTGTATTACACAGGGTTTGAAAGAGGTTGGAAGCGAGGAGCTGTATCGCAGTTTACAGTTTAAACTCATTGCGCCTTCGCAGATACTGGCTGAGGATGTTCCGTTTTGTGACTTGGATGCCGTGCTTCAAACCGCTGGACAGCTGATTGAAGCAGGCCAGCTGCGAACGATCGATTCTTTGCGGCTTGGTTATGTTGTTTGGTTGGACAAAAAACATACCTATCAGTTAATGCCCACTTGGGTTATGGAAGGGGAGCTTTTTGAGGACGCGAAAAAAAGCTACAAGGTGCCTATGACCATCCTTTCGGACGAGCCGGTGGAATATGCAAGCATCTATATAAACGCGCAAACCGGTGAACTCATCAATCCATGGAAAAGCGGCAAAAGCCGTGCATATGATGCACCAGAGCTACTGCAATCGCTTAAGTAGGGCGGGGAACCATGCGAACATTTCGTCAAGCCATTACATCTGGCGGAAGCAGAATAGCCTTTGGGCTGATGCTGTTATCATTGCTGGGCCTATCTTTGCCTGAATGGTTTGCCAGCAGAGATTGGGGCGCTATTGGTCAGCCCTCAGCGTTGCAGCTGTCGTTACAGCCCATTTTTTTCGGCGGCGTATCGCTTTTGTTTCCATTTTGCGCATGCACTGTTTGTGCGCCGCGTCAGGTGGACGATATCAGATCGGGCTTTATGGCACTGCGGCTGGTACGGTCCTCTTCACTGCGATACACACTTTGCCAGCTTGCGGTAAACTATACGGCAAGCGGCTTGTGTGTAGGCGGTGCATTCTTATTCCATGCTGGGCTGTGCCATGCTTTGGCGCTGCCCTCTATGCCGGAGATTTTTGAAACGCATATCATTCCCTTTTCCGACGAATGCGTTTATTTACCATGGTTTCAGATTGCTCACGGCCTACCCATTCTGCTTTGGGTCGCCTTTGGCATGGCGCTAACGGGCGGGGTATGGGCAACGGTCGGCTTGGCTGTAGCCATTTGGATTCCAGACAAATTGCTCGCGATCTCCATTCCCACCTTTCTGTATTTCGTATTGAACTCGCAAACCGTTTATATGCTTACAGGGCTTCGAATCCCCTATGCGGCAGATCTCTATAATGATGCGCTGACTGTACCCATCATCATGGATTCCATTTGCTATGGGCTTTGCCTCTTTCTTGTGTGTGCAGTGCTCTATTGGTTTGGCGTAAGGAGGAAAGCGCTCCATGCACATTAAAACGTTTCGCAAGCAAGTACTGGGAATTGCACTTTCCAATATGGACGCATGGGTGCGCTCGCCTCGCGTATGGACCATGGTGGTCTGTGCTGTAGTGTACTGCATTATGCAAGTGGTGGTGGATACCTCTGGCTTTTGGGTCATGGGAATGAAGCTTGAACTGACTTTGCCAGAAAAACTATTTACAAAAGTATACAATGGGTTTTATTCCATAGGAAGCCTTCTGTTTTTGGTGATGGTGAGCGAAATTCCAAGACGAATAAGCTTCCAGCAGTTCCTTCTGGTAAGAGCAAGCCGGTTTCGGTGGATGCTGGCTCAATGCGTCTATTGTGCGATGATGGTGCTATCCATGATACTGCTTCTGACCACTGCCTATTTGCTCATTGCCCTGCCCGGTTCTTCCACAAGCGGCACCTTTACAGATACGCAGTACATTCAAGCTGGATGCTATGAGCAGGAGGATGCCTTCATTTCGGCTTTTATTCGAAAATCCTTTACACCGTGGACGGCCTGCCTTTTTGCGGGTGTACCGCTGTTTCTGTTTTGGTATACCATGGTGCTGATGATCCTGATGCTCAGTCTGCTGAAGCATCCGCTGTTAGGGCCTTCGGTGTACGGCTTTCTCCTGCTGGCACGATCTACATTGCTGGTGGAATGCTTGCCGGCAGGGCTCATCCTCCCAACAGATTTTTCGTCCTTAGGGGCCATCATAGCAGAGCATGTCGGTTCTGAAGCACAGCGGCTTATGGTTGTGATTTCCCTCTATATCGTATTCGATGCGTTGCTGATTTACCTGCTGTTTCTGATTGTGCGTAGAATGGATTTTTGCATTTTTGAGGAAGAATAAAGGTGAAAGCGGGTTGTGATACAATGGCTAAAATAGTACAAACAATGGGACTGGTTGTTCTGCTGCTTCTCCCAGCAGGTGGTTTTGCTAAGGATTGGAATTGCCGAAACAGCATTGAGTGATATCGGCGTTAATCCTGATCAATTCACCTTTGATATTTCAGCGGCTACAGCGGCTATCACCCATTGCAAACCCAAGAGAAAATTTAGTACTTTTCACACAATAAAAAATCCGCAAGGTGCATCATTTTCACGCCATTGACATTGCCTGCGGCAAGCTCATCCAGCGTTACCACATACTTGGGGTAATGGTCCTTTATCTCCAGCAGGTTTGCTGTTTCGCGGTCAGAGTCCTCAGGCAGTCTGCGGCACACCTGCACATAAACCCGCTCATCACGCTGCACAGCAACAAAGTCCACCTCTTTAGTTTCGTTTTTACCGACATATACTTCATAGCCTTTTCTGCGCAGTTCAAAATACACAATGTTTTCAAGCGTGGACGCAATCGACTTGGGCTGAAAGCCCATGATGCTGTATTTCAGCGATATGTCTGCAAGGTAAAACTTCTCCTGCGTTTTCAATACCGACTTTCCCTGCAAATCGTATCTGGAACAGCGGTAAATCACAAAGGCCTTTTCCAGCCATTCCAAATCATTGTATACCGTTTCCACCGACAGGGCGCGCCCTTCGTTCTTTAGAAATTTTACGATGGCATTGGCTGAAAAGGTCTTGCCTACGTTTTCCACAACGTACTTTACCACACGGCTAAACAAATCAAAATCCTTCACCTGATGGCGCTTGACGATGTCACTGGTAATCACGGAATTGTAAATGCCCTCTACAATTTGATGGGAAGATCGCTCATCAAAATTACCTGATGCAACAAGGGGGAAGCCGCCCATACGAATATATTCATTCAACAGCTCTTTTTCAGAAAGCTTACTGCTTTTCTTAAATGTCAGATATTCCGCAAAGGACAGCGTATAAACGGGGATTGAAATATATCTTCCTGTCAGGTAGGTGGATATTTCACCAGACATCAGCTTAGAGTTTGAGCCTGTTACATAAATGTCGGTATGGGCGTCTTCCAGCAGGCTGTTCACTGCCCTTTCCCATCCGTCAATTTCCTGCACTTCATCCAGCAGAAGGTAGTACCAAGAAGCATCTGTTATCTTCGCTTTGATTTCTTGATACATTTTTTTAGAGGTCATTCCATCTTCAAAGCTTTCCGAGGTATACCGCCTGCTGATGATATGATCTCTGGGAATGCCGCTGCTTACCAGCTCTTCCCCTAACATTTCCAAAATGGTGGATTTACCCGATCGTCTGATTCCCGCCAGTATTTTCACCAGCGGTACATTGCGGTAGGTTCGAAGAATATCCAAATAGCGTGGTCTTACGATCATAACGCCACCTCCTTTCTGTATAGTATACGAAAGAACCTTGTAAATTACAATAGTTTTTACTCTGTTTGAGTAAAAACTATTGTAATCCTCATCCATTTGTCTTTTTCATGCCGCCTGTCAAGGAACAGGCCGATGCCCTACAGCTTGCTTGCTTTGCCTAAATACGCTTCCTGCACGCTCTTGCTTTGCAAAAGCTCCGCGCCTGTGCCCTGAAGGGTGATGGTACCCGTTTCCATCACATAGCCAAAATGCGCGGCATGAAGGGCGGCATTTGCATTTTGTTCAATAAGTAAAATGGTAATGCCCTCGTCGCTTAACCGCTTGATAATGGAGAAGATATCCTTCACCACCAAGGGCGCCAGGCCAAGAGAGGGTTCATCCATCATGAGCAGCTTTGGCTTGGTCATGAGTGCGCGCCCTACGGCCAGCATTTGCTGTTCGCCGCCGGAGAGCGTACCCGCCAGCTGCCAGCTGCGCTCCTGCAAGCGGGGAAACAGTGTGTAAATATGGTCGATATCCTTTAAAACCTGAGCGGCATCCTTGCGCAGATAAGCGCCGATTTTTAGGTTTTCAAGCACCGTCAGGTTTCCAAAAATGCGCCGACCCTCTGGCACAAGCGCAATGCCGCGCTCCACAATTTTTTGGGTGTCTAGCGTGGTAATGTCGTTCCCCGCGTAGGTGACGGTTCCGCTTTTGATGGGCACAAGGCTTGTAATGGCGCGTAGGGCTGTGGACTTGCCTGCGCCGTTTGCGCCGATGAGCGTTACAATTTGCCCCTCGTCCACAGTAAATGAAATGCCCTTGAGCGCTTCAATGCCGCCATAGCTGACCACTAGGTTTTTGACCTCCAGCAGGCTCATTTGCTCACCCTCCTCTTTGAAGTATGCACTGCGTTAGCCTTCCTCTACCCCCAAATAGGCAGAAATCACGGCGGGATTGTCCTGTACCTCACGCGGGGTGCCTTGCGCAATCAGCTTGCCAAAATCCAGCACATAAATGCGGTCGCTGATGTCCATGACAAGGTTCATGTGGTGCTCAATGAGGAACACGGTCAGATTGAACTTTTTCTTGATGTCGCGGATAAAATCGCTTAGTTCATCGGTTTCCTGCGGGTTCATGCCTGCGGCGGGTTCATCCAGCAGCAGGAGGCGCGGCTCTGTTGCCAGCGCGCGCACAATCTCCAGATAGCGCTGCTTGCCATAGGGCAAGGAGGAAGCAACCTCGTCGGCTAGCTCTGCCATGCCGAGCATTTCCAGCAAATCCAGCGATTCTTGGCGAATGCGCTTGCTTTCCTGAACGTTGAGGTGCAAGGCGGATTGAAACAGCCCCGCTTTGAGGCGCATGTGGCGTGCCACCAGCACGTTTTCAAGCACCGTCATGCCCTTAAAGAGGCGGATGTTTTGAAAGGTACGCGCTACGCCCATTTGGGTAATGCGGTCAGGCGTATGGGATATGAGCTTTGTATATTCACCGAGGTTGGAGCCTGCATATAGCTTGTGCATTTTGCCCGTGGGGTGCCCCTGCGCCACAATTTTGCCGCGCAGGCGCACGTTGCCGTTTGTGGGCGCATATACGCCTGTGATCACATTGAACGCGGTTGTTTTGCCCGCGCCGTTGGGGCCGATGAGCGCTACAATTTCGCCCGTATCCACATGCATGGTTAAGCTATCCACAGCCACCACGCCGCCAAACTGCATGGTGACGTTTTCAAGCGCTAAAACAGGAACATTCATTTGACGGCCTCCTTTTTGGCAGGCTTTTTTCGAAAGAAGTCCGGCAATTCCTTTGTGCCCATGATGCCTTTGCGGAAAAACAGCACCACAACCATGATAATCAGCGAGAACACCACCAAGCGGAAGCCGTTTCGAAGCAAGGGCACATGCCAGCCTGCAATGGTTTGCTCTTGATCCAGAAAGCGAAGCCACCACTCGGAGCAGGCCACAAACAGGAACGAGCTTAAACAGCTGCCTGTGACCGAGCCTATGCCGCCAATGACCACAATCAGCAGGATTTCATAGGTCATGGCAGAGGTGAAGCTTTTGGCTTGCACGGAGTTGGAATACATGGCAAGCATTGCGCCGCCAATGCCGGAAAAAAAGGAGCTGATGCAAAACGCGTATTGCTTATGGCGCGCTAAATTAATGCCCATGGCCTCCGCCGCCACTTCATCGTCACGGATGGACATGAAAGCGCGGCCATGGCTGGAATGAATGAGCAGTACAATCAGCGCAATGCACACGCCCGAAATAACAAAGGGTACCAGCGTGGAAAGGTAAACCACCACTTCACCGTTTGCGTTTTTGATGTTGAAGTCGTTAAATGTGGGGAACAGCCGAAGCATGTTGGAGCCGTTGGTAATAGCGCCCAGCTTATCCCACTGAAAAATGGAACGGATGATTTCCGCAAAGCCGAGGGTTGCAATGGCCAGATAATCACTCTTGAGGCGGAGCACAGGCAAACCAATCAAGAATGCAAACAAAGCCGCAAACAAACCCGCCAATAGCAGTGCGGGCAGAAAGGGCATGGCAAACTGCACCAAACCGCCGTCGTAATACTGGTACACGGCGGTGCGCTGTGCTACGGGAATGGTGAAGATGCCATAGGCATACGCGCCAATGAGCATGAAGCCCGCTTGCCCCAAGGAAAACAGCCCCGTGAAGCCGTTGAGCAGGTTCATGGAAACCGCGACCAATGCATAGGTTGCGCCTTTTTTAAGCACCGTGAACAGCATGGAGGAGGGCGGAATGATCTGCTCCAGCGCAAACACGGCGATGTAGATGGCGGCAATCACAAGAAAGGTGAAAACAGAGGCTTTGCTTGGCGCTTTTTTGGGAAGCCTTGAAGCTGTGGGAATGTTTGTCATTTTCTTCACCTCACACCTTATCCGTGGTTTTTTCGCCAAACAAGCCCGTGGGTTTGACGATCAAAATCACAATCAGAAGCGCAAAGGTGAAAGCATCCGAAAAGGTGGTTAAGCCAAGCATTTGCTGGGTAATGCCCGCTTTGAACAAAATGGTGTCCAAACCCTTGATGAGGTTTTCACAAATGCCAATGAGAAACGCGCCCACCACCGCGCCCGGTATGCTGCCGATTCCCCCAAAAACAGCCGCAACAAAAGCCTTGAGGCCAGGCATAGCGCCTGAGGTTTGAATCACGGTGTTGTAGTTGGTAAAGTACAGGATGGAGCCAACGCCTGCCAGCAGGGAGCCGATGACAAAGGTGATGGAAATAACGGAGTTGATTTTGATGCCCATGAGCTTGCTGGTTTCAAAATCCTTGCTAACGGCGCGCATGGCCATGCCGATTTTGGTATGATTGATGAGCAGTACCAGCGCAATCACCAGCGCAAGCGTTAAAAATGGCGTAATAATGGTGACCATCTTTGTGGTGGCGGTGCCGATGGTAACCGAGTTTGAAATGAAGGGAATCACGGGATAATACTGATTTAAACCGCCTGTGATATACAATACAAGGTTTTGAAGCGTATAGCTTACGCCGATGGCGGAAATCATAATGCTCATGCGCGGCGCGGAACGCAGCGGCTTGTAGGCCACGCGTTCAATGGCAAAGCCAATCACTGCCGTTAGCACCAATACAAGCGGAATGGCCACATAGAGCGGAATGCCGCTTGCGCAGATATACACCATCAAAATACCGGAAACCATGAACACATCGCCATGGGCGAAGTTGATGAGGCGCAAAATGCCATAAACCATGGTGTACCCAATGGCAATCAGCGCATATTGCCCGCCTACGGAAATGCCCGAGAGTAAATAGGGAAGCACAGTGCTCATCACGGGGAGGAACCCTCCTTTGATGATAAACGCGGCGAGGGCGTAGGCCCCCGCCGCGAATCAATGAAAATAGAAAAGCTTAATGGGGTTTAGTCTACCTTTTGCACGGTCACAAAGTCCCATGCGCCAGTTTCGGTGTTGGCTGTTTTGATATAGGCGGAATCACGGTTTGCATCGCCGATTTCGTTAAAGGCAATAGCGCCTGTAACGCCTGTGTAGCTCACCTTCCACAAGGCTTCGTTGACGGCCTTGCTATCTGTAGTGCCAGCGGCCTTGAGGGCTTCCAGCGCTACAAAGTAAGCATCGTAGCCTAGGGCGGATACAGCGGAGATCATATCATTGCCGCCGTTGTTGGTGAGCGCATCCTTGTTTTGGTTGAGCCATGCTTTAAAGCCTGTGTCAAACTCAGGCGTGCCGCCCTCTTGGTAGAAGGTGGTAATGAAGAGCTTCACGGCAGTGCCCTTTGCGGCTTCAATTACCTTGTTGCTATCCAGCGTATCACTGCCGATGATGGGGAACGTGACATTTTGGGAAGCGGCTTGGTTGATGATTTGCGTGGAATAAGCAATGGAAACGGGGCAGAAGAACACCTCTGCATTAAGCGCGGTGGCGCTGGAAAGGTAGGAGGTAAAGTCGGAGTTGCCATTGGGGAAGGTTTCGGCGATTACGGTGCCGCCCAATGCTTCAAAGGCTTGCTTGAAATAGTGGCAGAGGCCAACGTCGTAGTCGTTGCCAAGCTCCGCCAAGCAATAAGCGGTTTTGGCGCCCAGCTCTTTAAAGGAATAGTTTGCAAGCGCGGTGCCCTGGAAGGGGTCGAGGAAGCAAACGCGGAAATAGTGTGTGTTGCCTGCGGTAACCTGCGGATTGGTGCAGGATACGCCGATGGCCGGAATGCCCGCGTCCGCGAAATACTGCGAGCCTGCAATGGATACGCCAGAGCCATAGGAGCCAAGCACAACGCTTACGCCTGCGCTTACCAATTGCTGTGCGGCGGAGGGCGCTTTATCGGGTGAGGAGCCGTTATCGGCATATACAAGCTCCACTTGATAGGTTTCGCCGCCAATTTCAACGGTGGGCTGTACGGAATTGGCATATTGCATGCCGAGTGTTTCTTGCTTTCCGCCTGCGCCGCTGTCGCCTGATGCAGGCTCAAAAACGCCGATTTTGACAACGTTTTCGCCTAGTGCAAAGGCTGGTATGAGCATGAGAACCACCAAAAGAATGGCTATGATTTTCTTCATGGATATGTCGCCCCCTCTTATCATTTAGAATCTGAATTCATTATACACTTTAGTGCGGTGCTTCGCAAGCCGAAAAATGGCGAATGATGGGAAAGTACATATTAAAAACAAGGGACAGGCTCATTTGCTGAGCATGCTCCTTGAAGCTTGCGGGAACCAACAACTTACATGGCGGTTGGGTTGCTGCAATTTTTGCGATAATCCTTTACGCGCTTGTTGGTGGTAAACAGGGTGATAGCGTCCAAAACGGCTTCCACCAGCAGTGAAATGCCTATGAACTGTGTAACAATGGTGGTAATGAAGCTTGGCCTTGCAATGGCGATAAAGCCCAGCGCGAAGGAAACCACTGCGCCAATGAGCACGGTCCACCAATATTTTTCGCCGATGCGCTTGAGGTCTATGCAAATCTGCACCTTGCCAAAGCCGCCAACCAACAGGGAAATGCCCCAAAGAAGGGGAAGCAGAACGCTTAAAAAGCTGGAGTTGAAGCAAAGCATAATGCCAAAGCATACCAGCACAAGCCCCATCATGAGCCGTGCGCCCATCAAGCCATCCAGCACGGAGCCTTTGAAGTAGCTGAAAACGAAGAATCCGCCAACAATCAGCAGAATCGCGGCAAGGCTGAAGTTAGCAATGCTCATGGCCAGCTTGGGAAGAATCAGCAGCAGCAGGCCGCACACGGCATAGAAAAGCACGCCTGCCCAGCAGGCAGTATTACGGTTCCATTGGTATGTTACTTTTTTCATAAGGATAACCTTCCTTCATGTTTTTTGTGTTGGATGATTGATATTAACGCGCGAAGAACGCAAAAACCTGTTCAATGACCTTTGCACAATCCCCTTCGGATAGCTCGTAAAACAGCGGCAGGCGAAGCAAATGCTCGGAGCCAGAGGTGGTGAAGCGGTCTGCGCCCGCAAAGCGGCCATATTTAAGCCCTGCGCTCGCGGAGTGCAGCGGGATGTAATGAAAAACGGCGTTTACATCCTGCGCCTTTAAGCAGGCAATCAGCTCGGTACGCTCCGACAGGCTTCGGAGCTTGAGGTAGTACATATGCGCATTGTGCGTGCAGCTTTCGGGCACGGACATGCGCGTAAGCAAACCGTTGCGCTCCAATTCCTCAAAGGCTTGGTGATATTGGTTCCAGCGTGCCATGCGCTTTGCGGTGATTTGTACATTTTGCTCAAGCTGTGCCAGCAAATAGGCGGCGTTTAGCTCGCTTGGCAAAAAGGAGGAACCAATGTCCACCCATGTGTATTTATCCACCTGCCCGCGATAAAAGCGGCTGCGGTCTGTGCCCTTTTCACGGATGATCTCCGCGCGCTCAATCAGCGCAGGATCGTTGAGGATGACGGCACCGCCCTCGCCCATGGAGAAATTTTTGGTTTCGTGAAAGCTAAAACAGCCCACACTGCTAAGCGTGCCCGCCGCGCGGCCCTTGTAAAGCGAGGTGACGGCTTGCGCCGCATCCTCCACAACCAACAGGCCGTGTTCATTTGCAATGGCTTGAATGGCGTCCATATCACAGCAAACACCCGCGTAGTGAACCGCCACAATGGCGCGTGTTTTGTCCGTGATGGCGGCGCGAATGCATGCGGGGTCGATGTTCATGGTATCGGGCAGAACATCCACAAAAACAATTTTTGCGCCGCGCAGTACAAAGGCGTTGGCGGTGCTTACAAAGGTAAATGAGGGCATAATCACTTCGTCACCCGCATGGATGTCCAGCAAAATCGCGGCCATTTCCAGCGCGGAGGTGCCCGAGGTGGTTAAAAGCGCTTTTGGCGCGCCCGTAATGGCTTCAAGCTGCGCATTACAGCGCCTTGTAAATTCACCATCGCCGCAAATTTTGCGGGCTTGGATGGCCTTGGCGATATAGTCAGAGCTTTGGCTCACATAGGGCGGAATGTTAAAGGGTATCAAAGGAATCGCCTCCTTGCTTGCTTTGTCGGTGGATAGGTCATTATAGCATAGTTCAAGGCTTCTGTCATGAAAAATTGACGAGAAGAGTGATAAAAGCACTTTTTTTTGATTGGCAATAAACGCGGGTTGATGTATAATGAACACAAATAAAACGGAGGAGGGAAAAAGCAATATGCAAGAAATGATGGATGCAATTATCAAGCCTTCCGCGGCGGCGGGGTTGGAGCTCGTTCGCAAACCGATACCGGTTCCTCAAGCGGGAGAGGTGCTCATCAAAATTCACAAAACCGCCATTTGCGGTACGGATTTGCACATTTATAATTGGGACGCGTGGAGCCAAAGCCACATTGCGCCGCCGCTCACCATTGGGCATGAATATGTGGGCGAGGTAGCGGCGCTTGGCATGGGCGTGCAAAGGCTGTTTGTGGGCGAGCGCGTAAGCGGCGAGGGGCATTTGATTTGCGGACAGTGCCGCAATTGCCGCGCGGGCAATGGGCAGTGGTGCAAAAATGCGGTGGGCATCGGCGTGAACCGTGACGGCGCGTTTGCCGAGTACCTTTGCATTCCCGCCTTTAACGTGGTGCCCGTGAGCGAGGAGCTGCCAGAGGACATTGTTTCGTTTTTTGACGCTTATGGCAATGCCACACATACCGCCCTCATGTACGATGTGGTGGGGGAGGATGTGCTCATTACAGGCGCAGGGCCGATTGGCGTAATGGCGGCGGCCATTTGCCGGCAAAATGGCGCAAGGCATGTGGTGGTAACCGATGTAAACGATACGCGCTTGCAAATGGCCAAGCGCATGGGCGCGACCGCAACGGTCAACGTGCAAACGCAGAGCTTAACGGAGGTCATGAAAGAACAGCACCTGACCGAGGGCTTTGATGTGGGCTTGGAAATGAGCGGAAACGGCTCCGCGTTTCGGCAAATGCTCGAAAACATGCGCAACGGCGGAAAAATTGCGCTGTTGGGTATTATTGCGGGTGAAACGCGCATTGATTGGAACGATGTGATTTTTAAGGGCTTGACCATCACAGGCATTTATGGTCGGCGCATGTTTGAAACTTGGTATAAGATGGGCGCGATGATTGAGGCGGGGCTGGATCTTTCGCCGCTGATTACGCACCGCTTTGCCTATACTGAATTTGAAAAGGGCTTTGCCGCCATGAACAGCGGAAACAGCGGCAAGGTGATCTTGGATTGGAGAAAAGCATGAGCAAGCAAGCACTTTCTTATTTCAGCAAACAGCTGGACGAAATCCGTGAAGCGGGAACCTATAAGGAAGAACGAATTATTACCACGGCGCAAAAGGCGTGCATCGATACCACTGCCGCAAGCGGCGTGCTCAACCTGTGCGCAAACAACTATTTGGGGCTTGCGGACAGCGCACGGATTATTCAAGCGGCAAAGGACAGCTATGACCGCTGGGGCTTTGGGCTTAGCAGTGTACGCTTTATTTGCGGTACACAGCAAATTCACAAGGAGCTTGAAAAGCGCCTGTCCAGCTTTTTGGGCATGGAAGATACCATTTTGTATTCGTCCTGCTTTGATGCAAACGGCGGGCTGTTTGAAACCTTGCTCACAGGCGAGGACGCTGTCATTAGCGACGAGCTCAACCATGCCAGCATCATCGACGGCGTGCGCCTTTGCAAAGCAAAACGCCTGCGCTATCAAAACAGCAACATGGAGGAGCTTCGCGCAAGGCTTGAGGAAGCAAAGGATTGCCGCATTAAGCTGATTGCGACGGACGGCGTGTTTTCCATGGATGGCTTTGTCGCCAACCTCAAGGCCATTTGTGACTTGGCAGATGAATTTGGCGCGTTGGTCATGGTGGACGATAGCCATGCCGTGGGCTTCATGGGTGCGCATGGGCGCGGAACGCCTGAGCATTGCGGCGTTATGGGGCGCGTGGACATTTTAACGGGCACCTTTGGCAAGGCCATGGGCGGCGCAAGCGGCGGCTATACCGCCGCACGCAAGGAAATTGTAGATTTGCTCAGACAGCGCTCCCGTCCGTATTTGTTTAGCAACACGGTTTCACCCGCCATTTGCGCGGCTACCTTGAAGGTGCTCGACATACTGGAGGAAAGCACGGAGCTGCGCGACCGCGTGCACGAGAATACCGCGTATTTCCGCAAGGAGCTTGGCAAATTGGGCTTTGATGTGCCTGAAAGCACTCACCCCATTGTACCTGTGATGCTCTATGACGCGCATGTGGCGCAGGAGTTTGCGGCAAGAATGCTTCAAAAAGGCGTTTACGTGGTGGGCTTTTGCTATCCTGTGGTGCCGCAGGGCAAGGCCAGAATCCGCACACAGGTGAGCGCGGCGCATACCAAGGCGGATTTGGACTTTGCAATCAAGTGCTTTGCAGAGGTAAAGCACGAAATGAAAATCTAACCGCAAAAAAAAGCCGATGGTCGGCAGCCTCGCGCAGAGGGCTTCGACCATCGGCTTTTTTTGCGTTTGAAAGCTAAATCACATTGCCGCTTGTGCACAAATAGTAAATGTAGTATATGCCAGACAGCAAATGCCAGCCCAAGAGCAGCCAGCCAGCGCAATGCTTGACACCTATGCGGTGCGTGCGTTCGAAATCCTCGTGATTCACCTTTGCAAAGCGAATGAGGGCAACCACCCACAGCATGAGCGCCGCGCCCATCATGCCCCAGCCGAAATTGCCGTCCGATGCGCGCCGCCCCGATTCGCCTAACAGCAAAAACTCAAGCACGCCAATCAAGTCAAACACAAGCGTCAGCAGAAAAAAAGTGTCAAGGGGCTGATGCCTGCGGCGGCAGGTCAACAGCACATATAGGGGAAAGGCTTGAATGAGCAGGGTATTGATGAAAACCGTCTGAACCTTGCTAAAGGTAATTTCAAGCACCATGCTGCCCTGCGAGGGTACGATGATTCCAAAGTAATAGAGGTATTGCACAATCATAAACAGCACGGCGGGCAGTACGCAAATTATGATTTGCCCAAAGAAACGGCTGTTCTTGGGATGCCGTAACCACATGACCAAAAAAAACAAGCATGCGGCAGGCAAAAACGCTTGCATGAAGGTGGGCTTTGCCAGCAGGCTTAAAAAAAGCAGCAGACCCAGCAAAAGGGGCTTTTTCCATGGCAGGAGGGCTTTGTCACCCTGCGCGGGCAGCAAGCGCGTAAACGCATCGTAGCAGTGGGCGGTATAGGGCACGCAAAGCAGCATCCAAACCATGGCCATCAGCTGTGTACAGCTATGCCAGGTGTTGGGCGTGCCTACCCCCAAATAAACGGTGGGGTTGTAGGCGGGAATGCAGAGGCAGGAAACGGTTACACAAACCAAAGCAAGCAGTGAAACGGCATAGCGGTGGAGCGCCTCCCCCAAGTACAGCGTAAAAAGGCGCTGAACCAACCAAAACTCCAGCGCTTTGCATAGCGCGGTAACGAGCGCGGCCGCCATGGGCAGCGGAATGCGAAACAATAGCAGAAAAGCGACAAAGCCATGCCACATGGGGTGCGCGCCGTGGTGCAAAAAGGAACGGGGATGCAAAAAATCCCCCTCGGCCGCCCAAGTGGCGTGAATGCTGATGTCGCTGGCGGGGCGCAGACAAAGCATGTAAAATACAAGATAGGACAGTGCAAAAACCAGCGCGAAAAGAGCCCATTTGAGCCAATCCACACGCTTTTGGGAGCGAAAGAAGGGGTTTGGATCCACAGGGAGTGTACTCATGGCTTTGCTTCCTCATAAGGCTCAATTAAACGGTAGAGCTTTACGCCATCCTCCGCAAATACAGGCTCGTAGCCGTGTACCACGCATTTGAGGTGGTCGGTAAGAATCCAGCGGCTCAAGCCCGTGGTTTCGGTGGTGAACCAGCCGTATTGCAGGCCCAAGCCGGGCTGTAATTCCTGAATCACCTGCAAACCAGGAATGTCGATGCGAATGGTGTTGGTTAATGGATTGGTTGCGGCAGGATCGTAAGGAATCAGCGCCGCGGCCTGTGTAATGGCGGCTTTGGGCGGCTCGGGTTGATAGCGGGTTTCATCAGCATAGGCGCCCATGGGGGGGAGGGTGCAAAGCAAAACAAGCGAAGCCAAGCTTGCGGCCAATGCGGCGGCGGGGATGAAGAATTGCTTTCTGATTGCCAAGTAGCCAAGCACCAGCCAAAGAAAAGGCGCAAGTGTGCGGAAATCGCTCCAATCGTTGGTTTCATACAGCATGGCAATCAAGCCCAGCGCGGTAAACAACAAGAGGAAGCAACCGAGCAGCTCGCCTGAAAAGCGAAAGCGGAGGCGCAGTTTTTTTTCTGTTTTTTGCACATGGGTAAAAGCACCCAACAGGCATAAGAGCATCACAGCGCAATAAAGCAAGCGGAAAGCAACCTCCATGGGGCTTTGCGTGGCACGGATGAAGTAATCGTACAAATTGGCTTTGGTGTGGCTCAACAGCATTTGAACAAAGGTGCCCAAGCTATCCGCACGCACCAAATGGTACAAAAAGCCTTGAATATAGGGCGCGGTGGTGGCGGAGGTGAGCAGATAGCACAATACCGAAAGAATCAGCGAAACCAATGCGGAAAGCACCATTTTCCAGCCGAAGCGGAAGCGGCTGAAAACAAGCGCTACAGGAATGAAGAGCAAAAAATAGGTGATGCGGTACAGACAGCCAAAAACAACGGTTGCCACACAGCCAAGCAAAAACCATAGGCTATGCCGCTGGTGGTAGCCCAACAGAAAGGTCAGGTAAAACAAGAGCAATGCATAGTTGAACAGCTCCGTCATGGAGGTTGTGCAATACATGATGATGGGCACATAGACCGTGAGCAATGCGGTCAAAAACAGCGCTATGCTTGCTTTGGGCTTGTGAATCAAGCAAAAAACAAACGCTGACAGCGAAATCCACGCGAGGTTGCACACCACAATGGTGGAAAGGCTCAGCCCAAACAGCTTTACAAACCAGCCATAGAGCAAAATCACCGTAAAGCCGTGCACGCCTAGTGTGCCAGAGGCGGGAAGCGCCTCAAATAAGCCGCTGTAGCCGCTGTGAAGGCCTACGTGCTGCCAGTTGAAAAGCGTGCGCCAATAGTCCAGCTCATCCGTCCAGACAGGATTGGCGGCAAAGGCGTTTTCCTTCAGGATCAACGAAAGGAGGAGCATGAGCAAAAAAGGCGAAAAGATCATCAGCGCCCAGCTAAGCCATGTGAGCGTGCGTTGCTTTGTGCTTTGTGTGGATAAGGGTTCATTCATCGTCGGTACCCGTCCCTTCGGCTTCACTCGTGGAAACGAGCATAAGTATACCATGGGATGAACATTGCCGCAAGCAACCTTCTATGAACTGTGCGGCAGGTGTCATACTACAAATTTCGGCAACCATTGATATTTCGGTTGTGACAATGTATAATGGTGTTGTGTGAACGAACCAGATAACGGAGGGAAATAAGTGTACAGACTGCTGATTGTTACCCAAAGCCAAGACGTAAAGAACATGTTTGCATCCATGGAGGGTTGGGAAACACTGGGTTTCAAGCCACCACGTATCCGCAGTGACATGGATGAAGCGGTCGAATGCATGCACAAGCACCACATTGATGCAATCGCGCTGGACAAGTCCCCCGCCCTTGAAGGGCTTGAGGCGTATCTAACCAAGGAATGCCCCAATCTCCCGATCTTTGCCATTGAAGCCACCCCCGAAGAGCAGCTTGCAACCATCAAAGAGGTTTTCAGCCTTTTAACAAGGCTGAATGCTGATAATTCCAACGATGAATATGATGACGGCTATCTCTTGAGCCAACAGCGCGAACGCTGGGTGAAGCAGGCAATGAGCGGATTGGTTGCCACAACCGATGAAATGAACAAACAACTCAGGCTCTACCGCTTCAGGGAGCGCTCCGATGTACCCTGCGTGCTGGCACGCCTGTGCCTGTCCGACGGGGAAAGCTTTCTTTCTGAACGCTGGCATTATGGCAGTGAACGCTTGGAAACGGCGCTTCGCAACTTTTTTGGAACCCAGCACGATCATATGCTGCTGCATGTGGCAGTGGTTTCGCCGGAAGAGGTTCGCGTGCTTTGCTATCCGTGCCAACCAGAGGAAGGCTTGAGTGAGAGCGTCGCATACGATTTTGTTCAAGAAACCGTAGAGCAAATCGAACACTATTTGGGACTTGAGCTCAAGGTACTCGATGTATGCCGCGTACCCGGCTTGAATGCATTTGTATCCAATAAGCTTGCTCATTCATAACGAGCTTAAAAATGGAAGGGAGAATCCAAATGGGCTTTTTTAAGAATATGGTGACCAGTCAGTTTATTGATGTGATTGAATGGACGGATGACAGCGCGAATACCATGGTGTACCGCTATGATATGAATGGCAAGGAAATCATGATGGGTGCACAGCTTACCGTGCGCGAAAGCCAAGTGGCTGTATTTGTAAATGAAGGTCAGCTGGCCGATGTGTTTGTGCCAGGCCGTCACGAGCTGAGCACGCAGAACATGCCCATTATGACGGCGCTGAAAAGCTGGAAATTCGGCTTTTCTTCACCCTTCAAGAGCGATTTGTATTTCGTAAATACCAAGCAGTTTTTGGATCGCAAATGGGGCACCGCAAACCCTGTCATGATGCGCGACACGGAATTCGGCATGATTCGCATTCGCGCCTTTGGCTCTTTCTCCTTCCGCGTGAAGGACCCAACCGTGTTCATGAAAGAAGTGTTCGGCACCTCTTCACTCTTTACGGTGGAGGGCGTGGAAGGACAAATCAAGAGCGTGGTGGTAAGCGGCCTGAGCGATGCCATTGCCCAAAGCAAAATTCCCGCGCTTGATTTAGCGGCGAACTATACCGAGCTAAGCACCTATGCGCTTACCGCCTTGAACCCCAAGGTGGAAGCATTGGGATTGACGCTTAGCAATTTTGTGATTGAGAACATCAGCCTGCCGGAAGAGGTTGAAAAGAGCATCGACAAGCGCACCTCCATGGGTGTGGTGGGCGATTTGAACAAGTATACGCAATTTCAAGCGGCGGAAGCTATGCGTGAAGCGGCTAACAACCCAAGCGGCGGCATGGCCGGCATGGGCGTAGGCATGGGCGCGGGCGCTATGATGGGGCAAATGTTTACACAAAGCATGACACCTAGCATGAGCGGTCAGCCTGCTCCTGCCGCCAATCAAGCTGCTTGCACCGCTTGCGGCAAGCCGATTGCGCAAGGCAGCAAATTCTGCCCCGAGTGCGGCGCACAGCAAACAAGCGCGGGCAGGTTTTGCCCCGGATGCGGCACAAAGGTAGATGCAGCTGCGAAGTTCTGCCCCGTTTGCGGGCAGAAAGTCGGCTGAAAAGCTGGGTCAGGGGTGCACAACCCCAAAACGCAAACGGATAAACGGAAAGGATGAGGTATCATGGCGAAAAATCTTCACGAGCCTATCGTATTGGATGTCAATCATATGATGAGTGATATTGTTGGCTTTCAGTATGGCATTGATGCGGAGCAGGTAGACGGCATGCGCACAGCGGCCGCTATGGCACAGCAAAATGTGCAAGACCATCGCGGAACAGGTTGGCTGGGCTGGATGGAGCTGCCTTACAACCAAGACGAAATTGTTGCGCATATTGAAGAAACAGCGGCAAATGTCCGCAAGCAGTTCGATACCTTTGTGGTGCTGGGCATAGGCGGAAGCGCATTGGGTCCCACTGCGATTCAGCAAGCGCTCAACCATCTGCACTATAACGATTTGCCCGCTGAAAAGCGCGGCGGCCCGCGCCTGTACGTTGAGGATAACATCGATCCCGAACGCATGGCGGCTTTGCTGGATGTGATTGACGTTCGCAAAACCTGCTTTAACGTGATTACCAAATCAGGCGCTACGGCAGAAACCATGAGCCAATACCTCATTATTTCAGAGCTGTTGAAAAAAGAAGTGGGTCAGGGCTGGCAAAAGCATATCATTGCCACTACGGACCGTGAAAAGGGCAATTTGATTCAATTGGCCAAGCGGGAGGGCTTTGAGCTCTTCTTCATCCCCCCAACGGTGGGCGGGCGTTTCAGCGAGCTCACCCCTGTGGGCTTGCTGCCTGCCGCTGTCTGCGGCATTGACATTCGCGAAATGCTCGCGGGTGCCGCGGCCATGGATGAACGCTGCAAGGTGAGCGACGTATGGAAAAACCCAGCGTTGCTGGAAGCGGTTCTGCAATACATTGCCATGCAGGATATGGACATGAACATTCAAGTGGTGATGCCCTATGCGGACAGCCTCAAATTTATGGCGGACTGGTTCTGCCAGCTTTGGGCAGAATCCCTTGGCAAAAACGTTACCCGCAAGGGCATGGCGGTGAACTGCGGTCAAACCCCAACCAAGGCCTTAGGCGTAACCGATCAGCACAGCCAGCTCCAGCTCTACACCGAGGGGCCGTACGATAAGGTGATTACCCTGCTCAAGGTGGGCAAGTTCCGCAATGAGTTCGAAATTTCCCATGGCTGTGAAGAATTTGCGGATGTCGCGTTCCTAGGCGGCAAAACGCTCAATGTGCTCATTGATGCGGAGCGCCGCGGCACGGAGTATGCGCTGTATCGTGCGGGACGTATGAGCCAAACCATCGCATTGCCCGAAGTAAACGCTTATACCATTGGACAGCTGCTATTCTTCTTTGAAATGGCAACCGCTTATGCGGGTGAACTGTTGGATGTGGATGCGTTCAACCAGCCGGGCGTGGAAGAAAGCAAAATTGCCAGCTATGCAGTGCTTGGCAACACCAACGAAAAGTATGTGAAAAAGGCGGATGAAATGAAGAGCCGCCCTGCAAGCAGAAAAGAATATACGCTGTAGGACAGGTGACAGCAGAACAAACGGCAGACGGTGAGGGGTCACGGTCTGCCGTTTGTTTTTGTGCGCCTGGCATGGGCGATAACTAGGGGGTGAAAGACCCCTGAGGGCTATGGTAGTAGGAACCTCTAGCCAAAGGCAAGGGTGTCCGTCGCGAGGCGGAATCTGAAGGAAGCCAGAGGCAAAGTCCCGAGCTGACGAACAGAAACTTCATACAAAGGCTGGCTAGGGGCGGACGAGCTTGCCAAACAAAGCAAAGTCCAACACTACCCGAACCCCAGACAGTAAATGAAGCGGCTACATGGGATGAAAGTTATCGCTCTTACCCAGGGAGGTCTCACGGACGTGAAGTAGGAACACTCCGAACCACGGAGTAAAGCTTGCCGTGAGAAGTCAGCCGAAGCCATAGTACCAATGGGAGGGAAAAAAACCATTGGGAAGGGCTGAACAATTGTAAGTCCAGAGTACGGGCTGAAAGGAGGTCAATGTGGTGATAGCAGAAAACCAGACAATGGGCTACTCGCAAAGAGGTAGCGTGGAACGCAAAGGGTATGCGAGAGCGCGGAGCATTG